>DITN01000067.1:0-59894 GCA_002422865.1 Bacteroidetes bacterium UBA6183 | reverse complement strand
ATTGTGATCATGACGGATGCTGACGTGGATGGTAGCCACATTCGTACATTGATTTTGACGTTGTTTTTCCGTTACATGAAAGAGTTAATTGAGTTTGGTTACATCTACATTGCTCAACCACCTTTATACTTAGTTAAAAAGGGTAAAGAAGAAGAGTATTGCTGGACAGAACCACAACGCGAAGAAGCTGTATTGCGTTTAGCAAAAGGTGGAAACCCGGAGAGTGTGGGTATACAACGTTATAAAGGTTTGGGTGAAATGAATGCTGAACAATTGTGGAGCACAACCATGGATCCGGACAGACGTACATTAAAGCAAGTAACACTTGATAGTGCTGCAGAAGCCGATCGTATATTTAGCATGCTGATGGGTGACGAAGTGCCACCTCGCAGAGAGTTTATTGAAGCCAATGCGAAGTATGCGAATATTGATGCATAGGTAAATACGAAATACTAATTTCAAAATTCGAAAAGCGAAATTCGAAATGGGGAAATGAAGTTCAGTTGAGTGAATGATGAATAATGAACGCTTAATGTTGAATGCCGAAATAAGTTTCTTCTATTCGAATTTGTAGTTTAAATATTCGAATTTATACAGTTGCCGGTTTTCCCTCCCGAGTATCATGAGGGTTGAACATAAGTTTTGAATTTATGTTCGCATATATTAAAAATCCTGCATTGAGTAATTGATGCAGGATTTTTTAGTTTAGCTTTTTGCGGTTGTATCACTCTCCACCACACCATCTCTTAACCTCACAATGCGGTGGGCCCTGCGGGCAATGTCTTCTTCGTGGGTTACTATAATTACGGTGTTGCCTTGTTCGTGTATTTTTTCCATCAACTCCATAATTTCATAACTAGTTTTGGTATCCAAGTTACCCGTTGGTTCATCGGCCAAAATAATTGATGGGTTATTAATTAAAGCCCTTGCAATGGCTACACGTTGGCGTTGTCCGCCACTTAACTCGTTTGGTTTATGGTGTGTTCTATCTGCAAGTCCAACGCTTTCTAAGGTTTTTAAAGCACGTTCGTTACGTTCGCTTCGGCTGTATCCTGCATACACCAATGGTAATGCCACATTGTCTAAAGCGGTGCTGCGTGGCAATAAATTAAATGTTTGAAAAACAAAGCCAATTTCTTTGTTACGTATTTCGGCCAATTCATCATCATCCATTTGGCTCACATCTTGTCCGCTCAGCCAATATTTACCGGCACTAGGAGTATCCAAACAACCCAATAAATTCATTAAGGTTGATTTTCCCGAACCCGAGGGGCCCATTAAAGCCACGTATTCTCCTTTGTTTATGGTAAGGTAGACCCCGCGCAGGGCTTGTACTTCTACATCACCAATCTTAAAAAAACGTTTAATGTTTTCCAGTTTAATAACTTCCTGATTCATTCGGCTATGTTAATAGGTATTTTATTTGATGTCAAGTAAAGTGTGTTCAACGGTAACTTTAAACTCTTGAGGGTTTAAATAACCCGATACCAAACTCGATTTTTTATTTTTGGTATTGATAAACATGGTAGCCGGATAACCGCGTATTTGGTTGTTGCTGATAATCTCTTTTAATCCTTTGCCGTTGTATTCTTTTCCTTCAAAAGTATAGACTACATTAGGTGTTTCGGGGTTAAACTTTATGGGTACAAAGTGTTGATTAACTAAGGCCGCAATCTCGCTTTTTGCATAGGTTTCGCGGTCCATTACTTTGCACCATCCGCACCAGTCGGTGTATACATCTACCATCATCATTTTTTTCTTTTTTACAGCCAGCTTATATCCCGTGTTAAAATCAAGCCACTTAATTTCTTCGGCTGTTTTAAACGAGTTGGTGATGATGAACAAGGCAAAGAATAATATTACAGATAGTTTTTTCATGGCAATTAAAATGATGCACTTTTATTAAACGAAAATAGGGATGTTTTTTCGAATTTACTTGAATTTAAATAGGGGGTAACAACGGGGAGCAGAACGGAGGCACTGAGGGCAAAGCGGGGGGAGTTGAACCACAGGGGCACAGAGACACAGAGCAAGGGATGCCTTCGGCATTGGAGATTTAACCACAACGGCCACAAAGGATGCACAATGGGCACAGCGGTTGGGGGAGTTGAACCACAAGGTAGTTATTTCAAAACTTAACCAGAAAGTACACCATGGATACATAAGGAGCACCAAGGGAATGCTTTCAGCATATTTGTAATTACCGCAAAGTCAGAAAGTCGCAAAGGGGCGCAAGGATGCCTGCGCCATATGAACCCTGACAGCGGTTATAAACCCTGGCAGTTGTTGAGTTTTAAAAAAAAAAACGCTGTGCAACGCTGTGGCTTATGTGCGCGGCTATTCCTTGTGTACTAAGTGATTCCGAGTATTTGAGACTTCGTGAACCTAGTGGTAAAAAAACTTCAGTATTATTCCGCGGATTGGGTGAGCAGCATCTGCAGCATTTAATCCAATAGGGGAAGTAGCGTTTTTAGTGGTCGTAACAAGTATAAAATTTTCTAAATGTAAAATTACGGTATAATTATTTACTTATATATTGCGTTATATTCACACCGAATTATAAACCTAAAACCTGAACCTGATTGTGAAACAACTACTTACCATGGTGGTGCTTTGTTGTGTTTTTTTTAGTTTAAAAGCACAGCAACCCGCAAATTTAAAAGGCGCTCTGCAAGATACTTCCGATTTTAAGTCGGTTGCATACGCCAACATATTGGCCATTAATCCGGCCGATTCTGTATTGCTCAAGTTTACCCATGCATCTGATAAAGGTGTGTTTGAATTAAAGGGGCTTCCACCAATTAAAATCAGGTTGTTAATTACCCGACCGGGTTTTGCCGATTATGAAGACTTTGTGACTTTGAGCGAAGGACAAACTACAGATATTGGAATGGTTAACATGTTGTCCAAATCAACCCTACTAAAAGAAGTAATTATAAAAGATAGGATTGATGCCATAAGAATTAAAGGCGATACCACTGAGTTTTTGGTTGATAGTTTTTTAACCAATAAAAATGCCAATGTAGAGGATTTGATGAAACGTTTGCCCGGTATACAGGTAGATAAAGATGGCAAAATTACGGCACAAGGTAAAGAGGTGAAAAAAGTGTTGGTGGATGGAGAAGAGTTTTTTGGTGACGACCCCACCATTGCCACTAAAAACTTAAAAGCAACACAGGTAGAAAGTGTGCAAGTGTTTGATAAAAAAAGTGATCAGGCCACCATTTCGGGTATTGATGATGGGATTAAGGAAAAAACCATTAACTTGAAATTAAAAGAAGAGGCGAAGAAAGGTTATTTTGGTAAAGCAAGCGGTGGTTTAGGCACCGATAGCAGGTATGAGCATGACGCGATGATTAACCGATTTAATAAAAAACAGAAAATATCGGCTTATGGTGCCATGAGCAATACCAATAAAACAGGGTTAAATTGGGAAGATCAACAAAAGTTTGGCGGCTCAGAGGGGTTTGATTATTACAGCGATGATGATGGTACCAGTTATATGAGTTATAACAATGGTGATGATGGATTTTATGGTGTTGGTATCCCACAAACTTGGTATGTGGGCGCGCATTACAGCGATAAAAAGAAAAATGATAAACACGCCTATTCGTTTAACGCATCGCACAAAGAAATGACTGTACGTGGTTTTGATGACAACTTTACCCAATACATTTTACCCGATACCTTTTATTTTAATCGTGAAAGAAACGACATGAGTAATTTTAGAAAAGGCAATAACTTTTCTACCAATTACAATTTAGCCATCGACTCGTTTACTACCTTAAAAATAAAACTAAATGCTTCGCAAAGCGAATACAATAGGTTAAATGTTTACCAATCGGAAAATAGAAATGCACTAAGAAGTTTAGTAAACTCAAACCGTAGAACACAAAGTACCGAAGGGCAAAGAGAAGAACTAAGCAGCAGCATTAACTTAATAAAAAAGTTCAGACTTACCGGTAGAAGTTTATCAGTTGGTTTTACTCAACGTTACAGCACTTTTGATGATGATGGATTTTTGAGCTCAGATATCAGGTTTTACAGCAACGATTCTACCTTTGCATCAACCCTAATTGATCAGAAGAAATTAAATACAGGTAGAACAGAAAACTATTCGGGAAACATTACTTACACTGAACCATTTGGTAAAAAGTTTTTTGTGATAACAGATTACGCCATCAACTTTAACCAAGACAAAAACAAACTGAGTACATTGGCCAAATCTGGTGGGTCTGATTATAACTTGTTGGTTGATACTTTAAGTAATGATTTCTTGTATAAAAATGTTGTAAATCGAGGGGGACTTTCGCTCAAATATCAATACAAAAAAATAACATCAAGTATTGGTGGTAGAATTTCGCAAACCGATTTAAGTCAAAATAACAGAATAACAGATAGTGCGAGAACGCAGTTGTTTGTAAACTATTTTCCGGCAGCACGTTTTAACTACAAAATTGGAACCAGTTCTAGTTTTGAGTTAAGTTACAATGGCCGTACACGTCAGCCAAGTTTATCGCAAATTCAACCCTTAATAAACAACAATAATCCTTTAGATATTTATGTAGGTAATACCGGTTTGGTGCAAAGTTTTTCAAACAGTTATGAAGCGCGTTATAACTCATACAAACCATTAAAAGGTTCCGGTATTTGGAGTAGTTTAAGGTACAGTAATACATATAACGATTTTGCTCAAAAAAGTACAGTAACGGCCGAAGGAAAAAGAACCTATCAAACGGTTAATGTAGATGGTAACTACTCTTTGAATGGAAGTTTTTACCATTACTTCAGTACAAAAAAATATGGCTTTTCATTTAACAACAATGTGAGTTTTTCTCAATCACAAAATGTAAATATTATTAACGATTTAAATAATGTAAACACGAACAATTCTGTAGGATTGGGCTCGCGAATTGGTAAAGAAAAAGAAGATGTGTACTACATCAGTGTAGAGGCTGATTGGGATTATACGCGATCAGAAACCAGTGTAAGACCTGATGTTATAACCGATTATTGGATTAGTGAATATGATTTTTATGCGGAATTTTATTTGCCTAAAAAGTTTGTGTTTGAGTTTAATGCTTCACATACCCGTAGGCAAGCCACATCATCATTTGATAAGCCCATCAACAACACCATCATAAATTTGGAGTTGAAAAAGAAGTTTACTGAAAAAGAGAATTGGCATGTGTCGGTTTCGGTAAGGGATTTACTGAACGAAAACGTTGGATTTAGACGTAGCGCAACCAGCAATTTTATTAATGAAAATGTGCATACGGTTTTGCGTAGGTATTTTATGTTAACTGTTACTTATAACTTTTCAAGCGCCAATAAAAATGAAAACAAAAAATAGCCATTTACTCCTATGCTTTGTGTTGATGCTTGTTTTGATCGGGTTTACGCATGCACAACAAATTATGCTTAACGGTAAAATTACTTACGAAAGGAAGTATAGTTTACTTAAAGATTTAGAGGAGCAAAACAAAGATGAAGAAGATAACGTGTGGTTTGAACAAATGAAAAAAAATTTACCCAAATACAAAATCGATTTGTTCGAGTTAACTTTTAGTAAAAAGCAAGCCGTATATAACACGTTACAAGAAGATGAAAACCCGATGTTACGCTGGTATAAAACCATCACAGAGGTGTCGCAAAAAACAGTTTTCGACAGCGACAGCACATGGGCCAACCGAACGGTTTACGATAAAACATATTTGATTGCCGACTCTATTTCAAAACCCATTTGGAAATTAACAGGTGAGTACCGCGAAATTGCAGGCCATACTTGTAGACGGGCTACTACTATTTTATATGACTCGGTTTATGTCATAGCATTTTATACCGATGCTATTCCGGTAAGTGGTGGTCCGGAATTTTTTTCGGGGTTACCCGGAATGGTATTAGGTGTGGTTATTCCGCGTATGCACACCACCATTTTTGCAACCAAAGTAAATACCGCTGTTTTAACTGAAGCTGATTTTGTTTTTAAATCAAAAAAGAAAGCCATAAAAGTGAACCGCGAAGGTTACCGCAATGATTTGTCGAGCAATACGGAGCAGTGGGGAAAATACGGAAACCGATTTGTATTGAAGGCATTGTTTTAGTTACGCTTTATTATATTTGTTTCATGGCAGATAACAACATTCCCGGTATTTACAACTATTGCGATAGGTGGTGCGAGCGCTGTAAGTATACCAACCGTTGTGCGAGTTTTGCATCCATGCCCAAACAAGGAGAACATCAAACCAAAGAGCAGGCCATAGAACATGTGCAGCAGGTGTTTGATGGCATTAATAAAATGTTGCAAGAAAAAGCTGCCGAGTTAGGCATTGATTGGGAAGAGGTGCTTCGTAATGCCAATGATGAATCAACCCAAATAGAAATGGAACGTGAAGAAGTTAGGAAAGAAGAACTTTCGGTACTTGCTGAAAAATATTCGGAGGAAGCATTGCAATTTATTGAACAATCTAAATTGGATGATGGCCTAAACCAGTTGTTACAGCAGCGTATTGATTTAGGATTGTCTAGTTTAGAAAGTGCTACAAAAGAAGGGGAGTTAATTAACGATTGTTTTGAAGTAATTCAATGGTATATGTTTTTTATTCCCGCAAAAGTATACCGTGCTTTAAGTGGTAGAAATGATGGGTTGGGTGGTGACATTCAGAACGATGTTAACGGTTCGGCAAAAGTAGCATTGGTGGCCATTGATAAAAGTTTGATGGCGTTGCAAAGTTTGTTATCGTATTTTACAGAAGATGATTTGTTGTATAAGTTAGCCATGTTAAGCGAGTTAAAACGCAAACTAATTGATGAGTTTCCCAACGCGTTATTGTTTGTGCGACCCGGTTTTGATGAAGAGGTAAACTAACAATTGTGAATGTCGTAATTAAACAATTAAAGGATTTTATCAAGTTGTACCAAACATTGCACTGGTTAGTGCTTATTATTTTTTGTGGGTTAAGTTTAACTGTAAATTATGCTTTGGGTTTAAAACAATGGATGCGTGAATTATCATCTGGTGAGGCATTTTTTATTTGGTTAACCATTAATACCACACACCTAACCGTTGGATATTTGGCTTACAGTTTATTTACCAAACAATGGAACTTTTGGCGAAGGCCGGGTTTTATTGCTTTGTTACTTTTTGCCGTTGTGTTATTTTCAATACGCGAATCAATAGATTGGCATTATGATGTGATAGCAGCACTCTCGAAACCCAATAATGCACACATTAACCAAAGTACATTTAAATACTTGTTCAGGGCTTCATATCTTGTTTTACCTATTGCCTGTTGGTGGTATTTAAATGATAAAAACAAGATGCCATTGTATGGTTTTGATGCCCGTAACGCGCATGTAAAATTGTATTGTATGCTGTTGTTGTGTATGGTTCCGCTTATTGTTTTTGCATCAACCCAAACCGATTTTTTAAATTATTACCCAAGGGCAAGTCGTATTGCCACACCTGATTTACCGGCATGGCGTTACGTATTGTTTGAGTTGTGTTATGGTGCCGATTTTATAGCCATAGAATTATTTTTTAGGGGATTATTGGTTTTAGGACTGATTAAATATGTGGGCATTCATGGTGTATTACCTATGGCTTGTTTTTATTTGGCCATACATTTTGGCAAACCCATGGGTGAGGCGTTAAGTTCTTTTTTAGGAGGCACCATTTTAGGCGTAATTGCTTACCACAGCAAAAGTATTTATGGAGGAGTGATGGTGCATTTAGGTATTGCTTGGTTCATGGAGCTAGGCGGGTATATCGGAAATTGGTTGCGCAACTAAACACAACTTAACTAAGTTTTTTAGTCGGTTTCATTAACTTTTTTCTTGCAAAATTTATCAGGTGATCAACCCCTAAAATGGCAAGCAATACCAAAACTATACCGATGTAAAGCATCAATAAATCGTTGTTAAAGGCACTTGGCCTGGCTGCAATGGCATTGGTTGCAGTACACAATAAAATTAGGATTGTTAAACGCAGATAAATAAAAGTTTTCATGACCTATTATTTGGTAACTCGAATATAAGCCAAAATGGTATAAAAAAGCCCCAAAGTTTTCTTTGGGGCTTTGTATAATTTTTTAGAAATCAATTAGTGTTTGCATTCAGCTTTGTCTTTTTCGCCATCAGCGCAGCAAGCGCCTTTTTTAGCCGAACTTTTGTGTGACGCTACACATTTGTCGTCACAGCTTTTTTTACAGGCTTCATCATCCTCGCAGCCTTTTGTGCAACCATCCATACATTTGCCTTTCATTTCAGCACTGCACATTTCTTTGCATTTGGCTTCATCAAATTTTCCATCAGCACCATACATATTCAAGCATTTTTCTTTTTGCTCAGGTGTACATTTCATTTCATCGCAATAAGCAGCGCACTCTTCTTTAGTCATGGTTTTGCATTTGCTTAAATCGCAATTGCCCATTTTCATATCGCAAGATGCGTTGTCCATATCGCAGCCGGCATCCATGTTTGCATGGCATTCCATTTTCTCACCGTGCATCATTGTTTTATCAGCACCACCGCCATTTACAGCAATATAAGGAGCAATAACCAACGATACGATAGACATTAATTTGATTAAGATATTCATAGATGGGCCAGAGGTATCTTTAAACGGATCACCTACTGTATCACCTGTAACAGATGCTTTGTGTGGCTCCGATTTTTTGTAGAACATTTCGCCATTAATCATTACACCTTTTTCAAATGATTTTTTTGCGTTATCCCAAGCACCACCTGCGTTACTTTGGAAAATCCCCATCAATACACCACTTACAGTAACACCTGCTAATAAACCACCCAATACTTCAGGTCCAAATATAAAACCAACAATTACCGGAGTAATTAATGCAATGGCACCCGGTAACATCATCTCGCGAATAGAAGCTTTGGTTGATATGGCTACGCATTTTTCGTATTCAGGTTTTGCTTTGTATTCCATAATACCCGGAATCTCGCGGAACTGACGTCTAACTTCTTGTACCATATCCATAGCCGCTTTACCAACAGCTTGAATACATAAAGCAGAGAAAATAAACGGAATCATACCACCCACAAATAAACCTGCTAATACGTTTGCTTTGTAAATATCAATGGCATCAATACCAGCAATACCTACAAACGCAGCAAATAATGCCAACGATGTTAATGCAGCCGAAGCAATTGCAAAACCTTTACCGGTAGCAGCAGTGGTATTACCAACTGCGTCTAAATTATCGGTACGCTCACGAACTTCAGGAGGTAGTTGACTCATTTCAGCAATACCACCTGCGTTATCTGCAATTGGTCCGAAAGCATCAATAGCTAATTGCATAGCCGTTGTAGCCATCATACCTGCAGCAGCAATTGCTACACCATATAAACCGGCAAAGTAGTATGATAACATAATACCACCTGCTAAAGTTAAAATAGGAATAACCGTTGATTTCATACCTACCGATAAACCACCAATAATGTTGGTTGCGTGTCCGGTTGATGATTGTTGAATGATTGACAATACAGGAGCCTTACCCATTGCGGTATAATACTCAGTAACAATACTCATAATTGCGCCTACTACAGTACCAACTACTATGGCTAAAAATACGTTTAGTTTAGAAAACTCATAACCACGTAGGTTTAACGTATCCGGTAACATAATATCTACAATAAAGTAAGAGGCTACTACCGTTAAAATCATAGACGACCAGTTACCTAAATTTAATGCATTTTGTACGTTCGATTTATCATCTTTAATTGTTACAAACCAAGTTCCAACGATAGAGAATAAAATACCTAAACCACAAATAACCATAGGTAACAAAATTGGCGACATACCGCCATAGTTATCGGTTACTTTAATTTCTTGTCCTAAAACCATTGTTGCTAAAATAGTAGCAACATAAGAACCGAATAAGTCAGCTCCCATACCGGCAACGTCACCTACGTTATCACNNTCATCCTCAGGAATACCGGCTTCTACTTTACCAACTAAATCAGCTCCAACATCTGCAGCTTTGGTATAAATACCACCACCTACACGGGCAAATAAAGCAATAGATTCAGCGCCTAAACTAAAACCTGTTAATACCTCAATTGAAGTGATTACCGTGTTTTCGCCTAAATCGGCAAAAATACTTAAGAAGGCAATAAATAAACCGCCTAAACCCAATACTGCTAAACCTGCAACACCTAAGCCCATAACCGTACCCCCGGTAAACGAAACTTTTAAAGCTTGCTTTAAGCTGGTACGAGCTGCTTGGGTAGTGCGTACGTTGGCTTTGGTAGCCACTTTCATACCAATATATCCGGCTGTTGCAGAAAATACTGCACCTATAATAAATGATATAGATATTATCCAACTTGAGTGAATTGCTTTTCCATTTACTTCATGTATGGTACCAGAGTATGCTAATAAAGCAGCAGCAAATGCCACAAATATGCTTAGCACTTTCCATTCGGCCTTTAAAAATGCCATTGCACCATCGGCTATATAGCCTGCTAATTCTTGCATGTTTTTATCACCTGCATCTTGCTTGTTTACCCAAGCGCTTTTAATGGCCATCACCAGAAGACCAACTACCCCTAAAGCGGGAATCAAGTAAATAATGTTTTCCATCTACTATATATTGTTTATTTTAAACAAAAATATAATTAAATTCCATTTTTGAAAGTCCTAACCATTAACATGTACTGATGAAGCGAATTATAACACTGGCCTATGTAACTTTCTTTGCGCTAAATTGTGCGTATTCACAGGGTATTAATGGCGTTTTTGGCGCAGAATCGGGCATGTTGGGTAGTTGTAATGCCTTGTTATCCAATGCTTTTTCTGTAGTAAATAATCCGGCAGCAATAAGTGACTTAAAAAAATGGCAAGTGGGTGCGTTTGGTGAAAAACGTTTTGGACAAAAAGAATTAGGAACCAGCAATTTTAGTGTTGCAGTGCCTAATAAGTGGGTTGATGTTGGTGCGGCTGTTAACTTATTCGGCTTTGATAAGTTTAACCAACAGCGGTTTGTTTTATCCGCATCAAAAAAATTAGCACAAACCCTTGCGTTAGGTGTTCAGCTTAATTATTTAAATACTACCATTGGCGAGTATGGCAATGCCGGAGCTTGGGTTTTAGGTGCCGGAGTTTATTATCAGCCGGTTTCAAAAATTAAAGTAGCCTTTATGTTATTCAACCCAAACCAGCAACAACTGAGTAATAAAGTAAGTGATAAAGTACCCACTTATGCAAGGTTAGGCCTAAGTTATAAAGTTAACGAGAAAGTGGATGCGTTGGTGGAAACAGAACAGTCGCTTGAGCAAAAAACGATTTTCCGATCGGGTATAAAATACCATGTAAATAAACGCATCGCTTTTGGTGTTGGCGCTTCATCGCAACCTGTATTGGTAACATTTGGAACATCCATACAAGCCAATAAATTGGCCATTGATGTTGCGGCACAAGTACATCAAATTTTAGGAGTAATTCCGCAGTTTAGTTTAAGGTTACCAATAACAACTCAACAATAAAATATGCTGGTAATAAGGTTGTGTTTTTTATTTGGGTTGATGTTGTTGGTGGCTGTAAAAACATCAGCTCAAAACAACCGAGAATCGGATGAAAAAGTAATTGCTGATTTGTTGGAGCGACTAATTGAGAATACTGAAGCAACGGTTGATTATACCGATTTGCAAGACCAATTAGAACAATACAACCGCAATAAATTAAACCTGAATAAAGCTTCTCGTGAACAGTTACAACGTTTAATTTTTTTAGACGAAAATCAAATTAATGCCATCATCAACCACCGCATTAAGTTTGGTGATTTTTTGAATCTTTATGAACTT
Source organism: Bacteroidetes bacterium UBA6183 (assembly GCA_002422865.1). Taxonomy (GTDB): domain Bacteria; phylum Bacteroidota; class Bacteroidia; order UKL13-3; family UKL13-3; genus UBA6183. Next base: position 48,068 of record DITN01000067.1, on the reverse strand, counting down.
CAATCTATTGAATCCATGGATGATGTTACCATTTATTACTTAACTTATTTCGTTACGGTTGATGAGAATTGGATGGAAAATCAAACCACATTTAAACAAATGTTGGCTAAAGGTAAACATGAAATTATTGGTTTGTATGATACAGAGATGGAACAACGTGCGGGTTATAACAAACAACGCATAACCGATGGCAAAACATACTATTTAGGTAATCCCGATAGGTATGTATTTAGGTACCGATTTAGTTATGGCAACAGGTTAACTTTTGGCTACACTGCCGAAAAAGATATGGGTGAGCAATTTGGTCGAGGTGCACAACCTTATGGTTTTGATTTTAACTCGTTACACTTTTATTACAGGCCCCGTAAGTCTATTGTTAAAACCATTGCTGTGGGCGATTATCAAGTAAACTTTGGACAAGGGCTAACTTTTGGCTCCGGACTTGCAGCGCGTAAAAGTGCCTTTGTAATGAATGTGCGCAGAAGTTATTTGCCCATCAGGCCTTTTAGGTCGTTAAACGAAAACGAATTTTTGCGTGGTGCCGCCATAACTTTAGCAAAAGAAAAATGGCAGGTGGTTTTGTTTGGAAGTGGTAAATACATCAGCACAAATTTTAATGCCAATGATACGTTTCAAGGTGATGATATTTTTAGCAGTGTAAGTTTAACCGGTTTACATCGAACTGCGAGTGAAGTAAGCAAACGACAAAATGTATTTCAAACCATTTATGGTGGTAATGCGCGTTGGTTGTTAAAAAACGGACATGTGTGTTTAACCCATGTTCAAACCAACTATAACATTGCTTTTTTACCGGGCGATAAACCGTATCAGTTGTACAATTTTAGCGGAACAGATTTGGGTAATACCGGTATTGATTATAACTTACAATGGCGAAATTTTAATTTTTTTGGAGAAGGTTCACGCAGCACTAACAACGCCTTTGCTGTTACATCAGGCATGTTAATTTCGCTTGATGCAAATTTGGATGTGGTGATGTTGTACCGAAATTTTGCAAAAGATTATCAAACCACATTTGCCAATTCGTTTGCAGAAAATAGTGATACCAGAAACGAACAAGGAATTTATACTGGAGCATCTTTACGCATTACGCGCAAGTGGTTGCTTAATTCGTATATAGATTTTTACCAAAGTAAATGGCTGCGTTATTTGGTTGATGGGCCAAGCAGAGGTTTCGATTTTTTAAGTGAGTTGCAATACATTCCATCACGAACCGCACAGTTTTACATCAGATTTAGGCAAGAAATTAAAGGGCGTAACCAAAGTAATAATACCGAGCGTGTGGATTACATCAGTGCGCAAACCAGAAGCGTATACAGATTTAATGCACAATATAAGGTGAGCTTGAACTTAAGTGCCAAAAGTCGTTTAGAAGTAGTAACTTTTAGTGATGATATCAATAAAAATCAAACAGGAACTTTATTGATGCAAGACTTGAATTTAAGTTTACCTCGCAAAAAAGTAGCTTTGATTATACGCATGTCCTATTTTACAGTTGATGATTACAATGCCCGTGTATATGCAGCCGAAAATGATGTGTTGTATCAATACGCTGTGCCCTTATATCAAAACAGCGGTGTAAGGTATTATGTGGTGGCGCGTGTAAAGGTTAACCGTAAAGTAGAGTTGTGGTTTAAATACAGCCAAACCCGTTATAGTAATGTAAATACAATAAGTAGTGGTTTAGAGGAAATTAAAGGGAACACATTAACAGATTTAAGGTTGCAGTTAAGGGTTTTGTTATGAGCATAGTAAGGATTTTTTATTGAAATGTTTGGCTGATAAAAATTCTCTATAAAATATCACCCATAAATGTACATTTGCCGCAAGTTATCATAAAGTTAACATGGATATTTTCGAAAAATTACAGAAAAAAGCAGGTCCATTAGGACAACATGCCGATGATGCTTACGGCTATTATATGTTCCCTCGTTTAGAAGGAGCTATTGGTCCACGTATGACATTCCGAGGAAAAGAGATGTTAAACTGGAGTTTAAACAACTATTTAGGCTTGGCTAATCACCCTGAGGTGCGTAAGGCAGATGCTGAAGCAGCAGCTGATTACGGTTTAGCTTACCCGATGGGTGCAAGGATGATGAGTGGTAACTCTGTTTTTCATGAGCAATTGGATAAAGAATTGGCTGAGTTTGTTGGTAAAGAAGATGCTGTATTGTTAAACTACGGATACCAAGGTATGGTTAGTGCCATTGATGCGTTGGTTGATAGACATGATGTAATTGTATATGATGCCGAAAGTCATGCTTGTATAGTTGATGGCGTGCGTTTACATATGGGCAAACGTTTTTTATACAAACACAATGATGCTGCGAGTTTAGAAACACAATTAATACGTGCTAAAAAACTAACAGACGAAACTGGTGGTGGTATTTTGGTTATTACCGAAGGTGTGTTTGGAATGACAGGTTCTCAAGGAAACGTTGCGGAAATAATTGAATTGAAGAAAAAATTCGACTTCCGTTTATTTGTAGATGATGCCCATGGTTTTGGTTCGATTGGTGAAGGCGGAAGAGGCATTGGTTATGAACAAAACTGCAACGATGGTATAGATGTTTACTTTGGTACTTTTGCAAAAAGTATGGCTTTAATTGGTGGTTTTGTGGCTGCTAAAAAAGAAGTGATTAAATACTTACGCTACAACTTACGTTCTCAAATTTATGCGAAGAGCGTACCTATGCCAATTGTAAAGGGTGCATTAAAACGTTTAGAGTTAATACGTAACCACCCGGAATACAAAGAGCAATTATGGACTATTGTTCGTGCATTACAAGGTGGATTAAAAGAAAAAGGATTTGACATTGGCCATACCAACACCATGGTTACTCCTGTAATGATGAAAGGTACAGTAGGCGAGGCAACAGGAGTAGTTCACGATTTACGCGAAAACTTCGGTATCTTCTGTTCTGTTGTGGTTTATCCTGTAATACCAAAGGGCATGATTTTATTACGTTTAATTCCTACAGCGGTGCATACTTTAGCTGATGTAGAAGAAACCATCAATGCATTTGGAGCAATACGCAGCAAATTAGAAAGTGGCGCATACCGCATGGAGCAAGGAATTGTAGCCATGGGCGAACAACACTAAAAAAAGTTATAAATACAAAAAGGCTGTTTCATTTAATTGAAACAGCCTTTTTTATTTGAGTTGAAATTGGGTTTTTAGTTGATAGCCGTATTAGGGTTTGGCAATGTGCCAATCTCACGCATATACCTAAAATGAGATTGTAGCGCACTTAGCAAGGATTCGTTTTCAAGATAAGGAATGCCATGTTCTTCAGCTGTTTGTTTTACAATATGCGAAAGGGCAGGGTAGTGCACATGACTAATTTTAGGAAACAAATGGTGTTCTACCTGAAAGTTTAATCCGCCAATGTACCAACTTAATAATTTGCTGTTGCGGCTAAAGTTTACCGTAGTGTTTAATTGGTGTATGGCCCAATCGTTTTCAATAATTCCGTTAACCGGCATTGGATGAGCTGTTTGCTCAAGCGTATGTGCCAATTGAAAAACTGTTGTTAAAATAACTCCTGCAACAAAATGCATCAACAAAAAGCCACTAAGTATTTGTAATACCGGTATGCTAAACACAACTATAGGCATTACAATTACGGCTAAAAAGTAAAATACTTTTATTAAAATAATTTTAATGAGTGTACTACGATTTTCGCTTTTATTACCGGGGTTCACACCGCTTTTGGTAAACTGTGCATACTGTACAAAATCTTTTGCAAGAACCCAGTAAAAGGTAAGTAAGCCATAAAAAAACATGGCATATATCCATTGAAATTTATGAAACCATTTTGTTTTGGTATGGGGCGAAAATTTTAATACCAAACGGTCTTCTATATCTTCATCAATATGTGTAATGTTGGTGTAGGTATGATGCAAAATATTATGTTGAAGTTTCCAGTTAAACACACTTCCACCAACTAAGTTAAGGGTATGTCCCATTAAAAAATTAACGGTTTTGTTTGATGAGTATGCGCTATGGTTAGCATCGTGCATTACACTCATGCCAATACCTGCAAGGCTTAAACCCATTATAAACCACAACAACATGGATAAACCAAGAGGTGGAGTAAAATACAACAATGCCACAAAAGGTAAAATGTAACCACTTAATAAAACAATGGTTTTAGTTACCATGGTAACGTTCGCATGTTTGCTAATTCCGTTTTCGTCAAAGTAAAGATCAACTCTGCTTTTTAGTACAGCAAAAAATGGCGACTTGTGTTTAGGGACAAACTTTACTTGTTGCTTCTGATTCATTTATGTTAAGGGATAAATTTCAATTTTAAACGCACAAGTTAGGAATCTAACACTTAATTAAAATAAAAGAATTGTCATTTTATTCCCAAAGGTTTGTGTAAGTAGGATTCAACAAAGGTAAGAGTTCATCCTTACTTACGGATAATTCTATGGTTCCTTGCGCATAAGATGCTACCTCGTATGGGTTAAAAAGCCAGGTAATACCATCATTGGTTATGATAAAATTATCGTTCAAGTGAAATTTATTGTCTTTAAACCAATACCCTGCTTCATCCAAATCCGTGTTCATGGGTAACTCACTTGCTGTTCTAAAATCTGTTTCGGCTAAACCTAAAAGCTTGGTTAGGTTGCTATCGGTAAACAACTTTTGTAAGGTTAAAATTTCGTTTTTGGGTTTGTAATAATTACTGTAAATAGTAGAATACATGCCATGTGCTCCTCCTGTATAATCGTCCATTTCAACACTTAAACAAACTACGTTATTGGTTTGAAAAGGTATACTTACATTGGTTTGGCTATACCAACTTTGTTCACTGTCTTTAAACTCTTTTTTAAACCTTTCATACTCGGCCATAAAAGTATGTTGCGATTGCTCTAGGTTAGTATTTTTGTTCACCCCAAATATGGTTAACACCAACGCGTTTAAACTATCGGATAAAGGTTGGGGCGATGTAAATAAAGGATAGGTATAGGATATGTGCGCACAATCGGGCGAATCGACATTACAGTTTTGATAAACACGTTGCAATGATTGCATATCATACACCAAAGTATCTGTGTATTGGGTTGATGTTTTTTGACATGACGAATGAAAAAAGCCAACGGCAAAAGTTAAGCTAAGTAGGCCAAGTAAAAATCTATTCATGTTTCTTGATGAATTTGTGGATGTAAATGTAAGAAATAAAAGAGGAAATTGTTTGGATGACATGGTTCATTTTTTGTCATCCGATTATAGAAACGATGAATAAACCATTATGTACAGTAAGGCTTGTTATGATTAACCAAGGAGAAAATGACAACGATATAAATTACAAGTTCTTATACCTAATGACCAGTGATGTATGTTAGGCCTTATGTTTAGGCTCATAGATTAATCTTATAAATGTACTAAAGCGCTCAAATTCTCTTTTAATGGGTACTCCGGTTACAATACCAACCATTAAATTATTGCTTATAGCCAGTCGCATTTGTGGTCTGATGGTCATGTCGAAATCGCTTTTGTTTACTGCCTTATTAAACTCAATGCCGATAAAGTTTCTAGTGCCACTAATCATATAGTGAAAGTTGCTGTTAATCTGATAGGTAACTTGTGCAGGTGCATTGATGTGTTTTTCTATAACCGGACCTGTATATAACAAGGTATGTAAATTATCTGTCCAGCGTTTAGCGGCCACAAAAAAAGGATTGTATTTGTTGCCATTTACAATGCGCTCTTTATTGTATTGGTTAAATGATGTTAAAGTAACTTCGTTAATGTAACCAATGGCCATTGACAAACTGCGTTTTTCCGAAACATAAAAAGAGTATTGAATGGCTGTTTTAATGCCATTTAATTTACTTGCAGGTATGGTGGTATTTCTATACTCAGAACTTGATGGATAGTACCAACTAAAAGGCAGTTCAACTTCTAACCCCAAACGATTAATTGGAGCCCACTCATATTCTACTAATGTAGTGTATTCATCAAATTTGTTTTTGTCCGTCATGCCGAGACCCACATTCCATTCACGCTCACCTTTGCGTGCGCCTAAGTCGCGTATTAAATCAATAAAAATAGGTTCTGCGTGCAATACCTTGTCAGCACCTTTTATATCCTCAGTTTCGCTAATGTACAAACTGTCTAACAAAGATTTGTCGTCCTCGGTAATTTCAATTTGGGCGTTTACTGTAATAGGTAAAATAAAAATCAATAAAACAAATAACCTCATCATATCAACTGAACGAATTTTTCGTATTTGTAATTGCCGAAATAAATAAAAATATCGATGATTTAAAAGTAAATGAAAACAATCACTACTAAAAAAAACGGCTGATACAAATTAGTGCATCAACCGTTTCTCTTAGATGTTTTTTTGTATTATGAAGCCTTTACTCCATTAGATACCAAACACATGTTGCTTACTTTGTATAACAAACGAGCGCCTACATTGGCATCCCATTCGTCTTTACCCGGAGCAATTTCGTTAATATCAAAAGCAATGATTTGTTTTTTTGCTTCTACTAACTTTTTAATTAAGTAAACCACTTGTTCAAATTCAAAACCACCCGGTACAGGTGTTCCGGTATTCGGGCAAAGTTTTGGATCTAGGCCATCAATATCAATACTTAAGTAAACTTTTTTAGGTAAAGAACCTATAATATCGTCACATGTTTTGCTCCAAGATTTGCCTTCGTATTGTTGTGTTTTGATATCGCTGTCAAAAAATGTTTCCACTCTTTTTGAAGAGTCAATAATGTCTTTTTCGTCTTGGCAATAATCTCTGATGCCCACTTGCACCAACTTACTTACTTGTTCAATTTTTAAGGCATTAAACATGATGGAAGCATGTGAAAACTCAAAACCTTCATAAGCATCACGCAAATCGGCATGGGCATCAATTTGTAAAATACCAAAGCTCTCGTGTTTCTCTGCCAAAGCCTGCATCAACCCAAGTGGTGTGCTGTGGTCGCCACCTAAAAGTGCTACAACCTTACCCTTGTCCATTTGTTTTAAAGCTTCTTTTTTCACCCATTTGTTCAGGTCTTTACAAGCCTCATCCACTTCTTTTTTAATGGATTTCATGGTTGCGTTTTTATCGGCAGTTTTACCTTCAGCATACATGTCAATATACTTCTCTGCTTTTTTACGCAACTTGTTGCTGGTTGATTTTATTTTTTTACTTACCGGTTGCATGGCAATACCCAGTTTCCATGCGTCTTCCACAAATGGGTCGTATAAATCTACTTGGTATGATGCATCATAAACCGCAGCAGGACCATCAGCCGTACCTGCACTGTATGATACAGTAACCTCCCATGGCACAGGAATAATTACCAATGATGCATCGACCGGTTCAAATGGTAAACCAAAAATGTTGTTATCGGCACTCCCAATATCGTTTGGGTTAAATTGTGCTATTTTGTTTTCTTTACTCATAACTAATGGCGAAAATATGGCTTTAAACCATTCTTCAATATTAAGTTTTTGATAAATGCTTTTGAGAATAATTAATCGTCCTTTTTATGTTGTTTAAACTCAATTTTATAAATAACCCAAGCTAAACCGCCTAATAAGTGCAGCAGCACGATGGCAAACATGATATTGTGCATTAACATGATACAAAGGAAAGCATAAGGGTTTTAGTAAACTATGATGTTTGTAAGGGTTTGGTTGCAGCCACAAGGGCGAAAGAAATGTTTTTCTCATGGCCACAGTGAGTTAATCTACGAATTAAAAAATCATGAATCGAACCAATTTATTCTTGGTTATCCCGATAAAAAAAATAGGCTAAACCGTTTGACTATATTTTTTAATTAAAGCAGGTAACAAGTTTTCTTCAGCAATAAATGGTATGCCAAAAGTTTTATCGGCTAGTGATTGTTGAATGGTATTAATCACGTTTCCTTCTGCAGATGCACGTTTTCTTAAAAGTGGATCGGTTAAATTATTCAGCATAGAAAGGCTTTGGTTTACAACCCAAGCGTATGGCTTTATTCCGGCACGTTTCAAGTCATCCTGCAAGTCGGCAGCCTCGCGCATAGGTGTGGTTTCCGGCAACGAAATCAATAATATTTTTGATATACTTTGGTCCTGCAACACCATATAAGGTGTTTTAAAATGGCTGGCATCTATGTTGGTGTTACGTAAAATATCTTTGTGGTAACTACCTGCAGTGTCTAATAGTAATAAGGTATGTCCCGTTGGTGCAGTATCAATTACCACAAATTTTCTTTTGGCTTCATTTATGGCTTTTGAAAAAGCATGGAACACGGCAACCTCTTCCGTACAAGGCGATTTTAAATCTTCTAATAATAATTTTTTTCCGGCTTCGTCCATGTTTTTGCCTTTCTGTCCAACAATTTTATCGGTATAACGTTGTGTTTCTACTTTAGGGTCAATTCTATCAATAAATAAATTATCGGGTAACGCCCCTAATTGTTTGATAAAAAATTGAATGTGTGCAGCAGGATCGGTTGTGGTTAAATGCACATCAAATCCTTTTTGTGCCAACATAACAGCGATGGCTGATGCTGCGAGGGTTTTTCCCACTCCTCCTTTACCCATAGTTAATATTAAACCATGGTTTTGTTGTGCGGTTAATTCGTTTACAAAAACATCTAGTCCGGCTAAGTTAACCACATGTGCTGCTTGGTTTGATGACTGCTGTGCTGCAATTGATTGTTGTAAATCATTGTTAAATAATGATCGAAGTTTTTGTAAACCCAACACATTATACGGTAAAAGCGGGAACGTGGTTAATGGAAGTTTGCGTAAATTTTCTGGTATGTTATTTAGTTGTTCAGCAGCTTGCTGTTCCATTTTTACAGCAATAGTATCTTGTTTATCTAATGCTTTAAAAACACCATTAACATACAATTTTTGATTAAGCATGCCTAAATCAATCAATTCATCACTTGTTCGTGATGCTTCTTTTAGCGAAGATTTTTCGGCACGCGAAACGATGTATATGGTTGTTTGATTGGCATCACGCAACCTATTTACCACTTTATTATACCTCTCTTTACTGCTTTTTAATGCAGAAGTTGGACCGAGGCAAGAAGCACCATCCGGGTTCTCTTCAGTAAAGCTCGACCATGCTGCAGGTAACTCCAACAACCTTAATGTATGTCCGGTTGGTGCAGTATCAAAAATAATCACATCAAATGTTATCCCATCGTGTTCGCCTGCAATAAAACGGGCAAACTCATCAAACGAGGCAATTTCTGTGGTACATGCACCAGATAGTCCTTCTCGTATTTTTAATAATTCTTCTTCAGGTAATACTCCTTTAAAAGGTGTAATTACACGGTTGCGGTAGGCTTCTGCAGAAGCTGTGGGGTCGATATTAATAGCGTATAAATTGTTAATTCCTTTTATGGGTTGTATTTCTTCATACACATCGCTTTCTAAAACATCTTGTAAGTTAGATGCCGGGTCGGTGCTTACCAATAAAACAGTTTTACCTTCGTCTGCAAGGTTTATGGCTGTTGCGCAGGCTAATGATGTTTTGCCTACACCACCTTTTCCTGTAAAAAATAAAAACGGTGTGGTTTGATTTTTCATGGTTTTGAGTGAACAATATTGTTTAGTAAAGGTAGGATGTGGGCTGCCATAAAACAATAATGGTTGAGTGATTTTAAGCAGGAATTGAAAGTTTAACCAACTAACTCTTGGGCAGCATCAATTTTATTTTACACCATTCGTGGACACCCACAACACCTTAATCATTCATTCAGGTTTTATTGATTTAAGATTAAACATAAAATACACTTATGCTTGATTCATGAATCATCTTTGAATGACTCTAAACGGCATATGATAATTTTAAGTAACAATCAAGGTGACTGTTTTGGTGTTTGGTAAGCAACCCCAAGATTGAATTTCTATCAAAACAAAAACGGACGCCATTTTTGATAGCGTCCGTTTGTATGTAGAGAAGTAAAACTTATTTCTTATTCTCAATCCACAATCTTGCATTTACAAATGCTTCAATCCATGGTGTAACTTCATCGTTACGTTCCGGATAATGCGCCCAATTCCATGGAAAAGTACTGCGCTCAATGTGTGGCATCATTACTAAATGTCTGCCTGTTTTATCACACATCATGGCCGTGTTAAAATCAGAGCCATTAGGGTTTGCCGGGTAACTATCGTAACCGTATTTAGCTACAATATTGTATTGCTCTTCGGCATACGGCAACTTAAATCTTCCTTCACCATGCGATACCCAAACACCTAACGTTGTACCTTCTAAAGTAGAAAGCATTACCGAGTTGTTTTTCTGAACTTTTACTGAGGTAAAAATGCTCTCGTGTTTTTGCGAAATATTGTGGTGCATTTTACCGTGTATTTCATGCTCAGGATTAATCAACTCTAATTCCATTAACAATTGGCAGCCATTGCAAATACCAACCGACAATGTATCTTCACGCTTAAAGAAATTCTTTAATGCCGTGTTGGCTTTTTCGTTGTATAAAAATGCACCTGCCCAACCTTTAGCCGAACCTAATACATCCGAGTTTGAGAATCCACCAACTGCACCAATAAACTGAATATCCTCTAAGGTTTCTCTTCCCGAAATTAAATCTGTCATGTGTACGTCCTTTACATCAAAACCTGCTAAGTACATGGCGTTAGCCATCTCACGTTCGGAGTTACTTCCTTTTTCGCGAATTATAGCTGCTTTAGGACGAGGTTTAGTTGCATCAACACTTGGTTTTTTACCCGTAAAATGTGCAGGTAAAGTAAACTGTAATGGTTGATTTTTATAGTTATCAAAACGAGCTTGTGCTTGTCCGTTTTTGGTTTGTTTCGAATCTAACAAGAACGATGTTTTGTACCATGTATCGCGCGTTGCGGTAACATCAAAACTAAATACATCAGCATTGTTTTTAATGGTAACTGTATTTCCTTCAACCACAGTTCCGATATTAAACACTTCAATTCCGTTTGCAGTAAACTCAGCTTCCACACTTGCATCGGCTTGGAACACGACAGCAATGTTTTCGTTAAACAATGCTTTAACCGTATCGTTTTCTTTTAATGCTGTTAAATCAAAGTTTGCACCAAGGTTTACATCAGCAAAACACATTTCTAACAAGGTTGTAATTAAGCCACCACTTCCCAAATCATGCCCAGCTTTAATTTTTCCGGCTTTAATTAAATTTTGTAAGGTATTAAATGCGTTTTTAAAATACTCGGCATTGGTTATGGTTGGAACCTCGGTACCTATTTTATTTAAAATTTGTGCAAATGATGAACCACCTAATTTAAACGTATCTTGTGATAAGTTGATGTAGTAAATATTTCCACCATTGCGTTTTAAAACTGGCTCAACTACTTGGTTGATGTTGTTGCAGTTTCCCGCAGCAGAAATAATAACCGTACCCGGAGCAATCACTTCATCGTTCGGGTATTTTTGTTTCATCGATAAAGAATCTTTTCCGGTTGGAATATTGATGCCTAATTCGATGGCAAAATCTGAACAACCTTTTACTGCTTCATACAAACGAGCGTCTTCGCCTTCGTTTTTGCATGGCCACATCCAATTTGCTGATAACGAAACCGAACGTAAACCATCTTTTAGTGGAGCCCAAACTAAGTTTGATAATGACTCGGCAATAGCAGTACGCGAGGCAGCAACTGGATCAACCAAAGCAGAAACAGGTGAATGACCAATAGTAGTTGCAATACCTTCTTTACCTTTAAAATCTAAGGCCATTACGCCCACATTGTTTAAAGGTAATTGCAACGGACCGGCACATTGTTGTTTAGCAACACGTCCGCCCACACAACGATCCACTTTATTGGTTANNGTTAACCAATCTTTACAAGCTACTGCTTCTAATTGCAATACTTGGTTTAAATAGGTTGGTATATGTTGGGTTGAATATGTTAAAGCCGCATAATTAGTTTTAACGGTTTTATCCGTCATGATGGTTTTAGGCGAGCTACCAAAAAAATCTTCCAAGGCATAATCCATTGGTTTTTCTCCGGTAGTTTTTGATTGGAAACTAAAACGATGGTCGTTGGTTACATCACCCACTGCATACATAGGAGAGCGTTCACGGTCGGCAATACGTTGTAAGGTTTCTATATCTTTTTCGCCAATTACTAAGCCCATACGCTCTTGCGATTCGTTGCCAATTATTTCTTTGGCCGATAAAGTTGGATCGCCCACCGGTAATTTATCCAAATCAATTAAACCACCTGTGGCTTCTACCAATTCCGATAAACAGTTTAAGTGTCCACCTGCACCATGATCGTGAATTGAAACAATTGGATTGTTATCACTTTCTACCAAACCTCTAATGGCATTGGCAGCGCGCTTTTGCATTTCGGGGTTTGAACGTTGAATCGCATTTAACTCAATTCCCGAACCAAATGCTCCGGTATCGGCTGATGAAACAGCTGCTCCACCCATACCAATGCGGTAATTTTCTCCGCCTAAAATAACAATTTTATCACCGGCTTTTGGCGTTTGTTTAATGGCTTGATTTAATTTGCCATAACCAATACCACCGGCTTGCATAATTACTTTGTCGTAACCAATTTTACGGTTGTTTTCTTGATGCTCGAAAGTAAGCACCGAACCCGTAATTAACGGTTGGCCGAACTTGTTTCCAAAATCAGAAGCACCGTTTGATGCTTTGATTAAAATATCCATGGGTGTTTGGTACAACCAAGGTCTTTCGGCCATGCCTCTTTCCCAATCTCTTCCATTTTCTAAACGAGAATATGAAGTCATGTAAACTGCTGTCCCTGCCAAGGGCAATGAGCCTTGTCCGCCTGCTAAACGATCGCGAATTTCTCCTCCCGAACCGGTTGCCGCACCGTTAAAAGGTTCAACTGTAGTTGGAAAATTATGTGTTTCAGCTTTTAATGAAAGTACCGAATCAAATTCTTTTTCTTCGTAAAAGTCAGGTCTATCAGCACTTATAGGGGCAAACTGAGTAACCTTCGGACCTTTTAAAAATGCTACGTTATCTTTATAGGCAGAAACAATTTCGTTAGGGTTTGTTTCTGATGTTTTTTTGATGAGTTTAAATAATGAAGTTGGTTTCTCTTCGCCATCAACCACAAACGTACCGTTAAAAATTTTGTGGCGGCAATGTTCTGAGTTGGCTTGCGAGAACGCAAATATTTCAGAGTCGGTAAGTTTACGGCCTAATTTAACGGCTAAGTTATTCAAGTAATCCACTTCTTCGCTGCTCAAAGCTAAACCTTCCGATTTGTTGTATGCCTCAATATCGGTAATTTCTAAAATAGGTTCAGGTTTGATGTTGATGGTGTAAATATCCTGATTCAATTCGGTATATTTTTGAGAAAGCATAGGGTCGAATGCAGTGTAATCAGCCGATACTTTTTCAAACTCTTCAATACGAATAATGCCGCTAATACCCATATTTTGGGTAATTTCAACCGCGTTGGTGCTCCAAGGGGTAACCATTGCAGCACGCGGACCAACAAAAAAATCGGTTAAAACCGATTCATTAAGTTTGTGGGCACCGCCAAAAAGCCAATTTAATTTCTGCGTATCCTCGGTTGAAATTTCATGTTGAGAATGAACAGCGTATACCGTATTGTTCTGGTTTACAAAAAAATGAATCATTTTATGTAGTCGTTTGGATGGATGTAATGAAAGCGCAAAGTTAATTGAATTACCCAAAAAGCGAACCTGATTATTGCACATTATTCCCACTATTTTGATGGCGATGACAAATGCCTGTTAAACAGGATGTGAAGTGGCTTTAATTATAAAAAAAACTCATGCATGCAAAGCTCAAATTTTAACGCAGCGTCTTTTTGCAAAGTCTTGCGAAGATTTGAGCATGATCGATTTGAGGGATTGAGGTTCGCAGAGCAAGGCCTTTTGCATTGGGGATTTAATTTAATCAGAATAATTAGTGTTTGGATAAATCAGCCTCTTCGAGTGTCCCGATTTTGTATCGGGACGTATCGAGAAGGGATTGTTAAAGTATAACTATTATTCTATCCTCCTTCTCTCGATACACGCGCCCTTCAAAACCTGCCCAAGGCGCACAACAGACGCTATGGTCTGTGCTTGCTCGAGCAGGCTGTAATTTTGCGAAGCAAACTTCTGTGTAATGCCGCGTTTTCTGTGAGCGCACCTTTGCGAAGCAAACTCCTTTACTCAGAAGCTGAAGACTTTATACGCTAACTCACTCTGCGCAAAACTCCTTTCCCTCTAAGGTAAAAAGGTAAAATTTAAACACTACTTCACCAACGAAAACACATACAAACACTCCAACGCAATTTGCGTGGCGCGTTCGGTATAGGCTGCATCTTGTTGCGGAGTATTATCAAATGCTTTGGGATCGTTGTAAGTAGTGCCAATGCGTAACTCCACACCCGGAATAAACGGGCAGTTTTGTTCGGCATCACTGCAAGTCATGATGGCTGCAAAATGTTGCTGAGGGTTTTGTGGATGGTTGTATACCTTAGAGAAACAAGTTGTAAAATCATCATCGGCAAATTTTACGGTATAGATTGGGTTGATGGTTTGACCATCATCTGTAATATCAAACCCAATTTTACGAAGTGCGTTTATGGCATTTGGATTAAATGCCGTAGCTTCTGTTCCACCCGAAAAAGTATGTACATTATTTATCCCAAAATAGTTAGCGGCAACAGCGGCCCAAACTTGTCCGAAGTGACTCCTACGCGAGTTGTGTGTGCATACGTAAACCAAATTGATAGGTTGGTGACTGTCTTTTTTGGTTTGAATATAGTTACTGATTTTTTGTAACAATTGTTTTCTTTCTTCAGTTATTTCAGTAAAGCGAGGAATTAAATTATCGCAAAATGATTTGATGCTTGTGTACATAAATTTAGTTAGTTTTTGTTTGAAATGATGAACGTTTTTTTAGTGCGTATTGCACCAGAAGAATAAGAGCAGGAACCTCAACTAAAGGTCCAATAACACCGGTAAAAGCCTCTCCGCTGTTCATGCCAAACACAGCAATGGCTACAGCAATAGCCAATTCAAAATTATTGCCTGATGCGGTGAATGCAATGGAGGTAGACTTGCTGTAATCGCTTCCTAAGTATTTACTTAACGCAAAACTTATTACAAACATCACCCCAAAATATATAACCAAAGGTATGGCTATACGAATTACATCAAATGGAATTTGCACAATGGTTTCGCCTTTTAAGCTAAACATTAATACGATGGTGAATAGTAATGCAACTAAGGTAATAGGTGAAATTTTAGGAATAAATTTATACCTCAACCACTCATCGCCTTTTAATTTAATAATCCCATAGCGACTAATTAAACCAAGTGCAAACGGAATACCTAAATATATGCCAACACTTTTAGCTATTTGGCCAATGGTAATGTTTATTTCCATTCCTTTAAATCCGAATAGCGGAGGTAATACCATTAAGAATAAATAGGCATAAACACTGAAAAAAAGAATTTGGAAAATACTGTTTAATGCCACTAATCCGGCTGCGTATTCGCGGTTGCCTTCTGCTAAATCATTCCAAACAATTACCATAGCAATACACCTTGCCAACCCTATAAGTATAAGTCCATTTCTGTATTCGGGATAATCGCCTAAAAAAATAAGCGCCAAAGCAAACATCAAAATGGGGCCAATAACCCAATTTAAAATAAGAGATAACGTAAGTACTTTTTTGTTTGAAAACACCTCACGCATTTTACCATAATCAACCTTAACTAGTGGTGGGTACATCATTAAAATCAAACCTATTGCAATAGGAATATTGGTTGTACCACTGCTGAATTGATTGATGAAATTTGAAGACGAGGGAATAAAATATCCGATAGTAACCCCCAATATCATGGCTAAAAAAATCCATATGGTAAGGTAGCTATCTAAAAATGATAAACGTTTTTTCATGTTGTTGGTTAGTATAAGTTTTTATAAAAGGTTGATTGATAAGTTATACTCATCAATCAACCTACTAGATTTAGCAGCATCCGCCACCGGGAGTGCATTGTTTGTTTTCTGCTGGTTTTTCGGCATAAACAGTTACGCTAAAAATACCTTTACCACTAGTTCTGTATTCGTTAATTTCTTCTTTCGATAAATAGTTTAACAAAATATCATCAGGAATAATAATTGCTTTTTCTTTTTGCACTTTTACATTTACAAATCCGGTTTGATTAATGATGCTGATGTAATGTGTTTTTTGTAAAGCACCCGATACACAACCGGCATACATTTCGCTTGCCGATTTTATTTTTTCAGGCAACTCGCCAACCAAAACCACATCAGAAATACTAAAATGTGCACCCGGTTTTAAAACACGATAAATTTCACTGAATGCTTTTTCTTTATCAGGTACAAGGTTTAATACACAGTTGCTTACCACCACATCAACTTTGTTAGCTGTTATGGGTAGTTTTTCAATTTCGCCCAAACGGAATTCTACGTTATTCAAACCTAATTTATCCGCATTTTCACGCGCTAAATCAATCATGGTTTCGGTCATATCCACCCCAATTACTTTACCGCTATCGCCCACAATGGCACGTGCAATAAAACAATCGTTACCGGCACCGCTTCCTAAATCAAGAACGGTATCTCCCGGTTTCATCATGGCATGTTCGGTTGGTAAACCACAACCTAAACCTAAGTCGGCATCGGGGTTGTAACCCGCTAGTTGCGTGTAATCATCACTCATAATATTGTATACCTCAGTGCTGCAGCCACCCGCTCCGCAGCAGCTGGCAGCATTATCTTGCTTTGTTTGAGTAGCAATTTTAGCGTACATATCTTTTACGCTTTGTTTTAGCTGTTCGTTCGTTAATGTTTCCATATTTTTTTAATTTTATTTGCAGCAAATTGCTGCTGGTTTTTTACTTAGTAACTCGTTGGTTAGTTTATTAAATTGGTTCATGTGGGCTTCTAAGTTTTCCCAATTTATGCAGTAGCATGATTTTGGTCCGTTGAGTGTACCTTGAATAAGCCCCATATTTTTAAGTTCTTTTAGATGTTGCGATACTGTAGACTGTGCCAAAGGAAGCACTTCGACAATCTCTCCACAAATACATTCATTGCGCTCGGCAAGTGTTTTTAAAATAGCTATGCGGGCCGGATGCCCCAATGTTCGTGCAAAATCAGAGATGGATATCTCGTCTGCTAAAAATTCACCTTTTTTGTTGATAGCCATATGTAAAATATATATCGCAAATATACGATTAAAAACAATTTAAGCATGCACTCTGTTTGATTTTTCTTATGATAAATATTAGTTTTTAGCGATTTAGTCATATATTCACACAACTAATTAATTGAAAATGAAAACAAAATTACTTAAAACAGTTATTGTTTGCGGTTTACTGATGTGGTCGTTATCTGCAGTAACCTATTCCGGTGGTCCTCCTGATTCACACACAGGTGCACCTGGAGAGTCTAATTGTACATCATGCCACGGTGGAAGTGCTTTGAATAGTGGAGGAGCGTTAAACAACATCACATTAACAACATCTACAGCACTAACGGCTCTACAGCCAAATACAACGTATACTTTTAATTTAGGATTTAGCCAATCGGGTAGAACTAAATATGGGTTCCAGTTGTGTGTATTACCTTCATCCGCAACAAGTTCTTCTGCTAGTATTGGTACATTGATTGCTTCAAGCAGTGAAACGCAATTATCAAGCACTACAGGTCCTAATAGAACTTACTTAATGCATGATGTATCCGGAACTTCAGCATTAGGCAGTACAAAAACATGGCAATTTCAATACACTACACCTAATACTATTAATGTTAGTCCTGTGTTTTATGTAGCCATTAATGCATCAAACGGGGATAACAGCAGTTCAGGGGATTTGATTTACACCAAAACATTTTCGTCTACGGTATTACCCGTTAAATGGGGTGATATAGCTGCATTAGGGAATGAAAGAGGTGTACTGATTAAATGGACAACTTTAACTGAAATAAACAATAATTACTTCGAAGTGCAACGTAGTGTAAATGGATACGATTGGGAAGTTATTGGTGAAGTTAAGGGTAGCGGTAATCAATCTGTTGCAAAGAGATACCAATTTACTGATGATACAAAATTGGCCCATGCTTATTACAGGGTGAAACAGGTTGATTATGATGGAAAAGAAGATTACTCTAGAGTGGTACGCATTGATAAAGCAATACAAGAATCTGTAGTTCCGTTGTATGATGTGGTATCTAAAAGTATTGTGCTTCCAAATTTAGATTACACGGCTTTGGTGCTTACAGATTTAAAGGGCAATCCATTAAATGTAAATACCAAGGTAGAAAATGGTGTATTAAAAATTGATGGACACTATTTACCAGCAGGGATTTATATATTGAGTGCTTCATACCAAACAAACAATGCAAGTTGGAAGATTTGGATTGAAGGATCTGGTAACTAATAAGCAAATACTTTAAATAAAAAATGGTGGAGCTATTAACACAGTTCCACCATTTCTTTTATTTTTTGGATGTCTAAAGGTTTCGAGAAAAACTTTTTAATAATAGGTTTACTCTGTACTTTGATGATATCATCATCAAAAACTGATGATGTAAGCATGAAAAAATGCCCTTTGTGTTGTTGTATGTACTTATTATCAGATACGGCATCAATAAATTCCCACCCATCCATGTCGGGCATGCTAATATCAACCAAAATCAAATCAAAAATAGGCATGGCTTTACTTATGTTATCTTCGATAACAGTTAAGGCCTCTGCACCATTTCCGGCAATAACTATGTTAGAGTCGGGGTAAACAACGCTAAATATACGTTTATTAATGTAGTTGGTTACTTCGTCATCATCAATTAAGAGTATGTTCATTGGGTTAAACTTTGGGTAAAGAATTTATGTAAATATAAAAAGTTGTTCCAACATTTACAGTGCTTTCTACTTTTATTTCACCGCCAAGGGTTTCTACTTGTTTTTTTACAATATGCAAACCAATGCCTGATCCATCAATATTAGTATTAAACCGTTGAAACAATCCGAAAAGTTTTTCACCATGTTTTTTTAGGTTGATACCTAGTCCATTATCTGTTACCCGTAATTCAATTTTATTGTTTTTCACACGTGTTGAAACCTCAATAATAGCATGAACTTCCGGTCGTTTGTATTTAATTGAATTAGTTAAAAGGTTTATCAGAATACTGGTAAGTACTTTGTGGCTGTAGTATAATTTTTTTACCTCAAAATGGGTGTATATATTAGTTTCTGAGTTATTTATAAGTTCGCTGATTGATTCTTTTACTTCTTCAAATACATGTTCAATGTTCACTTCTTGAGCGTCCAATCCTACTGATTTACTCGATACTACCTGTATCAAATCTTTTAGTGTATTGTGAAGATTTTTAGTGGTAGAGTCTAGTTTTTCAATAATATATGAATTGTCTTCAGCATTGGGACGTTCTCTGTTATACAAAGATAGTAAGCTTATTATGTTAATTACGGGGGCCCGTAAATTGTGGGAGGCTACGTATGCAAACTTTTCTAGTTCAGCATTACTTAACATTAGTTCATCTGTGGTGGTTTGTATTTTATGTGTTTGCTTTCTAACCTCTTTTTTTAACTGATAGTTGTATGCGAGTACAAACAAAACAGAGGCCAACAATCCTAAACTAATGTAAAAAGCATTTTTAAATTTATGACGGTACTCATCGGGAGTGGTTGTAAAAACAAAGTTACCCAGTGTAATGTCAGCAGGAGCTAATCCCAATTCCTTATAGGTATTTAAAATAGCCTGCCATCTGCCTATGTTCATATGTCCTATGGCAATTAGGTCAGGTTGGGCAAGGTTATACAATTCGGCTGCTTCCTTTAGTAAAAGGCTTTTATCTATACCCCGGTCTTTAACTCCAGGTAAAGATAAAATGTAGTCGGCCATTTCTTCACGATGAGCAAATGCATAATCCCATCCTTTAATTAAAGCATCTCTAACTTCTTCTACCTCTTCGGCATTGTTTTTTACATAATCTTGACTGCTAAATAACAAATCCCCATAAAAGTCTACTCCATAATCTACAGGTTTTATAATGTTATAGTGTATTCCCATCTTGTCAAGCATAAATGGTTCAAAGGAACTGTATGCAGACATGGCGTCAGCTTCTCCATTTTCTAGATGTTTAAATCCCCATTGGTGCTGTTGTACTTTTAGTAAGGCGGGATTTATTCCCTCTTTTAAAAATACAGCTTTTATCTGTGTCCAACCCTGCTCGTTGGCAGCCATAACACGTTTGTCTATTAAGTCAGATGGTCGCTTAATGTTACTATGAGCCGAGGTTAATAACACATAAGGTGAGTGCTGAAAAAAAACAGTAATTACACTCAGTGGTTTTCCACTGATATAGTCAGATATAATTTCGGACGAGGAAACGGCATATTGCGAGTGTCCTTTCTCTACTTCATCCACTGAAATAATATTAGGACCTCCTTCACGCAGATATACATTTAACCCGAGTTCTTTAAAGTAACCCTTGTTTACTGCTGCGTAATATCCAGCAAACTGAAATTGGTGACGCCATTTTAGTTGAATAAAGATAGAATCTTGACCGAAGGCTGAAAAATCTGCTCCCCAAACAGAAATAAGTAACAAAATAAGGGCTAGTATTTTGGTTTTTAAATACATGGCGCGAATTTAGGCTGGCTAATAATGCTGTGCAAGCTAAAATGTTGGAATAGAAGTTTATTCATGTTGTTTGACAGTATAAGCGGTAAAACAATGTTTTGAAATGCGTAATACAAAGCGTAAAATTGAACCGTATGGAAAATAATTATTTTGCCCACGAGTCGGCCTTTGTTGATGAAGGCTGCACCATTGGTGATGGAACCAAAATTTGGCACTTCTCGCACGTTATGAGTAAGTGTGTAATTGGTCAAAATTGCAATATTGGCCAAAACGTGGTTATTAGTCCTGAAGTGGTTTTGGGCAACAATGTAAAGATTCAAAACAATGTTTCTATTTATACCGGTGTAACTTGTGATGATGATGTGTTTCTTGGTCCATCTTGTGTATTTACCAATGTAACCAACCCGCGCAGTGCCGTTAACCGCAGAGGTTCTTATGCCAGAACTCATGTGGGCAAAGGCGCTTCAATTGGTGCAAATGCTACTATTGTATGTGGGCATGATATCGGTGAATTTGCGTTTATAGGTGCCGGTGCTGTGGTTACTAAAAATGTTCCGGCTTATGCCTTATTGGTTGGTAATCCCGCTCGTCAGTTAGGTTGGATGAGCGAGTTCGGACACCGTTTACAATTTGATGCTGATGGTAAAGCTACTTGCCCTGAAAGCGGACAAGTGTATGAGTTAAAGAATAATGTAGTTACACGTATTGCTTAAACAATGAGTAATCTTGTTAAATGGCTGTTTGTATTATGTGTACTTGTGTGTAACACCGCTTGGGCACAAACACCAACCGATTCAGGTAAGGTAGTTGTATTTGTAGAAACAATGCCTGAGTATCCGGGCGGACAAGAAGCAATGTATGCTTACTTGAATAAAAACATTAAATATCCTAAGGAAGACTTTAACAAGAATATTTCAGGAAAAGTTATCGTTCAGTTTGTAATAGATACTTTGGGGTTTGTAACAGATAGTAAAGTCATCAAACCTGTAAGTCCAACCATTGATGCCGAAGCATTGCGTGTAATCAATGGTATGCCACAATGGAAACCCGGAACACAACAAGGTAAGGTGGTAAAAGTGAAGTATACTATACCCATTAATTTCAGTTTGCAAGAAAATAGGTATATGTATAGTGTTGCCGAATCTATAGGTATAATAGTTGGCGGATTATTAGGAGCGGCTATTGGAGTTTGGCTTTATTCGCTACTTTAGTTTTATAGGTATCCAAATTTCTTCTTCCGAATCAGGAGAAGCATTGCTGTATTTTTCGCCCAAAACTTCAAAGTGTGGTCGGTCATCTACCTCATATTCCGATTGCGGAAACCACGTACCGAAAATGTACCTAAACGTTGGTGAATAATTTGCGGGCAAACCTTTGTATAAAAACACTGCATACAAACCTCCTTCCAGGTTCAGTACTTCCATGTTTTCTAGCATGTCATTGCCCGGTTCAACCTCCACTGCAGCCCATTTGGTAAATATGTTATCCGGTGAAAAGTTACTTAAACTCAACACCCCATTATATTGTTGCAAGCTATACAAATCATTGCCCACCGTATGTTTTATAAGTTTACGCATGGGCATAAACTTTTGCCAAAGTTGTGCGGTGGTGTTGTTGGTTAAACTCATTTGTTGGTTTATGCCCACCAATATTTTGGGGGCAAGCGTTACTATTTTTGGAATCAACATAGTTAATTCACCTTAATTTTTTGTTTGATACTTTCCATTTCCACACGCATACTTTTTAGCATATTCATAATACTTTCTAAGTTTAGTTCTTCTTCTTTTTTGTCGGATACATTTAGGGTACATACAAATTGCCAAACCTCTAATACATCTGATATATGAACGGTATATGGTTCGTAATTTTTATTGTCGGAGTGTAATTCAAGTTCATTACCCTTTTTAAATACACGTTTGTATACAATACCTTCCTCTTTGGTAATAAGTACATAAGTGCTACCATTCACAATGTCGTTTATGCTTTCTACAAACTTGCTCACCACAAAACTACCATTTTGTAATGGAGGCATCGAGTCGCCTTTAATAGGAAATGCACGGTGTTTACCCACAATTTTAAAAGGTAAATTCATGTTGGGCAGGTTTTCAAAATACTCAGGGTCGCTATAGCCGTTTAAATATCCTGCCGATGCACGAGCGGTTACCACTTCCACCAAATCGTTGTTATTGGCATCAACCATAATGGGAAATAAAATACGGTTTTGCCCAACTTTCATTAACGAGGCCGGATCAACTTTGCTTAAATCACATTTTAGCAATGCATCAATGGCTACATGAAACATGGTACTTAAACGTATCAGAATGTCAACAGGAGGATCAGCCCTTTCTTCTTCGTAAGAACCAATACGTGCACGCGTAATATTTAGTTTATCCGCCAATTGTTGCTGGCTCCATCCTTTTAAGGAGCGCAAGTGCTTGATGTTGTTTGATATTTTACTCATAATTGCAATTGCTAAAATTATTAGCACAATAATACTAAAATAATTGGTAAACTTGCAAGCGTATTTTTTGATTGATTACACAAAGTTGATTTGGCCTTTGTATGCCAAGGCTTACAGGTAAAAAGGGTTGATTGGTATGCTTTTGTTTTTAGCTACAAAACATACCAATCGGCCTCAAACAACTTTAAAATTTAACATCACATGGCAAGAAACATTGTACATATAGATTTGGACTCGTTTTTTGTGTCTGTTGAGCGTTTAATTAACGCTAAACTTATTGGTAAACCTGTTTTGGTTGGTGGTACCAGCGATAGAGGCGTGGTGGCATCATGCAGTTATGAGGCGCGAACCTTTGGCATACATTCGGCTATGCCCATGAAACAAGCTAAACAATTATGCCCAGAGGCAATTGTGGTTAGGGGCGATTCGGGTGAGTACAGCAAGTATTCCAACATCATTACTGATATTATTAAAGAAACGGTTCCGCTATACGAAAAAACATCTATTGACGAATTTTATATGGACTTAACCGGAATGGATAAGTTTTTTGGGTGTTATAAACTGGCTACAGAGTTACGTCAACGTATTATTAAAGAAACGGATTTACCCATTTCGTTTGCCATGTCGGCTAACAAAACGGTATCAAAAGTGGGTACGGGCGAGGCCAAACCAAACGGACAAAAACATATTTTACAAGGAACCGAAAAAGAATTTTTAGCGCCCTTATCCATCAAAAAAATACCCATGGTGGGCGATAAAACCTACCAACTTTTACGCGGTATGGGGGTGATGTGGATTAGGACTTTACAAGAAATGCCATTGGAGTTGATGCAACAAGTATTGGGTGATAATGGTACGGTAATTTGGCGCAAAGCACAAGGTATTGATAACAGCCCGGTTGAGCCTTACTCTGAACGGAAATCGATAAGCACCGAACGTACTTTTGAGCAAGATACCATTGATGTAAAGATGTTAAGGGGTTTATTAATTGGCATGACAGAAAAGTTGGCCTTTCAGTTGCGCTCCGAGCAAAAGTTAACGGCTTGTGTAACGGTAAAAATTCGCTACTCCGATTTTAATACCTACACCATGCAAGCGCGTATTCCATATACTTCTATGGATCATATTTTAATCGAAAAAGTAAAAGAGTTGTTTGATAAACTGTATCAAAAACGTATGCTCATTAGGCTTGTTGGAATTCGTTTTAGCCATCTAGTGCATGGTGGTCATCAGTACAATTTGTTTGACCAAACGCCCGAGCAAGTGCAGTTGTATTTAGCCATGGATAAAATACGTAAACGATTTGGTGATGATGCCGTTGCCCGTGCTGTGGGTACCAGTTTTAAAATGAGTCATTTTAATTCGTTTAGCGGTAAAGAAAAAAAGTAACTCGGCCAATTTATTACCTATTCATCAAACCCAAAATGCTGCTGAATTGCCACACGTATTATAGTTTTGGTTACGGAACGTATGCTATAAAAGAGTTGTTGACTGCCGTTTATAACAAAGGTCACAGAACATTTGCGCTAACCGATATCAATAATACTTCTGCTGTTCTGGAAACATTACGGCTTACTCAAAACAAACCTTTAAAAGCTGTTGTGGGCATTGATTTTAGAAATGGTGTGCAACAAAAATATGTGGGCTTGGCGCAAAATAATGCAGGGTTTAAAGAACTTAACGAACACCTGAGTAAACACCTACATGCACAACAACCTTTCGAAAATATTGCTCCTCCATTTAACCATGCTTTTGTTATTTATCCGTTTTTAACTTACAAAGGTTGGCCGTTAAGTGATCATGAGTTTATTGGTATTTCTATTGCCGATTTAAAACAATTGGTATTATCTCCCTATCAAAAACTACCCAACAAATTGGTGGCCTTGCATCAGGTAACTTTTGCCAATAAAATTCAGTTTAATACACATCGTTTGTTGCGTGCCATTGATACTAATAATTTACTAAGCAAACTTCCTATAACCGAACAAGCCAAAGGGAATGAAATGATGTTATCGCGGGATGAATTATTGAATACTTATGCTGCTTATCCGCACATCACACAAAATACTGAAAATATTTTGGCACAATGCACCGTGCAGTTTGATTATGGTAAACTAAAAAACAAAAACAAACAATTTTATACCGATAGTACGGCCAACGATATGGCCTTGTTACGCAGCGAATGTGTTAAAGGTTTATCATACAGATACACGGATGCCAATGAGAAAAATCTAGCCTATCAACGTATGGAAAAGGAATTGGCGGTGATTGAAAAGATGAACTTTGCTTCGTACTTTTTAATTAATTGGGATATTGTAAACTATGCGCGCAGCAAGCAATATTACCATGTGGGCCGAGGCAGTGGTGCCAATAGTTTAGTGGCTTATTTAATTGGTATTACCGATGTTGACCCGCTGGAGTTGGATTTATATTTTGAACGATTTATAAATGAACACAGAAGTAATGCACCTGATTTTGATATTGATTTTTCGTGGCGCGATAGGGACGATATGACGCGTTATATTTTTGAACGATTTGGTAAAGATGGTAAAGCTGCATTGTTAGGCACATATAGCACGTATCAAAAAGATGCCGTGATACAGGAGTTGGGAAAGGTATTTGGATTTCCGCCAAACGAAATTCAACAATTAAAAAAAATAGCACCGCAATATGCCAACATCAACAAGTATGATAAAAATAATTTAACTGAAGTACTGTTTTATTACGCGCAACACCTGGCCGGAAAACCAAGCCATTTAAGTATTCATGCCAGTGGTATTCTAATTTCTGAAGAACCTATTTCGTACTATTCAGCCACTAATTTACCACCTAAAGGTTACCCCACCACACAATTTAGTATGATAGAAGCAGAGGATATAGGCTTGTTTAAATTTGATATTTTGAGTCAGCGAGGTTTGGGTAAAATTAAAGATGCATTATCCATCATCAAACAAAACCAAGGTGTTGACATTGATATACACGAAATACGTAAGTTTAAACAAGATGAAAAAGTAAAAGAACTTTTGCGTGAGGCCAAAGCCATTGGTTGCTTTTATGTAGAGTCGCCCGGAATGCGGATGTTATTAGCCAAACTGCGAGCTGATGATTATTTACGATTGGTTGCAGCAAGTTCAATTATTCGTCCGGGTGTTGCGCAAAGTGGTATGATGCGTGAGTACATTAACCGTTTTAGAAACGAAAAATTACGCGAACAAGCAAGGGCTAAATTGCCCGAGTTGTATGATATTTTAGCAGAAACTTATGGTGTGATGGTGTACCAAGAAGATGTAATAAAAGTGGCGCATCAGTTTGCCGGGTTAACCCTTGCCGAAGCAGATTATTTGAGGCGTGGCATGAGTTGGAAGTTTAAGAAACGTAACGAGTTTTCGGTAGTGCGCGAAAAGTTTTTTAGCAATTGCGAGCAACGTGGTTACGATAAAAAACTGGTTTTTGAAATTTGGACTCAGATTGAAAGTTTTGCCAATTTTGCTTTTGCCAAAGGGCACTCGGCTAGTTACGCGGTAGAGAGTTATCAGGCGCTATATTTAAAAGCTTATTTTCCATTAGAATATATGGTGGCCACTTTAAATAATGGTGGTGGTTTTTACCGAACAGAGCTATACGTTCATGAAGCAAGAATGCACGGTGCCACTATTTGTGCGCCTTGTGTAAACAACAGCAATATAGCATGTGTAATAAAAGATAAAACTATTTTTTTAGGCTTTGGATTGATTGCCGAGTTAACCGAACAAACGCAACACACCATTATTGAGGAAAGAAATGCGCATGGTATGTTTTTAAGTTTAGAAGATTTTGTGGCACGTGTGCCTGTTTCTATTGAGCAAATACGTTTGCTGATTAGAGTTGGTGCATTTGGGTTTACGAAAAAAAACAAAAAGGAGTTGTTGTGGCAGGTTCATGCACTTATTCATCCAGTAAAAAACAACAACACATCTCATCAATTATTTAAGCCAAAACATAAAACGTTTCAGTTACCAAATTTAGTAGGTTCTGTAATTGATGATGCATTTGATGAAATAGAGTTGTTGGGGTTTTCATTAAGTTCACCGTTTATGTTGTTGCGTGATAAATTGCCATCAACACTAAAAGCCAAAGAACTAAAAAACTACATGAACCAAGTGGTGAGTATTGTTGGTTATTTGGTAAACACCAAACGTACACAAACCCACAAGGGCGAGCGTATGTGTTTCGGGACATTTATTGATACCGATGGACATTGGATTGATACGGTGCATTTCCCAGATATTGCGCGGGAGTTCCCATTTATCGGTGGTGGTTGTTACCATATAAAAGGTAAAGTTACCGTGGAGTACGATTTTTTAACCATTGAAGTTTCATCATTAAAAAGATTGCCTGTTATTGATAGGGAAGAAATGAAGGAACAGTGAAATGCTAAAATCGAAATACGAAATACGAAATACGAAATACGAAAAGTTTACTAAGATTTAAATAATGAATAAAGAATATCGAATAATGAATGATGAAGTGGAGCATGACTTGTAAAGAGTGATAGATTTCTGAGAACGAACAAAGCCCTGAAAGGGCGAAATCAAAACTGCATTGGGCATAGCCCATTGCAGACTAAAAAGAAATATGTAATGTTAAGCCGCTCAACGAATTTCTGAGGTAAAATGAAAACTGAAATGATGGATTATCAACCCAAGCAAAGAACTGTAAACCATAAACTAATACATCAAACCATTACAACAAATACAAGTGGATACCGATTTAATTATATTTGATTTCGAAAAGTAGATGAACCATATGCAAAATAACCAAATTAGTTGCCCCAACTGCGGCAACCCTATAGATGTTGAAGATATTTTAGCTCATAAATTAGAGGAAGAGTTAAAGGTTAAATTTAATGCCCAACTGGCTGCCGAAAAGAAAAAATATGAATCGGAGTTAGATACCTTAAATAAAGCCAAAGAAGAATTTGAGGCCAAGAAGAAAAAAGAAAACGAATTGTTCCAAGAGCGTTTGGATAAAACGTTAAAAGAGGAACGTAAGGCACTTGAAGAAAAATTAAAAGCCAAGGTAAAAGAGGAATCGTTGGAGCAATTACAAGCCTTACAAGATGAGTTAAAAGAAAAATCGGAGCAAGTAAAAGAGCTTAACCGAAGCAAAGCTGAAATTGAAAAACTAAAACGTGAGAAAGATGAGATGCGCGAGCAGGTGGAAGCCGAATCGCAAAAGAAACTGAACGAATTGTTATTTACCGAAAAAGATAAAATACGCAAATCTGAAGAAGAACGAAACGAGTTACGCTTTAAAGAGTTACAAAAACAGTTAGAAGACCAAAAGAAACTAACTGAAGAAATGAAACGTAAGCAGGAGCAGGGCAGCATGCAATTGCAAGGCGAAGTGCAAGAGTTGGCCATTGAAGAATGGTTGATTTCTCATTTTCCGTTGGATACCATTGAAGAAATAAAAAAAGGTGCACGAGGTGGAGATTGTATTCAAGTGGTAAATACCCGCACACAACAAAACTGCGGCAAAATTTATTACGAGAGCAAACGTACCAAAGATTTTCAGTCGGGGTGGATTGAGAAATTTAAAACCGATATACGCGAAAAAGGTGCAGATATTGGGGTATTGGTAACCGATGCCATGCCGGCCGATATGCAACGTATGGGATTACGTGATGGCATTTGGATTTGTACTTTTGAAGAGTTTAAAGGATTATGTTCGGTATTGCGCGAATCGATTGTGCAATTGAGTAACGCCTTAAGTTCGCAAGAAAACAGGGGCGATAAAATGCATTTGTTGTATGATTATTTAACCAGCACAACTTTTCGCATGCAGGTAGAAGCCATTGTAGAAGGGTTCTCGCAAATGAAAGTAGCTTTAGATAGCGAAAAACGCGCCATGCAACGCATTTGGAAAGAACGCGAAAAACAAATTGAAAAAGTAATTACCAATACCATTGATATGTATGGTTCTATAAAAGGAATTGCAGGCAGCGCCATACAACCTGTTAAGGCATTAGAGTTGCCCGAAGGAGAAGATTTGTTGGATGAGGAGGTGTAGTTTGGTTGAGATTAAGGTTAGGTTATTTATTTGTTTTTTAATACGTAAATGCTTTATTTAGTGTTACTAACCGTTAACCCCAAATTACCCCTAGTCTTGTTTTAGCAATGTTCTATTGCTAATTGTTTTGCGTGTAAAGTTTGTAGTTCCCGGATTAGTCGGAGCAAAGCTGAAAATCCGATGAAGAGTAAGCGGAAAAAAACTAAATCTATGGGAAGTAAAACAACAAATACTCTGCAAGAGCATTCAAAAGCTAAAGTTAATTTATATAAGCGTTACCTATCAATTTATTTGAATATCATAAAGCGAGTCGAGTTTATAACCAAGGTTTTAATATTCGACTTGTTTGCAGGAGAAGGTAAATACGAGAATGGAGAAATGGGTAGTTCTTTATCTACTTTAGATGTCATAAGAAAGCATTATTTTTCAAACAATAACTCTTGTAAGGATATTGAGATTTTTTTTAATGATAATGGATATTCAAAGATAGAGCCTCATAAAACTAAGATTGAAAGGATAAAGGATTTTGCGTCAGCTATATATTGTCCCAATAATGTTACTATAAATTATGAAGAAATTCCATATTCAGATCTCATACAAACCACCCTTGAGAGGGTTCGAGATTTAAAAGAAGAGCGAGCGCTTTTGTTCATAGATCCATGGGGTTATAAAGATATCAATCCATCAGAACTAAAGGAGTTACTAAAAAATAAAAAAAGTGAAATAATTCTTTTTTTGCCTATTGCACATATGTATCGATTCGCAGAAAAGTCGTTGAATGATGAGGAATTTCCGGGTGGTAAACCGCTAATGCGATTTCTAAATAGTCTGTCAATTGATGAGAAGGAACTACCAAGCACTCAAAAGGGATTTATTGATAAACTTAAAAGTGCATTTTATAGTACGCTTGATGTTAAATATGTTGATACATACATGATTGAAAAAAGCAGGAATGAGTATTTTTGTTTATTCTTTTTTACAAATAATCAGACTGGTTATAAGTCAATGCTCAAAGCTAAATGGGACGAGGATGAAAGGGAGGGGAAGGGATTTAGAATTGGTGACTCGAATGCACAGCAATCAATGTTTGATGTTGTCGAAGTTTCAAATTATGATTCGCTTCTTATAAATTATATTAAGAATAGTGAAGGAGTTACAAATGGCGACTTGTTAGAGTTTGGTCTTAGAAATGGGTATTTACCATCACACACTAATCAGGTGCTTAATCAAATAAAGTCGAGGTTAGAGGTAACCTCCTTAGATGAAACACCCGTAAAAGGTTTTTATATAGATAACAAGATCAGAAAGGTCAGAATAAAATACAAATAATATGGCACAATCATCAATAGAATGGACAGAAATGACTTGGAATCCGGTTACGGGTTGTAACAAGATTTCGGCAGGCTGCAAATTTTGTTATGCAGAAGTCATGACAAAAAGGTTGCAAGCTATGGGAGTTGATAAGTATAAGGATGGATTTAAAGTTCGAACGCATGAGGATGCACTTTCTATTCCTTATACATGGAAAAAATCGAAGGTGGTATTTGTAAATTCGATGAGTGATTTATTTCATAATGATGTTCCTATTGAATTTATAAAAAAGGTTTTTGAGGTGATGAATGATAATCCTCAACATGTATTCCAAGTATTAACCAAACGTTCGGAAAGATTGTTAGAGATACATAACGAATTAAATTGGACCCACAACATTTGGATGGGTGTGTCTGTTGAGAATGAAAAAGTAATGCACCGCATTGATGATTTACGCAAAACAAATGCACGAACTAAGTTTTTATCTTGTGAACCTCTGATTGGTCCATTACCAAATATGAATCTTCAAAATATTGATTGGGTAATAGTTGGAGGAGAGAGTGGAAGAACTCCAAGGAAAATGGAAGCTGATTGGGTATTAGATATCAAAGATCAATGTCAAAAAGGTAATACAGCATTTTTCTTCAAGCAATGGGGAGGAACCAACAAGAAAAAAGCTGGAAGAGAGTTAGATGGTAAGCTTTATAACGAGATGCCCGAAATGGAGACTGAGTTGTTTTCGGTTTAAAAGGATGGTAATTATTTATCAACCATAACCCCAAAAGTGCTTGTTTATTTGGCACATTATTACACCTTTGCCACTTTGTAAAATTGGCCGTTGGTCAGAAATTAAATAACTATGCAAGTAAGCGCACACAAAGTAGTATCTATTCATTACACATTAACTGATAATGCAGGTACGGTATTAGACAGCAGCAGCGGACGTGAGCCGTTGATGTACATTCAAGGTTTAGGTCACTTAATTCCGGGTATGGAAGAAGGTTTAGAGGGCCGTACAACCGGTGAAAAATTAAATTTAAAAATTGCTCCCGAAAAAGGATATGGTGTGCGTAACGATGAGTTTGTACAACAAGTGCCTAAGGCTGCTTTTGGCGACCAAGAAATACAGCCGGGTATGCAGTTTGAAGCAGGAACCGAAGAGCAACGTTACATTGTAACTGTTACAGCCATTGAAGGCGATATGATTACAGTTGATGGTAACCATCCATTAGCCGGTGTTGAGTTAAACTTTGATGTAGAAGTTATCGCGGTGCGCGAAGCTACAGGCGATGAGTTGGCCCATGGCCATGTGCATGGTCCAGATGGCTCACACGGTCACTAAGAGATACGTAAAAAATAAAAAGCCCGCCCCGAGTACTCGGGGCGGGCTTTTTATTTCAAGATAAATTTGTTTACTTATAGAAAACTTTTTACTTTTGTATTGTGT
Source organism: Bacteroidetes bacterium UBA6183 (assembly GCA_002422865.1). Classification (GTDB taxonomy): domain Bacteria; phylum Bacteroidota; class Bacteroidia; order UKL13-3; family UKL13-3; genus UBA6183. Next base: position 16,171 of record DITN01000067.1, on the reverse strand, counting down.
TTAACATTATAACTCGAAAAACCTTATTGAGCTATTGTTCAAAGTATCCTAAAGCAGAGGTTGCTTTGTTAGAATGGTATCATGAAATGGTACGATGCGATTTTAAAAACTTTAATGAGCTGAAAAAGCAGTTTGGGAATGCAAGTTTAGTAGGTGATGATAGGGTTGTTTTTAATGTACTTGGTAACAAGTTTAGATTAGTAGTTAGGATAGTATTTGAATACAAAGCCGTTCAGGTGAAATGGTTTGGTACACATAGTGAATATGATAAGATTGATGTTGGACAAATAATATTTAAGAAAAATGAAACTAAAACCTATAAAAAATAACAAAGATTACCAAGCCCTGTTGGATTGGGTGGATAATGAATTTGATGATTTACCGGCAAAAAAAAGTGAACGTGGTGAGCAATTGGAAATAGCTCTTTTACTTGTAAAATCATACGAAGATGAACATTATCCGATTCCAACTCCCGATGCTATTGAAGCCATCAAGGTGAAAATGCAAGAGAAGGGTTTGCGTAATAAGGATCTTGTTGACAAAATTGGAAGTAAAGGTTATGTATCGGCTATATTAAACAGGAAAAAACCGTTGACTTTAGAGATTGCCAAGTTTTTTCACAACGAATTGGGTGTGCCTGCTGATGTACTTTTGGCATAATGACCCGAACTGAATAAAAAGTCCGCCACCAGTAAATTTGGGACGAACTTTTTTATGTAGTTAAATTTAATTCGACAAACGCATTTTGATTAGTTTCTCTAAGTATTCAATACCTGTTTCCAATTGAAGTTGAATGAGTTTGTAATGTTCAAAATCTATGGTAAGACCTTGGTCTATTATTGCACGGCATTCTTGTTTAGTAAAACTGTAATTGGTGTACAACACTTCAATCCATTCTTTGTCTGTTTTAACCTGACTAACCCTGTCTAAGTATTCCAGATACACAGGCTCAAGCATTAAAATGGCATTTACCAAACTTAAGTCTGATTTAATACATTGTACTTCTGTAATAAGTGTGCTTTTGCCTTTGCTCAATAACAAAGTGTAAGTTAACGAGTGTGGCAAATCCTTGTAATCAAATGCAAGATTTATTTTTTGGTTGGTGAATGTAACATCCATATTTGGTCTAGTTAAAGTTAATATTAATATCGTTTGTTCCTTTTTTTATGAGGTTTTTATCGGTTGTTTTTAGGTTAAACTTTGCAATAATATCTTGAACACTTAATCCATCAATACGGGCTTTCTGAATTTTGGTACTATGTCTGTAACTTTTACTTCCACAATAGGTACAGCAAATCTTATCCATTTCTATGTTGTTGTCTGTTAAATAAAAAAACTCCTCGCAATTCAAGCATAGCCAATCGTTTAACAAGGTTAATTGTACACCCTTATAATAACCATTTTCTTTAATCTCGTTAAAGTAATGCAAGGTGAAAAATTCGATGACTTGATTTGAGAGCAAAAAGTTGTCGTTGTTCATGTTTTCATCTTTGTAGCTACGTAATGTTTTTAAAAAGGGCAAAATGTATTGTTCAACCTCATCTAAGGAAATCTCGAATTTTCTGAACTCCGTAAATTGTTCGTATGGAAGTTCATTGGCAACTATCAGGTCAAAAATCTCTTCTAGTTTATTTTGTATGGCATCCATATTATTTGTATTGGTTTAGTGTTTTGGTTAATGTGTCTACTATTTCTTGTTGAAGTTTTTGGGGCTTAAGCACTTTTACCCTATTGGCAAAACTCATTAAGTACAATAAAAAATCGTACGAAGGAATAAGCTTAACCTGAAATACGGTACTATCCAAGTTTTCACTCAGTATTTTTTGCGAGTGATGAATAGGAAACGTTTTGATATATCCGGCCTGTTCTTTATCAAACATCAGTTCTATGGTTTCCGGCTTATTCGAATAACTTAAAATACCGAAACTGTTGTTAAAAAGTGAGGCTAAATTTATATCAGCATTACGTTTAAAACGTTTGTTGGTTATTTCTAAATCGGTAATACGATCTAATCCAAATGTGCGTAATTCGTTGTTGTTATCATCAACGCCAATTACGTACCAGCGTTGTTGTGCCTCTTTTAACACATAAACCTGTAATGTTCTTTGGGCTGGTATTTGCTCCCAGTATTTGGTGTAATTAAACGTTACTTTTAAATTCTTTTTGGCTGCATGAATAAGGCCGTGTAAGTTTTCTGTTCCGGCCGATTTTCTGCTCTCAAAAAATATAATGTCTTGATGGGTTTCTGCAATTCTAAACGCGTTCAATATATGCAAAGAGTCGTTTAAACGGCCTTGTAATGTTGAGTTTTCAATCTCACTTACATAGTACCTGTTTGTACTTTTATCACATTTTATTACCACGCCATGTAATTCGTTTATGGCATTAATATCTCGCTGAAAAGTGCGCTTGTCTTTACTCAATTGATAGCCATAAATGTCAGATTGCTTTTGCAGGTAATCACTTAACTCTTCAAAAGTTAAATGTTGCTTACTTAATATCTCAATAATTAAGTTGTGGCGTATGGTGATGTCTGAGGCACTCATGTGTTGTTTTATTTTACAACACAAAGGTTGTTTAATTAAGCGACAAAACATGTCGTTAAGGAAAAATATTCAAATCGACAAATTTTGACGGAGTGTATTAGGTGTTTTGTGGTATGGAAAATAATAATGAACAACAACGTGAATGGATTGTAGCACTTAACCTGAAGTTACTGGTAATAGAACAAGATATTAAACAACTCGTAGATGACTTATTTGAGCATAGGGCAGCGAAACAATTTTTTGTTGAACAAAAAAGTGCCACCGTTAATTTGGATATACAATACATTGCCCTTAACAAAACAAGATACAGTAGCGGTTATCCCTTTTTCTTTAGTACCAGAAAAGATAGGAGCGATATAATAGGTGATTACGATGCGAACGAACTTATCGATGTAATGACGTTGATGCGTGAATCGATTATACCAATTGCCTCGCCTCCATGTTATTTGTATTATAATTTATTACACAATGCTCATTGTCCTAAAAAGCAACTAACCACAATAAAAAGTGTTACCGCCAAAATAAGTTTTGATGATGATTTTGGATTCACCATTTCAGAAAAGGGTATTTGTAGGTCGCTTAAATTTTAAATAGTTTAATACATAGGTAAGATGCATACATCAAAACAAGCTTTTTACGAAGCATTAAATAAACGGTTAACTGAAACTGAACAAGCCATAATAGTCAAAGTAAAACATTTGCTTGCATTTGGTAATCATGAAAACAGTAAAAAACTAATGCTAGCAAATCATTCGCGTGTGTGGTTGGAAGTGCATTATTATGTAAGAGGATTCGTCAATCCAATACATAAATTTCGCTATGTGTTTACTTACAATAAAGTGATGTTGATGCAGGATTTTGGTTGGTTTGGCACTAATTTGAATACTGTGGGTTATCCTTATCGTTTAAGAAAAGGGCGACACAACTGCCCTAAGCTAAATAACCCACATTGTTTTTTATTTGATGAATTGATTTGGGAAGGTGTGGCTCCGGAAGATGTTCATCATGTTTCAAAAGTTTGGTTTACCTTAACCTATGAGAACAGTGGGAATATTGCATTGTAGGAAGCAAAAAAATAACGTGGCCTTGGCCACGTTATTTTGGTTTATGATTGTCTTTTCAACTCTTCAAGTTGCTTCATCAACTCAAGTTCCTTGGTTCGCTTTTCTTGAGCCCTATCGTAATGTTGGGCTTCAACTAATTTGTTTTTAAAAGCCCTAATTTTTTCCAATTCAGCTTCTTTGGATGCTATTTGGTTTGACATGTTTTTAACTTTTAACGGAACTTAGAACATTATTAAATAGGTCGTAAAGTCTAGTTACTGATATTTCGTTGTGAATTTCAAATATGGAATTCGGATCAATTTGATTATAAATAAATTCCACTTCTTGCATCCAGGCATATCCATATTTGCGAGTTTTGTTACTTGAATTGACTGTTATTTTGCTATTGATAGTTTTATTGAGTGAGTCATCCTCTTGCTTGTCTAAGTTCTCTGCCTTAAGGCCGACTAGTAAATTGTCGTAATCATTGCTAAAATATATAAATAAATTAAATGGGATAGTTTCAATAAATAATTTATAACCAGCCCAATCCTCTTGTTTGCCGCTCGCATTATCATCAATTAACTTTAATTCAAACTCTTTTGAAAGCGCTCTGAATATTGGGGTTTGAATTTGGTCAATTAACTTTTGGGCAATTTGTTTTTTGATTTCATACAAAACATTTGAAATCTCAAATGCAGCAGATATGTTACCATCTGATTGTAAAATTGAATTAATTATTTCTTTGTTCATATTGCTATTGGTATTTTGATTAGTTAATGTTTTAACAGTGATTAAGTAATGCTCTAATATGTATACAATATTTGGTTTGTTATAAATTTCTTTAAGAGATTTGGTTAGCCAACTTGTTACATTGTCTTTATATGATATCCATATAAACTCCAATTTGTTTAATCCTCCAACTTTTTCTATTTCTTCGTTATCTCCCCAAAGATTAAGATATACTATTTTCGCATTTGGATAGGCTTGTTTATATCTAACGAGTTGATTGTGTTGGTCTTCTGCGTATATTTTGTTTTCGATTAGTATTATTTTCCCGTTGTTGAACTTTAAAATGATGTCAATTCGACCTCCAGATTCATAAATTTCATCTATTTTCCCGATACCTACTTCAATAGCAACATTAGTTTGACCTAATTCAGCATCAAGTAAAAAATCTGTTAATCCACATTCGTCAATAAATAGCTTTAAAAATAAAGCACCTTGGTCGTGTGTTCCATATGGATTGAGTAACTCTGCAATTAGTTTTGAATGCAGTGATACTTCCGAAGTACTCATGTCAAGGATTTGAAAAATGTTAAAATTTTCCCCTGTAATTTTTGCAATATCCTTGTACTTATTGCTAATTACAGATACCTGCTCAAGCAAGTGTTGGGCATTATTATTACTCATTGTGTTAAATTTTAATTAGTATAATTTTCTTTCTCAAGACTTGAAAAATAATCAAATCAAATCCGGAAAATTTTTCACTAAGAAATCCCCCCATGCATTGTAGCTGAAATATTTACTTGGATGTTTTATGAAAATCAAGATTGTTTTAAATCCACTTGAATGTTCAATATCTATTTGCCTTGGAAATGATCTTCCAACCTTCTCATGGTATAATGTGTTTATTATGCGAAAGTCGTTCTGTTCTGCAAAATTCATTACATAACCATGTGAACTTAAACCCGCCATAAGGCAATATTTAGGTCTTAACAAAAGTAATGACTTTAAAAATGCGCTAGTTCCTCTTTCAAAATCTTTTTGTTCAGGTCTGTTTTTAAGTTCAATCATAGCGCTTTGAATAATATTTAAATAGCCAACTGAATGCCAAAAATCTTGAGTGCTTAACTCAGTATTGAACTTTCTCCCTATACGCCAAATGTTATTATAAAACTTTACTTTGCCGTAAGTGTTGCCAGTAACACCCATATCTAAAACTGCTGCTCTTGTAAAATCAGGATGATTCACCTCTTGGATTCTTTTTTCGGTGTCTTCTCCGTAATGGCTTTCGCCTACAATTAGTAATTTATTACTGTAATTTTCACCTACCCATGGTAGGTAATTTAACTCACCAATTTGTTTAAAATCTTTATCTGTTATCATAATAGGGCTTTTAATTCTATGCATAATAAATTAAATCTTCTCTGTTTCCAAATACACACCTGATAGCATATTGGCCTTCATAAGGTCAACTCTATTTTTGGTGTAATTGTATACAGCTCCAAGTGTTAATTTTCATGCAAGTTCATATTACATGCAGTCAAAATATGTCGTTCACAAAAAAGCCCGCCTCAATTTTTTGAAGCGGGCTTTTTTTATTTCATTAACTCCTCAAACTTTTTCAACTGTTCTTTTATCAGGTGGTTGCTTAAATTGCCTATGCTGCCTTCGTGGGTGTGGTTTAAGGTTGGTGGTGCCGTAAATGTTTCTGTTTCAATTTGGTGACCCACCTCTTTGTAGGCATCTCTAAATGCAGTGCCCTGTAATACCAATTCGTTTACACGCTCTACACTAAATAGGTGTTTATATTTTTCATCCGTTAGTAAATCAGGTTTGATGTTGATGTGTTGCAACATAAAACTAGTCATATCAATGCATGATTTTAACTCTTCAATGGCTGGAAATAAAATTTCTTTGGTAAGCTGCATGTCACGGTGGTAGCCCGAGGGCAAGTTGTTGGTGAGTAAAGTTAACTCGTTGGGCAAAGCTTGTATGCGGTTGCATTTGGCTCGTATCAACTCAAAAACATCCGGATTTTTTTTGTNNTGTGCGGCATAATGCTCGATCCTGTTGTTAACTCATCAGGAAAGGAAATAAACCCAAAATTTTGGTTCATGTACAAGCACACATCATAAGCAAACTTACTCAGTGTAGCCGCCAAGGCACTCATGCCAATGGCTACCACTTTTTCGCTTTTTCCGCGTGTCATTTGTGCATACACTACATTTACATTTAGGTGTTTAAATCCAAGTAATTCTTGTGTTAAGGAACGATTTAATGGTAACGAAGAACCATAACCTGCTCCCGAACCCAATGGATTTTTATTGTTGATGTGGTAAACTGCTTGTATCAATTCCAAATCATCAACCAAACTTTCGGCATAAGCACCAAACCACAAACCAAACGATGATGGCATGGCCAACTGAAAATGCGTGTAGCCAGGTAATAAATGTTGTTGCTGTGTTTCACTCAAGTTCAGTAATTGTTCAATTAAACTTTTGGTTTGTTGTGCAAGTTGTTTGCACACATCACGTAAATACAATTTAATATCCACCAAAACCTGGTCGTTGCGCGAACGGCCTGTGTGAATTTTTTTACCAACTTCACCTAATCTTTCGGTTAACATAAACTCAATTTGCGAATGCACGTCTTCTACATCACCACGCAAAACAAAATCACCTTTATTTATTTGGGCTGAAATATGTTGTAACTCTTGTTCAATTAACTGCCACTCGGTTGCTGTTAACAAACCAATATGATGAAGTTGTTGGGCGTGCGCCAACGAGCCTTGCACATCATAAGGTGCTAATATCAAATCAAATTCTTTATCCCTGCCAACTGTAAAGGCCTCTATTTTTTGAGCCGTGTTGGTGGTGTCTTTTTGCCAAAGTTTCATGTCAATAATTTGCTTAGTAATTGATGATAAATAAGTAGTCCTTCTTTTATTTCATACAGGTAAATAAACTCATCTGCCTGATGCGAACGAGCAGAATTTCCCGGTCCGATTTTTACTGATGGATAAGGAATTAATGCTTGATCGGAAGTGGTAGGTGAACCATAAAGATTCCTTCCTAATGTTTGTGCAGCCAATACAACCGGATGGGTGGTGTCAATGCCCGAGGGTTTAATTCTGGTGGAGCGTGGTGTAACTTTACAAGTAACGTGTTGCTGAATGATATCTAAAATTTCTTGATGCGTATAAACATCTGTGCAACGCACATCAACCGTAAAAGTACATTCGGCAGGAATAACATTGTGTTGCACACCTGCTTGTATCATGGTTACACTCATTTTTATTTCGCCCAAAGTAGTTGACACTTTAGGGAATCGATAATTTTTAAACCAATCTATATCAACCAAGGCTTTATAAATGGCATTTTCGCCTTCGTTTCTTGCTGCGTGCCCTGCTTTGCCTTCACTCAAGCAATCAAGCACCAGCAGTCCTTTTTCTGCAATGGCTAAGTGCATTTCGGTTGGCTCACCCACAATGGCCAAATCTAATTTAGGTAACAATGGTATCATACTTTCAATACCGTTTTTGCCTGAAATTTCTTCTTCTGCAGTTGCAGCAAAAATGAGGTTGTATGCTAAGTTTTCTGTTAAGTAAAACTGCTTAAAGGTGTGATACAAACACATCAATGCACCACCCGCATCCGTACTTCCTAGCCCCAATAATTTATCGTCAATTATGCTTGCATCAAACGGATTACGTGTGTAGCCACTGTTGGGTTTAACCGTATCCAAATGGGAGTTGAGTAAAATGTTTGGTTTACATTCATCAAAATATTTGTTTGTAGCCCATAAGTTATTGCATGCACGTTGGTAGGTGATACCATCTTCGTTCATCCATTTTTCAAAACAAGTTGCAGCATCATGCTCCTCCTTACTAAAAGAAGGTATGCTAATTAATTGCTGCAATCGTTGTACCGATTGGTTAAAGTTAACCAATAACCAAGCGGGTTCCTGTTGCATTTTCTGTGTTAGTTAAATCTAAAGCATGCATAATAAATACTTGACTTACGCCTTGTTTAAGTGCTGCAAAAGCATTGTCAACTTTGGGTATCATGCCTTTGTTTATGGTGCCATTTTCCTTTAGTGTGTAATACCTACTTTCGTTTAAAGTTGGCAAAACCGCATCAGTTTGGTTAGCATCTGTTAGCACTCCTTTTTTCTCGAAGCACAAGTACAGTTTGGTGTTGTAATTTTTGCTCATGGCCATGGCTAATGTAGCTGCAATTGTATCTGCATTGGTGTTTAACAATTGTCCGTTGCCATCATGTGTTATTGACGATACCACCGGAATCATATTGTTTTTAAGTAGCACCTCTAAACTATTAACACCAATGGTATTTGCATCTAAGTCACCCACAAAGCCATAATCTATTGGCGTTGCACTACGTTTTATTGCCGGAATAATATTGGCATCAGCACCACATAATCCAATGGCATTTTTACCTTGGGCTTGTAGTTTTGCAACCAGTTTTTTATTGATAAGACCGGCATAAACCATGGTAACAATTTCTAAAGTAGCAGCATCAGTTACACGTCTGCCATCAATTAAAGTAGTTTCTATCAATAAGGTTTCGCATAGGTTGGTGGCTACTTTTCCGCCACCATGTACCAAAATAAATGGTTCGTTAAACGTACAAATTTGTTTAAGTACCTGTGTAACGGCTTGCTCATCATCAATAATATTTCCGCCAATTTTAATAAGGTGTAATGTTGGTTTATCCATGGTATTCGAGTATGTTTTTTAAAATGGTTTGAGCAGCAAATACTCTGTTGTTGGCTTGCTGCAATACCAACGAGTTTGGTCCATCTATAAGCGAATCAATTAATTCTACATTTCTGCGCACAGGTAAACAGTGCATAATTTTAGCTTCATTACTTACGCTTAGTTTTTCTTCGGTTAATAACCAATTATCACCTTGTAAGTATGGTTGGCCGTAGTTTTCGTAACTCGACCAGTTTTTTACATACACAAAATCGGCACCTGTTAATGCCTCTTGCTGGTTGTGGGTGATATCTGCACCTTGTGTAAATAATGAATTTAGCTCCAATCCTTTAGGATGCGTAATTACAAATTCAACATCCGCCTTACACATCCATTCGCTAAACGAATTTGGAACGGCTTGTGGTAAAGCTTTAATATGCGGAGCCCACGTTAATACTACTTTGGGTTTAGATGGTTTATTCCAGTTTTCGGTAATGGTGATGATATCGGCAAAACTTTGCAACGGGTGACGTGTAGCTGATTCTAAACTTACCACAGGCACTTTAGCGTATTGAATAAACTTGTTTAATAAGGTTTCGTTGTCATCCTCCTCTTTGTTGGTTAATGAGGGAAAACACCTGATGCCAATGATATCACAATATTGTCCCATAACAGCAGCAGCATCTTTAATGTGCTCTACGGTAGTGCCATTCATTATTGCTCCGTCACCAAACTCAAGTGCCCAACCTTCTTTATCCATGTTCATCACCATTACATTCATGCCTAAATTTAAGGCTGCTTTTTGCGTGCTTAAACGGGTACGTAAGCTTGGATTTAAAAATACCAAGCCAATGGTTTTATGTTTACCAAGTGTATGGTGTGCATAAGGATTTTGTTTGAGGTGTAAGGCTTGTTGTACCAACTTGTTTAAGTTGGCAACATCATGTATAGTGGTGAAATTTCTCATGGGTTACAAGTTGTTTAGTACGGTTGATAAAGCTTGAATAAACGCATCTGCATCACGCTTATGTAAGTTTAAGGCAGGTAAAATGCGTAAGGTATTTGGGTTTGATGATGCTCCCGTGAAAACTTGGTGCTCCTTCAGCAGCTTTGTTCTGATTGGCGCGCAAGCCTGGTCTAACTCAATACCAATCATTAATCCCATGCCACGGATTTCTTTTACATGTGGTAAGTTGTTTAATTGTTGTATGATGTATTCGCCTATAAATTTTGTATGTCCCAAAAGTTGTTCTTTGGCTATTACATCAAGTACAGCAATAGCTGCTGCACAAGCCAAATAACTGCCGCCAAACGTAGTGCCCAACATACCATGTTTGGCTTCAAACTTGGGTGATATCAATACACCTGCAACCGGAAATCCATTTCCCATTCCTTTAGCAATGGTGATTAAGTCTGGTTTTATATCAGCATGTTGATGCGCAAAGAAATAACCCGAACGTCCGTAACCTGATTGCACTTCATCCAAAATCATGATGGCTCCTGTTTCATCACACAACTTGCGCATCAACTGTAAAAAAGAAGCATTGGCCACGTGCACGCCACCAACCCCTTGTATACCTTCAACAATAACTGCGCAAACTTCATGGGTTAAATGTTGTTTTAGTGCAGCTTCGTCATTTAATGGAAGAAAAACAATGTGTTCATTTTCATTAATGGGGGCTACAATTTTGGTGTCGTTTGTGGCGGCAACAGCAAGGGATGTTCTTCCATGAAACGAACCTGTAAATGCAATTATTTTTTTTCGTTTGTTATGAAATGAAGCCAGCTTTAACGCGTTTTCATTGGCCTCAGCACCCGAGTTACATAAAAACAATTGGTAATTTTCGTAGCCTGAAAGTGTTCCTAATTTTTGAGCCAATTCATCTTGCAACGGAATTTTTACTGAGTTAGAATAAAAACCAATTTGATTTAATTGTTGCGATAACAACTTGATATAATGCGGGTGGGTATGGCCAATAGAAATCACGGCATGACCACCATATAAATCTAAATAACGGGTACCTTGTTGGTCCCAAATAAACGAACCTTCCGCTTTTACAGGTTCAATATCAAATAGCGGATATACATCAAATATTTTCATTTAAAATGCTGTTGCTTTAAGTGCTAAACCTGTATGTTGTGGTATGCCAAAACGGATGTTCATGTTTTGTACAGCCTGTCCCGATGCGCCTTTTAACAGGTTATCGATGGCTGCGTGTATCACCAGTTTGTTATTTACTTGCTCTAAATGGATCACACATTTGTTGGTGTTTATCACTTGTTTTAAATCAATCATACTTTCACTTACATGTGTAAATGCGGTATCTTGGTAAAAGGTTTGATAATACTTTAATACGTCATCAAATGTTGTATTGATGGTTGTAGTAGCGCTGATGTAAATGCCTCTGGCAAAGTCGCCACGCCATGGTACAAAATGTATTTCCGGTTGATGTCCATTAAGTGATGTTATGGTTTCGCCAATTTCATTCAAGTGTTGATGTGTTAAAGTTTTGTAGGCTTGAATATTATTACTACGCCAACTAAAATGCGAGGTTGATGATAAACTTTGTCCCGCACCGGTTGAGCCTGTAATACCGGTTACATATACCTCGTTAAGCAATTGTTGTTGCGCCAATGGAAGTAACGCCAATTGAATAGCCGTGGCAAAACAACCCGGGTTAGCTATTCGGTTTGATGCCTGAATTTGTAATTCATTTTGCTCAGGTAATCCATACACAAATGTTTGCTCACCCAAATTGGCATTTGCTTTTAGCCTGAAATCATTGGATAAATCAATTACTATAAGATGATTCGGGAGTTTGTTTTCTGCTAAAAACTTTTTGGCTTCACCATGTGCGCTGCATAAAAATAACACATCAATATTGGTATGAAACGAAGCAGAAAACGGCAATTCCATTTCTCCTATTAAGTCGCGATGAATGTGCGAAACCAATACTCCCGCATTACTTTTACTCTGTGCAAAATCAATGGTTACATTTGGATGATTCAGCAATAAACGTATCAACTCACCACCGGTATACCCCGCAGCACCTATTATTCCTGCTTTAATTTTCATGTGTTGCTGTTTGGTGTATTTGATGGAAAATAGAAGTTTGATTGGCGAAAATTTTACTGAAACCTCTCACATCAGTTCCCGTCCATGCATTGTTCATTTCGCCATAGCTGCCAAATTTGTTACTCATCAAATCATGCTCAGATTGAATGCCATTAATTACAAAACGGTAGGGGTGAAGCGTGATAAAAACATCACCCGTAACATGTTGCTGGCTGTTGCTTAAGTATGCTTCAATATCGCGCATAACGGGATCAAGTATTTGACCTTCGTGTAACCAATTACCATAAAATTGGGCAAGCGTATCTTTCCATAGCAGTTGCCACTTGGTAAGCACATGTTTTTCTAATTGGTGATGCGCTTTGATAATTATCATAGGAGCTGGAGCTTCAAAACCAACACGACCTTTAATGCCAATAATGGTATCGCCTACATGCACATCTCTGCCAATACCAAATGGTGCAGCAAGTTGTTGCAAATGTTGTATGGCATGCACGGGGTGCTCGAATGTTTGGTTGTTTACGCTTATTAATTCACCCTTGCAAAAAGTAAGTTTTAGTTCTTCAGGTATCGATTTACTTACTTGGGTTGGCCAGGCGCTTTCGGGTAACATTTCGTTTGATGTTAGGGTTTCTTTACCGCCAACACTGGTACCCCAAAGTCCTTTGTTAATGGAGTAAGCGGCCTTTTCAAAATTCAAATCCACACCATTGTTTTTTAAATAAGTTATTTCCTCTTCACGGCTTAATTTTAAATCACGAATAGGGGTAATAATTTCCAGTTGTGGTATTAAAATTTGAAACACCATATCAAACCTAACTTGATCGTTACCGGCTCCTGTACTGCCATGAGCAACCGCACTTGCTCCAATTTTTTGTGCATGTTCAGCAATATGTAGTGCTTGACTTAAACGCTCGGCACTTACACTAAGTGGGTAAGTATTGTTTTTTAAAACATTTCCAAAAACGAGGTACTTAACCATGCGTTCGTAGTATGATTTTGTTGCATCAATATTGATATGAGTGGTTACACCCAAGTTCTTGGCATGTTGGCTGATGTGGTTTAATTCTTCATCCGTAAATCCGCCTGTGTTTACCAACACACTATGTACTTCATATCCTTTTTCTTGGCTTAAATAAATAGCGCAAAACGTGGTATCTAATCCACCGCTAAAGCCTAAAACAATTTTCTTTTTCATGTAATGGGTTAAATAAAAAATGAAACAATGCTTTTAAGCGTGATTGTTTTACGCTTAAAAATTTTGGAGAAGAGATGTTGCTTTAAACGAAGCAGGCGTTCAAACCCTTTGGCATTCTCTTCAAAGTATGCCTTGGTTTCTTCCGGTTGGTAATGATCTTTTGGATCATAGAGCATTGCGGTGCACATGCAGTTTTTGCGCTCCTTACTTTTTAAAATTTCGTAATTCACGCAGCTGGTGCAGCCGGCCCAAAAGGCATCATCAGTAGTTAGTTCGCTGTATGTAACAGGTTCGTAGCCTAATTCGCTGTTAATTTTCATCACGGCCAATCCCGTAGTTAAACCAAATATTTTGGCTTGCGGATATTTGTTTCTGGATAAAGAAAAAATTTTGTGTTTAATCTGTTTGGCTAAACCGTATTTGCGGTAATCAGGATGCACAATTAACCCTGAGTTGGCTACGTATTCGCCATGTCCCCATGTTTCAATGTAACAAAATCCGGCCCATTTTCCCGTTGTGGTCAAAGCAATCACAGCTTTGCCTTCGTTCATTTTTTGCACGATGTAATCCGGACTTCTTTTGGCTATACCCGTACCACGAGCCTGAGCCGAAGAAGCCATCTCATCGCATATTTGCTGCGCATAGGGTGCATGACTACTATTAGCCACCACCACTATAAAAGTTTGGTGCATATGCAAAATGCTTAAACCAACTTAACCTTAAGGCTAAGCTGAAGTTAAAGAAATAAGAAATTTAAATGCTATTGTTTTCCGCTACGTAGGCAGAAAGAGAAAAATGTACGACTTAGCGTCTGGTAACGAACGGTCTTCGGATGTGAACAAAAACTAGCTCTTGTGGAGTAGAAAACAAGGACATCAATGCCGGTAAGAAAACAGCGGTGATTGTCGAAAGTAAAGACTTGTTTTTTTTCATTTTAGTAATGTTGTGCTGTTGTGTGCGTTTTGTTTGTTATGACATAAAAAAAATTGAGGTGCAAATGTTTCGATTTTATTTTTAGATATGCAACAAAAAAATGCTAAAGCCAATGTTTACGTGGCTTAAAATTTATTTGAGGTGTTTGTAATGCCTGTATTGAGCGTGTTTCGGTATTGTTTTCAATTGAAATAGGATAACTAATGAATGCCCTTTTTAATCTGCAACACAAAGTAGATTAAACTTGAAACAAGAAATACAATATTAACGATACGTGCAAATGGAGGCACACCTTCGGGGTAGATTTGTCCTAATAAAACTACTGAGTTAAGTACAATTAATAGGATTAATAATGTTGTTTTATTTTTTGTCATAATAGGAATAGTTTAAGCTATTTAATTTGGTGCATTTGTTTTTATTTAATCATTTTATTTATCAACGAAATTTGTCCTAAATGATAATAACTATGTTCAATCACACCTTCAATATTTCGTAATAATGTTCCGTATCTTTCATCAATAAATGGTTGGTCAAGAACGCTATCATTCATTTGTTCAACCCAATCAGCAAATTGTTGTGCGTTGTTTAAAAAATTGGAAACTAATTTATCCCAATCTGCTTGTGATGAAATCGGAGGAAGGTCAAAACTATACTTGTCACTAATTTCAAGTTTCCCTTTTTCGAACGCACTTAACAATCCGGATAAGTAATAATTGATATGGTAGGTTAAATCCGCAATCGTATTTAAGTCACCAACTTTTTGGGTTGCCTGTTGCCAATTTACACTTGTAATCTGTGTTTTGTAATTGGTATTGGCAATCCATGTTCCATCCAATAATACCTCTTTTAATCGATTAGACATAATTTGGCTTCTACTTGGCATTACTTGTCATATTTGTTGTGAAAAGCATTTTGTTTGCTTGGTTTGCTTTTGAATGTGTAATTATATTATAACTGTTGCTAACATCAGTTTTATTCACAATATAATTTTTACATTCGTAATACAAAATTTAAACACGATTAATATGACATATCCTTATCAAATAAAAAGCCTCGAACAGTATCATGAGGTTTATAAAAATAGTGTTGAAAATCCTGAGGCGTTTTGGGCTGGGGTAGCCGAAAATTTTGTATGGCATAAGAAGTGGGAAAAAGTATTGGATTGGAATTTTGTGGAGCCCAAGGTAGAGTGGTTTAAAGGGGGTAAACTAAATATAACAGAAAACTGTATTGATAGACATTTGGCCACAAGGGGAGAAGAACCCGCTATTATTTGGGAGCCTAATAATCCGGAAGAACGCACACGTATTGTAACTTATAACAGGTTACATAAACGTGTTTGCCAAGTTGCACAAATGTTAACCAACCTTGGTGTTAAAAAAGGCGACAGGGTTTGTATATACATGGGTATGGTTCCGGAGTTGGCATATGCTGTTTTGGGTTGTGCTCGAATTGGTGCCGTTCACTCTGTTATTTTTGGTGGTTTCTCTGCACAAAGTATTGCCGATAGGTTAGAAGATGCCAATGCTGAATATATTATTACTTGTGATGGTGCTTACCGTGGTAATAAAGATATTCCTTTAAAAAGTGTAATAGATGATGCTTTGATTGGAAACAAAGTGGTGAAAAAAGTAATTGTGTATACACGTACACGCACTCCTGTTTCTATGATTAAAGGTCGCGATTTATGGTGGGAAGATGAAATGGAACATGCCGAACATCAAGTAGAAAAAAATGGTGTAGTTTCATTCCCGGCTGTATCAATGGATGCAGAAGATCCTTTATTTATTTTATACACTTCCGGCTCTACAGGTAAACCTAAAGGTGTAGTACATTCTGTAGCTGGTTATATGGTTTGGACCAATTACACTTTTGTTAATGTATTTCAATATCAACCCGGACAAATACATTTTTGTACTGCAGATATCGGTTGGATTA
>DITN01000054.1 GCA_002422865.1 Bacteroidetes bacterium UBA6183 | reverse complement strand
CGATGCTTGTTACCAAAGGACGTGTGAAACTGTTTACCAATGGAGAAGATGGAGAAGAGTTTTTTATGTACTACTTGGAACCCGGACAAGCTTGTGCATTGTCTTTTGTGTGTGCCGCACGTAATAGAAAAAGTGATTTAGAAGCTGTTGCTATTGAAGATGTAGAGGCCATTATGATTCCTATAGAACTAATGGACGACTTGATGATTAAACATAAAAGTTGGTATTATTTCGTGATTGAGTCATACCGAAACCGCTATCAGGAAGTATTGGATGCCTTACGCAGTGTGGCTTTTCACGGAATGGATGAAAGACTGGAGTACTATTTAATTAAACAAAAAAACGCGTTCCAAAGTAAAACACTTCATTTAACTCACGAACAAATTGCAAACGATTTAAACTCTTCTCGTGTGGTTATTTCCAGGCTGCTAAAACAAATGGAAAACGATGGAAAAGTGAAACTGTTGCGTAATGCCATAGAGATCAACTTTTAGTCTCAATACGATTTGTTACCCATTGGTGATACGTTGTCTAACCACCTCATAGGCCGCAATACCGGCTGCTACAGACACATTAAGCGATTGCACTCCAACATCCAACGGTATGCGAGCCAACACTGTACAACGTTTTAGCACATCTTCGCTGATACCCGTTTCTTCGTTACCCATAATTATGGCCACAGGCACCGTTAAATCCAATTGATGAATCATACCTTTACCTTTCTCGCTGCAACCAACAGTAAATATTCCCGATTGATTTAAAAGTTCCATCACCGTTTTCATATTTTTCTCACGACAAACGGGTAAATGATGTAAGGCTCCGGCAGACGTTTTGATGGCATCCTCGTTTACTTGAACACTTCCTTGATCGGGAATAACAATGGTATGTACACCTGCACAATAGGCACTACGTGCAATAGCACCAAAGTTTCGTACATCGGTTATTCTATCCAGCACCAGAACAAAAGGTACTTTACCTTCTTCAAACAATTGTGGAATTATATTTTCGAGTTTGTGATAAGTTACCGGAGATACAAAAGCTAAAACACCTTGGTGATTTTTGTTAGAAGGAAATAAATTGGATTCCTTTGGAGCATATTGAGTGGGTATATCTAATTCACGGGCCAACTTGGTTAAACTTTGCAATAAAGGTCCTGTCTCACCACGTTGAAAAATAATTTTATTCAATTCTTTACCGGCATTTATCGCCTCTGTAACGGCATGTATACCATATATCGCTTGATGTTTTTCCGCAGGTTTTTCTGTTCTTTTAAAATTACCTTGCGGTTTGCCGTAGTTTTTTCTGTTTGGGTACATGTGGCCGCAAATGTAAGTAATTATTTGGAGGCTGGAAACGAGAAGTTAGAGGTTGGAAACTAGATATTGGTGGCTGGATGTTAGAGATTGGAATTGCCACCCTACGCTAAAGCTAAGGATGGTGGAGATTTTTGATGAATTACATTAACCACAAATTACAAACCATGAATACAGACGCTGCGGTCTGTACCTGCGGCCAATCAACTAATAACTAATCATACAACTCAAACTTAATTTGAGATTTATCGTAGCCCATTGCGGTTAAACGTTCGCGAGCTTCCATGATCATATTTTTCCACCCGCATAAATAAAAAGTAGCCGGACGCTTATCTGCAAAAAGATGCTCGTACACATGATGCACATATCCATGCTCTCCTGTCCAATCTTCATTAGGCCTTGACAGCACAGGAATAAAAGAAAAATATGGATACTTACCACTTAGTGCCTGCATCTCTATTTTATATAAAATGTCTTGTGTGGTGCGGCATCCAAACACCAAATAAATGTTTTTATGCGGTATATTTTGGTTGATAATATGATGTAACATACTTCTAAGCGGAGCAATACCTGTTCCGGTGGCTACTAAACATAAATCGTCATTAATTTGCTCCGGAAGTGTAAATTTACCTAACGGCCCTGCTACAGGAACACTATCACCAATTTTAAAGTTCTCCCACATGTGCGGGGTACCAATACCGGTAGGATTTAAAACGATGATTAGTTCAAAAATATTATCGTTTCCTGGAGCTGATGCAATGGAATAACTTCTGTTGGTTATTTTAGATTCAATGGGCAAATCAACCATTACAAACTGTCCCGGCTTAAAATCAAACTGCTCAGTTTCCGGGAATTTAAAAAAGAACCGTTTTACAGCCGGAGATTCATCAATAATGTGAATGATGGTAGCCTGACGATAATTTATTTTCATAACGGTAGCAGTTATACAGCATCAATTATTTGTGTTACATAATTGTAAAAATTGCTGTAATTATTGAACTAAATTACAACAAAACTTGTTAAGTAAGCAATTAAACCCTAGTTTTATTTTCTAAAATTATAAACGCACCATTTATTTGATGAAAAACTTATTTACAGTACTCGGTTCATTTCTCCTCATTACCCTTGCCTTTCCTCAATTTTTACATGCCCAAAGAAGTAATTGCAGTGTAGCTCCATACACCAATACCATAAGCCAACCTGATGGTAGCAAAATTACGTTGCGTGCTATAGGGAATGAAGCTATTCATTACTTGGAAACAGAAGATGGCTTTACTGTGCTGAAAAACAATGATGGTTATTTTGAATATGCCAAAACAGATGAGGCAGGAAATTTGGCAAACAGTGGTATTGTTGCGCGCGATGGTAAGCAAATGAAGGCAAATGTGCTACCTCATTTACGTTACAGTACTGCACAACAAAATATGTTAATGCAATTGCACCATCAATTAGAACCACAAGAAGCTTTGAATAAAGCGGCAGGTCCTTATCCATTTCCATCAACCGGAAATCGTAAGATATTGGTGGTTTTGGTTGAATATCCCGATTTAAGGGCAACCATTGCAAAAGAAAATTTTGAGTTATTACTTAACCAACCAAATTACAACGGAACAGGTTCTTTTCGTGACTTTTTCTTAGCCACGTCTAGCGGTAAGTTAAATCTTGAAAGTATTGTTTACGGCTGGGTAATGGCAGATAGCAGTTATTTATATTATGGAAGAACCAGCAGCCCTAGTTACAACACCGCAACCCGTCAACTTTTATTAGGTGCATTAAAAGATGCAAACGATTCTTTTAATGTGGATTTTAGTCAATTTGACAATGATGGTGATGGTTTTGTTGATGGTGTAATTTTAATGCATGCAGGTATTGGCGCAGAAGAACAAAGTGCTCCAAATGCCAATAACCACATTTGGTCGTTTAGGTCAACTTTACCAACCAATTTAAGACCAACATATGATGGCGTACAAGTTTCTGCTTATGGTATGTTTCCCGAAAAACGATATAACGGAGGAGCATATTCGATGGTAGGAATTGGTGTTGCAGCCCATGAGTTCGGTCATTTATTAGATTTACCGGATTTATACTCAACCCAAAGTAACAATGAAGCGGCAGGTAATTATTCATTAATGGCCGGTGGCCCTTGGTTAAATAGTGAAAGAACACCCTGTTTAAATGATGCATGGAGCAGAATTCGCATGGGGTGGGTTATACCAACTGTAATTACTGATACTGCCTTATATACGCTTCCTTTTGCTGTGGTTGATAGTGATATGGTATTCAGAATAAATACTGCTGTAACCAATGAATACTATTTATTAGAAAACCGTCAGCGTAAAGGTTTTGATATGTATTTACCATCAAAAGGTTTAGCTATTTGGCACATCAATACCAACCGTGCGCGTTTGTTGAGCGAAGCTTCAAACAATGTTAATAATGATACCTCACAATTAGGTGTAGGTATTATGCAAGCAGATGGATTAAGGCATTTAGAGCGTAACATTAACCGAGGTGACGCGAGCGATTTGTATCCATTAGCCGCCAATCAAAACTTTACCCCAACATCTATGCCTGCAAGTAATTTGCACTTAAAGGTGAGTGGCGTTCGTCAACCATCTAATGTTGCAATAACGGATATTAAACAATTACCCGATAGCAGCATTGTTTTTGAATATGGCATGAACTCCTCGGCATCTTATAACGCAAACCGATTTAGTGGATGTGGACCCGTGAATGTTAACTTTACCGCAAACCCACAAGGAGGCGATGCTTATACATGGGATTTAGGTGATGGACAAACTGCAAATACAAAAACGGTATCTAAAACATTTAATAAAACAGGAGATTACCCTGTAACACTTTATCTTTACAAACAGGGTAACCTGATAGATTCGAATACACAATTTATAAAAGTATTGGAAACACCTGAAATCAATTACGGCTGGTCGAGAGATTCAGGTAACTATGTAACCTTTATTGATAAGTCTTTGTATGCTAAAAATTATGCATGGACGTTTACATCAGACACCATAATTAGAGCTTACGAAGCCAATCCTACTATTTTATTGAGTAAACCTCAAACCGTAATTGTAAAACTAACATTAACAAGTAATGCGGGATGTGTGAAATCCAAAACAGATACAATACCCATTTTTGCCTTAGGGATACAAAATAATTACGCTGCACAACTAGAGCTTAATGCATTCCCTATGCCATTTAACAACCAATTGCAAGTTGATTTTAAAAGTAAACTTAACACTATAGGCACGATTGATATTTATAGTATTGATGGCAAACATGTATTTACAGAATTGGTTAATTTAACAACAGGTACTAACCAAATAAGCTTAAACACGCAAGCTTTACCAAAAGGGTTGTTTATTATAAAAGTGACAACCAACAATGGTTCGGCTTGGCTTAAAGCAATTAAAGAATAATGGTATGATAAACACGTTAGTTGGCTTAATATTCCCCAACTTATGCGTGGGTTGCAACGGAGTGCTTTTAGCTGCCGAGCAACATATTTGTACCCATTGTATCGAAAATTTTCCTGAAACTAAATTTCACACCCTACCCGAAAATCAACTTGAAAAAGCATTTTGGGGTAGGGTAAATATAGAACGTGCCTATTCGTTTTTGATATTTAGAAAACAAGGCATCGTACAAAAAATATTACACGAATTAAAGTATAGTAACAACCCTGAGTTAGGCATTATGCTTGGCCAAATTTATGGATCTAAGTTACGTGAATACGGAATTGGTTTTGATGCAGTAGTTGCGATACCCCTGCACGAAAAAAAACAAAAGTTACGCGGTTATAACCAAAGTGATTGTTTTGCTCAGGGAATTGCACAATCATTACAATGTGCGCATTTAAAAAATGTAGTTGTGCGCAATAAATTTACGGATACACAAACAAAAAAAGGCAGGTTCGACCGTTGGTTAAATGTGGGTGATGTTTTCGGCATTGAAACACCCGATTTAATTCAGCATAAAAAAGTTTTACTGGTTGATGACGTCATCACAACCGGAGCCACCATTGAAGCTTGTGCGCACAGCATTTTAAACTACACACCGCACTTAAGTGTGGCGAGCATTGCTTGTGTAGTTAATCAATAATCAATTCAACAAGGCGCCTGTTATATCGTTTAATTTATCTTCGGTGTATGCACCCGATGTCTGGTAAATAATACTTCCATCTTTTTCTACCACAATAAAATGAGGCAAACTTTTATCGGTAATGTTTAATGCTTTCATTAAAGCATCCATATCAGTATCGGTATACATAAAGTTACCATGAAATTTTTTATCCACCTGATTTTTGGCTTTCTTAATCATTTCTGGTAAAGCTAATTTAGCCAAACCTTTAACAGCACCTACAAAACATAAATTGGCGTTATACATATTTCCGCTCATCATCCCTCCTACACCATCAGCCATTAACGAGTTATACAATGGTTGAGCCCAATTTTGCATGTATTTATCGGCCTTGGTACTTAGCATTAAGGCAATTACGGTACGCTTGTTTTGCATATCTGTTGGCAGCACCACTTGCTTATCTTTTAAATTGGTGCATGTAACACTTGGAAATTTATTGGTTTGTTTAAACGAGAATAAAATCGGCAATCCGAGCACTAAAACTAATATCAGGTACTTTTTCATTGATGAATAAATTGTAGAAGCAATGATAAAATTATTCACCTAAAACTTAACAAGTAATTACACACATCACCACAAAAAAAGCCCCCGTTAAATACTAACGAGGGCTTTCAAATATTTATTTACTGTATTACTTAGTCAATAAGTCAACAAACTCTTGAGTGTCGTAATTGGTACTACCTTGAATGGTTTTAACCAATTCCCCTTTTTCGTTAAAAACAAAAGTTGCCGGTATGCCATCAACATTAAACAATGCCGGCAAGTTAGCAGCCGGGTAATACATTAACATGCTTAATTTATTAGTAGTTTTGTAATTAATAGCCTTGTTAAAGTCATCATCTAAACTCAACATAACAAACTCAACCTTTTTACCTTTGGTTTTGTTGTAAAGGGATTCAATAGAAGGCATTTCCCTGCGACATGGTCCACACCAAGTAGCCCATAGGTTTACAAACACTTTTTTACCTTTAAAACTATTTAAATTTACTGTTTTACCTTGGTCGTTTTTAACCATAAAATCAGGGAGGTTGGCTGCTTTTACGTCTGCCACTTCAACCTTTTTAGTTTCTGTTAAATTCGCATTGTAAGCAGTATATCCTAACAAACTCAAGGCTAAGGCTCCTACACTTATTAATTTTAATGTTGTCATATTTTTTAAAAATTTAGTTTTAATCATCATGCAATTATAGTACCATAAAACATGCATAGAGGTAACATTAGTTACGCAACAATTATAACTAAAATAACCTCTTGACCCAAATACGCCTTCTATAAATTTTGTTAATATCATTTATAAAGTCATCAACAATAATTTCATTATGTAACATATGTAACTAACGGTGCTGTTTTGATGGTGCAAATTTGCATCACAAAAAAACACAATATGGAAATATTAGGATATTCATTAGCGGCCTTAGTAGGCATTTCGTTAGGTTTAATTGGTAGTGGAGGCTCCATTTTAACCGTTCCAATTTTAGTTTACATCATGGGGGTAGATCCGGTATTGGCAACAGCATACTCTTTATTTATTGTGGGCACTACCGCGTTGGTTGGTGGTACACAAAGTGCCATTCAAAAAAAGGTAGATTTTAAAACGGTATTTATTTTTGGCATTCCATCCATTGCTGCGGTTTATGCAACACGCATGTGGCTGGTACCATTTATCCCAAATGAATTATTTTCATTAGGTACATTGGTTATTACCAAACCCATTGCTTTAATGTTATTGTTTGCCGTAGTTATGATTATGGCTTCAATATCGATGATTAAACCAAGTAAAAAATCGAGCGAAGATGAGGAAGAAAAACCCATGCAATACAATTACCCAATGATATTAATGGAGGGCACTGTTGTTGGTATACTTACCGGATTGGTTGGTGCTGGTGGAGGGTTTTTAATTATTCCGGCATTGGTATTACTGGCAAAAATGCCAATGAAATTAGCGGTTGGAACCTCGTTATTTATAATAGCAGCAAAATCGTTAATCGGTTTTACCGGAGATTTACAAGGTAATAGCCATATAGATTGGACGTTGCTTAGCATTTTTACAGCATTTGCCGTGGCCGGCATTTTTGTAGGCATTTATTTATCCAAAAAAATTGCCGGTAGCAAGCTAAAAACAAGCTTCGGATGGTTTGTATTAATAATGGGTATATACATCATCATCAAAGAATTATTTATGTAGTGTAACTCTTGTTACATGCATGTGTAACTTATGTAACCAAACAATGTTTAAAGCGATACGACCTTTGTATCATCAAATCAAACAAAAAGAAGATTATTATGAAAATAGAACAAATTTATACAGGATGTTTAGCACAGGGTGCTTATTTCATCGAGAGCAACGGAGAAGCTGCAGTAATTGATCCATTACGTGAAACTACTCCT
Source organism: Bacteroidetes bacterium UBA6183 (assembly GCA_002422865.1). Lineage (GTDB taxonomy): Bacteria > Bacteroidota > Bacteroidia > UKL13-3 > UKL13-3 > UBA6183. The sequence goes on along the minus strand of DITN01000054.1, from coordinate 30,594 downwards.
TATTTGGAACGTGCAGAAAAAGAAAATGTAAAAATTAAATACGTTTTCGAAACACACTTCCATGCCGATTTCGTATCAGGTCACATTGACTTATCAAAGAAAGCAAATGCCCCAATAGTTTATGGTCCTACTACTGCTCATCTTGGTTTTGATGCCATTGTTGCAACAGATGGACAAGAATTTAAAATTGGTGATGTAACCATTAAAGTATTACATACACCAGGCCATACCATGGAAAGTACTTGCTTTTTATTGATTGACGAAAATGGAAAAGAACATGCGTTATTCTCTGGAGATACTTTATTTATTGGTGATGTTGGTCGCCCCGATTTAGCACAAAAAGTAGTTGCAGATTTAACACAAGATATACTAGCCGGCCACTTATTTGATTCGTTAAGAAACAAAATTATGCCATTAAGTGATGATATTTTGGTTTATCCTGCACACGGTGCGGGTAGCGCTTGTGGTAAAAACATGAGTAAAGAAACATTCGATACTTTAGGTAACCAAAAAAACACCAACTACGCGTTGCGTGCTGATATGACTAAGGAAGAGTTTATTAAAGAAGTGACTTCCGGTTTAATGCCACCTCCTGCTTACTTCCCTTTAAATGTTATGATGAACATTGAGGGTTATGACAGCATAACTGATGTGTTAAACAGAGGTACACAAGCATTATCTCCTGAAGCATTTGAGGCTGCTGCCAACGAGACAAGTGCCTTGATTTTAGACACACGTAAACCACAAGATTTTGCAAAAGGTTTTGTACCAAACTCCATAAACATTGGTATTGATGGAAGTTTTGCTCCATGGGTTGGTGCTTTAATACCTGACATCAAACAAGAAATTCTTTTAATAACAGAAGAAGGTCGTGAGGAAGAGGTAGTAACCCGCTTAGCACGCGTTGGATACGACCATGCCATTGGTTACTTAAAAGGTGGTTTTGATGCTTGGAAAGCAGCCAACAAAGAAGTGGATAGTATTACCAGCATAAGCGTACAACAATTAGCCGAAGCTCAAAAAGCAAATCCTGAAATTAACATTTTAGATGTTAGAAAAGGAAGCGAACATTTATCAGAGCATATTGTTGGCGCAACTAACGCACCGCTTGACTATATTAACGAGAGTATGCTTAAGGTTGATAAGAACAAAACCTACTACGTGCATTGTGCAGGAGGATATCGCTCAATGATTTTTACATCTGTGTTAAGAGCCCGTGGATACGATAACCTGATTGATGTTGATGGAGGATTTAAAGCCATAAAAGAATCTGAGTTATTTAATGTGTCGGATTACGTTTGTCCTAGCACTTTGCTTTAATCCAACATGCTAAAAAAACTGAGGAACATTTTTAAAACCTTACTAAAAACTAAACACATGAATTTAAACGGAAATGAGTTTAAAGCTCAATTTGAACAAAGTACAGACGCAATTTTACTGGATGTAAGAACCCCAGATGAATTTAATGGTGGGCATATTCCAAACTCAATAAACCTTGATATTATGAGCTTTGACTTTAGAGACGAAATATCACAGCTTGATAAAAACAAAACCTACTTTGTATACTGCCGCAGTGGCAACAGAAGCGGACAAGCTTGTATGATGATGATGGACTTAGGTTTAAAAGCATACAACTTGGTAGGTGGAATAGGTGCTTGGCCACACAACTAAAATAAAACCATAAAAAGCTGCGCAACCATCGTGTTGCGCAGCTTACTAATTAACTACAACCATGCAGAAAATTATTATACCAACAGACTTTAGTGATTTATCCAACTATGGCTTATCACTTGCTGTTAAAGTTGCCGACCATACACCAAGCGAACTTCACTTGTTGCATGTAATCAATTTGCCTTCCCATATTTTATTAAACAATGATGGTGAATTAATGGAAGATGGCGAGATGGATATTTCGATTCCACGAAAACAAAAGGAAGATGCATTATTAAAACTTGAAGCGATTAAGAGCCAAACCAAACACACCGTTAGTTATTGTGTATGTTTTGGCCATGTAAACGAAGAAGTTGTAAAATATGCTGAAAAAACAGAAGCAGATTTAATTGTAATGGGTACGCATGGTGCCACAGGCATTAAAGAATTAATTAACGGATCTCATGCCGAATATGTGGCCATGCATGCGCAAGCACCTGTTTTTTCGCTTAAATGCGATCGTTCTGACATGGAGATTAAAAGCCTTGTATTAGCCGGAAGCTTTAAAGAAGACGATGTACCACACTGCGAAATGGTGGTAAACTTACAGCATGCTTTTAATGCTAAACTTCACTTATTACGCATTAATACCAAAGACAACTTTATTAGCGATAGTGAAGCCATTACACACATGAAAACTTTTGCCGCAAAGCATAACTTAAGTAATGTTGAGTTTGCGGTATACAACGATAATGATGTGGAAGAGGGCATTATACATTACGCTGCCAAAGAAAACATTGATGTAATTGCTATTGGTAGCATGCAACGTACCGGCTTAAATAAATTTATTCATGGATGCGTTTCGGCCGATTTAGTGAACCATGTATTTAAACCACTTTTAACCTTTAAACTTAAAAATTAACTCATGCTAGAAATACTAAAACAACCTTGGCCATGGTACGTAAGCGGGCCACTTATAGGAATTTCAGTTCCGCTATTACTTGTATTTGGTAATAAGATGCTGGGTATATCATCATCATTAAGACACACTTGTGCAGCTGTTGCACCTTTTAATATTCAATTTTTAAAATACAACTGGAAAGCAGAAATGTGGAACATGTTTTTTGTATTGGGTATTTTAATTGGAGGTTTTGTTGGTGGCGTTTTATTGCGTAACGATGTTCCCATCGACTTATCTGCACAAACTATAACAGACATCAAAAACCTTGGTGTAAACAGTTTTGAAGGTCTATTACCTGCTGATATTTTTAGTTGGGAAAGTTTATTCACTGTAAAAGGATTTATCATCATGGTATTGGGCAGTTTCTTAATAGGGTTTGGCGCAAGATATGCAGGTGGATGTACATCAGGCCATGCTATTATGGGAATTTCAAGCCTTCAATGGCCATCGCTTGTTACCGTAATTTTCTTCTTTATTGGCGGGTTATTAATGACACATGTTATTGCGCCACTTATTTACCAGTTTTTGTAATTCCTAAATCATGAAAAATATAAAATACTTATTGGTAGGTGTATTGTTTGGAACAGTACTCACCAAAACAGAAGCTGTATCTTGGTTTAGAATACAAGAAATGTTTCGTTTCCAGAGCTTCCACATGTATGGAATTATTGGCTCTGCCATTGCAGTAGGAATGATTTCTATTTTATTGCTTAGAAAGTTTAACATAAAAGCATTAAACGGAGAAGCCATTGTAATACCGGATAAACAATTTAACAAAGGATCTATTATTGGTGGTACCATATTTGGCATGGGCTGGGCATTAGCCGGAGCTTGTCCCGGGCCACTTTACAGCTTATTGGGAGCAGGATACTCTATCATTATTGTTCCAATATTGGGTGCATTATTAGGTACATGGACATACAGTTATTTACGTCCAAAATTACCACACTAAAAAATGTTTAAACCATTTAACTCACTACGCATAATAAGGGTAATACTTGGCTTATTAAGTATTGCAGCATTTGTATACAGTGGGTTGTGGCCGTTTACAGTAATTGGTTTGATACTGCTTGTTTTGGCCATTTTAAAAATTGATTACGGTATAGGCTCTTGCGAGTTTTACCGTAATCAGCCAAACCAAAATAACACCAACTAATACCATAGATATGAAAACCAAATTGAAAATATTTAGCATCACTTTTTTAATGGCTGCCTTTATGGTTGCTTGTAATACCTCAAACAACGTTTTAGATGTTGCACAATTTGAGCAAAAGTTAACAGACCCAAATGTTGTGTTGATAGATGTACGCACACCACAAGAATTTGCAGAAGGACATATTGAAGGTGCTTTAAACATTGATTTTTACGGAGACAATTTTGAAAGAGAAATTCATGCCATTAATCAATCTAAAACCATTTTAGTTTATTGTAAAAGTGGTAATAGAAGTGGTAAAGCAGCAAGCATACTTGCAAAAAACAATTTCAAAAATGTTTATGATTTATCAGGAGGCATTAGTGGCTGGATAGCTTCCGGTAAACCAATTCAATAACTAAAACAACTCATCATTTATGAAAGCGTTTCATGTTTTTTTAGTGCTCATTTTTATCGGCTTTTTGTACGCTGTTGGTATGTATTTGGGCGAGTTAGCCCAACAAAACAATTTGAAAGAAAGCGTAATTGCCGTCCATCAACCAACAACAGCACAAGAAGTAGAGCCTAATCATTATTGGCATGTACCTGATTGGATAACAGCAGAAAACAATCCGGATGCTGAGTTAATAAAATATGGTAAAGAACTTATTGTAAATACCTCACTTTACCTTGGTCCAAAAGGCAGTGTAGCTCAAATAAGCAATGGAATGAATTGCCAAAACTGCCATTTAGATGCCGGCACAAAAGTTTGGGGTAACAATTACAGTGCAGTTTATTCAACTTATCCAAAGTTTAGAGAAAGATCGGGAGCAACAGAAACGATAGAAAAACGAGTGAATGATTGTTTTGAGAGAAGCTTAAACGGTAAAGCATTAGACACTACAACTAAAGAAATGAAAGCCATTATTGCCTATATAACATGGCTTGGAACCGATGTTAACAAGGGCGATAAACCCAAAGGAAGTGGTATAACCGAAATCGCATTTTTAGACAGGGCTGCCAGTACGGAAAAAGGGAAACTGGTATATAAAAATAAATGCTCAAGCTGCCATCAACCAAATGGAGAAGGAATTTTAAACACAGAAAAAACGGCCTATCAATTTCCACCATTATGGGGTAAACATAGTTACAATGATGGAGCAGGTTTGTATCGACTATCGCGTTTTGCAGGTTATGTTAAATCGAATATGCCATTAGGAGCCACTCACAACAACCCTCAATTAACAGATGAAGAAGCTTGGGATGTAGCTGCATTTGTAAACAGCATGCCACGACCTAAAAAAGATTTAACAGGCGATTGGCCAAATATTGCAGGGAAACCTATTGATCATCCGTTTGGCCCATTTGCTGATAAATACAGCGAAAAACAACACAAGTATGGCCCTTTTAAACCAATAAAAGCAGCCAAACAAAAATCAAATAAACAATCATAACCATGAAATTAACAAAATACCTTCTAGTATATGTGCTCATTGTTCTTATTGGTCATACAGTTCAAGCGCAAAACAATACGTATAAAAAACACCTGATTGTAATGCAGCTTACATCTGCCGATACAACGGTGCATAAAGGCTTGATGAAACAATTAAACAATTTAAAAACCGGATGGGGTGATACAGTAAACATTGAAGTGGTATGTCACGGCCCCGGTATTGAATTATTGATGAGCAACAAATCGAAATTTAGCCAACAAATTAACCAACTGCAACAGAAAGGAATTGATTTTGTAGCATGCGAAAATACCATGTTAGAAAAAAAAATTAACAAAATAGAAATACTGCCCAATATGATTTTTGTGCGCATGGGCATTGGCGAAATTATACTTAAACAAGAGCAAGGTTGGCATTATATTAAAGCAGGGAATTAATGAAAAAACATTCTTTATTATTTACATTTTATATGGTTCTTCATGTTGTAGTATTTGGTCAACCATTACCTACAAAGCACCATACAGAACTTGACAGAAACGAAACCGACACCAACACCCTTCAATATGTTTTACGTAACGGTACTTTTTACGGACATGCCAGGTACTTTTTTATGGCAACAGATAATACTGCAGGATTGAGTGATTATTACGCAAATGCTATTGGTATGGGAATTGGTTATGAAACCGGAAAAATTAAAGGATTTCAATTGGGTGTAAGTGGTTTCTTTATTTACAACATCCATTCATCCGATTTATCAAAAATAGATACAAAAACCGGAGCAGTTAATAGATATGAATTAGGACTTTTTGATATGAAAGACCCTTCTAATCATCACGACTTAGATCGTTTAGAAGATTTATATTTAAAGTACACGTATAAAAAATCAACTCTTAAATTTGGTAAACAACATATCAAAACACCTTATGTAAATGCACAAGACGGACGTATGCGCCCCACGTTAGTTGAAGGTTTAACCATAGAATACAAACAACTTAAAAATACCGCTATAGAAGCCGGATGGATTTACGAAGTATCACCAAGAGGTACTGTAAAATGGTACAGTGTAGGACATTCTATTGGCATTTACCCGATGGGTGTATTGGTTAATGGGACAAGGGCAAACTATGAAACACATATTAAAAGTGATGGGATTTTTTATGCAGGAATTACGCATAACGTAAACAAAAACATTAAACTACAAGTATGGAATAACTATGTAGAAAATGTATTCAATACTTCGCTCATACAATACAATGGCGAGTACAAGTTAACTGCAAAACATAAACTCATTACAGGATTGCAAGGTTCATATCAAACAGCATTAAACTACGGGGGAAATACCGATAGCAAGTTCACTTACATGAGCCCCAATAATCAAGCTTATACGTTTGGTGCAAAACTTGGTCTAACATTTCCCAAAAATTTTGCTGTACAAACAAACTACAACCGTATAACAAAACACGGGCAGTACCTTATGCCACGTGAATGGGGACGTGATCCGTTTTTTACATTTATGGCACGTGAAAGAAATGAAGGCTTTGGAGATGTGCACGCCATGACCGGAACCTTATCAAAAACCTTTGCAAAAAAAGGACTTCGGGTTGAGGCGACTTACGGCTATTTTAAATTACCTGATGTTAAAAACTTTGCATTAAACAAATATGGTTTGCCATCGTATTGGCAGGCAAATATTGACATACGTTACAGTGTGCCCAAGTATTTTCATGGAACCGAATTGCAATTGCTTTATGTATACAAAGGAAAAGTTGGTGAAACTTATAACAACGATAGGTATGTGATAAACAAAGTTGACATGTCGACTTTAAACTTTATTGTTAATTACCATTTTTAAATACAAAAGTATAACACGTAAAAGAGGCAGTCTTAAAAAGCTGCCTTTTTTTATTCACGTCAATTAAGCTTAAATTTTAGTAGCAATTAACCTAACCACATCAGCCTTGCCTTCATGAAATGGCCCTTCTTCAAGCCACAAAGTAACATCGCCACAATAATCAATTTTAAATGTTTGGCTGAAATCAGATTTAAGCATGCTGCGAGAATATAGCATATCTTCATCTTTGGGTCCACCGGAGAGGTTGTTTAGTTGTTTAAGATTAAAAGCCTCTAAAATAAGCTTCCCCCCGGGTTTTAACCACCTTGCTATTTTTTGATGAAATGAGTTTCTTAAATCAGGTTTCAAATGCACATATATAAGTGCGATTACATCAAAACTTTTTTCAGGAGCGTTAAATTGAGCTAAATCAACAACCTCATAATTTACCTCAACTTGGTTTAACTTAGCAAAAGCTAACGCTTTTTGTTGAGCTACGTCACTAAAATCAAAAGCATGAACTTGCCATCCAAGTTTTGCAGCAAAAATAGCATTTCTGCCCTCCCCTTCTGCCGGAAGCAAGATTTTACCTTTAGGTAATTCCTCTAATTGATCTTCTAAAAATCGGTTGGGTTTATAGCCATAAACCATTTCGTTGTTGGTGTATCGTTCGTCCCAAAATGCTTTCATAACCTCAATGTTAAGCACTTGTTTTAAATAACTTAGTAACAAATGTTACAATCATAGAAACACCTTCATCATACTTTTGAATACGCAAAACAAAAAATCTTTTATCAATCCCCCAACATCAAATAGTATGAAAAAATTCGCCTTTCTTTTATCATTATTAATCGCTTTAAATGTTTCAGCACAAATTGGTGACTATAACATTGCTGTAAAACCTCACCAAATTACTAACCTCCCTGGATTACAATCATTTGTTTGGGCTAAACAAAACCATCAATGGTTAATCATCGGTGGCCGATTAGATGGCTTACACCGCAGACAACCGAATGCAGCTTTTGCAGCATCAGGAAACAACACCAATATTTATTTGGTGAATACACTTACTAACCAAACTAAAAGTGTTTCAGTAAATGTTTTACCGGCCTCCATTGCAGAACAACTTCAAAGCACCAACATGGAGTTTCATCAACATGGGAACACGCTATACCTGGTTGGTGGTTACGGGTATTCGGCAACGGCAGCCAATCATATTACCCACAATAAAATAACTTCAATAAATGTAAATGGGTTGATACAAGCAATTGATAACAGTACCAACATCGCCCCGCATATCAAACAAATAACTAACGAAAACATGGCGGTAACTGGTGGACATTTAGGAATGATAAACGACACTTTGTATTTGGTATGTGGCAACCGTTTTGATGGAAGATATAACCCCATGGGTGGTCAATCATTTACTCAAGCATACACCAATCAAATCAGAAAATTTACGGTAGTAAATACCAACGATACTTTTTACATCAGCAGTTATGTGGCCGTTACCGACTCCATTAATTTGCACCGCAGAGATTATAATTTTACACCAAACATTGATGTAAATGGTAAAGAATGGTACACCGTATGGACCGGTGTATTTCAGTACAACCAAGATTTACCGTGGTTAAATACCGTTGATGTAGGCGCAAACGGACATCAGGTAAACAACGGATTTAACCAGTACTTAAGTCAATACCACTCGGCTAATATTCCCATTTTTGATTCCTCTAATCAAAATATGTACACCATATTTTTGGGAGGTATTAGCCAATTTTACGCCAACGAAAACGGACAAATTGTTCAAAACGACAGCGTACCTTTTGTTAAAACAATCAGTTATGTAAAAAGAGATGTTAACGGTAATTTAAGCGAACACCGATTTACAACAGAAATGCCCGGTTTTATAGGTGCAGGCGCAGAATTTATCCCAAGTGATGAATTGACCAGCTACCACAACGAAGTATTAAAATTAAACAGCAACAACAGCGACAGTATTTTGGTGGGTTATGTTGTGGGTGGCATTAACAGCTCTCAGCGTAATATTTTTTGGATTAACACCGGCACACAAAGTACCGCCAACAATACCGTTTACCAAGTTTGGTTGGTTAAATCAAACAATACTTCCACATTAAAAGTAGATGATGCCCATGTTTGGGATGTTGATGTTTACCCTAATCCAGCACACAAACAAGTATCCATTAAACTTCCTGAATCGAATAAAAATCGCCAAATAAAAATAAGTTTAAACAGTTTAACAGGCCAACTTATCAAACAACTTTATGAGGATAAGTATAACACCACTATTCAACTGGAATTACCCGAAGTGGCTAAAGGAACCTATTATTTAACGATTCAGCGAGGACAACTTTTGCATGTAGAAAAGTTGATTATAGAATAAAAAAAACTCAACTCGTATAAATTAACTGAACGGCAAGGTTTTGTTATTGTAAGTTCGTGTGATGAAGTTAAAATTTCTGAGCAGCTATTTACTAACAATACTTGCCGTTTTTTCATACAGTTGCAATAACAACAACCAACAACTAAGGGGTGTAACCAAAGAAGAAAGAGCACTTATTGCGCGCGATTCGGCAAACTATACCTATATTAAATGGCTTGAAACATCAATTAATTTTGGCACCATTAAATCCGGTGAAAAAGTCAAGTTGATATACCGATTTAAAAATGTAGGTGAGAAACCCTTATTTGTAATTTCGGTTAGCGAAGCGTGCAAGTGTGCTTTAACAGAATACAACACAGATCCTATTCAACCCGGAAAACAAGGAACCATTGCTGTTACTTTTGATAGTAAAACACAAGCCGAAGCCATCAGAAAATCGTTGGTAGTTGAAACCAATACCTTTGACAACCGCTACCAGCATCTTATTTTTACCGGTCATGTAAGAGATTGTTGCGGTGTAAGTGCTGAAGAAGACAACCAAGACGACAATCCTTATGTTGTTTATTAATCCCATAGTCAAACACTTAACTCCCCTTAACAGGAATAAAGACATGGCGAGTGGTTCTTTTCTTATTCGAATAGCAGAAACTTTCATACCATTACCAAACCAACCATGAAAACGAGTTTATTTTAGCCACAAACTGATTATACGGTTAAATACACGATAACAAATTTTAATCATTAGATAACAAAAAAGACTTACATTTATAAACTAACTTTGTTAACTATAATATCGAAAAGCACTAAATGAGCGACCCCATCGAAAAAAATCAACAAATATTATTGATTGATGATGACGAGTTAATACTAAAGGTTATTAATCGTATACTAAGCCGGGAAGGTTATGATGTAAAAACTGCAACCAACGGTAAGGATGCGATGGAACTGATAGAAATGCAAAAATTTGACTTACTGATAACAGATATCATGATGCCTTATTCAAATGGCTTTGAAGTGATCAGCAAATTTAAGCAACATCCTAATGCTGAAGGTGTACCAATTATTGTAATATCTTCTGTTGGAACAGAAAATGCAGTTCGTGAAGGATTAAATATTGGGGCCGATGATTATTTGCGTAAGCCCATTATGCCGGATGAATTATTAATTAGGGTTAGAAGATTTTTTAAATAAAACACCTCCGGTATGCCAGCTATAATTTTAGCAGATAGCTTATTCGGTCCATTTTTCAGGAAGTACTTTTACTACTATGATAGCTATCCATTAGTTATTCAAATTGCTATTTTCCTGACTGGTGTCGCCATCGTTACAACAGTTGTAGCATACTCATCCATATTATTGAGGAGAGGCAGGGGCTATTTAGTTGATGCGAGAACAAAAAAAATTAACCAGTTTCTTGACAACCTAATTACCGATCACATTATTTTTAATGAAGATGTGATGAATGGTGTAGCACTTACCGATGTACAAATAGATCTGGCACCATTTCAAAAACCCATTTTCAGACAGACATGGGTAAAGCAAGCACTTATCGATAGGCTTATTTATTTCTCAAGCAGTTTTTCAGGAGATAGAAACGTGCTTTTCAGGCGATTGTTTATCGAACTTGAATTGGAAAAACTATCGTTTAAAAAAATAAAATCAATCAGCTTAAGTACAAAAATAGTTGGCTTGGTTGAACTAACCAGTATGGGCATAGCCGTAGCTGACGTAATTATATTACCGTTAACCAATAGCCGAAACCGAAAGTTACGCTCTGAAGCACGTATTGCCTACATTAAGCTAAGTAAAAACGATCCATTCAAGTTTTTTGACGATGCCACAGAGCCGTTATTGTTGTGGGATCAATTAGAACTATTTAAAATTATAACCACAACCGAAGGGTTAACCATACCAAATTTTGCGCGTTGGATAACCTACTCAACCAATAAAAGTATTGTATCTTTTTGTTTAAAACTAGTTATTCATTACAACCAACACGAGGCAATTCCTGCAATAGTAAAACTGTTGGATACTAAAGATCATTACTTACGTGTAGATGCCATTAACTGCTTAGGTAAATTAAAAGCCGAGGAAGTGGAAGAAAAACTAATTTTAATCTACAACAATCAACCATTACGTTGCCAAATAGAGATTTTAAAGGCGTTAGGCCGGTTCTCAACAGGAAACCAGATTAACTTTTTACGCAACGAGTTTTTACGCTCAACAGATTTTGATATCAAAAAAAATGCAGCACGATCATTGATAAAACATGGCCGCCAAACCAAAGAGGTTGTACAAATGCTTATTGATACAGCCACACCGGAAAGTGCCATTATTTTAAAACACTGCATGAATCCACTTATTAAGTATTAATGAAAACAGGAACTTACATAGAGGCCGTTGGCGAGTTTTATGAAGGCGCTGTTTTTATTTACGGCACAACATTGCTCATTATTTATGCAATACTTGCCATGTTATCACTAGGTGCTGTAAGGAGATTTAATAAGTTAGATAAACACATTGATTATAATTTACTTCTAAACTCAGAGTTAACACCGGGTGTTTCTGTTATTGCACCTGCATTTAACGAGGCTTTAACGATCATCGAAAACGTTCACTCACTACTTAACCTTAATTATCCTAATTACGAAGTTATTATTGTTAATGATGGTAGTACCGACAACTCTTTAGAGTTGATGATTAAAGAATTTGATTTAGCAGAAGTTGACTTTGCCTACAACGAACGGTTAAAAACTAAACAAGTAAGGCGTATACTGCGTTCAACCAATCATGCATTCTCTAAGTTAGTTGTGGTCGATAAGATTAATGGAAAAGCTAAGGCAGATGCATCTAACGCAGGAATTAATGTTTCATCATTCGATTACTTTTTATGTACCGATGTGGATTCTATTTTAGATAGAGACACCATCATGAAGTTGATAAAACCGGTGATGGATGAAAACCGCAAAAGGATTATTGCCATTGGTGCAACCTTGCGTATGGCCAACTCTTGTGTTATAGAACAAGGTTACATGCAGCGTGTTGTGGTTCCCCGTCAGTTACTTCCCCGTTTTCAAGAAATTGAATACATACGCTCGTTTGTTATGGGTAAAATGGGCTGGAGCGTAATTAATTGTGTACCCAATGTATCGGGTGGTTTAGGTTTGTTTGATAAAGAAATTGCCATTAATGCAGGTGGTTACGATCCGTTATCTTTTGGAGAAGATATGGAGTTGGTGATACGTATGATGACCTATTGCGTAAATTATGAAATTGACTATTCAATCAGGTATATTCCGGTTACTTTATGTTGGACAGAAGGCCCTGCAACTTTAAAAGTTTATGGCCGCCAGCGTTCACGTTGGGCAAGAGGTTTAGCTCAATTAATGTGGGCTCATAAAAAACTTTTATTTAACCCGCGTTATGGTAGGTTAGGATTAATAGTAATGCCTTACAACTTTGTATTTGAATTATTAGCACCCATTGTTGAAGCATTAGGTATCATCTACTACATTGTTATCATTATTCTTGGAGCAATTAATTGGGAGTACGCAAAAGTACTTTTGGTTTTTGTTTACAGCTATGCCATTATGATTAGTACATTATCCATTTTATGGGATCAATTAACTTATCATACCTACAAAACCTGGCGCGAAATTATTATACTTTGTTTAACTGCATTTTTTGAGATGGTAGCCTACCACCCACTTATTGTATTTTACTCTATAAAAGGATACTTTAACTTTATTGCCAACCGCAAACACTCTTGGGGTAATATGCAACGACAAGGCTTTGGGCAAGCAGGTCCGCGTACACGAGCAATAACCGCTAACAGCTAACTGATGCAATATGACCGATAGCGATTCAATATGGCAAACCATTACCTACTTTTACGAAAACACAGTTTTCGTTTACGGTATAACCATGCTTTTGGTGTACGCGTTATTGGCTGTTTTATCTTTTATTGGGGTAAGGCGATTTATTGGTACCGAAAAATATATTGATTACGATAAAATTGTAGAATCGCCTCATGCACCGGGTATCTCTGTAATTGCACCTGCATTTAATGAGAGTGTTACCATCATCACAAACGTGCGATCGTTGTTAACTCTTAACTACCCGAAGTTTGAAGTAATTATTATAAACGATGGGAGTACAGATGATACGCTGGAAAAAATGATCATGGAGTTTTCATTGGTAGAAATTGATTTTGCATACAGTGAAAAAATATTCTCTCAGCCGGTAAAACGTATTTTTAAATCAACCGATAAAGCTTACGACAAACTTATTGTGGTTGATAAAGTAAACGGCAAAAGTAAAGCTGATGCATCTAATGCCGGCATTAACTGCTCTTCATTTCCATACTTTTTATGCACTGATGTGGATTGCATTATTGAAAAAGATACCTTACTAAAAATGATTAAACCATTTTTGGATGAGGAGGAAAAGAAGATAAAGGAAATTGGTGATCCATGCGTAGAATGCGGATACGTGCACATTACCGAAGAATACAAACGTGTTATTGCAACCGGAGCAACATTGCGCATTGTTAACTCTTGTGATGTAGACTCGGGTGTGATTACACGCGTTCGTCCCCCAAAAGCACTTATACCACGTTTCCAGGAAATGGAATATATACGTGCCTACGTATTGGGTAAAATGGGTTGGAGCATGATTAACAGTGTACCAAACGTATCCGGTGGATTGGGAATGTTTGATAAAGAAATTGCTATTCAAGCCGGAGGTTATGATGGTAAATCTTTTGCCGAAGACATGGATATGGTAACGCGTATGTGCACCTACATGCGTAACAACAAAAAGAAGTACATCATAAAATATATTCCAACTACTCAATGTTGGACAGAAGGACCACCTAACTTAAAAGTTTTTAGCAGGCAGCGTACACGTTGGGGACGAGGATTGTTTGAAATAATGGTGATGCACCGTAAAATTTTATTTAACCCAAGCTATGGGCGATTGGGTTTAATTGTATTCCCATATAATTTTTTATTCGAGTTTTTAGCACCAATTGTTGAAGCTACAGGTATTTTATATTATATCTATATCATCGTAACCAATCAAATAAATTGGCCCTTTGCCAAAATTTTAATCGTATTTGTATACTTCTACTCGGTAATGATTACCACCTTAGCCATTTTATGGGACCAAATAACCTTTAGACACTATAAAAACTGGGGCGAAGTATTGGGCTTATGCTTTATGGCATTTATAGAACCTATCATTTATCATCCCATGATTGTGTTCTTTGCCTTACGTGGTTACTTTAATTTCATCACCGGTAAAAAACACAATTGGGGTAACATGCAACGTCAGGGTTTTGGTCAAAAACCCAAAATTGTTACCGCAACAAAAAATCCTCAACCCGCTTAGTTATGATGTTTAATTGTATGAACATAAAAGCAGTTACGCGAATTTTAGTTTTGATGACTTTATTGTTATCAATGCTATTTGGCTGGCAACACGAAGCTAAATCGCAAATACCCTGGATTGGTAAAAAACTGAGTGCTGATGATTATTTGGCCTTGGTTACGCAAAAAATTCGGGAGAAGGATTACAAAAAAGCCATACAACTGAGTTATGAAGGTTTAGAAAACAGACCTGATTATATGGATTTACATTTTATGCAAGGACGTGCATTTATGCTTCAAGGAAACCTGGACAGTGCGCGCATAAAGTTTAAATATGTAATGACAGAAGC
The DNA here is from genome assembly GCA_002422865.1 of Bacteroidetes bacterium UBA6183. GTDB lineage: Bacteria > Bacteroidota > Bacteroidia > UKL13-3 > UKL13-3 > UBA6183. The sequence goes on along the minus strand of DITN01000054.1, from coordinate 15,446 downwards.
TCCTCGCTACCGTGACTCCTATTTATTAGCTACGAATCTGGAAATTCAACAAGACAATAAAGAGGAGGCCAATTGCATTATTAACGATGGTTTATACTACTTCCCTTTTGAAAGGGACTTTATGATTAAAAAGCTGGAAGTATTAGATTTTAATCGCGATTACAGACAAGCCGAGCGTTATGCAGAAAAAATAATCAGTGTACATTACAACGACAGTATTGCCATTTCATACTACATCAATTACAAACTAGAAAGAGCAAGGTATTACATTAAACAGGGAAATTACCTAAAGGCAAGCGAATGTTATTCGTCAGTGCTTGAAGAAGCGCCATACCATAAGGAAGCTACAGATGGTATGTACAACCTTGAAATTAAAAAAGGCGGTTATCAAAATGTGATGGATCATATAAATGCACAATTGGTTAAAGATCCAAAATCGTATGAGTATTTAACTAAAAAAGCCATTATACTAAGTGATCAGTATCGTTATTCGGAGGCATTAGAAGCAGCCGAACAGTTGGTTAAATATTATCCGGGCGACTCGCGTGCTATTATTTTACATTACGAAACACAAATGGCCTGTGGTAGATTTTACATGAAGGAAGATCCTTATTTGGTGTTTCAAGGGGTACTTGAAAAAAGACCAACAGATAAAGAGGCCTTAAACTATACCATCAACTTGGCTACTGCACGAGGTTTATATATTGAAGCATTGATTTATGAAAATAAAGCATTAGCCGCCTACCCCAACGACTTGGAAATACTGGAGAAAAAAGCAGGTACATTGGAAATATTGCAACGCTACAGTGATGCTGCTCATACCTCAGAAAGACTCTATCGTTTGTCGCCACGAAATAACGATTACCGCAACATGGTTATTGAATTTAACCTGTTAAGTGGCAGACAAAACATGAAACAATTGGAATACGATAGTGCCTTGGCCAACTACAATAAAGTGCTTGCCATTGCGCCCGGTAATTATGATGCAATTGTTTATTCGGCTGATGTGTACGCACAACAAAAAAAGTATGATGAAGCATTGGATAGAATTGATTTGGGCTTGAATCAAAACCCGGATGATGAGCGCCTATTGTTTAAAAGAGCAGTAGTTTTACAAGATGCCGGATTGCTTGATTTAGCTGCACAGCAAGCTATGCAGTTACATAAAATGAAACGTAAGGATAAACGTTACGAGAACCTTGTTATTGATATAAAAACTGTTTATGCCAAAAACTTAATGGCTGTTGATGATTACGATGGTGCCAGAGAAGAATACAGAACCATACTTAAACTACAACCCAACAATACAGATGCATTAAATGGAATGATTAACCTGGAAAGTGGAAGCCATAGGTTTGATAGTGCACTTTATTATGCTGATGTAGCATTATTAAACAACCCTAACGACAGAGATTTATTATTAAAAAAATCATCGGTATTAGAGGCCAAACAAGAATACATTGAGGCATATACCATTACAGGTAACTTGATGCAACGTTACCCTTACAACAGCAAAATTAAACAAACACACATTGAGCAATTATTAGCCAGTGGTGGCGCATACAACAAACGTTTAGCATACGACAGTGCTTTAACCGAATTTTATAAGGTATTGGAAATAAACCCACGCGACAGTAATGCGCTTAATTATGCATCAAACATATTAAGCGAGAAAAATGAAAACGACTCAGCCCTTCATTTAATTAATAAGGCTTTGTATTATTACCCCGGCAACGAGCTTTTTACGTTTAAACGAGCGGTAATCTTAGAAAAAAAGAAAGAGTATGAAGCCGCATCACTTGCCGCAGATAGTTTGGTGTTAATCAACCCAAGCCTACGCAACATTGATTTTGCTGATGCACTTAAAGCAAGGGCACTCAAAAACCAAATGGGTTTTATGTTCTTATATACCACATTCGACTCGGCAAGTACTTTAAGCAGAGCTAATATCGCTACGGTACAATACACCCGTTTTACCAAACGAGGCAGCTATACCGGTCGCTTAAATATGGCAGGTAGAACCATCGGTACAGGCTTACAAGTAGAATTAGATGTTAACTACAACCACAGTTTAAAATGGTTTTCATTTGGTAGCGCAGGCATTTCAAACAACATTGTTTTTCCGAGTATAAAACTAGCATACTCGTTAAATTACAATTACAAAAAAACATACACCTTTGAAGCCGGTGTCAGGTACTTACGTTTTAACAACAATGATGTAAACTTATACTCGGGATTAGGTTCTGTAACCCGATATTATGGTGATTTTTGGGCCAACCTACGTTACTTTGGTTTATACCAAGGCACGCAACTTTTTCACGCAGCAACCATATCTGGCCGACAATACATTAACGCAGGAACAGAATATGTTACCGCAGCTGTTGGTATAGGTAACTCACCTGATGAGTTTAGCCGTAACTTCAGGATACTAGATAACCTTGGTGTAAGAACCTATAGTTTTAGCATGGGTTACACAAAAATTTATCGTTACCGCAATACATTCTCTTTCACGGGTACATGGTATAATCAGGAGTTATCAAGTGGATTTTACCGCAATCAATACGATTTGTTTTTTATGTTTTTACGCAAGTTTTAAACCGCATTTATGTAATGAAAAACTTTATTCTTTTAACATTAATTCTACTGAGTACATCTTGCAATTGGGCCAGTGATTTTCCGGTTGTAATCAATAACCAAAGTTCGTATGCTATTGTAATACCTGCAAAAAACACACCCAACGAAGCCAAGGCTGCCGGGGCTTTACAAAAGTACATCAGCCTGTCTACAGGAGTTTCATTGCTTGTTGTTAAAGAAAATGCGTGGAATGGGAATCCGGCCTTTTATATTGGAAAAACACAAAAAGCAAAAACTTTTAGTATCCCAAACATCAGTGGTGAAGGGTATTTTATGGCATCGAATGACAAGGATGTGGTAATATATGGAGGCAGTGGAAAAGGAGTATTGTATGGTACTTATGCATTTATTGAAAAGTATTTAGAAGGACAAAAGTTAGCCGGTGAAATTGGTAAAGTGAAAGAACAAAAACAGTGGGAATTACCTACTAACTTTTCTCACACCTACTCACCTGTATTTGTTTACAGACAAACGTATTACCCTCAAAGTAACGACCCCGAATACCTGGATTGGCATGGCTTACATAAGTTTGAAGATTTATGGGGAATATGGGGACACTCGTATTTTAAATTAGTAAATCCATCCATCTATTTCAAATCAAACCCTGAATATTTTACTTACGAAAACGGTAAACGTAAAGCTACCCAACTTTGCGTAAGCAATGATGCGGTGGTGAATATTGCCATCAATACCCTAAAAGAAAAAATGGCAGATAATCCCGATGCTATTTATTGGAGCATAAGTGCAGAGGATGATATTGGTTATTGCGAGTGTGCCAATTGCAAAAAGATTATAACTGAAGAAGGAACACCAACCGGACCACATCTACGTTTTGTAAACAAAATTGCAGCCGCATTTCCTGATAAACTATTTACAACATTGGCATACACTTACACCATGCGTGCGCCTCTAAAAACTAAACCATTGGCCAATGTATATGTCATGTTAAGCACCATTGATGCCTATCGCACCAAGCCTGTTGAAACAGAACCAAGCGCAGCTGCATTTAGAAAAGCATTACAAGGTTGGGAGGCATTAACGCACAACTTAATGGTATGGGATTACACCACACAGTTTACCAATTATTTAGCCCCATTACCTGATGTATTAAATTTAGGTGCAAACATAAAATACTTTGCGGCACACCATGTAAAAGGAGTGTTTAGTCAAGGTAGCGGTGATGGTTACGGAGAAATGGCAGAAATAAAAAGTTACCTAACTGCTAAACTACTCTGGAATCCGGAATTAGATACCGAAAAACTACTGACAGAATATTGTAAAAACTATTACCGTGGTGCAGGCAAATACATTGAAGAGTACATCAGGTTAATTCATGAAGAATCGCGTAAAACAAACCGAAATATAGACATCTACGGAAACCCGGTAAATGAATACAACAGCTACCTCACCCCAGAGTTAATGGACCGTTACTCTACCATTTTTGATCAAGCAGAGGGTGCTGTTGAAGAAGACCCTAAGTTGTTGGACCGTATCTATCGTTTAAGGCTTTCGTTAGATTTTGTGGCACTTCAACAATCACGTTTTTATGGAACAGGAAGGCATGGTTACTTGGTTCAAAACGAAGAAGATTTAACCTATACGGTTCATCCCAAAATACAAAAACGTGTTACCAAATTTGTTGCAACAGCCAATAAATTTTTAGTAACAGAACTAAGTGAAGGTGGTTACACGCCAAAACAATACCAAGAGGAATGGCAAGGTATATTTGATAAAGGATGGACACCCAACTATGCCAGAGAAGCAACCGTAACCTTAAAATATCCATTTGCACCGGAGTATCCGGCACGTAAAGAAGCTACTTTAATTGATGAGGTATATGGTGTAAAAGATTACAGCTACAATTGGCTATGTTTTTATGGAAACGATATGGAAGTGACCATAGATATGGAAACAACAAAAGAAGTGACCAACATCAGTATGAACTTTTTAGACGACCCGCGACATTGGATATTTACACCACAAGAAATTGAAGTAACGGTATCGGCTGATGGTGTTACTTACACCAAAGCACAATTAAATACCGTGTATGATTTTAAAGCTACCATGGACGAGCATTATGAGGCCAATCCCATTAACTTTAAATATTCCATTACACCACAGCGTGTACGTTTTGTGCATGTAAAAGCCAAAAACTGGCCTATAGTTCCCGACTGGCGTTACAGGGCCAACCGTAAAACAATGATTGCTTGTGATGAAATTTTAGTCAATTAATCCTCATCAACCAATATGGTTAGTTTGGGTTGATGCACGGTAAAATAACCTAAACCATTGTTAATATTGGTTGGAAAGTTGATGACCTCTCCTTTTATTTGATTAACCAATAAACCATACTTTTTCTGCGCACTTAAAAAATTGTAATACCCATTGGTAATGCTACTCACGGCAACTGCAATGGTATCAAAACCACTCTGACCTAGGTAACGTTTTACATGTAAAGTTCCATTTTTAAAGTCGGTATCAGTGTATAAATCAAAATCTAACTTTTGTTCTGTTAAACGTTTGGCAATGTATTTAGGGTCGCTGTAACTTCCACTATCTTGTTTTTGTTTGGTAAAATAATTTACCAAATACCAATTTTGTTCGCTTGGGTTATCATGTAATGTATAGGTTACATATTTGTTTTGTTGCTCAGTAATTAAACCAACAGATGAAAAGCTAATTTCGGGCATGGCAACAGTAGTTGAGTTTAAAATTGTTTTACCTACCGCATCTTTAACATCTACTTTACAAGTATTGTAGTTATTTAAGGCAACATTAAAGGCATAATACATGCCCTTCTCCCCTTCTTGACAAATGTATTCATCGTTACCTAAGGTTACTGTTATTTGGGCACCGCCAATTAATAAATCATAATCAATAATAAAACCATTGGAGTCGATGGTTGGCCTTCGCCCATCTAATGCCGACATTGATTTACTCAACGTAAACACAATGGCATTTTGTTCGGTTATTGAATCGTAATAAAACTGCGATGCCAACACCGGCTTTACGGGAGCCTGCGGAATTTCGATATCAATAGGTTCGGGAGTGCAAGATGAAGCCCCAAAAGCCAACAGTACAATTAAACTATATAATATGTTTTTCATAACGATTAGAATTTAAATTGGTAACCTATAGATGGAATAAAACCGAACAAACCCATTTGTTTGTAAGTGTATGATCCATCACTATTTTTTTGTGTTTTGATGCGGTAAGGTTGGGTTTGATTGTACAGGTTGTAAGCGCCAATATGCCACTCTGCTTGGTATTTTTTGCCCGGTTTATTTTTAATAACCAAATTCACATCTAATTTATGGCTGTCGGATAATTTTACTGCATTTCTTGATGTATAAATAGGCAATAAATCAATATTGGTAAAGTTACCATTTGGCATCATAAACTGACCTACTAAAGGCGTGAAACGCGACCCTGTAGCGTAACTCCACAAAGCCGAAAATTGAACACGTTTACTAAAATCATATTGAAGGATAATGTTAAAATCATGACGCCTGTCAAAACGTGCATAAAACTGTTTGCCCTCATTTAAATCATTAAACTTACGTGTGCTCCACGATAACGTGTATGCCGTAGTTAAATTTAGCTTGCCAAACTTCTTGGTATTCATCCACTCTATTCCATATGCTTCTCCATTACCTTGAACGGCAACATCATCAATATTCGAAGCGCCTAACTCAACCGATCCTTCCTTGTATTCAACCAAGTTATGCATGGGTTTATAATACGTTTCTATGCGTGAGGTGTGGTTTGTGGTTTGCCATTTATATCCTGCTGATATGATATGAGCTTCTTGTGGTTTAATTTTATGGGTAACACCGTACCACAAATCGGTTGGTAACATTACAGATGAACCCGATAACAAAAACATGTATTGCACCATTTTTGAATACGACAACGACAACGCATGTTTTTCTGTTAAATCATAATTTAACAAAAGGCGTGGTTCCGGGTTAATGTAACTGCGACCCGATACTTGAGCTGCCGACAGGCGAATTCCTGCAACTGCGCTTAAACGTGCATTCATTTTGTAGGAAGCCGTTGCAAAAATTGCCGATTCGTTTAATTGTTTTGATGTTGCATCATTGGCTTTTATATTTTCATTAAAATTGCCTTTAAGTTTGGTATTATTTGGAATAAAAGTGTGGTGAATGTATTCGCTTCCGTATTTAAACGAAAGTTTATTGTTTACATGGTGGTCTAATTGAAAACGGTACCCCAAGTCGGCAATGTTCGCATTAATTTGCATTACATTATCATCCATTTCACCTTTTATAAAATACCTGTAATTACTGGTAAACACCGTTACATTCGAAAACATTTTTTGGTTGGCAAATCTCCTGTTCCACCTGATTGTATTAATGTGATTCCCCAACCTCGAACTTACTTTTATATTCCTTGCACTATCAGCATCAGAAGCTTCCAACACATCATCACCAGTATACATACTCACAAAAAGTTGATCGCGTTTAGATAATTGATAATTAAGTTTTGCATTAAGATCATAAAAATAGAATGGTAGTTCTTTACCAATCATTTGATACATTTTATTGAGGTAGCTGATACGACCTGCAACCAAAAAAGAACCTTTACCTTTAAACAGCGGACCTTGTGCTGCAAGTCGTGAAGCCAATAAACCAACGGAACCGCTGTATTGTAACTTTTGCTTATTGCCCTCATTCATCGTAACAGACAAAACAGAAGATAAACGTCCGCCATAATTTGCGGTAAATCCTCCTGTTTGCATGGTAGCATCTTTAATTGCATCGGTATTAAACAACGAGAAAAAGCCTAATAAATGAGCCGAGTTATAAACAGGTGCATCATCCATCAATATCAAATTTTGATCAGCTGCGCCACCACGCACCAACATACCCACTGTTCCATCGGCACCTTTTTTAACACCCGGCATATTTTGTAGGGCTTTAATTAAATCGCGTTCTCCGCCCAAAGCAGGTAAACTGTTTACCATTTTTAAATCTATGTACTGAGTTCCCAGTGGAGGTTTTTTTTGAACTTGGGCTTTTATTGCTACTTCCTTAAGTAAATCTGCTTTTACTGCCAGTTTAACCAACATATCTTTCTGTTTTTGTGCAACAAAAAGTTGTGTTTGATAGCCTAAATAACTCACATAAAACGTATCATTTTCAGGAATGTTTAATGAGAAAAAACCATAAGCGTTTGTTGTTGTACCCAATTTTTTTGATGCTTGATATACTGATACACCTGCTAGCGCCTCCCCTGTTGCTGCATCGGTTACATTTCCACTTATAAAAGTTTGCGACCAAGTAAGCGTGGCACTTAAACAAAACAGAAACAGCAATTTAAATTTCTTCATGTCCATGCACGTATGACCACCCAAAAGACACTTCCCCCTAAGTTTATGCATAAAAAAACCGGCTAAATTTTAGCCGGCTTTCCCTCACAAAAATTAACCACTACACTACTACTGGTTAAGTATCTTATATCCTTGCGAACCACTACCGTCAGAAACCTTAACAAATAAAACTCCTTTAGGTGCATCGCTTAAATTGATAGTCAAATCTACTTGTTGATTGGTTGGCTTCACTTCTTCCTTTTTTAAGGTTTGGCCAATAATATTAATCAAATCTATCGTTACGTTACCATGTTTAGCTCCTTTAACAGAAACATTAACAAACTCGCTTGCCGGATTTGGGAATACACTTACATCAGCATGTAAAGCTTCCTTAATATCATCAACACCGCTTGATAAAGTAAATGCAATATCATCTACCAATAACGTTGAACCCTCTCTAAAGTTATCAGTACTTCCTGCTGAAATCATAATGACTGCACTATCAGGTATAATGGATGCTCCCGCAGAATAGATAATAGGCACAGAGAACTTCGTATAGTTTGATGTATTTACGGCTTGTTCATATCTAGCCACTGCAATAAAGTCTTCACCTTTCATCATCAACACCATAATATTAAATGTATCGGTTTCTACGGTAGTGTATTTATAATAACCTTCCAATCTCGTGTATCTTGCATTAACAGGAATCTTATTGTTAAAACCACCATCTACACCTTCGCTATTTGTCATTACTGTGGCTGTTTGGTTCATTGAAGTTGCAATATTTTTAATTTGCATAGCAGATGAACCACTATGTGCATCTGTACTTTGTGTTACACTCCATGGTAAGTTTTCATCTTGACAAAATGCGTTCATAAATTCAAGCCAACCTTTTGGCATGTAATTGGTAAACATAACGGTTTCAACAGAATCCCATTGCTCAAATCCACCATTAATATTTTGTGCATTTGTTGTGATGCTGAATAACAATGCAATTGTAGTTTTAAAAAGTAGTTTATGTATTTTCATAAAATATTGTTGTTTATTGTTGGTAAGACATCATATGCTTAACCCACCCCCATTTTTACACCTATTTTTTTATCCAGGTTTTGCTTGATGTATCACCTTCCGGTGATGAAACCAACAGATTGTACAAGCCTTCAGGCAGATCAGCAACATCAATACTAACGCCATTGTACTCGCCTTTTAAAACAAGCGCACCTTTGGCATCAATAATTTCATAACTTAAATCGTTAACTACTGTACTTGATTTTACAGTTAATGATGTTGAAGTTGGATTAGGATACAACTCAAATTGTGTGGCCATATCTTCTTCATTAACCCCACTGCTAAAACCATAAGTTACACCTAAATCATCCAAAATTAACACACTACCTTCAGATCCGTTTATAACAGATGGTTCGATGATAAATTTAGCACTATCGGGAGGAGTTATTGTTCCCGGATAATTAACAGGCCAAAAGAATTTAGTGTATGAACTAGCCGCTGCACTGATATATATGAACGACTGCCCAAGGTATTGTCCATTACGATACATCGCTAAAAAAATCCGAAAAGAATCTACACCATTAGGCATGTATTTATAATACCCTTCAAAACCATTTATGCGACCTGCTAACCTGAACTTTGCTACTGTAGGGTCTGATGGTCCTTGACCAATGCTATTGCCCGATGTGAGATAGGTTGCTTGCTCATCCCCATCATCTTTCTTTGAGGTAAGTTGTATGGCATAGTTTCCCGAGTGGGCATCTGTGGTTCGTACACAAGTTTGCGCCATACCAATATCAACCAAACCTGCATTAGAGCTGAACCAATTTAAAGGATCGTGAATTTTAGTTCCGTTAATAACAACTGAAGAATCCCATTGCTCGAAACCAGAATTTGGTAGCTGTGCCATTACTTGATTGCATACAACTGCTGTATACAAAATTACTGAGTAGACTAATTTTTTCATAAAAGTAAAACGTATTTGCTAGTTACGACAATTAGACTCCCGCTATCACCTACGCGTTGCTTACTGTTTTAAAAAAAATAGACTAACCAACCAAATTAACGACTGACTTAAGTATGGTGATAATGCATTTCTGAGTATGGATAATGCTTTACCCATTTGATTTTCTACCGTTTTTACCGATAGCTCCAACGACTCTGCAATTTCTTTATAGGTTTTATCTTCAAACCTGCTCATTTTAAAAATAATGGCACACTTAGGAGGCAATAGTTCGAGTGCCTGGTTAATATGTTTTGACAACTCTATGGTGTTTGAATACTCTTCGGTATCGTTGGTTGCTATGCGAACATCATCAGCCATACCATCTTCTAAAAAGGCATTACGTTGTTCGGCTTTTAATTTATTTAAACAATGGTTTTTAACCGCCATATATAAATAAGCTTTAATAGAAGTTTTAATGTCAATGTTTTGTTTGCGCTCCCACATTTTAACAAACACCTCTTGCACCAAATCTTCTGCTGCATCCGTATCCTTTAAAATTTCGCGAGCAAACCTTACTAAAGCTGCATAGTATAACTTAAATAGTTGCTCGTATGCTTTACGATCACCGTTTTTTACCAATTCAAAAATATCAGGGCTTGTGGCTTGCATGGTATTATTTGTTTGTTGGATTTTTTACGCAACCTTGTCCCGAAAACGTAACGTGGTTAGCTTGATGTACGTAAGTAATTTGTAATGCTTTGCTGATGGCATCCAAAACCTGATTCATTTTAGGATTTTCAAAACTTCCCGTAAAATGACAATTGGCGATATCAGCATTGTTAAACTTCACTTTTACGTGGTAATAACGGGCAATTTTGTTAGCCACTTTATCCATGGTTTCGTTGTTAAAGGTAAGTTTGTTGGTATGCCACGACACCAACTCGTTTGCATCAACAACCGTTTCAATCACATGTCCCGATTTTGTTAATACACCTTCTTCATTTACCGTTAACTCTAATCCATCACCATTTTTATTTTCGAACTTTACCTTACCGGTTTTAACCGTTACACGCTCAAAGGTGTCTCTTTCAAAGGCATTTACCTCAAACGAAGTTCCCAAAACACTCACTTCACCTTTGGGTGTATTAATGATAAATGGTCTTTGTTCATCACGTTTTACATCAAAAAATGCCAACCCCTTAAGCGATAGTTCTCGGGTACTTCCCTCCAAGTTGTTGCCGTATGTTAACTCCGAATATTCGTGCAACCAAACATTACTGCCATCGGGTAATGTTATTTTTTTAACCTCATTGGCAGCTGTGCCAATGGTGGTGGTGGTAGATTTTAAACTGTTAACCGCCCAAATGCCAAGCACCGCAAAAACAGCTACTGCAGCAGCAACCTTATACACAGTTGAACTAAATAAGGTAAATACTTTGGGTTGCGTTCTTTGATTCACCTTTTGCCAAGCAGCGTCTACATCAACCATTATCGCATCTTCTTCTACGCGCTGCCAAATGGCATTCAGTTCGTCAAATGCTTTTTTATTATCTGCAGCATCCTCAAGCCATGCTTGAAGTTGCGCATCTTCCTGACTGTTGGTTTCTTTGGCCAACTTTTTTGCCATTAACATATGTGCTTCTTCGCCAGATATCATAATTGTACGTTTTATATAAGGTAGACCATTAACTAGTTAAGTACCCCTATTTTTAATAATTATTGTAAAGGGAAACTTTCTCCATTGGAGGCAACGTAAGAGGCAAATACCCCTATTTTATTACTCATATTGCTGTAAGTAATGGTTACTTCGCCAAAAGCCATACCCAAAGAACCGTAATTAAAAGTAGCTGATTTGTTATAATAAGAGGCATAGGGTTCATCACAGGTATAAGTTATCAACTCAACCCTAACCGGACGCGATTGGGAATAACTTGCCGAAAATGTTTGTGAAATGGTTTGACCTTGCCTCGAAGCCCTTGCCCTGTCGCGTCCATCGTAAAACAATGCGTATCTTGACGAATCTTCAAATACAATGTATGGATACAAAAACAAATGGTTGTTTCCGGCCGATAATTGTTTGGTGTTAAAAGTGACTAAATACGTGAGGCCATTTAAGCCATAAGAACTATCTATTTTACAAGTAGACTCTGTAATTGCGGGTAAGGGAATAGTGGTATGCCCGGTTAAGGTTTCATCTCCGCTTTTTACAAGTAGCGTGTACTTTTTACCCGACTCAAACGGAGCACCATTCATGTCTCCCACATAAACCTTCTCCATGCTATCGTATACCAACAAATAACTATTTCCTTGGTGTATCAAAGTTACCTCTGCATCAGTAACCAATGTTGGCTCTTGCGGTGTTTCGGCTCCAACTGCCTTGGTGGTTCGGGTTAACCAAACTGCAATTTGTGTTTCATCAGCAGTTATAAAAGAAGCAACCACCACTTTGCTTTTAAATGGTATATCAAAATCTATGGTTTCATACCTTTCGCATGAGGTTAAGGTAAGCCCAAGTATAACAAGTGAAAATATTATTTTATTCATGGTTTAGATTTTAATACTCCAACTTAATGAAGGCATGATGGGAAATAAACTTGATTTTTGCAGCACACGTTTACCTGTTCCTGTATTTTCATTCTCTAAGTTAATTTGGTAAAAAAACGGATTTGCCCTGTTGTAAACATTGTAAATACTCAACTCAATGGTGCTTAGCACCTTGGGTGTAATGTGATGAACATATTGTACCGACAAATCTAATCGGTGATAAGCCTCCATACGGTAGTTGTTTTTTTTGTCGTAGTAAAACGTATTCCATGAGTTATTACCTCCGGTGGGGTCGTTTACAGAAACAAAATATTCTCCGGCAGGCATAGTAATAGCGTTGCCTGTACCATACACCCAATTGGCTGATATTTTAAAACGTGCATTGGGTTTATAGCTGGCATAAACACCAACATCATGCGGGCGATCAAATGTTGCCAAGTAGGTTTCTCCATTGTTAATAGAATCAAACTGCATGGTGGTTCTTGAAAGCGTGTAACTGATATGTCCATCAAACTTTTTACCGGATTTACGCACCATAAACTCAACACCATAAGAGGTTGATTTACCTTGAGTAGCCAACGAACTTAAATTGTTTATATTTTTATTGGCATAATTTTGTTGAAGTATTTCAAAAAAAGAAGCACCCTCTTTTAACGAAACCGCATTATCAATCAACTTACCATACAACTCAACAGAAAACGAAAGCCCTTTGTTTAACAGGTTGTTTTTAGCAGCACCTAAGGTGATTACATTAGCCCTTTGTGGTTTTAATATTTCATCGCTCGAAATCCACACATCGCTGGGCAATCCAATTCCGTTAAAAGTACTTACCAAGTGTAAGTATTGATTCATTAACGAATAACTGGTGTTTACATGCCAATTGGTTTTGGTTTGATAGGTAATGTTTAAACGTGGTTCTAAACGATGAAACCCCTTATTGTAATTGTAATAACTGTAACGCACACCTGAAACAATATTCCATTTAGCGGTTGGTTTATAAGTCCATTCGCCATATCCAAATCCCTCATTTGCATGGTAAAGTTTTGACATGGCGTATGTGGTATCCGGATTACTCATTTTTAATTCAGTAATCGGATTAAACCAATGTTGGGTAAATCCTGCTCCAACCCTAAAATGGTGCTTGGCATTATGGTGGTATTCTAAATCATGTTTAATGGAATAATCTGTTATAGATGATTCAACGCTAGTGGAAGTGCTGTTGTTTGTTGTAGGATCAAAATCGCCCAAGGCTATACGGGCTTTATAAAAACTATACACCAAGGACGTATTCGAAAACATCTTTCCATTGTACTGATGATTCCAACGTAATGATGCGGCCTGATTTCCCCAAATAATTCCATCTTGTTTGGCACTAAGTCCGGCTTTGGCATTGTTGGCTAAACCATCCTGACCAAGGTAACCGCTTAACATGATTCTATCGCGTTTGCCAATGTTGGTTGATAACTTTGCGTGTAAATCATAATATCCGTAATCTAAAACGGCATCTGCATCTTTGGCTACCCAACTCGAGGCTTTATCTATGTATGACTTGCGTGCTGAAATTAAAAAAGAGGATTTATTTTTTTGAATAGGCCCTTCTAACAACACCCTTGACGACATAACCCCCACTGTGGCATCTAGCCCCAAATGTTCGCGGTTACCATCCTTCATGCTCATGTCGAGCACCGAAGACAAACGACCACCATAACGTGATGAAAAACCACCTTTATGTAACTCGGCCTTGCGCAATTCGTTACCCGAAAACAAAGACGATAAACCTAAAAAATGATAGGCATTGTAAATCACCGCATCATCTATCATAATCAGGTTTTGATCGGGACCACCGCCACGTACATAAATGTAACCATTGCCCTCGTTGCCTTTTTGTACACCGGGCGAAAGCATCATGTATTTTACCACATCTTTTTCGCCCAAAATCATGGGTACATCTTTTATCTCCTGCAACGGAATATCAATGGTGTTTAAGGTTACCTGTTGTTTGTCTTTTTCACCTTTTATCACGGCTTCATCTAAGCTGCTTTTGGGTGTTATTTCGGCATTTATTTGGGTAGAGGATTTAGCAATGATTTTTTTTACTTCGGTTTGATAACCCACATATTGAAAAACCAACTGGTATGTATCTGCCGGTAAGGTGATGGAATAAAAACCATAACTATTGGTAACTGCACCGGCCACCAACGGAATGGTACTGATACTTGCCCCAATCAGTAACTCCCCTGTTCCTTTTTCGCGCACGTAACCACTTAAGGTAACTTTATAATGGTCGGTTTTATACAACACCACCAATTTATCTTGAATAGAAAATGCCACAGGTGTGCCATCAAAAAGTGCTTTTAACGATTGTTGCAAAGTGGCATTGGCCAGTTTTAAACTTACTTTTTTCTTTACATTTATTACATCAGAGCTATATGTAAACACCACATCAAAATGTGTTTGTAAACGTTGTAATACCTGATGTAAGGGCACATTTTTTTCGTTGATATCTATGTTAGATTGCGCATGTAGTTTATACACGGCAAGCATACACAAAAAAATCAGGGCCAATTTTTTCATAAGCCGCAAATATATTATACCTATTGGATTATTAATTCAGCATGAAGCATTTAGGGCATTTTTTTTGAATTGCACCGTTTTGTATGGCAAAACTTGTAATTAACAAGGCAAATGTTTTATTTAGTTTATTGAAAACCTTAAACCCATGAAACATAAAAGCCCAAACCACCGATATATTTTTAGCTTTAATTATCGGTTAACAAAAACCTTTAACGCATAAATTAAGGTGAAATGAATAAAAATATTGTGCAACTACAAATCATCAATTTATCGCACCTAATACTACTTATTGGTTAATATTGTGCCATAAACGAGCAAATCAATGGCACGTATAAGTAAGTTATGTCACATGGTAAAAGTATTCAAACATTAGGGCGTTGTTGGGTAGTTGCGTTGTTAAAGTTGGTC
>DITN01000104.1 GCA_002422865.1 Bacteroidetes bacterium UBA6183 | reverse complement strand
ACTGATTAATAATCAATCACAATTTTGTTTATCGATTAACTACTACAAAGAATGGTTTATTTTTCTATTATTTAATTCCTATTTAAAAGAAAATAGAACTGAAGAGGCTCTGAATTTATTTGGAAATATATTATTCGATAAGGAAACATTCTATCTGAAAATTAATTTTAAAGAATTATTTGCCTTAACTTTTAAAGATGATGATAGATTTAAACATGTCCAGAACGTCCATTCCCTAATACTTGCTTCCATATATTATTCAGAATACAATTTATATGAAGTATTAGATGAATATATCTGTTCACGTGATATTAATATAAAAGAAGTATTACAGATCAAAGACTTAAAACAAGAATTATTTGTCTATCTACTACACAAAATTTGTACAATTGATACTATCAAATATTACTTTAAACGGATAAATGATGCTGAGCGTTTTAGACTAGAAATTTTGTCAACTTTGCTAAGTATTGATAACCCTAACAAAAAACAATATAATGATGAAATTGATGAAATCAATAAAAGGATTTCTGTAAGAAATGTAATTAAAGAAGTAAACAATGGGAGGCTTTTCGTTGACATTGACAAACTTAAAGAACAGTTAATTGAAAAATATAATGACGATTTTAATCGTCTAATAAGAATTGTAGGAGAAAGGAAAAACAATAATCTAGTAGGTTTTAATGCATCAAAACCCAGAATTTGGGAGGCTTCATTAAAAGAACAATTGTCAGAAGAACATAACAATTTTAACGATGCTGACTTTATTGCTTTTAAAAATATTTACTATGATGTACGTGAGCAATTTTTGTTCAGTAAAGAACATGGATTAGATAGTAGTTTAAGCACAAGGATTCGTCATGGCGCTTTAGAAAATCAAATCAGAAGTGTATTTGATAAATTAAACTTAGTTACAACTAAATTATCTGGTGAATATATCGATTCAGAATATTGGAATTCTCAAAATATAGAGCTTGAAAATTTATTAGTAGTTCAAGAACAAATTAAGATTTTTAGTAAATCAATAGATGAATTTACAAGTGGTATAAAAAACAATGCTATCCAGATATCACACGAGAAAATCAGTAATCCTTATGCATTATTTAATTACTCAGTTAATGATGAAGTTCTTTTTAATATTTATAGTCCATTGTCAGAATATCTAAAAGATCCCGAAGATATTGTAGAAGTTTTGTTAGATGTATTCAGTCAACATACTAATAATGAGATATTATCTCAAATTTACAGTTACTTCAATAATGTAGTTTATGATGTAATTAATCAATTTGCACAAAACTTTATTGAAAATTTACCCGAGGAATTATCAAAAAAAACATTAATAGTTGAAAAAATTAGTGAATCTCTTACAAATCTTCAAATTTCTTTGGAAGAAATAAGTGGGTGGTTTTCATTGGAAACCTCATTGTCTAATAAGTTTGTTTTACTCGATGACATAATTGAAGCAAGTATTGTAACTACTAAACAAATGAATAGAAATATTGATATTCAAACAACAATAAAAAATGACTTCAAAAAAGTAGAATATCACATTAGCATGATATATGTCTTTAATATTTTAATAACAAACGCGATTGTGCACTCTGAAAATGAAAACGAATTAAAAATTAACATCATTGTTGAATCATTTGATGAAAACACTTTAAAAATAAATTTTTCGAATAATCACCGAATAAAATCAGTAGAGGAGAAAAAAAATAGTTTAACATTGATTAAACAAAATTGGAAGGATTCAAAAAATATTGAAAAAGTGAATATTGAGGGAAAAAGTGGATTCCCTAAAATAAAAAGAATTCTAATTTATGAAGCAAACTGTATGACCGATAATTTTGATTTTGAAATAACAAAAGACACTATAACCATAGGATTATATTTAGCAAAAAATAAAATTGGTGAGAAATATGAAACTATTGATAATTGAAGACGATAAAATCAAAATTGATAAGTTATCAGCATTTCTTTCTAATCATGATTTTGATTTAAGAGAATCATTTCAATCAGGATTAGATGCATTAAGAAATAACAATTATGACCTATTAATTCTTGATATGACTATTCCATTATGGGAAAAAGAAAATAATGACATTAATCAAAATTATGAACAATTTGGAGGTGAAAAGATATTACGGGAGATGAAACGAAAGAAAATGATTGTCCCAGTAATTTTATTTACAATGTTTGATAAATTTCCAATTGGTACTGATGTATTAACTTTTGAAGAAATTTCACTCAAGTACAAGGAAAACTACAGTTTTTATATTGGTGCTGTGTATTACGATTCAAGGAATGATGATTGGAAAATAAATCTAAAGAATTTAATTGAAAGTATCTGACTATGAATCCTAACATATCGATTTTAATTGTAGACGATGATATGAACAAAATCCAAAATATTATCTCAACAATAAAAACAAAAATTAAAGATGAGCCATTAAAAATAGACCAAGCTATAAGTGTATCGGAGGCAAAGGAATACTTGCTAAAAAACAAGTATCATTTGCTAATCTCTGATTTACAAATGCCATTACATACCGATGGAGAACTTTTGCCAAACGGTGGTGAAGCATTAATAAAAGAAATCTATAAAAAAAGAAACAAACTAAATGTTCCTCTTTACATAATCGGCCTAACTCAACATCATGAAATTACTACAAATTTTAATAATCTTTGGAAAGTCCTCTTCTATAACATGGCATCTGAAGATTGGAAGACATATCTGAGGGATTTAATATTTCACATCGAATTAATTAAGGAAAATTTAAATCAATTCTTAATAGAAACAATATTTGTTGAGGGTAAAAATGACTTCAAACTATTACAAAAAACTACAGAATTATATTTTGAAGAATTTGTATCCAATTTTAAAATTGATTATGTAGATTATGGTGGAGGTACTGATTGGGTAGAAAGAAAAATAATTATTTGGTGCAAATCTCTTAATAAAAAAGTAGACCAGACACCACTTAAAGCTATTGGTTTGCTCGACAACGACCTGCCTGGTCTTAGAGTTATTAGTAATTTAAAACAAAATATTAGTGAAGAGTCGGCTGAAAGAAAAACATTTTCAATTTTAAAAACATGCCAGAAATATTCACCAATTCTGAAATCTATTAAAAATAAAGGAATCGAGTTTCATACAACTATGGAAGATTTAATTGGTATTGAAATATGGAAAATGGCAAAGAATAATAATTGGTTAGAACATAGAAAAGATGAAAATTACGTTGGAATAGATGGCGTTTGTCATGAGTTACTAATTTCTAAAGGATTAACAGAAGACGAAATCTTACAAACACTATATAAAGTGAAAGATGAGTTCAAAGATAAATTCACAAATTTAGCACTAACAAATAGCGTATCTCTAATTAATATATCATACTTATTAAAAGAGTGTATCAATAAGTTAAAAATATAAGTATTAGTACACATGACACACTTAGCAACTGCACAACTCTTTTAAAAAAATAAAGCAACCTTTTGGGTGCGTATCTAGCCCCGATAATTTTAAACTAAAATTTTTACCATTGTAAAATTAGATGGCTTATAACTAACCAAAATTTGTTTGGTGAGGTGCGTTATGTATCGGTTGAATTTATATTGTATTAAAACAAGTTTACTGGAGTTAGCCAAAAAATTTTGAACGCTTTTACTCTTCAAATAAAAAATAAAGCGATGGCTATATTATGTATAACCACCGCTTCATCTTAAGTTCTGGTATTAACTTAATATCTAACCTTAACTTTTACTTCTTCCACTTAATCGTGCAACCTATCGCTTTGGTTGAAGTTTTGCTTACGGCTTTTCCATTTAATAAAGCATTAACCGCACCTTCTACATATTTTTCGGTGGCTGCTTTTTCGTCCTCGTAGTTATCGTCAATTGCACCAATGTAGGCTACTTTGTTACCGGCTTTAGTTTTTTGTAAAATGTACACATGGGGTGTGCGTGTTGCTCCGTATGTTTTGGCTATTTGTTGGGTTTCGTCATGCAAATACACAAACGGGTATTTTTTTTCTTTAGCCAATTCTTGCATCTTAGCATAACTGTCTTCCGGCTGTCTGGTAGCATCATTTGGGTTGATGGCAATTACTGGATAACCTTTTGCAGCGTATTTGTTGTGTAAGTTAATAATACGTTGTTCGTAAGCTTGCGAAAACGGACAATGGTTACAGGTAAACACCACTATAAATCCTTTGGCTTTTTTGTAGTCGGCTAGTTTTACCATTTTACCATCTACGTTGCGTAAGTTAAAATCGGTGGCCATATCGCCAACTTTATATCCGGTTGTTTCGGTTTGTTTAAATGCAGTTGCACCAAATACAAGGGCTACAACGGCAAACAAGGTTACTATTTTTTTCATGTTGTTTTGGTTTTGTGTAATTACAAATATGAAGATTTTCTTTGAGTAAAACGGAGGTTGTACAACTGTGACGGATATTTTACGGGGAGAATGCCTTCGGCATGGTTTTTACCACGGAGAACACAACGGAGGGAACACAACGGACACAGCGGTAGGGAGGTTGAACCACAGAGCCACAGCGGCACAGAGGGTTTCACCGCTAAAGTACAAAGGAATGCCTTCGGCATGATAGGTTTAACCACAACGGGTGCAAAGGATACCTTCGGTATGGTTTTACCGCGGTGAACACAACGGAGGGAACACGAATACACAGAGGGATGCCTGCGGTATGGGAGTGGTAAACCTGTCAGCGGTTATAAACCCTGACAGTGGTTGAGAAAAAATTAAACTTTCTGTGAAATGCTGAGATTTCTGTGAGCAATTATTTCGCTGTTATCGCTGTGAAGTCGCTGCTATCGCTGTGGTTAACTGTTCTGTGAAATTCTGTGAGCAACAAACCCTTGTGTACCTCGTGATAAACTTAGTGAACCTTGCGGTAAAAATTCATCAAAAACAAACCTCAAACCTTTCACACTTCGAAGCTTTAGCTGGCACATCCCGGACTTGCTTCGGGAGAAGAAGTGAATAACCAATAACTAGTAAACCTATCAACCAATAACCTCTTAATGCCACTTCAATGTTTGCGGAAATTCAAAGGTTTCGATATCGTTTAACAATGCATTTACATCATCATTAAACAACAACATGTTTTTAAAATCTTGTTTCAAAAAATTATGGTTTACCATGTGTTGCAACAAATCGTTTAAAGGTTGATAAAAACCATTTACATTAAGCACACCACAAGGTTTGTAATGAAAACCAAGCTGACTCCAAGTAAAGGCTTCAAACAATTCTTCCATGGTACCAATACCACCCGGTAAAGCAATACAAGCATCACACAATTCAAACATTTTGGCTTTACGCTCGTGCATGCTATCAACTATAATTTGTTGGGTAAGTCCGGTGTGACCCACTTCTTTATCCATTAAACGTTTTGGAATTACACCAATTACTTCACCACCTAAACGCAACATTTCATCGGCAATAATGCCCATAATACCAACGTTTCCTCCACCATAAACCAACCCATAACCACGTTTGTGCATGGCTTGAACTAAGGCAATAGCTTCTGTTTTGTATATTTCTTCATCGCCAACAGACGAACCGCAATACACGGCAATACGTTTAATTTCCATAGGTATTAAAATCCTTTGCGTTTAGCACGGTTACGCAATACATTTCGGTTTACAGATTGTTTTTTACCACCCGATTTTTTGTATGCACCACCTAAATTTACTTTTTTGTTTTTGTCTTTTTTCTCGTG
The DNA here is from genome assembly GCA_002422865.1 of Bacteroidetes bacterium UBA6183. GTDB lineage: Bacteria > Bacteroidota > Bacteroidia > UKL13-3 > UKL13-3 > UBA6183. Next base: position 18,825 of record DITN01000104.1, on the reverse strand, counting down.
GAATGAAGCGCCTCTTTCCTCGGTAACCTTCACCGACTTCAAGTAATTTTTTTCTTTCAGTTTAGGTTTCTCATCATCGCTCATTATTTTAGAAAGTGCCACCTCTTGCGGAAAATCAAGGATGTTAATTTTCTTGTTCATCACCGCCTCAATTTCGCCAATGTATTCTTCCTCGGCAGCATTTATAAATGTGATAGCTGTTCCATCTTTACCAATACGTCCGGTTCTACCAATACGGTGTAAATAATCGTTCGGGTTATCCGGTGTATCAAAATTAATAACATGTGTTACATCCACCACATCTAAACCGCGTGCAGCCACATCCGTAGCCACTAAAATTCTAATCTCATTTTCGGCAAACTGACGTAAAGCTTCAAAACGTTGTGTTTGTGGCTTGCGCGAGTGTAATACCCCAATGTTGCCCGCAAAATTTTGGTGCAACATTTCGTATAGTTTATCTGCATTTTTAATTTTTGAAGTAAACACCAATACCTTATTTAAGGTATCATCTGTTTGAAGCAAATGGGTAAGTAAGTTTACTTTAGTACCAAAATTCGGCACGTAATAACCCCACTGTATAATTTTCTCAAGTGGTGTTCCGTGTGGCGCCACTTCTACCTTTATCGGGTTGTTAAAAAACGTTGTAAATAGTTTTTCTACCTCTTCGGTAAGTGTTGCCGAAAACAAAATGTTTTGTCGTTTGGGTGGCAAATAATCCATAATGGAATTAAGCTGCGCCCTAAACTCTTGCTCCAACATTTCATCCACTTCATCTATCACCAGTCGTTGTATACTGGTTAACTTAATAGCACCAATACTGGCCAAATCTATTAATCGACCGGGAGTTGAAACCAACACATCTAATCCGGCAAAAACCATGGCTTTTTGTTTGTTGATGTTACCACCACCATACATGGCTCCTGCCCTTATGCTCATGTATTTGGTTAAACGATTAACCTCGCCATACACCTGCAAAACCAATTCGCGGGTTGGTACAATAATCAGTACACGCGGATGACGTTGTTCCGAGTATTTTAATTGCCTTAAAATGGGCAATAAATAAGCAAAGGTTTTACCTGTACCGGTTTGTGCTATACCCACCACATCGCGCCCCGACATGATAACGGGAAACGATTCTACCTGCACCGGAGTTGGATGTATGTACTCCAAATCTTCCAATGCCTTTAGCAGTGGGTTGTTAATGTTTAAATCTTTAAAATTCATAGTTTATCACCTTATGCTGCAAGTTAATATTCTTGCATATCAATAACTTCACTTCTTTTTGTTACGAAACAATCTCCTTCCGACCCTTCGGAAACCTCTGCGGTAAAAATCTGCACAAAAACTTATTTTACCCATCTGTACAATCTGTGGCTTAGTATACAACTATCAAAACATTGCTACAAATCATTGCGAAGCAATCTCCTTTACTCTAATAATCGAATTGCTATGCCTCTATTTCAACTCTGCGAAACCTCCTTTACCTCTGCGGTAAAAAATTTCACCAAAACTTATCTGGGGCTTAACTCACCACAAACAACTATGCGTTAATTTTAAGTTTAGCAAACTTAAGCACCAACATTTTTTTGCCTTGTGTACCAAAATCTATTTGTGCTTTGCGGTTATCACCTGCCCCATCCATGCCTATTACCACACCTTTACCAAAACGTTGGTGCTCCACATTCATACCCACGGCCAACAATGAGGTATCATCACCCATAAAATCAGGGTCGATTGATGCCGGTTGTGATACCGCTTTATTAATGGGTTTAAAGTTTTTAGGAACAGTAACCGTAGGCTGTGTAGCCGCAGGTTTATTGCCTTGGGTTGATGCAGTTGCCTTTTTAGTATAACTGCTCATTTGGTATGGTTTGCGCTGTTCTGTTGCCGGTTGGTTGTTGTTGTATAACCCTTCAACAATTAAATATTGCGGATCTATTTCTTGCAAAAACCTACTTGGTTCACAATTAATCATAGAGCCAAATTTGAACCTTGATGTGGCAAACGATAAGGTTAGTTTTTTCTCGGCACGTGTTAAAGCTACATAAAACAAACGCCTTTCTTCTTCCAACTCTTGTCGGCTGTTTAAGCTGAGTTGAGATGGAAATAAATTTTCTTCCAAACCAACAATATGTACGTTGGTAAACTCCAATCCTTTACTTCCGTGTATGGTCATCATCACCACTTTATCATTGTCGTCTTCACCTTCCCTATCGGCATCGGTTAATAAGGCGATGTCTTGCATGTAATCAGGCAATGTATTTCCACGCAACACGGCATCATCATCGGCTACTTCTTCAATACTAAACTCTTTTATACCGTTTATTAATTCTTCAATGTTTTCGTAACGTGCAATACCTTCCACCGTTTTATCATCGTACAACGATTTTAACAAACCGGTTTGTTTGGCCACATGCATGGCTATTTCGTATGCCGGTTTAGCTATCATGGTTTGAAAACTGCGAATCATCAACACAAAATCGGTTAATAAATTGGCCGATTTTAACCCAAAATAATGTGCATTTTCCATAATCTCGAACCACGATTTGTTATGCTCAGCTGCAAGTATAGCCAATTGGTCGAGGGTAGTTTTGCCAATACCACGGGTAGGGTAGTTGATGATACGTTTTAAAGCTTCTTCATCGCTTGGATTGATGATAACACGGAAGTAAGCCAATAAATCTTTAATTTCTTTGCGCTGATAAAATGAAAGTCCACCATAAATTTTATACGGAATATTCATCTTACGAAGTGCTTCCTCCAAACTACGGCTTTGCGCGTTGGTACGGTATAAAATGGCAAAATCTTTATTGTTCAGGTGTTGGTTCATTTTATCCTGAAAAATAGCTGATGCCACCATTTTACCTTCTTCATTATCGGTTAATGCACGGAACACACGTATGCGTTCGCCCAATTCATTTTGTGTAAAAACCTTCTTGTCTATTTGTTCTTTGTTTTGTTTAATGATGGAGTTTGCCGCATTAACAATGGTTTTGGTACTGCGGTAATTTTCCTCCAACTTAAACACTTTGGTATCCGGAAAATCTTTGTGGAAGTTTAAAATATTTTTGATGGTTGCGCCACGAAAGGCGTAAATACTTTGGGCATCATCGCCCACCACTGCAATATTTTGGTACACATTGGCCAACATCCTGATGATGGAATATTGCGCATGGTTGGTATCCTGAAACTCATCAACCATAATGTATTTAAACATGTGTTGGTATTTGTTTAACACATCAGGGTAATTATGCAACAACTCATGTGTTTTCATCAACAAATCATCAAAATCCATGGCACCTGCCCTATAACAACGTTGCTCGTAGGTAGCATATATAGCGCCAAAACGTGGTCTTCCCGTAGTTTCATCAAAAGCTGCATTTTCTGGATCACCGTTATACGCGGCTGCTTTAATCAATGCATTTTTTGCTGCCGAAATACGTCCTAATATTTGAGCCGGTTTATACATTTTATCGTCCAGCTTCATTTCGGCTACAATAGATTTTATTAGGCTTTTGGCATCATCACTATCGTAAATGGTAAAGTTACGTTGGTAACCAATCTTCTCGCTTTCAATACGCAGTATACGTGCAAAAATACTGTGGAAAGTACCCATCCATAAGTTTTTGGCTTCGGCACCAACCACACTTACAATACGTTCACGCATTTCTTTACTGGCTTTATTGGTAAAAGTTAAAGCCAAAATATTAAAGGCATCAACGCCTTGTTCTAACATGTATGCTATACGGTAAGTAAGTACCCTGGTTTTGCCCGAACCCGCTCCTGCTACAATCATCACAGGCCCATCTATTTGCTGCACAGCCGCACGCTGCGGTTCATTTAATTGGTCTAAATAATTCACGTGGTAAAAGTACAACAAATAACACTATGCCATATGGGTAAATATCAACAAAAAAGCCGAATACATTTTCTGCATCCGGCTTATTATTTAAATCTGAGATCTTATCTTATTTGGTGTTTCCGAAAGAATACAACACCCCTAATGATATCACTTGCGAGTATTGTACATCTTTGTCTTGATCAAAATCGTATAACAGTACCCCATTTAAGTTGGTGCTGATGTATTTGTTAACTTTGGCTGTGATGCTCACATCCAAACGACTAACTATGTATTTACTGTCAAGTCGGTTGTAATCTATCAAACCCATGTAACGGGCTTTTAGGTTTACGTTTTTCATCACCTCTTTATCAAAGGTTAAAACGGTTTGAAAAATAACCTGATTACGCATATTTTCTCCACGTTTTACACCATACAACTCATTAAATTCTTTAGCCGTTGAATCATAATTATTATACAAGGATTGGTCGGTTACAAAAGACTGACGCAAGGCACCAACACCAAATTGAGCACTAAAATAGCTCACCGGTTTGTATTCAAAACCTAATGCTTCTGTTAAATACCCCGGGGCTAAAAATGCCGAAATACGTCTTGATTGTTCAGCACCGTTTACTAAGGTGTATTCAAAACCGGCATCAAACTGACTCATAAAATTGACTGAGGCAAATAAGTTCCAATTCTTTGATATTTTGTGTGAGAACTTTGAATCGAAAAATATACGATCGGCATTTTTTCTGATGTCTTGTCCTTCGTTTTTTACAGTACCATACAACAATTGTAAATCGTTGGTCCACTCGTTGTGTTCCGTTTTACGAACTGCTTTTGCATTTAAAAATGTACCCAACGAAATAGAGTTAATTCCACCCGCTTTCCAATTTCCGCTGTAACTGGCTTGGGTAATATTTAACCCCGTTTGCACCGTTGTTTTCCATTTTGATGGTGGTTTGGGTACCGTTGCGGTATCGGTTTGAGCGAATAAATAAGCAGGTAAAAGGGTAAGCAGGGATACAAGTTTGATTTTCATATTATAAGGATTTATTAATAGTTATGCGTTTGCTGCATCACCTAGCTTTAACATAATTTTCAACCTTTCAATCACATAATCAACCTCTTCTTTGGTGTTGCTGCTGCCAAAAGAAAAACGCACCGCTGCACGGTCTTTACTCGCACCAATTGCTTTTAATACGTGCGACCCAACATCGCTACCACTGCTGCATGCACTTCCGCCCGATGCACAAATACCATCAATATCTAATTTAAACAACAACATTTCGCCAACCGGGCTGGGCGGGAATGATACATTTAAAACAGTATAAGCCGAACGGCCTTCTGCATCACCATTAAATTCAACACCCGGAATATTTGCTTTTAATTGAGATATGAAATAGTTTTTTAATTCTTGCAAACGCTTTTTGTCTTCATCCATATGGGCGATGCTTAACTCAAGCGCCTTGGCCAATCCTATAATGCCATACACATTTTCTGTTCCACCACGCATGTTACGCTCTTGTGCGCCACCCGTAATAAACGGATGTAACTTGATATTGCTGTTAATGTATATAAAACCAACACCTTTAGGACCGTTAAATTTATGCGCACCGGCTGCAATAAAATGTACGTTTAATTTGCTAAGGTCTATTGGCTGGTGACCAACAGTTTGAACAGTATCACAATGAAACAAGGCGTTGTATGTTTTGCATAAATTACCAATTTCTTCCAAATCAATCATGTTCCCCAACTCGTTGTTGCTGTGCATTAAACTTACCAACACATTTGAATTATTTTTAAGTAACTCTTCTAAATGCGCAACATCTATATGCCCGTTTGGTGTAAGTTTAACCAAGTGCATGTTAACTTTACCTTGATGCGCTAATTCTTCAATGGTATGTAAAACAGCATGATGCTCTATGGCTGAAGTAATGATGTTTTTAACGCCTAAAGTTTCTACAGATTGTCTGATGGCCATGTTATCAGCCTCGGTACCGCCAGATGTAAAACAAATTTCGCCAGGCGTGCATCCCATTAATTTAGCAACGGTTCTGCGTGCATCCTCAACCATGGTTTTCACTTCCCTTCCTTGGGCGTGTATTGATGATGGATTTCCATAATTGTTCATCATCATGTCGGCCATTACTTTTACCACCTCAGGGTGCATGGGCGTTGTTGCTGCGTTGTCGAAATATACTTTCATCGGTTAAAATTTATTATTTCAGAATATTAAAGATAGCTCAAACTAAGTTGTTTTTTTTGAACCAACTTTGCAAATATAAGGCACCTATTTAATTTTATTACACACATAGCCCACACTGTAATTTGTATGTGTTACTTTTGTGGGTGATGAAACGAAACGTCTTATTAACTACATTGGGCTTTGGTATGTTGTTTGGATGCGTATCAAAAAGCAAGTTTACCCAAAGCCAAACGGAAATTGCACGCTTAAAAAGTGACAGTACTTTGTTAGAGAAACGTATAACGAAGTACCAAGACGAAAATGCACGCTTACAAACCCTGAGTGCAACTATTGAACAAGCGCTAAACGTGCGTTTACAAGAGAAAGAAGACTCGTTAAACTACAAAGAAAAGTTACTTAAAGAACGTGAATACAGCTTAAGGGACATGAAAGCCCGCAAAGAAGAGGAGCAAGAGGCTTTTTATAACCTATCGCGTAAAATATTTGCAGCATTTACCGATTATGACGCAAGTACATTAAGCACTAAAACCAACTGCACACAGGCGGTAGTAATGGTGAATGATAAAAAAATGTTTGTTGGTAACAGCTTAAAAACTGAGTACCTGGCCACGGAAATAAACAATAAAGCTGCTGCATTATTGGATAAACACCCCGATTTAATGCTTACGATTGTTTGTTATGTGGATAGTAACCTGCAAATATCTAACAAGGAAGACCACTGGAATGTGGCTGCATTAAGGGCCAATGTCTTATCTAAATCATTTGCTCTAAACCATAGAGACCTATCATTAAGGGTAAAAAGCGCTGCAGGCTTGCCAAACAACACCCATACAGTAAAAAATGCAACTTATTTTACAGAGTACCTATTCACATCAAATTTAACCCCTTGTATACCTATTAAATAATTTTAACTACCGAAAAAACTAAATAAACAGCATTTAATAATAAATATCATTTGGATTTTAGAAAAATTGTCGCACTTTTGAAATGCCGAACGGAAGTAAAAACAAAATAAACTGCTTTACTCCCGTTTGACACCAAAACAATGATTATTTAAAAACCCTTAATCTGATATTGTTATGCAAATGTTAAACTACGGTACTTATTACAACCTAAACTACCTATCTGAAATTGCAGACGGGGACACTAGTTTTATGAGTGAAATGACACGCACTTTTGTGAATCAAACACCCAAAATGATTGCAGAGTTAAAGGCTGCTGTTACAAACAGTAATGCTGAATTGGCTTGTTATTTAGCCCACAAATTAAAATCAAGCTGCGAAATTATAGGCATGAGCTATGCGGCATCAATCTGCTTAAAAATAGAATCCGCTGCCATAGAAAAAGCAAGCTTAACAGCACTGATAGATGATTTAGAAGTGCTGGTGCACCAACTTACGGTGTCAACACAAGAATTAAATATGGCTGCTGCTTAATTCCAAACCGGAATTTCGTACTCACCATCCACATCGGTAAGCACTTCGGCAAATGTTGGGGTAACTAAAATAGTATGCTCAAATTGTGCGGAGAGCTTACCATCAATGGTTCTAGCTGTCCATCCATCGTTTTTATCAACCTTGGCACGGGCTTTACCGGCATTTATCATAGGTTCAATAGTAAAAATCATTCCGGGTTGCATAACAGGTCCTGTATTTGCATCGGCAATATGGCTCACCTCCGGTTCTTCATGGAATTTCAATCCTACTCCATGGCCACAAAATTCATACACTGTGCTATAACCATGTTTAACGGCATGGCGGTTTATCACATAACCAATATCACCAATACGCTTGCCCGGTTTGCACTGTTCAATACCTAAACGCAAACACTCCTTTGTTACCGAAATTAATTTTTGGGCATGATCTGTAATTTCACCAACAGCAAACATGCTGCTGGTATCACCATAAAAACCGTTTAGTATGGGCGTAACATCCACGTTTAAAATATCCCCATCACGTAATTCCAGTTTACCCGGAATGCCATGGCAAATTACATCATTTACCGAAATACAACTGGCTTTTGTGTAACCATGGTAGCCAATGGTTGCAGGAATAGCACCATGATCGCGCATAAATTGCTCAGCCAAATCGTTTATGTAACCTGTGGTAACACCGGCTTTAATAAATGGAGCCACTTCCTTAAGCGTTTGTCCTGCTAATTTGGAGGCTTTGCGTATACCTTCAATTTGCTCAGGTGTTTTTATAATGATTTTCGATTTGGTGTCTCTAAATGCCACAGTGATATTTTTAAAGGTGCGAATCTAATTTTTTTAACACGCTTAAAAAAGGTGTATAGCAGTTTCTTTAACCTTAACCTACAATCTGCCCCACTTAAAATACGTAAAACATGTGATGCATTTGTAAAACAAAGTGTTGAAATTCGTTTATCAATCCTAATTGTATGAAAAAACTTATACTATCATCAACCCTATTTATGGGTTTATTTACGCAAGCCCAAACATGGCAATCTGTTGGGTTTACAGGTGGCTTTGTAAACACCGCAGATACATTTCAGAACAAACTTTACATTGCAGGTAACGGTTATGTAACCTATTATGACGGCAGCACATGGGGTGAACTTACCAATTACAACAACAGTTTAAACACACCCAACAAATCAAAATATGCTGCAAAAAATATTGATGGCAAATTATACATGGGTGCAGATGGTTTTAATACCAATGGTGAAGGCATTGTTCATGTTTTTGATGGCACCAATATTACCGAAAAACAAGGTCACCGCCAGTTTCAATACAACGGCAATAAAAAAATTATAGATTTTGTTAAGGCCAATAACAACGTTATTTACCTGAGTGATAAATTTAACATTTTTGAATGGAGAGATACGAGCACTTTCTGGCGTAATATTTTACCATCACCCAATATTAAATCTATGTTTGTATTTAACGGCAAGCTGGGTTACACCACCGGAAACGAAGTGTATTTTTATGATGGAACTACTTTAGACAGCCTTGGTCTTTCCTACTTTAATATTGCAAACGGCAGTTTGTTTGGATCGGTTAGCAGGTGCGTGGTAAAAGGAAACAACTTGTATTTAACAGGTGGCTTTACCAAGATTATTGATGTGCAAACACAACAATCGGAAACAGGTGGTATTTTAAAATATGATGGCACTGCCAAAACATTAATTAATGCCAACTTTGCGGCCAACCCAAATCCGGGAACAGCTGCTCGTTTAAATTGTATTTTTGTTGACGACAACAATGATATTTATGTTACGGCTAATAAAGATCCCAATGTAAACGATGTGCATTTAATAAAATACAATGGCACAACATGGAGTGATGTAGACCGATTGGTGGAGGCAGGCAAAGGTCTTTACCCGCAAATTCCGGGCTCTGAAATTGCTGACTACAACATCATATTTAAACACCAAAACAACATTTTTATTGGAGGACGATTTGTAACCATTGGTGGTGATAGCATTGCAGCTTTGGCTAAATTAACCACAGGCAGCACCGGTACTCAGGAGGTAACTTCTCGTGTTTTATCATGTTACCCTAACCCGGCACAACATACCATTACGCTTAATGGAATAACCACGGCACTGGATATTGTTTGTTTTGATGCATTAGGAAAAACTGTACTTGAACTGAGTAAACAATACCAACAAATTGATATTAGCCAATTACCACAAGGTATTTATTATTTGGTTGGTAAAGATGGACAAGGGCAATTATACCACAGTAAATTTGTAAAACACGAATAACTAAACAACCTTATAACAAGAACGCCCGTTATTCCAAACAGTTGGAATGACGGGCGTTTTTTTATTGAGTTTAATATTTTATAAACTTGCCAAGCTTCCTTTTAGCACTTCAATTTTTGCAACAGCATCCGCTTTTTTCTGACGCTCCTTTTCTACCAATTCAGGTTTGGCATTGGCCACAAATTTTTCGTTGCTTAATTTTGCATCAACAGATTTCATAAAGCCTTCCAAGTATTCAATTTCTTTGTTGATTTTCTCCTTTTCGGCTTCAACATCTATCTGAAGATTTAAAAATGCATATACCTCATCCGTATCAACAGGTAATAAAACCGCTTTATCTTGTTTGTCGTTTACGAACGTGATGTTACCAATATTGGCTAACTTTTTAATTAAAAACACATAAGGCTTGTACATATCCTGTTGGGTTGATTTGATAGCAATATCAAATGTTTCTTTAGGACTAATTCCCTTACTGTTACGCAGGTTTCTTATTTGCTGTATTACCTCAAATGCTAAATCTAACTTAGGTGCGGTTACCTTATTTATAGCTTGGTTTGAACCAAAAGGATATGCAGCTACACAAATTGATTCCCCTTCTTTTTTTGCACCTAAACTTTGCCAAATTTCTTCGGTAATAAATGGCATAAACGGATGTAACAAACGCATCAACTCATCAAAAAATGCAAGGGTTTGGTTGTAGGTAGATTCATTAATTGGTTTGCCGTACTCGGGTTTAATCATCTCTAAATACCAAGCACAGAAATCATCCCAAATCAATTTGTACATGCTCATCAACACCTCACTTAATTTATAGTCGGTGTACTTTTCGTTAATCTCTGCATACGCATCATTTAACTTCCCTCTAAACCAATCGGCACTGATGTTATTGCTCTCTAAAATTGCTGCATCAAATTCTACATCCGGTTTTACTTCAAAACCTTTTACCAACCTAAATGCATTCCAAATTTTATTGGCAAAATTACGTCCTTGTTCTACCTGACTTTCATCAAACAAAATATCATTACCTGCAGGCGAACTCAACAACATACCCATACGCACACCATCAGCACCATATTGCGCAATTAAATCAAGCGGGTCGGGCGAGTTACCCAACGACTTACTCATTTTTCTGCGTTGTTTATCTCTTACAATACCGGTGTAATAAACGTTGTTAAATGGCTTCACTCCCATCCACTCATAACCGGCCATAATCATACGTGCTACCCAAAAAAACATAATTTCAGGTGCAGTTACCAAATCGTTGGTTGGGTAATAATATTTAATGTCGGCATTGTCTTTACTTACTCTGCCGTTTTCCATTTTCTCAAAACCATCAAACACACTTATTGGCCACAACCAAGACGAGAACCATGTATCCACCACATCATCATCTTGTTTTAGAAGTTGGATGTTGGATGTTGGAAATTGTGTGTTATATTTTGTTATCGCTTCTTCATGCGTTTTAGCTACCACAAAATTACCTGCCTCATCATACCAAGCCGGAATACGTTGTCCCCACCACAATTGGCGACTGATGCACCAATCTTTGATGTTATCAATCCAATGTTTGTAGGTATTTTTCATGTTGGCCGGATGAAACTTAATTTCATCATTCATCACCGCATCTAACACCTGTGGGTTTTTAGCTACAAATTTCTTCATATCAACCCACCACTGTAATGTTAAACGTGGCTCAATTACAGCACCTGTACGTTCGCTGGTTCCAACTTGATTCTTGTATTCTTCTATTTTTAAAATATGTCCGGCTTCTTCTAAATGCACCGCAATTTCCCTACGCACAGCAAAACGGTCTTTACCAATGTAACGCGCATCTAATGCCTTCTCGTTTAAAAATCCTTCTTCGTTTAAAATATCAATTACTTCTAAGTTGTATTTTTTACCCAACTCGTAATCGTTTTTATCGTGTGCGGGAGTGACTTTTAAACAACCGGTACCAAATTCCATATCTACATATTCATCGGCAATAATGGTTATTGGTCTGTTGATAAATGGCACCAATACTTGTTTACCCACCAAGTGCTTAAAGCGTTCATCGTTCGGGTTAACACATATGGCGGCATCGGCCAAAATGGTTTCCGGACGGGTAGTTGCAATAACTACATAATCTATACTTTCAATATTCGAATTTTGGATTTCGGATTTCGAATTTTCGGTTAAAAAGTATTTAATGAAATACAATTTAGATTGTACATCTTTAAAAATAACCTCTTCATCACTTAAGGCCGTTTTACCTTGCGGGTCCCAATTAACCATACGCAACTCACGATATATTAATCCTTTGTTGTATAAATCAATAAAGGTATCAATAACCGCTTCGCTCATTTTAGGTTCCATGGTAAAACGTGTACGATCCCAATCGCAACTTGCACCAAGTTTTTCGAGCTGTTTTAAAATGATTCCTCCGTATTTCTCTTTCCACTCCCAAGCATATTTCAAAAACTCGTCTCTGCTTAAGTCTGATTTTTTAATGCCCTTTTCGCGTAACATCTGTACCACCTTTGCTTCGGTGGCTATAGAGGCGTGATCGGTACCGGCAACCCAAAGGGCATTTTTACCTTGCATACGTGCTTTACGTATCAATACATCTTGTATGGTATTGTTAAGCATGTGGCCCATGTGTAACACTCCGGTAACATTAGGCGGAGGTATTACTACGGTAAAAGGTTCGCGCTCATCGGGGGTGCTTTTAAATAACTTATTGGTTAGCCAGTAGCTATACCATTTATCTTCTATTTGTTGTGGTGCGTATGTTTTTGTTATTTCGGTACTCATTGTGCTGCAAAATAAGGGTGGCTGTTGTAATCCCAAAATGGTAAATCAACAATTTTAAATTTTGTAAACGTGGTTAATTATGGTTTGGGGTTGAATTAATAAAAAACCCCGACACGCTTTTGCGAACCGGGGTTTTACAATCAACTATGAAAAAATTAACCTCTTCTTTCTTTAACACGGGCTTTTTTACCTGTAAGTTCGCGTAGGTAGAATAAGCGCGCTCTGCGTACTTTACCACGGCTGACTAACTCGATTTTATCGATGTTAGGTGAAAATAAAGGAAAAATACGCTCAACACCAACGCCATTGCTCATTTTACGTACTGTAAATGTGCTGCTGATACCTGCGTTGCGTCTTTGTAACACAACACCTTGGTACTGCTGAATACGTTCTTTAGCTCCCTCTTTAATTTTGTAGTATACATTTACTGTATCACCTGCTATAAAAGAAGGTAGGTTTTTATCAGCGGTAAATTCGCTTTCAACTAATTTTATTGCCTCAACTGCGTTCATGACGGTAATGTTTTATTTTTAACGGACTGCGAAAGTACAGCTTCTATTTAAATTACAAAAATATTTTTCAAAAATTTCTTATCAATTCTTATCAACCCATTTAAATACAACCTTATTATGTTGTATTTCTTCTATTCGTTATTACCATTAAGTAACTCAGGGCGCCTTTGTTTGGTGCGTAAAACACTCTGTTCGTGCCTCCACTCTTCTATTTTGGCTTGATGTCCGCTTAACAACACATCAGGTACTTTCCAACCTTTGTATTCGGCCGGGCGTGTGTACACAGGCGGACTAATTAAATCATCCTGAAAAGAATCGCTTAATGCCGATTGTTCATCGCCAATGGCACCGGGTATTAAACGAACAATAGCATCAACCATAATGGCTGTAGCCAACTCGCCACCGGTTAGCACGTAATTACCAATACTAACCTCACGTGTTACCAAATGTTCACGCACACGTTCATCAACCCCTTTGTAGTGCCCGCACAAAAACATAATGTTTTGTTTGGTTGATAATTGATTGGCCATTTTTTGATCAAACAATTCGCCATCCGGACTCAAGTATATGATTTCATCGTACGCGTGTTTTTCTTTTAAGGCTGAAATGCACAAATCAATAGGTTCTATCTGCATCACCATTCCTGCGCCACCTCCAAATGGATAATCATCAACCGAACGGTGTTTACTTTGGCTGTAATCGCGAATATCGTGTAAACCAATGGTAACCAACTCTTTTTCTACGGCACGTTTTATAATAGAATGCCCAAAAGGACTTTCGAACATATCAGGAAACAACGTTAGGATATCTATATTCATTGAATGGTGAATATTATTGGTATTTAATGATCAGGTGTTACTCGTACAACTCAAAAAAACCTTCCGGCAAATTTAAATATATAATTTCTTGCTCCTCATCCACATCATGTATAAAAGCCTCTACCATTGGTATCATTACCTGCTGTTCCTTGTAATGGGTAACCAACATGGTTTGTTGTGGCAATTCTTCAGTCGCTACAATTTCGCCAATATCACCAAGGTTTATGTCAACCAATTTAAAGCCGGTTAAATTAAAATCGCTTGCACTAGGTTTGCGTTTACCTTTGGTTTTTGGAACCAATAGTTTGTAGCCCACATAAGTTTGGGCCTGCTCCATACTGTGGATGTCTTGTAACTTAACAAGCCACTCATCATGGTGTGCCGCTTGAGCTTGTTCGATATAAAAAGGAACGGGCTTCTCTCGAATTTCGAGAAAAGCCCATTCAGTTAGTTTAACCTTTATATCGGTAACAATTTTTAACTCACCTTTTGTACCGTGCGTTTTAGCAACAGTACCGGCCACCATGAAATCTTTTTTTTGAATTGATTTCAAAGTTGTTTGAGTTAACAATTATTCAGCGCTGTTGGTTTCTTCTGTAGCAGCAGGAGCTTCTTCAGTTGCCGGAGCCTCTTCAGTTACTTCTACTTCAGCCTCAGCTACTGGATTTGCAGCAGCTTCAGCAGCAGCTAATTTCTCAGCTAATTTTGCAGCACGAGCTTCTTTTACTTTAGTTTCGTGAGCTAAAGCAGCAGCTTTTGCATCAGCTTTAGAAGTTGCAGTTTTTTCAACATGAGCAACAACTTTTGAAACTTTATCGTTAACCCAAGCTTCGAATTTAGCGTTAGCTTGTTCTTCGGTTAAAGCACCTTTAGCCACACCACCTAATAAGTGATGCTTGTATAAAGCTCCTTTGTAAGAAAGGATAGCGCGGCAAGTGTCTGTTGGTTGCGCACCATTGTTTAACCAATTTACTGCCGAGTCAATGTTTAATTCAATAGTTGCTGGAACTGTAGTTGGATTGTACATTCCAATTTTTTCAATGAATTTACCATCTCTCGGAGCACGTGAATCCGCCACCACAATGTGATAATACGGTGCATGGGTTCTACCATGACGTTGTAGTCTAATTTTTACTGACATAATATTTTTTAGTTAAAATGTTAATCCGCTGAGTCTCCTGTTCAGCGGGGTGCAAATATGAGGCATTTATTTTAAATATCCAAACGGGTGCGGAAAGCTGGAAGTAAGATGTTGTCATCCTTCGCTAAAGCTTCGGATGATAATAGAGGTTCGATGTTGGAAGATTCACTTTCAATGTTGGATTTACCGTCCACTTCATCATTCGATATTCGATATTCATCATTCATCATTCGATATTCATTATTCATAATTGTTGATGCTCTGCTTCTACTTGTTCGTATTCAGAAACTATTGAGGAATCTTTTCTCCAATAATCAGTTGATCCATTTCTCCATCTCCGGTTAAACTTTGTCGTCTAAGAAAAAATGTAAATCCATCAATATACAATGAATCTCTGGAAATTCCGCCCTGTGATTTTGTAGAATGGCTGTATCCAAATGGATAATTGAAGTAAAACAGGTTTTGATCTACCAGGTAATTGCCGTTTTCTTGATTTGCAACAACAATTGTTCGATTTTTTGAATAATTATTATACACGTAATGGGGGAATGAATCTCCAACATTCTGACGAAGGGTTCTGGAATTAAAAACATCCTTACAAGCGTATTCGCCTTCTATTTTCGTCAATTTAATCTCAGGGTCTTTGGTACACGAAAAAACGAATGGTACAAAGAGTAATATGATAATTTGTTTCATAACTCAATGATAATGAAAAACAATCACTTTTGATAATTTGCTGATTTACCGGAGAAGTTTATTGTTTTTTGCCTCGTTGAATTAACATTTGCCCACACAAAAAGTGACAAAAGAAAACTGTAGATTTTATTCTTGGGGTTGCCACCCCAAACCGCCTAACTTTTTAACTCGTTGTTATTTATTGTTTTTTTGCCTCGTTGATTGCTACACAGTTGTCTTGAAACAAATTTCTCCATTTATACTTGGGGTTGCACCCCAAACCGCCTAACTTTTTGTCTTGAAACAAAAAGTTAGCAAAAAATTCAAGGCTTATGATGCTTTTACTACAATCTACTGAGTACGTTTTTTCCGCGCAATCCAAGCCACTGCGTTTCAGGTTGTAAATCCCGAACGCAGCTTCGGGGATTGCTTACTATGGCCATTGCACAAACGCCCTCATTGATTGTTACGTAAAATCATCATAGGCCGTATAGAGTCCTTCCTGCATGGTTCATCGCTCATACTTGGAGCTTGTTAAATCAATAAGTTTTGATTGAATGATTCAGGTGCGGTGGGTGTCCACGAATGGTGTGAAATCCGACTGATTCTGCCCTAGGGGCGGTTGGCTTGAGCGCGGAATCAGGTCGGATTTGGCATTCGTGGTGGGCTTTTTGGTTACTTTTTACCCAAATAAAAAGTGACAAAAGAAACCTATTGCTTCACCAATTTTTGTACTGCTGTGCCTTGGGTGGTATTTACTTGCAGGTAATACATGCCTGCTTGCCAGGTTTGTAATTGTATAGGCTCATTGTTTTTTTGTTGGTGTATTAATTTACCGGTTACATCTGTAATGGTAATTTGTGTTACCGGGTAAGGGCAACTTACTTGCACTTGGTGTTTTGCCGGGTTGGGGTAAAGGTTAACTTGTATGCGGCTTGCACGCACATCATTTAAACCTACACTAGGCACCCCATTTAACATCAATAAGTAAAGTGCTCCTTTGTTGGTACCACCCTCATCTTTACCACTAGAACCTACCAATAAATCGGGTATACTGTCGTTGTTAAAATCGCCCAATGGTCCAATAGAACCGAAAAAATCTGCATCAGCAATGGGTTGGTTAAAATTACCAGATAGGTTATCTATTTTTTGTACTGATTTTACGGTGCCACCGGCATTCATAAACAAAATGCGTACTGAGCCACCACGGCCAACATTATAAGTTGTATCAGATGTGGCTCCAACTGCAATTTCATCCACTCCATCACCGTCTAAATCATTAATCTTAACAATATTTCTTCCCCAATTATCATTATCTACCAAGTCTTGTAAACCATTGCTTTGATAGGTAATACGATTGTGACTTTTTACAGTGCCATTTGTGTTTAAGTAAGCGATAAACAAACCGCCCAATGTAGTAACACTATCTTTTCGAAATCTTGCTTGAAAAGCGATATCAATTACACCATCATTATTAAAATCACCAATTGTACTTACTCCAGATGCGAAGCGACTAACCATTGAAAAGTCACCATTTAAGCCACTGCTATTAGCACCTATTCTACGGAACGATTTTATATTCTGGATACTATCCAAAAACAAAATGTAAATACACCCAACCGCACCATTTAAAACCTCATTGCTCGATGCTACGGCTAAATCAGTATAACCATCGTTATTTAAGTCCCCAATATTGGTTAAACTAATACCGAATGAACCACTGTTTGGTAAAGAAGCGATTACATCCCTGTTAATTTGCTTAAAAGATTTTACTGTACCATCTGAGTTTAAATAAATAATAGTTACCACGCCTGTTTGTGAGTTACTACCTCCAGCTGTATTATCGCCAACTGCTATATCATTAACACCATCATAATTCAAATCACCCATATTGCTGATTGATGTAGCAAAGCTGGTAGAGAAATAAATTCCACTTAGACCCTGTCCATCACCAATCAGTTTATGAGACTTAACCGTACCATCGGCATTCATAAAGAGTATTACAATGAAACGTTTAACACTTACAGGATCAAATAGATTTGTAACTATATCAACAACACCATCCTTATCTATATCGCCAATAATAGTTGGTGAATAACCAAAATATTGATTTTGATTGGAAAGTCCTGAAAAACCTCCAGAAGTTGCACTTATTTTAAATAAATTTTTAACAGTACCGTATTGGGCAAACAAAAGAAACGGAACAAACGTAGTTAGGGCGAGTAAAAGATGTTTTAATTTCATGAGGTTTAAGTATTTATTGGTTCAACAAATTAGTACAATTTTATTGGGGTATACAAATTGTATTGAGCGTTTTTTCGCAAAAATCTCATGTGCCGCATAGCATCCTTCAAGCTTAGTTCAACAATCAAATTTTCAAAAAGCTATTGTCACATAAACAACCTGTCAACTAATCAACCTATCAACTAGTAACCAACACCTACCTCCCAAAAGGCATTTTCGGCATCATGCCGCGTGGCATGCCACCTTGCATTTTGCTGAAGGTCTTCATCATCTTACGCATTTCTTCAAACTGTTTCAACAACTGATTTACTTGTTGAATATCGGTTCCACTTCCGCTGGCAATGCGCTTTCTGCGGCTACCGTTTATAATGTCGGGAGTTTTACGCTCAGCAGGTGTCATGGAGTTGATAATGGCTTCTATTCCTTTAAAAGCATCATCACTGATATCAATATCTTTAATGGCTTTACCCACGCCCGGTATCATGGCCATCAAATCTTTAATATTACCCATTTTCTTAATTTGCTGAATTTGGGTATAAAAATCTTCGAACGTAAATTGGTCTTTTAATAATTTCTTTTGGATGCGCTCGGCTTCTTCTTCATCAAACACCTGTTGGGCACGCTCTACCAAACTCACAATATCACCCATACCCAAAATACGCTGTGCCATACGATCCGGATGGAATTGGTCTAACGCCTCCATCTTCTCGCCCATACCCACAAACTTTATGGGCTTGTCAACTATGGTTTTAATAGATAATGCAGCACCACCACGGGTATCACCATCTAATTTGGTTAAAATAACACCACTAAAATCCAACACATCGTTAAATGCTTTGGCGGTATTAACGGCATCCTGACCT
>DITN01000041.1 GCA_002422865.1 Bacteroidetes bacterium UBA6183 | reverse complement strand
TTTTATATGAATCTTCGTACATCAACATGCAGGCAAATATGATTTACTTACACTAATATATATGTATGTAATTTTAACAATTCTTTTCTAATAAAGTACGCAGTGTACATTTTATTGTGTTTGTATTTTAGATTTCTGTTAATAAAAGGTATAACTCCAAAAATCAAGCAAACTCAACCCACATATCTTCGTACTGCATCAAAAACGGTTATGATAAAGATAGGAATTATAGGCGCAAACGAATTGGGTAAGCGACATGCGGCTCAGTTTCTGCAAATACCCGATTTCGAAGTGGTAGGTTTTTTCGATCATTCGCCTGCCATTGCGCATGCCTTTGCCTTAGAAAATAACTTAAAACACTTTACCGATTTAAATCTTTTGTTAGAGGAGGTTGATGCAATTGATATTTTATCGCCTGTTGGTACACATTTTAGGTACGCCACTCAAGCTATTCGCAAATCAAAACATGTTCTGTTAAATGGCCTGCTAAGTGAAGATATTCGTGAAGCCAAACAATTAAATGAGTTGGCAATTGAGGCTAATGTAAATATTCGAATTCTTCATGAAGACAAGTTTCATCCGGATTTAAAAACTTTTAAACGGATGGTGAAGCGTCCTAATTACGTTGAGCTAAAACGTTATCAGAACAAAGTATTAAGTGTAAGTAACGACTCCATGATATTTGGGATGATTTTAAGTGATATAGATTTGCTAACCCACATTATTGGCTCTAATGTAAAAAAGGTTGTGGCCAATGGTGCTGCAGTGTTTAACTCTTATACCGATTTTGTAAACGTTCGTCTTGAATTTGAAAATGCTTGTGTAGCCTCTTTAATATGTGGTAACTTTAATAACGGTGAAAACAGTTATATAAAGGCTTATCAAAAAGGGGAGTGCATAGGTATGGGTTTGAATGATTTTGAAATTACGCGTTTGGTAAAAGATGATAATAATGAAATGGTTCATCAAGAAATCATACCAAAAAATAACCGCAAACAAGATGTGGTTAAATTGGAGCTTGAGTACTTTGCACAAAGTATTTTAAGCCGGCAGCGTATGACCCAGGATACGCATCAATCCTATCAAAATCTACGTATAGCCTACCAAGTAATCGAAAAAATGTATCCAAGTACTCTGTTCGATTATAATGGATAAGTAATTTATACGTTGTACTTAAACGCTTAAGTATCATTAAAAATTAATACTTTTGCTCAACGTATTACATGAAAAATATTTATCGCGCCAGTATAGCAATAGTTTTTATCACACTGTTTTCTCAGTGTAAGGTTTTTGATAATGAGGTAATTGTACCCTCTTATATATACATACCAAGCTATAAAGTAGAAACTGCAATTGATGGAAGTCAAGGGGATACAACTGCCAAAATTGTTGATGCTTGGGTATTCGACAACGGGAGCACAATAGGCTCCTACGGGATACCGGCTCTTGTTCCTATTCAAAAAAAAGGAGTTATTGAAATTGGTGTTGATGCCGGTATATTAAAATCTGGTCAGGATTATGAGCGTATGCCCAATCCATTATTAACCAGAGCTTACTTTACCATTGATGCGCAACCTGGAAAAATAGATACCATAATACCTTTATTTAAATACACTCCAAGAGCTAAGTTCAAATTTATCGAAGATTTTGATCGTGTAGGATTAAGGTTCTCTAAGTTTTATTCGATGCCGGGTGATACCATTATATATGTGAATAGTGGTGATAGCGCTCGCACACCAGGTAAAAACTCCGGAATGATAGTTTTAACCGATAGTACTGATTATTTCCGTTTAATAACTACCGATGCTTACAACCTAACCGGTTTAAATCTGCCATCAATGCTCGAATTGGATTATAACTCGGATGTGGTTTTATTCATCGGTATGTTTGCGAATGTACCAACCGGAGTTAAACAAATTCCATTATTTAATGCCTTTCCTACCAATGGGTGGAACAAAGTTTACATCAACCTAACAGATGAAGTAGCCGTAAATCCAATTAACACGGAATACAAAATATATATTGATGTGTACAGAACGAAAGGCACACCTCGACCAAAAATTATTATTGATAATGTAAAACTGATTGAAGGGTGATAAAATTAAGAAGACATACCATACCATTTATTTTGGTTGATTTTATTGCAGCCCTTATTGCCTGGTTTAGTTTTTTTGCTTACCGCAAAGTATTTGTAGAGCCGGATAAATTTGGTTACGACATCCCGTTTGAAGCGAACAGTAATTTATACTTAGGTTTGTTGGTTGTTCCACTATACTGGGTGATATTGTATGCTCTTTCAGGAGCTTATTTAGATGTATGGCGTAAATCTCGTATCAAAGAAATATCACGTACTTTTTCGCTCACTGTTTTAGGTGTTGTTATCTTGTTTTTTGTGTTGTTGCTTGATGATGAAGTGAGATCGTATGAAGTGTATTATAAAACATTAGTTACTTTGTTTTTACTTCATTTTGTGATTACCACTTTTGGCCGAATACTCACGGCAACGCACATTAAAAAACTAATTAACGCACGTAAAATTGGATTTAAAACCATTATTGTTGGCAGTAATACCATTGCCCTCGATTTGGTTAAAGAATTACAAAAAGGAAACGATTTACAAGGATACCTGCTTGAAGGATTTGTTAATGTAACCGATGCCTGTGAATTAAATGGTGTGTTACCTCGTTTAGGCAACTACCAAGAGTTACCAGAATTAATTAAGAAGTATCAAATTGAAGAAGTGATTATTGCATTGGAATCGACCAAACACAGGGAGATTACTGAGGTAAATAATTTATTGGAAGATGAGCCTGTAATTATAAAAATAGTACCTGACTTGTTTGATGTGGTAAGCGGTAGTGTTAAAATGCAAAATGTACTAGGTACTGCCCTCATCGAAATCAATCACCAGATTATGCCAACCTGGCAAATGGTACTTAAACGTATAATTGATGTAGTGTTTGCTCTTTTTGTATTGATTGTTTTGTCTCCACTGTATTTATTGTTGGCCATAGCTGTTAAATTTTCGTCAGATGGACCTGTGTTTTTTAAACAAGCACGCATCGGTCTTCATGGTAAACCTTTCTTTATTATAAAATACCGTACGATGATGGTAAATGCAGAAGCTAATGGTCCTGCACTATCATCAAAAGAAGATAAACGTATAACCGGCTTAGGACGTACTTTACGCAAATACCGACTAGACGAAATTCCGCAGTTTTATAACGTATTGGTTGGTGATATGAGTTTGGTTGGGCCAAGACCCGAACGGCAATTTTTTATCGACCAAATCATGCCTGTTGCTCCACATTATAAACATTTGCAAAGGGTACGTCCAGGAATCACCTCTTGGGGAATGGTGAAGTACGGGTATGCCGAAAATATTGAACAAATGGTAGAGCGGCTTAAGTTTGATATACTGTATATAGAAAACATGAGCTTAGCCATGGATCTTCGAATCATGATTTATACCATTAAAACCATTATTCAAGGAAGAGGGAAGTAGGTAACCATAAACATCCTAACTAATTTGTCCCCAACGAGATGTTTTTCCGTAACTAATAAAATATTGTTTGAGTTGTTGGTGCTGCGGGTGTTCCAAGTGAGGATCCTTTTCTAGCAGTTGAGTAGCAATTTCTCTTACTTCTTGTAATAAGTTTTGGTCTTTAGCTAGGTCGGCCATTTTTAAATCTAATACACCACTTTGGGCTGTTCCCTCCAATTGTCCGGGCCCGCGTAAGCGTAAATCAACTTCCGATATTTCAAAACCATTATTGGTTTCGCACATGGTTTTTATGCGTAGTTTTCCATCAGCACTTAATTTGTAACTGGTCATTAATACACAAAAACTTTGCTCGGCACCACGCCCCACGCGTCCACGTAATTGGTGTAATTGAGATAACCCAAAACGCTCGGCACTTTCAATAATCATTACACTGGCATTAGGCACATTAACACCTACTTCAATTACCGTTGTAGCTACCATAATATGGGCTTCGCCCCTCACAAAACGCATCATTTCAGCATCTTTATCTATTGGTTTCATTTTACCATGCACCATTGCAATCTGGTACTTGGGCATTGGGAAATGTTTACTCAATTCATCAAAACCATTCTGCAAATTCATGTAATCCATTTTTTCGCTTTCTTCTATTAACGGATACACCACATAAATTTGTCGGCCTTTAGCAATTTCTTCGCGCATAAAACCAATTACGGCCAAACGATTGGCATCGTTTCTATGAACCGTTTTAATGGGCTTACGACCTGCAGGTAATTCATCAATTACACTCGTGTCTAAATCGCCATAAAGTGTCATGGCTAAAGTACGCGGAATAGGTGTAGCTGTCATTACTAATACATGTGGTGGGTAGGTGTTTTTTTTCCAAAGTTTAGCACGTTGCTCTACTCCAAAACGGTGTTGCTCATCAACAATGGCTAAACCTAAGTTTTTAAACTGAACAACATTTTCAATTAAGGCGTGTGTGCCAATTAAAATGTGTATTTCACCATCAGCTATACCTTGTAAAATTTCCTTCCTTTTCTTGGTTTTGGTTGAGCCTGTTAGTAGCTCCACCTTAACAGGCATATCTTTTAGTAATTGTGTTATGGTGGTAAAATGTTGTTGTGCTAAAATCTCAGTAGGAGCCATCATACAAGCCTGATAATTATTATCAAGCGCCATCAGCATACTCATTAATGCAACTACTGTTTTGCCACTACCTACATCTCCTTGTACCAGTCGGTTCATTTGTTTACCACTTTTTACGTCAACCCTAATTTCTTTTAGTACACGTTTTTGGGCGTTGGTTAATTCAAAAGGTAAATAGGTATTGTAAAAGGTATTAAAATAATCACCAATTACATCTAATTTAATACCGTTATAAATTTGTGTCCGCTTAATTTTATAACGCAACAAACGAAGTTGAATGAAAAATAATTCTTCAAACTTTAATCGTTGTTGTGCTTTGGCCAACATTTGCGCATTTGCCGGGTAATGAATATTAACCAGTGCATCTTTTCTGCTTAGTAATTGGTGTTGTTTTACTAAATATTCGGGTAGGTTCTCTGTAATGTCAAAACGTTGGTCGGTAACCAACGCATTGGTTAACTTCATGATTACACGGCTATCAATATTTTTAGCCTTCATGCGTTCGGTGGCATTGTAAAATGGCATAATATGCATGTACATTTTACTCTCTGCCGATTCCGGATCATCAACCGTTGGATGTGCAATATTAAAGTAACCATTAAATTCGGTAGGTTTACCAAATACCATGTATTCTTTCCCTTCAGTAATGCTTTCCTCAATCCATTTTATTCCCTTAAACCATACCAATTCAATCTGTCCTGTTCCATCGCTTAAGTTGGCAACTAAACGTTGTGCACGTTGTTGCCCCATAACCCTCAAGTTTTTAATTACACCACGCATTTGTATGTAAGGCATATCGGGCGTAATCTGGTTTATTTTGTATACCTGCGACCGATCAACATGCCTATATGGATAATGGAATAAAAGATCTGCAAACGTAAAAATGCCAAGTTCTTTTTTTAGCATTTCCGCCCTTGCCAATCCAACTCCTTTTAAGTACTCTATTTGCGTGTTTAAAAATTGCACCTTTGCAAAATAACACAATTAAAAATGGGTACAAAAGGGGTTATCCGCAACTTAATTGTGCATTATTACTCTAAATCAAAACTTATTTTAGCTGCATGAAACGTATGTTATTATATATAGCTTTAAGCATAAGTAGTTATGCTACAATTGCTCAAACATTATTCCCTGTGCAAATTAAGGGCAAGTGGGGATATACCAACACAAGTGGTAAATTAGTCATAGAAGCTATGTACGATTATGCTGAAGGATTTTACAATGGACGGGCAGTAGTGGCCATAAGTAATCAACCTTGTGCTATTGATGAGAAAAATAACAGAATTATTGATACCGGATTATACATCAATATTCAACGATATAGCGAAGGATTATCAAAGGTAACCAATGTTAAACTGCAACAATTTTTTGTTGATGTTAACGGTAAAAAAGTATGTGATGTACCCGCAGATATTTATGATGCCCGACCTTTTAAAAACGGATTATCAGGAATCGCTAAAAAAGTAGAGATTCATGAAACCAAGTTTAACAACGACATTGTAAATTTAGGTTACAAGTTTGGTTACATGAATAAAAGTGGACAAGAAGTGATTGCATGTAAATATGATGATGCAGATGATTTTGATAATGGGTTTGCACGTGTGCGCGTTGATAAAAAGTTTGGCGTAATAGATACCCTGGGTAATGAAGTAGTTAAACCACTTTATTTTAATATTGGTAAATTTATGGAGGGCATGGCTTGGGTTGATGTAGGAGGGAACTTTGGTTATATTAATAATAGAGGTGAGGTTTTGATTAGACCTATTTATCAATATGCTTACGATTTTAGCGAAGGGCTTGCAGGTGTTCGTTTAGAGGGTAAATATGGATTTATTGATGAAACCGGAAAAATAGTGGTTACACCGCAATATGAGGCTATACGTCCGTTTTCTCAAGGATTAGCTGCTGTTAAATTAAATGGTAAATGGGGTTTTATAGATAAAACCGGCACCCTTAAAATGCGGTTTGTTTTTGATAATGCAATGTTATTTGTAAACGATAGGTGTGCTGTTTTAATTAAACGCAAGTGGGGATTTATTGATGCTACAGGTGCTGTTGTTATTCCGGCAGAGTTTGATGCTGTAGGTACATTTAGCGATGGTCTGGCTGAAGTAATGATTGGTCAGGTAAGTGTATACGTAAACAAACAAGGTATAATCATTCCGCAGTTAAAATAACAACAAAATGGTTATGAATTAAAGGCCGTTCTCATTAAAGAACGTCCTTTTTTTTTTAAGGAACAAAAGCGGACATATCAAAAGACTTTGAATTAAAGTTTACGGGCATAATGGATGTTATTGCGGGTAGTATTGCTCTTCGCAAACGTATTAGGAATTTTGACAATTCATATTTGACCTATAAGGGCGAAACATGTTTTCATTGCGAAAAGGAAATGGCTTTAAAACAAAAAAGAGACTGCCCTTTTGAGACAGTCTCCTTTTTATAACCTAACCTTATGAAAATTATTTACTTGAATCTAATGTTTTAACTAAACGACTACTTGTGGTAACACCATTTTGCTTTACCACTACATAATACGTTCCAACCGGTAACGAACCAATATTAATACTGGTTAGCCCATTTCCATTATCTATGGTATAACTCTGTACCAAGGCCCCCTGACTGTTTACAATGCGAACATCAATAGGAGAGTTGTTTGCCGGATTAAGGCCTACTTTCACATAGTCTATTGCCGGATTTGGTAATAACACCAACTCTTGCTCAGCCTTTGGTGCCAATCCATTTGCTGTTCCTGCACTTACATCTGGTGAACCTATTGTTAGGCCATTGGCACCAACATTTAGATTACCTGAAGTTTTACCTGTTGACGGATCCATTAAATTATAATTGCCTTGAGGTAAATTACCTGAAGACTGAATGTTTCCGTTTGAATTAACCAGTACCGAAGCTATAGGATTGTTATTTTGATCAAGTACAATCATCCATTTGCTACCGCTGTCGGTATTATTTTTACTTACCACATTGTTGGCTTTGTGGTTAACTAATTGAATGTCATATCCATTTAATTCTTTGTAGTCGTTAGCAAAAATTGCAACACTATTGGCATATTCTTTATCCGTAGTGTTACCATAGTAAGAAGATGTATAGTCTTTGTAATCAGCCGCTTTTATAAGGTAATTACCTTCAATAANNATTAAACTCGTATAGGCCTTTATTGTTGGTAAAGGCCGATTGAACCCGTTCGTAAACATTTGTACTGCTGTTGTACGCCAATAAATCAACACGAGTCTTAGTGGCGTATTCGGCATCAGCAAACACGGTTCCGCTTATTGATGATGCAGTTAGATCAACCCCGGCAGTAACATTAACTAAAGTGTATGTTTCTGCTTTACATTTTGTGGTTTTATCCACTGCTGTTAATGTAACAGCGTATTGTCCGGCTTTTTGATAAATATGTTTAGGTGCTTCTTCTTTACTGCTTTTACCATCACCAAACAGCCAAGTAAGCTGCACGTTAGGGTTATTGGTTTTAGCCATAAAGTTAAAGCCATTGTCGTATGTTGTGTAATAGCTTATAGTAGCAGTACAAGCATCTTTTTCTGTTTTATTGGTGTTGTTGTTTTTATCGTTTGAAGTATTGAATGCTTCATCTGCATTTTCTGCAATCGTGTTGTTCTTGTTTGATGTAATTTCAGAAAGTTGTTCGCTTATCAAACCTTCAGTTATTATTGGATTAAATACTGTTACTCTTTTTGGTACAGCGTTAATATTTGTTAAGCCAATTAAATGATTTGTTGGGTTAACGTTTCCTGAATTTACATGGTTATTATTAACATCACCAATATTGTAATTTTTACCATCAGCCACCGAGTTGGTTCCTGCAAAATTGTTTGGTAATGAAATCGAATTGTTGTTACTATCATCAACTGGCAGTCGGGCAGAGGTTCCTGTTAACGAAGGTAATTCGTTGGTTTGGGTGCTCGGGGTTTGATGTTGGTTACTATTACCATTGCTTAGGTAATATCCACCCACAATACCAGCCGAAACGATGGCCAGTAAAATAATGAGCGTAAACAGATTGCGTGTGCGCAAAAATCTGTTTTTGCGGGCATGAATATGAACCAACAAATCCATGTCTGGCTCTGTTTCTTCATAGCTGTTTAGCTTCTCCCGCATCAGCTCATCAAATCTATTTATTTGCTCGGTATTCATAAATTTGCAGATGAGTTTTTTCCTTGTATCAATTTAATCAAATAATTTCGTGCTCTGGCCAACTGAGATTTCGAGGTGCCCTCTGAAATCCCCAACATTTCACCAATTTCGTTGTGTTGGTATCCTTCAACTATATATAAGTTAAAAATGGTGCGGTATCCATCGGGCATTGTTTGTACTTTGTCCATTAACTCTGTAACCCCCATTTTACCTATAATATCACTATCAAAACCCACATCATATGCGGCTTCAATGTCTATATTGTTGCTTAACTTTAAGTTTTTACGGTAGTGTTTAATCGCAGTATTAATCATAATACGCTTAATCCATCCTTCAAAAGAGCCTTCTGCCTTAAACGATTTAAGATTGAGGTACACCCTCACAAAAGCGTCTTGAAGAATGTCTTTCGCATCGTCTCGGTTTTTGGCATAACGCATACATACGCCCATCATTTTACCGGCAAACCTGCGGTAAAGCTCGTTTTGGGCGAGTACATCGTTATTCAAACACCGTTGAATAAGCTCAGCTTCAGCTAATTCTTTAATGCGTTCCAATTGGTATAGTTTGTAAGGTTAAGACACCTGCTCTTTTAACTTGGTTGCGCGAGGCTATAAATTTTTTAATGAGCTGAAAGCAAATGTATGTTTTACAGCGCTTTTTCGCACAAAAAAACGCGAACCGTTTTGTACGATTCGCGTCATTTTATATTTATGGTGATGCTTTCTTATTGCGGTAAACTGTTTTTAAACTCTTGATATCTCGCATCAAATGTTCCTGTATTACCTCCACTGCCAAGACATTTCCAGGTTTCTTCTATATTTAAAACGCGGTTATCAGGGTTAGGGTGTGTACTTAAAAACTCAGGCACCGATGCTCCACCACTTATTTTTTGGAAAAAATATTTTGCTCCTTGGGGATCATACTCTGTACCTAATAAATACCTAACGCTGTAATCATCAGCTTCTGTTTCGTCTGTTCTACTAAATTTTAACGCCAATAGTTGTGAACCAATTTGCGCAATTTGTTGTGTGCTTCCACTGGTGAAAATTTGTATTAAGGTCTCAACCCCATATTGTTTTAACATTTGGTTGGCACTATGTCTGCGATCGGCATGTGCAATCTCGTGTCCCATTACACCGGCCAATTGCATTTCGTTGTCTAAGTATTTTATAATTCCGGTATATACGTATATGTAACCTCCCGGAGTACAAAATGCATTCAGGGTGTTATCATCTTTAATAATACGAATGCGCCACGGAAATTCGTCTTTATAATAAACTTTACCCGAATTTAAAATGGTATTGCGGATACGGTATATGTGTCCATATGCAACCTGGTTTGTAGCCGAGTCTAAAACAGGGTACGTATTTGGATCTGCTTCTATTTGCTGAACAGATGCTTGGCCCATTTGTAAGTCCTGATTAATGCTCATCAACAAACCTACTGCACCGCCCGGGGCTTTACCTCCACAATTGTCTGTAAACGAGGCATCTTTTTCGCTGCTGCAGCCTGCAAATAGTGCGCTTGCAACAAACAAGGGTAATAACGATTTTATTTTCATGGTTTGAAATACAATAATGTGCAAGTTAATTACAATTTGGGTGTTAAACCTAATGAGGCTGCTACGTTTACCATAAATGCATATGCTTCTTCAAGGTTGTTGGTAATTTTGCCTTCTAAAATGGCTTCTCTTATTTCGGCTTTTATTAGGCCCACCTCACGGCTCGGTCCAATACCAAATGTTTTCATAATATCTTCGCCACTTATTGGAGGTTGCCAATTTCTTAAGGCATCACGCTCAGTAACATCAGCCACCAGTTGTTTAACTTGTTCTAGGTTTCTGCGGTAGGTTTCTACTTTTTGTAGGTTTTTGCTGGTGATGTCTGCTTTGCAAAGCAAAAATAGCGCATCAATATCTTCTTCCGCATCAACAATTAACCTACGTATGGCACTGTCTGTAACTCCATCCTCAGCCAATACTTTTGGACGATGATGCAATGCCACAATTTTTTCCACAAACTTCATTTTTTCATTTAACGGAAGTTTTAGGTTGCTGAAAATTTTCTTCACCATACGACTACCTTTATCCTCATGTCCATGAAAAGTCCATCCGGTTCCTTTTTCAAAACGTTTGGTAACAGGTTTAGCAATGTCGTGCAAAAGTGCAGCCCAACGAAGCCACAAGTCCTCTGTATCTGCACAAATATTATCTAATACCATTAAGGTGTGGTAAAAATTGTCTTTGTGCGCTTTACCATCAATTACATCAACCCCATACATAGCGGCCAACTCTGGGAAAATAAGTTGTAACAAACCACTATCAAACAATAAATTAAAACCAACAGATGGCTTTTTACTGAGCATAATCTTGTTCAGTTCATCACTAATGCGTTCGGCCGAAATAATTTTTATGCGTCCGGCATTACGCTTAATGGCTTCAAAAGTTTCATACTCAATTTCAAACCTTAGTTGTGTGGCAAACCTAATTGCGCGCATCATGCGCAGAGGGTCGTCACTAAAGGTAATATCCGCATCAAGCGGTGTACGTATAATTTTATCTTTTAAATCTTGTATGCCATTGAAAGGATCAACCAATGTGCCATAATCAGTGTTGTTTAAACTAATGGCCATGGCGTTAATGGTAAAGTCTCTGCGGTTTTGGTCATCGGTTAAAGTGCCTGGTTCTACAGCGGGTTTACGGCTGTTGTGCGTATAGCTTTCTTTTCGGGCACCTACAAATTCAACTTCCCAATCGTGGGTTTTAACCATTGCCGTTCCAAAATTTTTAAAGTAAGAAAAACTACTTTTGGGAATCATGCCCGAAAGTTGTTGAGCCAGTTTTATGCCATCGCCTAAAACTACCACATCAATATCTTTGCTTGGGCGGTTTAAAAATAGATCACGCACAAAACCTCCTACCACATATGCGGGTATTTGATGTTTATTGGTAACGGCTGCTATTTGCTTAAAAATGGGTTGCTGTAAATCTACCTTCACGTTGCAAAAATAAGATTTATGTTATGGCTTCATTAATTTTTTAGGCAACTGATCGAACTTTATTTGTGCCGTAACCATAAATCGGGTCGCAAAGTTGGCACCTAATGGGCGGTACCACTCTTTTTGGTTGAATATGTTTTTAAGTGTGGCGTTAATGTTTATTCTTTCTCCCCACATTTTTTTGTTGATGGAAACATCGGTAGTAAAAATGGAAGGAATGTTAACCGTTTGTAAAACGCCATTCTCATAATTTTGCCAAGCTGTTTTTGATAGTGTTTGTGTACGCAAGGCTACATCAAATCTTGCAGGTAACTTATAATAAGCACTTATGAGCAGTTTTCTTTTAGCTTCGGTTGATAAAACTTGTTGCAATTCTTTTTGGTTCGAGGTGTTGTTTGCTGAATAATAGTCTATATCAAACCAAAAATTAGTAAGCACATCGTAATGGATATTTGCACCCCATATTTTACCAAAAACATTACCGTGTGCAGCTCTTGTTTGATAACCGTTATATAAAAAACTCACAGTATTTGCATTGGGTATCAAGTACACTACGTTTTGTGTGTAACGTAAGCCCCCGTGCATAGTAATGCGGAAATTACTGCCAAAGTTTAGCTTATAAAAATAATCGCCCGATAGTTTATGGGTAGGTGTACTGTTTAAGTTTGATGGATACGTTATTGTGGGATTGTTGATGCTGCTATAGCGATTTACGCCATAATGATACCAAGTTTGGTTAAGAAACTGGGACAAACGAGTTTGTTGGTAAGCACCTACAAAATGCCAACTGCTGATTATATTGTTGTTTTTCTGATGACTGAATACCACATTAGGATTAATGGTGTAATCCATAATATTTAACATCACATCTAGTTGTTGGGTTGTTTTTTTATTAAGGTTTCTTTTTAGACCGACATATGGCTGGTGTTGTGCAATAAAGCCTTTTGATGTGGAGTAGGAATAGTAGTTTAAAGTATAACCTAAAGAGTATCTTTTGTATAAGTTACTGCCTAATAGTTTAGTTTTTCCAACCTCTGCATTCAGTGTATTGGTCAAGTATTTATACTCGTTAAAGGTTGTTGAATTTTGCAACCAATTGTTAAACGTATGTTGGTTGATGGTGGTATTTATTTTTGCGTATCGGTTATTGGTAAATGTGCGTGTAAGGCTTAGTGTACCTTCTAAATATCCTGTTTTAAAAGGCTGTTCACTACCCATAAAATTTCTGAACAAAAACTCGTCTTGTGTGGTATATGCGGCACTTGCTTGTATATAAATTTTTTTATATTGACCGGCACCTTCGGCCCTAAAAGACATTAGCGTGTTTTTATTAGCAATTTTCGGATACATAAGGTAACGTGCAGTAATCATGGTATCACGTGCATACCAATCTTGAAAATTAAAACTGGTGTTAATATGAAACTTATTGGTGTAATAACCCAACGAATGCGAGTATACAAATCCTGTTTTATCAATATTAGGTGAGCTGTAGCCCGCGATATATTTTGCAGCACCTGGGTCGTTGATGGGGTTGCCATTATTTGCAGTGGCACGGTATGTAAATCCTTTAAAATCGTTGCGGGTTACAATATTAATGGCTCCAAAACCACAAAACTGACCATTGATGATTTGTGGTGTATTAAATATTTCAACATAAGCAATATCAATAACCGATATACCAAGCAGGTTTATGTTTAGCGCATCCCATCTTTCTAGCTCCACCTTTTGCCCGTTCACCATCAGCATTACATTTTGGTGTTGTTGGGTTGATGTGCCTGCAATATTCAGGTAAAATCTATCGCCATTTATGGTGCTGTAAGTTGTTTTATCAATCCATAACAATAACTCACTTAATCTGCCTATGCCTTGGGTACGGATAAGCTCCGAAGTGATGTATTGTTTTTCGCCTTTTACAGGTTGAAGTGAGGCCGATAAAACCGTACTTATGGGTTGTTTTTTATACATCACAGAGTCGGTTTGTGCCATTGCAGCTGTGCCCAATGCAACAAATAATATGTTGAAGAAGTATTTCAATTAATGAGGTATTGAATGTTTTTAGGTGTATTAAAATAATACATCAACCCCGATTGAAAAAACAACTGGTGTTGTTTATGATAAGTTTGCGTGCTGCTGTAAAATGAACCAACTTGCAGGTGTAACTTTTTATACAATTTAGTTTGTAAGGCAAGCCCAAGTTGGTACATTAATTCTGACTCGCGCAGGTTATTGGTGTTTGATGAGTTTTGTTCAAACATCATGTAGTGCGCACCAAAGGCAGCATGAGGTTTTAACCATAGATTTTTTGTGAGCGGAATATTAAATGCATAGCCAACCGAGAACAACAACGATTGATATTCGGTTAATAAAAGATTTTTATTGGCAAAAGTAGCGGCTGATAGTACAATTTCACCCTCATACAAATTGGCACCTACCTGCACTTGTGATCCTGTATTTTGTGAGTAGGCAGAAAATGGTTTATTGTTAAATAAAGGCATAACCACCGAAGCAGATACGTTAAGTTTGGTTAAAGGCAATGCCGATTGCGCCCAAGTATTTAAACTAAAAAATAATAAATAAAGGGTGAGTAGTTGTTTCAAAATTACTTGGCGAATACTTTTTTCAAAATGTCATTTACCCTTGCCAATGGATCTGTTCTTATGGCTTTTTCCTCATCTGCAACCTTTATAAACAAGCCTGTTAAAGCCTTGTTGGTTACATGAGAACTTAAACTGTTGGTGGTGATTTTTGGGAATAATAATCCGTTTAAAGAAGCTGTGTTGTACGCACTAACCAAGTTATTATATGCAGAGTTTGCTGATACTCCTCCAACCAAATCTTTACTTAAAGAGGCATCAATTTTAGGTTGAAACGCACTGTAAAGCGGTGAGAATGTTTTGTCTTTTAAATAAAAAGTGGCTGCTGTATCGGCACCATTTAAAATGCTTAAGCCATCAGAAATAGTAATACCGGTAATGGCATCAATAAAAATAGGTTTGGCCTCAACTGCTGCATCTTCAGCGGCTCTATTCAAACTTCTTACCGTTTCTTCCAATAAAATTGAGCCTCCCGGTACTTTGTTGATGTTGTCGTAAATGGCTTTTGCATCATCGGGCAATAAAATTTTTACTACATCATCTTTATAATAACCATCAAGTTTGTTCAAAATGGTAACAGAAGTGTCTGTTCCAACGGATAGCGCACTTTTTAAACCTTCAATTACTTCTTCGTTAGTTAGGCCGCTGCCGGCTAATATTTTATTCAAATCATCTTGTGTACAAGATGTAAAAGATATGATGGTGATAAAGATGAATAATAGCTTTTTCATAAATACAAACATAAATAAAGTTAACAGTTTGGCGTAATTTTCCTTTGTTGACGCAGTGTAATTAATAATCTATTTTTACTGCACGTTTTTTCTAGTAACCAATTTATGTGCCAAAAATGCCATTGGAAGATACGCTAAGGCAATATCTGTTATATTAAACCACATTGGAGCAGGCAACATGATAACATTGGCTATTCCTGCTAAACAAAACAAAACGCCAATGGCCATTGCAAATTTAAACTTATGCGTTGCTGCAATTAGTGTAGCCATTAGCGCACCAACAAAAGTACCCAACGCATGTGCAAGAAACGGGAATAAAAAGTGTTTAGGTTCAAAAAGATGAATACCGGCTTTTAGTCCTTCTAAAGTTTTTACATTAACACCTTCCGGAGGTGCTATAACCGAACCACTAATGGATATTAAAGCTCCGTTCACCAGGCTGCCAACAATTAATCCAACAATAACAGCAAGTATGTTTTTTAAAATATTCATAACTCATTAAATATGAAAACGTAAATATAAATGAGTTGGTTGAATAACAAAAATTTAAATATGTATGTTGTGATAATAACAAAGGCTTGCGCATGCGCAAGCCTTTGTTATTAAAAAATGAGTTTGTGGTTAATGGTCAGAAATGGTGATATTTATCTCTGACTTAATGGTTAGCATCTTGTTGTTTTTGTTGGCCTCTGTTATAATTTCCATTGCTTTTTCCAATCCTTTTTTTAATGCAATGATTCTTTTTGATGCCGCAACATCAACCTTACCAAACCTTTCTTGTGAACTCAAGTTTTTAGTTTGGTGAAAATTGATTTTGGCAGAAAAAATATTCATCACAATTTCTTTGGCTTCTGCATCTGTAAAAGCGCCTTCTATAAAAGTTAATTTTTCTGTTTTATTCATAACTTATTTTGTTTTGATCTGATGGTTGGTGTGATGCCAATGCGCCAATTATAATTGAAATAAACGCATATAAATGACTAATAAAGACGTCTGTTGTAATGAGCGACATGATTAAAAGTATAAGCATTATAATCATGTAAAGTATTCTTTTAAAGTTGTTCTGTTTCATTTTATTGCATTTTAAAGTGGGTTCAATTGATTTCTTCTTCCTTTTCCCAAATTAGAACACCATTAACTAATATTAAACTAATTTAAATTGTCCAAGTCGCAATTATCAGCCACATTACTTTTTAAAAACTGATGACGCGAAATTGCAGTCTGTTATGTATTTGTTTTTATTTATAATTGTAATATTATACATTAGTTATATTTATGAATTATACACTCAATCAATTACACATATTTTTAAAAATTGCTCAAACACAAAGTGTAACAAAAGCTGCTGAAGAGTTACATTTAACCCAACCAGCTGTTTCCATTCAACTTAAAAACTTTCAAGATCAATTTGATATTCCATTGACTGAAGTTGTAGGCAGAAAGATTTACATCACTGATTTTGGAAAAGAAATTGCAGAGGCGGCTGAAAATATCATCAACCAGGTTTATGCTATTAATTATAAAACTTTGGCTTTTAAAGGACAACTAACCGGTAGGTTGAAGATTTCAGTTGTTTCGACAGGTAAGTATGTGATGCCTTATTTTCTGACTGACTTTATAAAACAACATAACGGGGTTGAGTTGTTAATGGACGTTACCAATAAAAACAAAGTGGTAGAGAGTTTAGAAAATAATGAAGTTGATTTTGCGCTGGTTTCTGTTTTACCTTCCGGGTTAAATATTGAAAAGTTAGACTTGTTACAAAATAAATTGTACATGGTAGGTAGTCAACAATCAGCTTTTAATGAAGATATAAGGGCAAAAGAATTGTTGGGAAAGCTACCACTAATTTTCCGAGAGAAGGGTTCAGGTACACGACAAAGTATGGAGAGTTTCTTTGAACGAAAAAACATCTCGGTACTCAAAAAAATGGAATTAACATCCAACGAAGCTGTTAAACAAGCACTGCTTGCTGGATTAGGTTATTCTATCATGCCACTCATCGGGATTAGAAATGAACTGCACAATAAGGCTCTACAAATTATACCTATTAAAGGCTTACCTATTATAACTACTTGGAGCTTGGTTTGGTTAAAAGGTAAAAAACATTCACCGGTTTCAGGTGCATTTTTGCAATATTTAAAAACAAACAAAATACAAATAGTGCACGATAAGTTTAGTTGGTATGAGCAATATTAATTACTGTACAGCACGTTAAATAGCAACTTTTTGGTGTAATTCACTGTTGTTTCTTGTTACAACTCATTTAAAAAAGCAGCACAGGTTAATTACCTGTGCTACAAAATGAAATGGTTAAAAAAGATTTATTTCAACTGATAATCTAACCACTCGAAAAATACACGTTGCCACAAGATGGAATTTTGTGGTTTGGTTACCCAATGGTTCTCGTCAGGGAAATACAAAAAACGACTTGGTAAACCTTTTAACTGTGCTGCGTTAAAGGCTTCTTGTCCTTGGCCTAATGGCACACGGAAATCTTTTTCATTGTGTATGACCAATATTGGGCTATCCCAATTTTGAATAAATTTATGTGGTGAGTTATCGTAGTTTTTGCTGCGTGGTGCTTGCCAGTAAGGACCTTTATTATCGTTGTTGGCAAAAAACATTTCTTCTGTTGTGCCATACCAACTTTCTATGTTAAACATACCGCAATGTGCTACAAATGTTTTAAAACGTTTTTGATGGTTACCTGCTAACCAATACACACTGTAACCGCCAAAGCTTGCACCAACTGCTGCACGTTTATCTTTGGCCACATAAGTTTCTTTACTAATTTCATCCACTGCACTTAAATAATCGCGCATACATTGCCCGCTGTAATCGCCAATAATGGCATCGTTCCACTCGCTGCCAAAACCCGGTAAACCTCTGCGGTTAGGCGCAATTACAATGTAACCGTTGTTGGCCATCAACTGAAAATTCCAACGGTAACTAAAATATTGGCTTACCATACTTTGTGGTCCGCCTTGGCAATACAATAAGGTTGGGTAACGTTTGCGGCTATCAAAATCCGGAGGGTAAATTACCCAAGTAAGCATTTGTTTGCCATCGGTTGTAGTAATCCAACGTTTTTCTACTTTACCTTGTTTTACATTGCTCCAAACCGGTTGGGTAATAAAAGTAATTTGTCGTTCTTCTCCGTTTTTGGTGATGTTAAACAACTCGGTAGGGTTGCTCATGTTTTGGCGCGCACCAATGAGTGTAAAGGCTTTTTCGTTTCCGGCTAAAGCTATACCTAAGTAGTCGTTATCGCCTTTAGTAATTTGTTTTACTTCTGTGTATTCGGCACCTGCTTTTTTTACTTTTTCGGTTGATGTAAAAATGTTGCGTGTACCTTGGTATTGTGATATAAAAAATAATTGTGAGCCATTGTTGGTCCAGCAGAAGGCATCAGTGGTGTAATCGAAATCTTTAGTTACTTCTACTTCTTGTTTACTGGCGAAATAATACACCATTAAACGGCTTTTATCAGCTTCGTTACCGGCACGTTTCATGCTTAACCAAGCAATTTTTTTACCATCAGGACTAAACTGTGGTTCGCGGTCGTAGCCACTGTTCAGCTCAGTAATATTGGTGCTTGATTTGGTTTCGGTGTTGTAAATAAAAATATCGGTATTGGTGCTAACAGCACTGGGTGTGCCATTTAGTTTTTTGCACGAAAAGGCCAAACGTTTTCCATCCGGGCTCCAGCTCATTTCGTTTTCATCGCCAAAAGGAGGCTCGGGTGCGTGGTATTTTTCTTCACCTAAAATATCAACTGCTGTGCCTGTAATTGCTCCGTTTTGGTAGCTAACTACAAACGGATGATTATAAGTATAATCGTGCCACGAATCCCAATGGCGGTAATATAAACCATCAATAATACGCGCTTTTACCAAGGGCAAATCAGGGTACATGTCATTAACGGTTTCGTCTAATTTTACTTTTGCTATGTACATCAAGTTGTTCATGGCCGGTGCGTATTTGTAACCTTCTATACCACCTTTTACCTGAGTAATTTGGGTGATGTTGCTGCCATCTAAATTACATTCGTATAGTTGTACATCTCCATCCTTGGCCGACATAAAAGTTAAACGTTGTCCATCGGGACGAAAACGTGAACCAAATGCCCCTGTTTCCGGTTTTATAACGGCAACAGGTGTTCCGCCTGCAGAAGGAATGATATAAACGGTGTTGGCTCCTTTGTTGGTGGCCACTTCATAGTTTTTTACTTCAAACAATACTTGTTTACCATCGGTTGAAATTACCGGATTACCTACACGGCCAAGTTGCCACAAGGTTTCGGGAGTAAGTTTTTGTTGCGCGTAAGTTTGTTGCAGCATACACAGCGATAATAAGGTGATGAATATTTTTTTCATGATAGGTGAGTGATGAAATTTGATAGCAATATATAAAAAAGTGGTACTGTTTAGAAGGTAAAATTGATTTGTTGGAGAATTGCGTTAGGGATAGTAGCGAATATACTTTTGTTTTGGGTTGGTGCATGCGTGGGGCAAAAGATAGCAGCGCATAGTCCCTAAGCGAGTTCGGGATTTTCAACCCGACCACGAGTGAAACACAGCGAAACCTCGAGAGAACGCAAAAATGATTTGAAACAAAAAAGCCACCCATTTTTTTGAGTGGCTTTTGCTATTAAATGTTAAACAGTACTTCGTTTATAATGATATCTTCTAAGGTTTCGCGTTTACGAATAAGGTGTGTTTTACCTTGGTAAATGAGCACTTCGGCTGGTTTTTGACGTGCGTTGTAATTGCTGGCCATGGTAATTCCGTAGGCACCTGCGTTTTTAAAACAAAGGATATCACCTTCGTGTACTTCGGTTAATTTACGGTCCCAACCAAAAGTATCGGTTTCGCATATATTACCTACAATGGTGTAAATACGCTGTTTGCCATCGGGGTTGCTGATGTTTACAATCTCGTGGTACGAGTCGTACAACATTGGGCGTATTAAGTGATTTAATCCGCTATCAACACCCACAAAAACGGTAGCTGTGGTTTGTTTTATTACGTTTGATTTTACCAAAAAATATCCGGCTTCGCTTACTAAAAATTTGCCCGGCTCAAACCATAATTCTAAATCGCGACCGTATTCCTTACAAAACTCGGTAAAGCGTGAACCTAATAATTGTCCAAGCTCTTCAATATCGGTGGTTACATCGTTTTCTTTGTAGGCCACTTTAAATCCGCTACCAAAATCAATAAAGGCTAAATCAGGAAAATCTTTGGCGCAATCAAATAAAATTTCGGCACCTTGTAAAAATACACCTGCATCTAAAATATCGCTACCGGTGTGCATGTGCAAGCCGTTGATGAGCATGTTGTTTGATTTTACCACACGCACCACATGGCGTAATTGATAAATACTGATACCAAATTTACTATCAATGTGCCCGGTACTGATTTTACTGTTACCACCCGCCATAATGTGCGGATTTAAACGGATGCAGCAAGGTACGGTATTGCCATAAATGGCTCCAAATTGTTCTAAAATACTGATGTTATCAATATTGATGTGAACGCCTAGTTCTACCGCTTCCTTAATTTCATCTATACCCACACAATTGGGAGTGAATATAATTTCATCGGGCGCAAATCCTGCGCGTAAACCTAGTTTTACTTCGTTAATAGAAACGGTATCTAAACCACTGCCTTCGTTTTTTAATAATTTTAAAACAGCGGTATTGTTTAGGGCTTTACAAGCGTACTTTATCTTTATATCAATAGGATTAAATGCGTTTTTCAAACGTTTATACTGCGATATGATTTTATCAGCATTATAAACATAAACCGGAGTGCCAAACTCTTGGGCCACATCCGTTAACTTTACGCCTCCCGCGTAATAAGCATTGTTGTTGAGTTCCATTAATATAATTTTTAAAAGTGGCGCAAGATAGTAAAAGGAGGCGGATTTTGGAAAACGGATGTTGCCATCCCACGCTAAAGCTTCGGATGATGATGAGAAGTTGGAGGTTAGATGTTGGAACTAATAACCTGTACGTCCCTGATATATGTTGACC
>DITN01000012.1 GCA_002422865.1 Bacteroidetes bacterium UBA6183 | reverse complement strand
AGAGAAGAAGAACCAACCATGTGATTTTCCTTTACCTGCGTGGCTTAAGTCGAAGTTTACACCAGGGCAAGCAATTTGGAATGCAACATCCATTTCACCTTCTTTACCTACGCTGATAAAACTTAAGTAGCCTTTAAAGTTTTGTTTGTAAGTATTAATAGGCACATCACCATTTGCATTATCCGGTGGCACACTAAAACGTGTTCCTGCAACTACATATTCAGTATTTTCTGTAATAAATGGTGAGGAGTGATTACCTGCACTATTCGGTAACTCAATAATCTCTGCGGTACGGAACGTTTTTAAATCAATACGTGCTACACGAGGAGTATTGTTAGCATTACCAAATACCCATCTGCCATCAATTTCACCATTTGTTTGCGACATTTCAGTGTGATGCAAATCATCCCAAGGCACCATACCATGCGATGTGTTTAACATCGGTTTGGTTTCTTCACTGTAACCCCAACCTTTTTCAGGGTCAACCGNNTTACGCGTAACAAACGACCACTTGGTAAACCATATACACTCATTTGTCCGCTAAAACCACCACTTACAAAGTTGTAAAATTTGTCGTGTTTACCCGGGGCAACGTATGCTTTTTCGGCAGCATCACCACTTACGGCATTGCTTGTGTTTTTTGGTTTACAAGATACAATAGCAGCAACAGCCATGGTGGCAATTGCGCCTTTCATTAATATACTATTCCTTTTCATAATAAAATGGATTTAAATTATTTTACACCATCATTTTTACGCATAAATTCTAAAATTTTACGCGCATCATCATCAGTCAAACCTTGGTTTGGCATTCTCACTAAACAAATTTCTAATTGAGCTTGTACTTCAGGATCTTTGTCAATCATTGGGTCAGGGTTGGTAATGAAGTTCATAATCCACTCAGGAGTTCTTCTTTCGGTAACACCTTTCCAGCCCGGACCAACCAATTTTTCGTCAGTTGTTTTGTGGCATGATGAACACTTCACACCTTGAATGCTTTCGCCCTCTGTAGCCATTGCGGCATTAAGAGTTGCACCCACACTAACATTTTCAGCAGTAAATTTACCTTCACCTCTTTTAGGGTCGTAAGATGGAGTACCGGATGTTTCTGTGTTTTCTGTTGTAGTTGGTTCGGTTGAGGTTGCGTTAGATTGTTCACTTGTGTTTGAACTGCCTCCTCCACATGCATAAAGCGCTGCGGCAAGGGCCATAAATGCAATTACTTTTTTCATAAATCATGTTAATTTTGTTACACGAAGTTGGTACCGTTTCAACTGTTATTTTATGCGTTCAGTCATAAGGATGACATGACTTTAAACAGCCTTAAATTTTCGCTTGTACTAAAATCATCACGATTTGTAGCATAATTAATAAGTAATGCTGTTGTCGGTAAGTGTTTTTAAAAATGCTACCAATGCCTGTTTTTGTTGGGTAGTAAGGTTAAGTTTATATGTAGGTGCTTTTTTATTAATAATAGGGTCGATGGTTGCAGATGCTTGCACACCCGAGTTATAAAACTCTACCACTTCTTCTAAAGTAGCAAAACGGCCATCGTGCATGTATGGTGCAGTTAGGCTGCTGTTACGTAATGTCGGTGTGGCAAACTTGCCAATATCATTAACATTGTTGTTAACTAAAAACCTACCATAATCAAATCCACT
This sequence comes from Bacteroidetes bacterium UBA6183, assembly GCA_002422865.1. Lineage (GTDB taxonomy): Bacteria > Bacteroidota > Bacteroidia > UKL13-3 > UKL13-3 > UBA6183. The sequence goes on along the minus strand of DITN01000012.1, from coordinate 2,638 downwards.
AAACGTACTGTTTAAACCATTGTTGTGAAATTCAGTATCACTAAACAATGGCGGTTGATGGCAATGGAAACAATCACCAACCTCAGAAAAGAAAATGTTATAACCCTCTTGCTCTTGCGCAGTAAATGTTTCCTCACCTTTCATTACTTTATCGTATTTGGCATTACTGCTTATAATAGTGCGCATGTATTGCGATATGGCATGTGCAATTTTTCTTTGCAAATCCACAAACCTGTAGTTGTAAATATTATCCATTAAAAATGCTTTATAAAATGCATCGCGGTAATAAGCATTGTTGGATAAGTTACGGTACAATTCGGCCGAATCGGTATTAAAAAACTCCGGGCCAAAATCAGCCATGCATAAGGTGTCTAAAATCTTTTCAGAACCCGTCCAATTGAAATGGCGCTTAAATGCTAAATTAATATGTGGTGGTACACTTATTCGATAACCATTAGCACCAACATGAATAGGCAACGAAAATGATTTTTCTTTGATGTGGCACGATGCACAACTTCTACCATTACTGGATAACATGGGCTCATTATACAATCGTTTACCTAATGCTACACCTTCTTCTGTTAATGGGTTATCAGGATTTTTGATGTACAGAGGAAAACCATTAGGAACTTGTAAGTTGTATGGTGTTGGTTTATAATCTTGTGTTGGTGTAGTTTGTTCTGGTTTATTACAAGCCGCAACAAACAATAACATCAATACTGCAATAGTTAACATTTTATTCAGCATAAAATACATCCTTTCCATTATTGGTAATTAATCTCATGGTGATGCTGTCGCCCATGGTGTAGTTGCCATCACTGTAAATATTGTAGGTATATGGGTTTTTGTACCACTCATTTAAATTCATGGTTAAATGTAGCGTTGATGTTGCACCTTCACTTATCTGTAAACTCAAGTTTATACATTGATGCTGCACCAAACTGCTGTTTAATCCGGTGTGTATGGCATATCCTTTTCTATCGTTTGCAGGGGTTAAAAACTGACCTTCAATTTTTAAAAAATGATAACCTCCACCCATGGCTTCCGGCCATATCATGCCTATGTTATCATCTGTGTTGGGTAGTGTGCCATGTTGGTTATTTTTTGCATCAATACCAATTAAAAATGAGACCTGATTGTAAGTGCCAATTGGCACATTTTCTAAATGAATACTGATGGGCTGTTGCTTGGCATCAATGTGTTTTATTTGGTTTGATACATATACCTGCACCCCATTTTGATACAACACAAAATTTGATAAGTAATAATTTAAACGAGTAACACTGTAAAGGTTTGATGCTTGGTTATTATACATCATCGTATCAAACTGCAAAGGTGCGCCATCCACCTTATGGTTAATATTTACAGTAACACTTCCGGTTGGTGTGTTAGGTAAGGTGCTATCCGGCTTCTCACATGCATAATGAAGAAGCAATGTTAAAGCCAGACTGACGTAGGTAAATATCTTGTGAAGCATAACCCAAAGTTAGCAGGTGTTTTTGTTTGGTACATTGACCTGCGTCAAGGTTTATCAGTAATTGTTACGCTACCATTGCATGCATTTATTTTCCTGATTTATGAAGATATTATTGTATGTAGTGCTGCAAATTGGTCCACCACCACCCGATGACTGGGGCGACCCCGATACACCCAGTGTTCCGATAACGGATGATATTTGGATATTGTTATTTGTTATTGTTTTAATCAGTTTTTTGACGTTAAAATCACGCATAAAAAAAGCACCTTAACAGGTGCTTTTTTGTGAAGTAATGTTTTAGTCTTACTCAAAATATTGATTAAAAACTACAAATGAAGCTTGAATGGTTGTAACGATTTGATCTGCGTCTTCTGGGTTTTTCGCATTACCTAAATCTTTAATCAAACCCATATATGGGTGTAACCATTTGTGCAATTCATCATGCGATTTGCCCTGCATGGTGCAGCTTTTGGTTAATAAACCCACCGTTGTGTTTAACTCCTTGGCCAAAGCTTCATGGTCTTTTTTAGGTGCATTGATGTAGCTATCTACTAAACCTTCGCTGTTGCGCACATGTACCATCATCTCAGGATTTACTTTCCATTTTTCACCATTGTTTAATTCAATATCAATAGGGGCCTGTTCTTCTTTTGGTGCTTCTGCTTCTGTAATGTTTTGTTCTTGTTTTTCGGTGCTTTTTGGATCTTGGTTCTTGCAACTTGTTATTGCAACTATAGTTCCTAATATACCTATCAATAAAATTCTTTTCATGTGTTTAATTTTTTACGAAGTTAGTCTTTACATCATCAATTTTAAATATTGTCGTTTTGCCAAGTTGCAAAACACGTTTCCGTTTCGTGTAGTTTCAACTCTTTTAAAACAACAAAATCAGGTAAGTTTAACTGTAGTTTTTTGGCCATATCCAGTAACATACATTCAGCGGTTGGTTCTTCATCAAACCATAAAAGTTTAGTACCAATAACTTGAGTAGTAGCCAGGTTTAGTTTGTTTTTTTTAAGCATCAATGCATGGTCGTAATCATTTAAAATGGCATGTTGTACTATCTTTTTAAGTTGTTTAAAATCCATAACCATATTATTTGTTAAACCTTTTTCGGAAACAACGGTAACAAACAATTTGTAACTATGACCGTGTATGTTT
>DITN01000046.1 GCA_002422865.1 Bacteroidetes bacterium UBA6183 | reverse complement strand
AATTTCTTTAAGCATAAAATGCTCAAATCCCCCCTTTTCTATGCTCTCTAGGTTAATTTCAAGTTCATGTATATAAGGCGTTTTAATGGTATTATCAATAGTTTTAACCGTTAAGTTATTGTTATCAATAATCACCAGTTCCCCATCGTTTAGGTAAACCACATTACGGGTATACTCAACAATTGGTGTAGCATCACTTGCTATGAAGTGCTCGTTTTCGCCAATGCCTACAACCATCGGACTGCCTTTGCGGGCGCCAATAAGGTAATTAGGATTTGATTTTGACAAAATAACAATAGCATACGCACCAACTACCTGCGTTAATGACATACGTACAGCGTCCTCGAAGTTAACATTGTTGTTTTGATGCACTTCTTCAATTAAATGAATTAATACTTCGGTATCAGTTTCACTTTTAAACGTATGTCCGCGTTCTATTAAAGCTGTTTTTAACGAATGGTAATTTTCAATAATTCCATTATGGATAATTGCAAATTCGCCACTTTGCGATAAATGAGGGTGGGCGTTAACATCATTGGGTGCACCATGGGTAGCCCAACGGGTATGTCCCATGCCAGTGTTTGCGTGAAGATCCTTTCCTTTACTTTCATTTTCAAGGTCGGCTACTTTTCCACTTTTTTTGTAAATGTTTAATGCTTTTTCGGGAGTTAAAAGGGCAACGCCAGCACTATCATACCCGCGGTATTCTAGACGTTTTAAACCTTTAATAATGATTGGGTAGGCCTCGCGGTGACCTATATAAGCTACTATTCCACACATAAGAAATCAAATTTACTATAAACTTTCGGTTTTCAAAGTTATACTTTCTGTATCTGTGTGTTTTCCCAATGCCTTTAGCAGTTTTTGCGTTTCGATTAACATATTTTCAAATTCATCAAATGATAAGGCTTGTTCGCTATCGCTTAATGCTTTTGCAGGGTTCGGGTGAACTTCAACTAATATACCATCTGCACCAATTGCGGCAGCGGCTAAACTTGCAGGTTTAACTCGCGAAGCCGTTCCTGTCCCATGGCTTGGGTCAACAATTATAGGCAAATGACTTAATTCCTTTATCAGGGGTACAATACCTAAATCGAGTACGTTTCTGCTGCTTGGATCAAAACTTCTTATCCCCCTCTCGCATAAAATTACTTTATCATTGCCTCCACTTAAAATATATTCAGCAGCAAGCAACCACTCAACGGTTTTACCCTGAAAACCTCTTTTGAGCAAGACTGGTTTATTAACTTTACCCAATTGGTCCAACAGGTAGAAATTATGCATATTTCTACTGCCTACTTGTAAAACATCTGCATATTCAATTACCTCATCAAGTAAACTGTAATCAAGTATTTCGGTCACAACGCTCATGTTGTATTTATCGGCTGCTTTACGTAATAATTGCAAACCTGTTTTGCCAAGTCCTCTAAAGCTGTATGGAGAGGTACGTGGTTTATAAGCACCACCACGCAAAAATTTAACACCTAGTTTACTCAGAAATTCTGCGGTGGCAAATATTTGATCTTCGTTTTCAACAGAACAAGGACCAGCCATGATGTTAAAAATACCATCACCAATACTATTACCATCAACATTAAACTTGGTCGAATCTTTCCAAATTTTTGATGCTAGTTTGTAATGGGTATTTATAGGATGAGTGCTTTTTATGCAATCAAATTCAGGCAAATGCTCAATATTGGATTGTTTAGTAATGACCACAACATTTTGCTGTGCCACTATATGATGTGCAATATGATGCTTGGTTAAATAATTAACCAAAGCCAACTTATCGGCTTCTACACTATTTTGTTTTAATACAATAATCACGCTACTACTTTATAACAGTGTAAGTAAGTATAAGTTTCACTTTTTGTTGTCCCGGGATACTTCTATCGGTATCTAAAATGGCTCTGTTGGCTGCTACGTTATAATCTTCAGGTACAAATAAGTTCAACCCGTAGTTGATATCAACCTTATTTTTATTATAAGAGTTTAATAAATTTTGGACGTGGCGGTTGATATTGAAGGTGTATGTTCCTGTTGTTGCATCAAAAGTTCCACCATAATAAGTTGCAGATTCGCTGAAGTCGGCTATGTTTTTTCTCCTTCCCAACTCATCTGCATCCCATAAATTTAATCGGGCCGGTACCGGATAGTTTTGTGTGTCTTTAACGGTAAAAAGTATACGTGCACTGTTTACAGCAATTGGTCTGTCATCTGCTATTTTTGATAGGCTTGGAATTAATATTCTTGTTTTAATACCGGCAGCAGGTTGAACATAACAAGTGTTTTGGTGGGCACCGTTGTTGGCAGCTTGTAATGTTACCGGTAAATTACGATGCTTGTATTGGTTTGTTTTGACCTCGGCAGTACCCGAAATAGGAAACTCATACTTTACTTGTGCCGTATCGTTTTTGCAATATACGACCAATGCTGTTTGAGGATTATCAGATCTTAAATTGAAATACGCTATAGATCCATCACCGTTAGCCATTGACGATTGTTCGGCAGATATCATCAAACCTTTAAATGTTGATTTAAAATTAGCAGATGAAGTGAACGAATCAACTGGTGTGGTTTTTAGTTTATTGATAAAAGCAGCATCAGTTATTTTTATACGTAATTGTGGTGCATAACCTAGTCGTTTACCTGCAACATATTCGATAACACTGTCTGATAGATTAAATGTTCCGGTGTAAGAACCCAACTCAGTTGGTGATGTTTGGTAGTTCCTATTCGAGTAAAAATACTCCGATAAGGATGTAGGTAAATCTTCATTTACCTCATACACCTTAATGGTTTGCTCGGTGTTTTTACCGTAAATGGCTGATGGCCCAGCATAGCGAAGCTGTAGAACTACCGAATCAATGGTTAAGCTACCGAATGTAAAGCCAGCCACAGGATATAAAAATTGCGTAACAATATTAGCCGAAGTAACCCCCATTACTGGGTCGTTTATTTGGCCAAGCATGTAGTAGGTAAGAAATCTGGTGTCCACGCTGTCTGCAACGCTACTGTATGTGATTACCTCAAATGTATCAGTAACTTGTACATCAAAACCACTTCGGTTGCCTATAACGTCAGAACCAATTTCGTTATTTTCTTTTTTGCATGATGAATTTATTAGAATAACTGCTGCTAACAGCAAGTATGCAAAATGTTTAGTTCTGTCTTTCCAATAAATTATCATACAATTTAATATAGTCTTCTACGTAACCTTCTTGTTCGTTGTGATTTAAAACTACTTTACCTTTTTGTTTTTTTATGAAACTGGCCACTTCGGGGTCAATTTCATCGCTGCACTTAACAACAGCATCAGCATGTGTAATAGCCGATTTGTATAAACCTGTACATGATGAATCCAAAGACGACATTTGCTTATTATCAATGGTGTTTAAGCTGGCTTTACGAGCGAAATCCTTACCTAAACTGCACTCAAATTGATTTTCGAATACACTGAAAACCACTTTTGCATTTTTAAATACAGGCTCATCTTTGTAAATAGTTTTTAGGTATAAAGGAATCAAACCGGTCATCCAGCCTTGGCAATGAATGATGTCTGGTTGCCAACCTAATTTTTTTACCGTTTCTAAAGCTCCTTTGCAAAAGAAGATGGTTCGCTCATCGTTGTCGCCAAAAAAGTCATTGTTTTCGTCTGTGTAAACGAACTTACGATGAAAATAGTCTTCGTTGTCTAAAAAATAAACCTGCATTTTGGCCTCCGGTAAAGAAGCCACTTTAATGGTTAGTGGATTATCGTTGTCGTCTATGGTAATGTTAATACCTGATAGTCTTACAACTTCGTGTAACCTGTTTCTGCGTTCGTTGATACAACCATACCTGGGCATCAATACCCTGATTTCGTTGTCTTTCTCCTGAATGGCCTGAGGTAATCGTCTGGCTAACTCTGCAACTGTACTCACTTTCAAATAGGGACTCATTTCTGATGAAATGAACAAGATTTTCTTCTTTGCCATGATGGATGTGCTTAAAAAAGTTCACAAAAATATATAAAATTTATAGAAAATTACTAATATACCGCCCATTTTATTTTGTTATATTCTGTAAACTACACATAATTAGCCGTCTACATGTTTGTATTTAAATCTATTAAACATTTGCAGGATCATTTATCCCACAATCGTCTCGAATTTGGTAAGATTGGGTATGTTCCAACCATGGGCGCTCTTCATCAAGGCCACTTAGATTTAATAGCAGCATCAAAAAACAAAGGCTGTTACACAGTTTGTAGTATTTATGTGAATCCTACCCAATTTAACAGTGCGGAAGATTTTGAAAAATACCCAAGTACTACTGAACAAGATATCATTAAACTCACTCAAAATCAGTGTGACGTACTTTTTTTGCCTTCAAGTGCCGAAATGTACGGCAATGATGTAGTGGCAGATAAGTACGATTTTGGTTCGGTGACCAATAGTTTTGAAGGCGCACTTAGACCTGGACATTTTGATGGCGTAATTACCATTGTAAGTAAACTTTTTGATGCGGTGAAACCGGATGAAGTTTTTTTTGGACAGAAAGATTTACAACAATGCGTGGTAGTAAAACACTTGATTAAAATTCGTTTTCCTGAAATACATATGAACATTATACCCACCAGACGTGAAGCAGGAGGTTTGGCAATGAGTTCAAGGAATGTAAGGTTAACAGATGATGAAAGAGAGGTTGCAGTAAAATTGTCTCAAGCACTTTTAAACGTGAGAAATCAAGTGTTACATGGTACTGTTGGAAGTGAAGCAATAGCTGCTACTAAGGCTCAGTTGTTAAATCACCCCAAGTTAAAATTAGAATACTTGGCCTTGGTTGATGCCGATACAATGGAAGAGCACCAAGTGATTGAAACAGGGAAACAATATGCAGTTATTATTGCCTGTTGGTGTGCAAATGTGAGGCTTATCGACAATGTGCTGTTGACTGATTAATAAAAAAAATCATTTACTTTGATGCAATGCGTAAGCAAGAAGAATTTTTAGAACTATCAGAAAAGTTTGCGTTTGACCGCGAACACCGAAGCCGTATGCAGGTTAATGTGCATAGGTATGAGGCGGCTTTTGTTAGTGCTAAAAAACAATTTGCCAACTTAGAATTGGCCCGCGAACGTGCGGCTTATTTTAAATGGAAAGTAATTGAAAACCTTGATAAGTATTTAATCGAGTTTGAATCGAACGTTATACGCAAAGGTGGTAAAGTACTTTGGGCCGATGATGCCAAAGGTGCACTAACCGAAATTGAAACCATCATTAAAAAGCATAATGCGCAATTGGTGGTTAAGGGCAAAAGCATGATAACCGAGGAAATTGGTTTAAATGCGCATTTGCGTGCAAAAGGAATAGAGGTTTGTGAAACGGATTTAGGAGAGTATATTGTTGACGCAGCCAATGAGCAGCCTTACCACATGGTTACTCCGGCCATGCACAAAACCAAACTAGAGATAACCCAATTACTTAATGGCAAAATAGGAACATCAATAGAGGCCGACCCTGAGGATATTGCAGCAGATGTGGCTGCGGAGTTACGTGGCAAATTCTCAAAAGCCTCCATAGGTATAACCGGGGCAAATTTTTTAATTGCCGACTCGGGTATGGTAGGTGTTACCGAAAATGAAGGTAATGCGCGATTATGTTTATCAATGCCACAAGTACACATTGTTGTGGCAGGTATAGAGAAAGTTATTCCATCTATTAATGATGCAGAATTGTTTTTTAGTTTGTTGGGCACTTATGGTACTGGACAAAGAATAACAACCTACAATTCGTTGGTTGGTCCACGTGTGGCTGAAGACATGGATGGCCCAAAAGAATTTTATGTAGTTTTGGTTGATAATGGCAGAAGTAATATTTTAGCTCAACACGACCAACGACAAGCTTTGGGTTGCATTCGTTGTGGTGCTTGTTTAAACGTTTGTCCGGTGTTTCAAAACATTGGTGGGCATGCTTACGGTGGTACCAATACGGGGCCAATTGGTTCAGTTTGGGCACAGCACCAAAGCGGAGTAGAAGAATTTAAACACTTAAGTTTTGCAAGCCCAATTTGTGGCAAGTGCACGGATGTTTGTCCTGTTAAAATTGATATTCATAACCACTTGTTGCGAAACAGAAAAGACAGTGTGCAACAAGGCGCGGTAAAAAATAGCGAGAAGTTGATGTGGTATAGTTGGAAAAAAATAATGCTAAGTCGCAAGAACATGAACAAAGGTGTTTCCATTAAAGGATTCATGCTTAAATCGTTTTTTAAATCGGCATGGGGCGAGCGAAGAGAGTTTCCGAAATTGGCTGATAAATCATTTAACCAACTTTGGCGCGAAAGATTTGGGCAGTAAAAAAAGCGAGACTAATTTTAATTAGCCTCGCTTTTTTGTTATGATTAATTCTTAACTCGTTTTACTGCCATTTACTACCTTATAAATGGTATAGCAAATCAGTTTTGGAAATTGGTCTAATCCATAAAAAAAGCAAACCATAAATAACAGATTTATCAATAGGCTCGGCATCTGTGCATCAAACACGGGAACAGAAGTGTAATAATGATTAACAAAGTAGGCCGGGAACACAAACGATAAATACTGCGCTATACTTTTTCTTTTTATGTTGAAAGCAACAAGGTCAACTATACTTAGTTGATGTTTTGCAATATCGTAGTAGGTAAATCCCCAAGATAAGAACCAAATGGATAGAATAAATAGGCTTTTCATGTACATGCAAAATATTTACTTTGACTATATATTCAAAATGGCCTCAAATAAAAAATCCCCAAACCGAAGTATCAGTTTGGGGATTTTTATTTATGATAAATAAATTAGAAATCTCTACGTCTTCCGCTACCTTCTGTACGTCTGCGTGCGCCACTAAAGCCGCTATCGCCACCACGTGAACCACGGTCATCGCTTCTTCTACGGTCTCCACCACCGGCATATCCACCACGTGAACCGCCATCTCTGTCGCCACCGTAGCTTCTGCCGCCTCTGTCACCACCTCTATCTCCGCCAAATCCACCGCGTGAACCTCTATCGCCTCCGCCATAGCTTCTACCGCCTCTATCACCACCACCGTAACTTCTTCCACCTCTGTCACCACCACCACTGCGTGTACGTCCACCGGCACTTTCGTTTCCGCTAACTTCAACACGTACCTGACGACCTTTGTAATCGCTGCCATGTAAAGTAGTCATTACTTTTTCTACTTGCTCAGCATCAACGTTAATAAAAGAATAAACTCCTTTTACATCAACACGGTAAATGTTTGCGTTAGGTATTTCTGTAACGTTAGAAACAAAATCTTTTAATGAACCTACGTTTAATCCATCTTTTTGGCCAATGCTTACAAATAAGCGTGTACCACGAGATGCACCGTAAGTTTCGTTAGAAGAACCACCTTCTGCTCTTGATCCTGCAGCACCACGTTCAGCCACGTTTAAATCAGGGCCATTCATGTATTCTGCACTAAATCTGCGAAGTTCTAACGAAAGCATTTTTTTCATTAACTCTTCTTTGTCCAATTCTAAAATTGGTTTCAAGTGCTTTTCAACTACATCATCAAAAAACGACTCTTCAATTTCTGTTGAGTTGATGGTATCGATAAATGCCAACAATTTTTTATCGCGTACTTCCATTGCTGACGGAATCATAACACGGTTAAACTTAATGTTGGTTAGTTTTTCAATTTCACGTAAACGATAGAATTCTCTTACGTTTAATAAAGCGATAGAAGTACCTAATTTACCTGCACGTGCTGTACGGCCACTACGGTGTGTGTAGTTTTCGATATCATCAGGTAAATGATAATGGATTACGTGCGTTAAATCACTCACATCAATACCACGTGCTGCTACGTCTGTTGCTAATAAAATTTTAATAGCTTTATGACGGAAACGGCTCATTACTTTTTCGCGTTGGCCTTGACTCAAATCACCGTGTAAGCAATCTGCGTTGTAGCCATCACGAATTAATTTATCGCTGATGTCTTGTGTTTCGTGCTTGGTGGTACAGAATATAATTCCGTAAAAACTTTCGTTATTAAAATCTAAGATGCGTTTAAATGCAGCGTATTTGTCTTTTGCATGCACTACAGCGTACTCATGAGAAATGTTTGCATTGCTCGAGTTTGCTTTACCAACACTAATCTCTAAAGGATTTTTCATGTATTGATTAGCAATGCTGCGAATTTCTTTAGGCATGGTAGCACTAAATAAGCAAACACGTTTTTCGTCTGGAGTTACAGAAAGGATACCTTCAATATCTTCTCTAAAACCCATGTTTAGCATTTCATCGGCTTCATCAAGCACAACGTAGCCAATAGTTTTGATGTTAACGGCTCTGCGGCTCATTAAATCAATTAAGCGTCCAGGGGTAGCTACAATAATTTGTGCTCCTCTGCGTAAATCTTCAATTTGGCCGTTGATGCTGGCTCCACCGTATACAGATACGATACGAACACCTTGCATGTGCTTGCTGTAAGTGGTTAAATCGCGACTAATTTGCATGCAAAGTTCGCGAGTTGGGCAAATAATTAAAGCCTGTGTTTGTTTGGCGTTAAAATCTACTAGTTGCAATAAAGGTAAGCCGAATGCGGCTGTTTTACCGGTACCGGTTTGAGCTAATCCTAGAATGTCTCTTTCGTTTTCTAAAAAAACAGGAATGGACTTTTCCTGAATGGGGGTAGGATTTTCAAAACCCAGCTCCGAGATGGCGCTTAAAACGGACGCGTTTAAGCCCAGGTCGTTAAATGTTGTCAATGTACGATTTTTGTTAAATGAGGCGCAAAGATAGTCAAATAATTGACAGTTAGCTATATTTTATTAAAACCATTAAATGTCATGTTTTGGTTGATGTTTAATAAAACCTCTAAAAACAGTATCTTCGTAGTTCGTTATGAATATAAAAGAACTATTAAATAAACGCATTTTAATTTTGGATGGTGCCATGGGTACTATGATTCAGCGTTATAATTTGGAAGAAAAAGATTTTAGAGATGAGTCATTGGCTAATCATGTTAAACCATTAAAAGGTAATAATGACTTACTTTCATTTACACGACCTGACGTAATTAAAGCGATACATGCGCAATATTTTGATGCTGGAGCAGATATTGTAGAAACCAATACTTTTAGTGGAACCACCATTGCGCAAGCTGATTATGAATTAGGCGCTGATGTGGTTTGGCGAATAAATTATGAATCAGCTAAAATTGCCAAAGAGGTTGCTGATGAATACACCGCAAAAAATCCAGATAAGCCACGTTTTGTGGCAGGCGCCATGGGTCCCACGAACCGCACTGCATCTTTAAGTCCTGATGTAAACGACCCTGGTTACCGTGGTGTTACTTTTGATGAATTGGTAGCAGCATATAAAGAGCAGGTTAGAGGATTAGTTGCAGGCGGAGTTGATATTATTCTTGTTGAAACCATATTTGATACCCTTAATGCAAAAGCTGCTTTGTATGCAATTGACGAATACATGGAGGAAACCGGAAAAAATTATCCGGTAATGGTTAGTGGTACAATTACCGATGCTTCTGGTCGTACTTTAAGTGGCCAAACTACCGAAGCGTTTTTAATATCAATGCAACATGCACCGCTGTTAAGTGTTGGTTTAAATTGTGCTTTGGGTGCAAGCGCACTTCGTCCTTATTTACAAGTACTATCAACCAATGCACCATTTTATGTAAGTGCATATCCTAATGCTGGTTTACCAAACGAAATGGGGCAGTATGACGAAAGCCCAGCTGCTATGGCTAAACAAGTAGAAGAGTTTTGTAAAGAAGGTTTAGTTAATATTTTGGGTGGATGTTGTGGAACAACACCTGACCATATAAAGGCTATTGCTGACATGGCTGCGAATTATGCACCGCGCAAAATTGGTGCAACAAGTAATTAAGTTTAACCTAAGCTACATTGCATAGTACAATGTAGCGTAATAAATATTTAGATATGGATGTGCAGTTAATTATTGTTGCTGTAATTTTATTGGCAGCTGCATGGTATTTAGGCCGAACACTTTTTAGAAGTGCCAAAGGACACACCTGCGAGAGTGGCAAGTGCAGTCATCATCCAACTGTTGCAAAAAAATAATTCTGTGCAAACTGTTTTCAAAAAATATATATTGCTCTAAATAATTTTACTGTGAGCAATCCTTTATTTAGAAGAAAAACCATAGCACAAATTGCAGACGAAGCTGAAGCTAATCAAAATAGCGAACACAAGCTAAGAAAGACGCTAACGCTTCGCGATTTAACCTCATTGGGTATAGCGGCCATTATTGGCGCAGGCATATTTAGCACCATTGGTAATGCAAGTGCAAGTGGTGGTCCGGCTGTAATTTTATTATTTGTATTTATTGCTATTGCTTGTTCGTTTTCTGCATTAAGTTATGCCGAGTTTGCCAGTAGTATTCCTATTTCTGGTAGTGCTTACACTTATGCTTATGCATCGTTTGGCGAAATTGTAGCATGGATAATTGGTTGGGCTTTAATTGTAGAGTATGCCATCGGTAATATTGTAGTTGCCATCAGTTGGAGTGATTACTTTACCGGCTTAATGGATGGTATTGGGTGGCATATCCCGGAATATTTAACCATGGATTATTTAAGCGCTAAAAATGGTTTTGCAGAGGCAACATCTCTTTTGGCATCAAACCAAACCTTAACACATTATTTACAGCAACAACATTTGGCTTGGCAAACCGCACCCGAAGTTTTTGGATTAAAACTTATTTGTGATTTACCCGCATTGGGAATTGTATTTGCCATTACGGCTTTAATATACCGTGGTGTACACGAAACCAAAACCGTTGGAAATTATTTTGTAGGCCTGAAGTTAATTGTTATTGTATTGGTAATAATTGTAGGTGCATTTTATGTAAACCCAGATAATTGGAGTCCGTTTGCCCCAAATGGTTTTAAAGGTGTTTTACAAGGTGTGGCATCGGTGTTTTTTGCATATATTGGTTTTGATGCTTTGGCCACAACAGCTGAAGAGTGTAAGGACCCTAAACGCGATTTACCTAAAGCCATGATAGCATCATTAACCATTTGTACCATTTTATACATGTTAATTTCATTATCGTTAACTGGTATGGTGAGCTATAAAGAATTGGCTGTTGGCGATCCATTAGCGCACGTGTTTGATTTATTGCATGTAAATTGGATGAGTGGAATTGTTGCTGTGAGTGCAGTAATAGCCATGGCCAGTGTATTATTGGTTTTCCAAAATGGGCAACCACGCATTTGGATGAGTATGAGCCGTGATGGGCTATTACCCAAACGTTTTAGCAACATACATCCTAAATTTAAAACACCTGCATTTAGTACCATAGTTACCGGTTTATTCGTAGCAGTTCCCGCTCTGTTTTTAAACTTAAAAGAGGTTACTGATTTATCAAGCATAGGAACCTTGTTTGCTTTTGTAATAGTTAATGCAGGAGTAATCAGGATGGAATCGCACAGCAATCAATACCATGTTGGATTCAAAGTTCCATACATTAACGGTAGGTTATTGGTGCCTATTTTATGTTTGGTTAGTTTGTATCTGTTTATTGTGTTTGATGACACCCAAACATTTATGAATATTGGTTTGCGTGAAAACTGGCCAACTTTAGCTTTTTGGTTGTTGTTTATAGTATTAAGCGTACTTACTTTTTTAAAGCGCTTTAGTACCATTCCTGTATTAGGTATGGTAACCAATTTTTATTTAATGACCCAATTAAACTTTACCAATTGGGCAGCGTTTTTATTATGGTTATTGTTTGGTTTGATTATTTATTTGCTTTACGGAAAAGCACATAGCAAGTTAAATAAGTAACTACAAGAGTTTAGTTTAACTCCTCTGAGTTTCATAAAACATGGTAATGTAGGACATAACTGATTAAGAATAAATTTATGAGTTGATTTACCTTTCGTATTGTTAAATCTCCGTTTACCTATAAATTCTTTCGCTTTATCTATAAATCTTTTAATTGGAGTTAGTTGTAGTATTTTCGCAGCCGTGAAAAATCTAGTCATATTGTTTAACCTGTTTTTGTTAACGGGAGCAACACTTCAAGCCCAAGTTCAAAAATATACTTTAAGTGGTACAGTTAAAGATATAAAAAACGGAGAAGATCTTATCGGAGTCTCTGTATCAGTTACCGAGTTAAAAACCGGAGTGGCAAGCAATTCTTATGGATATTATTCTTTAAACCTTCCAAGAGGTAAATATAATATTGTGTATTCTTATGTTGGTTATGTTACTCAAACCAGAACCATAGATCTAACTAATGGAAATGTATCTTTAAAAGTAGAGCTGGTAGAAGATAAACGCGAATTGAATGAGCTAACAGTTACTGCCGACAGACCAAATTCCTCAAATGTTGAATCAACCAAAATGAGTGTGGTTAAAATGGATATCAAAGAAGTAAAGAAAATTCCCATTTTACTGGGGGAGGTTGATGTTATTAAGGCTATCCAACTTTTACCGGGTATACAAGCTGCGGGTGACGGAAATACTTTATTTATTGTGCGTGGAGGTAATGTAGATCATAACTTGGTACAATTAGATGAAGCAGTGGTGTATAATCCTTCTCATGTTGTTGGTTTTTTCTCTGTATTTAATGGCGATGCCATAAAAGATTTTGAAATTTATAAAGGCGGTATTCCTGCAAATTATGGTGGCCGATTAGCTTCTGTATTAGATGTTCGCATGAAAGACGGTAACTCAAAACAATACAGTGTTAGTGGTGGCATTGGGGTATTATCATCGCGTTTAACAATTGAAGGGCCTATACAAAAAGATAAAAGTTCATTTATGATTTCCGGCAGGAGAAGTTACTTTGATGTGTTTTTTCCATTAACAGAACAAACTAAAGATGTGACAGCATATTTTGGTGATTTAAACATCAAAACTAACTTTGTTTTAAATGATAAGAACAAATTGTTTTTATCCGGATACATTGGCAGAGACAACTTAGGGACAGGAAGTTTATTTGGTTTAGGTTGGGGTAATCAAACAGCAACATTACGTTGGAACCACATTTTTAGCTCGCGTATGTTTTCCAACACTAGTTTAATTTTTAGTAGGTATAACTATAATGTTGATTTTAATATTTCGCCAAATTTAAACCTAACACGTTTAAATTTTATAACAGATTTGGGTGTAAAACAAGATTTTAGCTATTTCGCAAATCCTAAAAACAGTATTAAGTTCGGTTTTGCCACTACCCATCATACCTACTCGCCAGGAGAGGTCAATCCCATTACATCTGAGTCTATTATTTTAAAAGATGTATTGCCTGCAAAACGTGCGCTAGATTATGGAGTATACATTAGTCATGCTTTAAAAATTAATAATCGTTTATCAACCGAATATGGTGCTCGTTTGTCTATGTTTCAAAACGTAGGTAAAGGCCGCGAGTTGATTTACGCAGGAGGTAAACCAACGTATTTCAATAATGGGTTTATTAATACATCACCTATTATAGACACAACAAACCATGATTGGAATAAAGTGTATAATACTTATTTTGGATTAGAGCCACGTTTGGCTTTAACTTATGTAATTAATGCAAATAGCTCAGTTAAGGGGTCTTATAATCGCATGTTTCAATACATGCATTTAATACAAACAACCAACGCTAGTATAGGTGCTGAGTTTTGGACACCATCTGATAAGTACATTAAACCACAAATGGCTGATCAGGTAGCATTAGGTTATTTCCGTAATTTCAGTGAAAATTCCATTGAAGCATCAGCGGAGGTTTATTACAAGCACATGAGCAATACGGTGGAGTTAAAGGATGATGCAGATGTACAGTTTAATGAAGCCATTGAATCGCAAGTTTTACCAGGCATTGGAAGGTCTTACGGTATAGAACTGCTGTTACGCAAACAACGCGGTAAAACAACAGGTTGGGTGAGTTATACCCTATCAAAATCTGAAAGAAAAGTTGATGGAGTGAATAATAACGAGTGGTATAATTTCAGATTTGATAGAAGACATTATTTAACTTTTGTTGTAAGCCATGAGTTTACAAAACGTTTAAGTATGTCGGCTAATTTTATTTATGCTACAGGAGATACGTATACACCCGCGGTTGCCTATTTCGAGTTTGAAGGTAATAGAGTAATTGAATATGGTGCCAGAAATAGTGCACGTGTACCGGCATATCACCGTATGGATTTATCTTTAACTCTAAATCAAAAGAAAACAGAGGCTAAGCCACTTTGGGTATTTTCAAAAAGAAAGTTTGAGGGTAGTTGGGTGTTTTCTGTTTACAATGCCTATGGAAGGAAAAATCCATATAGTATAGCATTTAGAACCAATGAAGATACGGGTAAAAATGAAGCGGTGAAAACCTATTTGTTCACCTTTGTTCCATCTGTTACGTATAACTTTAAATTCTAATCACAGTCATGAAAAATAGTTTAATTTTAATAAGCAGTTTATTATTTGGGTTGATGTTTACATCGTGTGAAGAGGTTATAGACATTGATGTGCCTGATAATGCAGAAAAAATTGTGATAGAAGGACAAGTTACCACAGAGGTTGATAGTTCGTTTATTCGCTTGACTAAGTCGGTGGGCTACTTTAATAATACCAATTCAACGCCACTTATTACGGATGCTGTTGTAGATGTAAATGGTGTTACGTTTAATCATGTTGGCAATGGTATATACAAGGCCTCTTTAGGATTTGTTGGTACAGCCGGAGCAATATATAATTTGAAAGTAACGCATCAAGGTGTAACGTATACTTCAAGCTCCACACTCGAACCAATGTTTGATGTGGATACAGTAGTGTCATATTTTAAACCTGCATCAGGTTTTATTGAAGAAGGATATGCTGTGGCTTTTTTTGCTATAGATAATAGACCAAGGACCAAGTATACGTATTTCCGTTTTGGTTTTAGAAACCAAGAAGATACAGAAGGAAAAGACTCTCTTTTTGATGTAAGGGTGTTATTTGATAACAGAAACTCGGTGATTAACGAACCTTATGTTTTTGAGTTGCCTTTTTTACGTTTACAACCTAATGATACTGCCTTGTTGGTTTTTCGCTCAATAGACGAGGCCGTTAATAGGTATTACCTGGCATTGAACAATAGAGGCAATTCAGGTGGGCCGTTTAGTACACCGCCTGCTAATTTACCAACCAATATAAATGGAGGAGCACTTGGTTTATTTGCTGCTTATGATGTTAAGCGTTATAATGTGCCAATTAAAGAATAACTAACTGCTATGATCGGCCACAATTAACCACTTACCTTTTAGTTTACGCATGAGAAGAGTAAAGTGTCCGCCCACATCTCCCGCATTTCTTTTTAGATCCCATTTACCCACTACAAATGCCACATCTTTACCTAACAGTTTAATGTTTAAAATTTGCAGTTCCAGTTTACCCATTGCATTTTTATCAGGGTATGATTTTTTGTAGTTGGCCAAGGTGTTTTTCCACCCGCGCGTAACACCTCGTTTTCCCACAAAGGTTAACGAATCGTTGTTCCAATAACCTTGCATGTAGGCTTCAATTTTTCCTTCATTCCAAGATTTTTGTTGAGCTTGAATTAGTTTTTGTATTTCAATACGTTCATTTACCACTGGAACTTTTCCTTTTTTAGGGCGTGGTTTTTTAGCAAATGTACTCGTTGTAAATAGTAGGCTCGTTATAGTTAGGATGTAGGTAATGTGTTTTAATTTAACTGTCATGTTTTAATTTATAAATAATAAAAGTCTGAAAAATTTTATAGTGAATAATATCTGTTTGAGTATTTAATTGTTTTAACGAATAGCTAGTAGACAAAAGGCCCTATATACAAGTACCACGCAATTGCAGATACTGTGCTTGTAATAACCCCTAATGTAAGTATAAGAAAACGAAAATGAGGATTCCAATAAAAGCGTATAACTTTATAGCATAAATATATAGACACAACACTATAGACTAAGGCAAGGAAATTAAAAACAAGTTTATAATTATAGTATGTTCTAAATATAACAATGGGCATTTCTTTCCATTCTTCTTTTAAAATCCAACCATTAAATGTATTTACCTTAAACAATAGAAAATATGCGAAGCTCTTTGCGTACCCGAATGGAATAAAAAAAAGTAGCAACGCACCAATCAGTTTGTAATTTTCATTTGTGTGTTTACTTAAATGGTATCCTGCCATTAATAAAAGTATTGATTTGGTTAGTGATGCTGAATTTATAACCAGATATTGCCAATTATGGGTGTAGCAACCAAGTACACCAAAGTATGTTACTTTATCGGGTTTAAAACCCATGGCTATATCAATACCATAAATAAATAGATTGCTAAAGTTTATATGGATTAAAGGGGCAAAAAAGCAGCAAAGGATTACCTTTTGGTATAGTTTCATAAACGTAAGGTAATAATTAAATACAAAAAAACCGCAGTTTACTGCGGTTTAATGAGTTGAGTTTATGCAATCAAATGCCACAATTGTTCCATATAAGCGGGGTCTTTCATTTTTTCTTCAGCACCATCGGCAATTATTTTCTCCAGTAATACATCATTTTTTTGTCCTTGATCCCAGGCGTATTTATAACCGCTTAAACTAAATGTAGTAAGCTCATATTGCGATTTAAATTTATCAGGATACAATTCGGTTAGTTCGTGTTCGATATGCTTTTTGTGAAGGAAGTGTTTATCACCAACCTTATCAGCCATTTCGTAATAGTTTTGTACAGCTAAATCAGCAATCGCATCGGCATTGGGTTTACGTTCTTTTTGGTATTCATCAAAAATGGTGTTCCAATCATCTCCGTATTTTTCAATCATGTTATCCAACACTACAATGTCTTCAAAGCTACAATTCATACCTTGTCCATAAAATGGAACTATGGCGTGAGCGGCATCACCAGCCAATGCTAACTTATCTTCTTTAACCCAAGGATAACATTTTACCGTAACTAAATTTCCAATTGGATTGCGTTTATAATCTTCTATCAAAGTTGGCATCATTGACATAGCGTCCGGAAATTCGGCACTAAAGAAATTATGTATTTCTTCATCGGTTTTTACACGATCAAATATTTCGTAAGGCATAAATAAGGTACACGTAAAATCTCCGGCAGGATTTGGTAGTGCAATCATCATAAAACTTCCTCTTGGCCAAATATGAAGGGCATCTTTCTCCATCATAAATTCACCATTTGCTCCTGCTGGAATTTCTAACTCTTTGTAACCAACATGAAGGTAATTTTGCGAATAATTAAAACGATCACCTGTTTGCATTTTACCACGTGTTGCTGCAAAAGCACCATCAGTTCCTAAAATTCTATCGCTAATTATGGTTTTATGCGATCCGTCTTCTAGCTCAAAAGTGGCAGTAGCTTTGTTTACATCAACATCAATACACTTGCTATTAAAATATATAGTGATATTCGGAAACTCATCAGCCAATTCAATCAACTTTTGATTTAATCTACCACGCGATACAGAGTTAATGGCTTGTCCATTTTTACCGTAAGGATGATAGCTCAGTTCACCTGTTTTACTATGCATCATTCGGCCTGTCATTGGAATAGCATCAGCTAAAATCTCTTTATCTAAACCAATTTTTTCTAAAGCATTTAATCCACGTGTGCTCAACGCTAGGTTTATAGATTTGCCTTGGTAAATATTGGTTTTACGCATATCAGGTCTGCGCTCAAATAGGTTTACTTCAAACCCACGTTTAGCCATATAAATGGCTGCTAAACTTCCGGCTAATCCTCCGCCTATGATGGTAATTTTTTGTGTCATCGTAATATTTTTTGTACGAATATATTTAATGCAATAAAGTTAAAAACTGAATGATATCAGTATAGCAACAAGGAGCTTACTATTTAAAGTAAGCTTTTAATGCTTCACCAATGCGATACACATCTTCAAATGAGTTGTACATGGGTACTGGACTCATGCGTATTACATCAGGTTCACGCCAATCGGGCATTATGCCATTCGCTTCTAAATAGTCGAATAGTTTTTTACCATCTTCTTTTACAATAATAGAAAGTTGGCAACCTCTATCGGCTGTTGTTTTTGGTGTGATTACTTTTAGGTAAGCTGTATAGTCGTTTAATATAAACTCTAAATAAGCTGTTAATGTTTCACTTTTCGCTCTTAAATTTTCAATGCCCGCTTGGTCAAATAATTCTAACGATGCTTTGTGTATTGCCATCGGAAAAATTTGTGCGTTACTCAATTGCCAACCTGCTGCGCCTTCCATGGGTTTAAACCCTTTTTTCATTTGGAAACGCTCTTTCTCATCATGTCCCCACCAACCTGCAAAGCGCACTAAATCGGGGTTGTTGCCATGACGTTCATGCACAAACACACCACTGGTGCCACCCGGGCCTGAGTTTAAATATTTGTATGTGCACCAAACTGCAAAATCAACATCCCAATCGTGTAGTTTTAGGTTGATGTTACCTGCTGCGTGTGCGCAATCAAAACCAACGTTTGCACCCACCGCATGTCCGGCTTTTGTTATGGCTTGCATATCGTAAGCTTGGCCAGTGTAGTAATTTACACCACCCATCATTGCAATAGCTAAATCGTCTTTATGCTCATTTATTTTAGCAATGATATCTTCTGTGCGTAAAGTATATTCGCCATCACGTGGTTTTAATTCAATGATGGCATCATCGGGATTTAAACCATGAAAGCGTGCTTGCGATTCCATAGCATATTGATCGCTCGGAAAAGCAGTACCTTCCATCATAATTTTATAACGAGTTTTGGTTGGACGATAAAAGCTCACCATCATTAAATGCAAGTTAGCCGTAAGGTTATTCATGATAACCACTTCGCTTGGTTTTGCACCAACCACTTTTGCAGCTTTTTCGGTTAAAAAATGATGGTAATACATCCACGGATTTTTGCCTGCAAAATGACCTTCTACACCTAACTCAGCCCAATCGTTTAGTTCTTGCTCAATAGCAGCACGTGCATTTTTAGGTTGAAGTCCTAAAGAGTTACCACATAAATAGATCATGGATTTGCCATCTTTTTTGGGCATATAAAACTCATTACGGAAATGAGCCAGTTTATCTTCTTTATCTAATTGTTGGGCGAATGCTAATGTGTTTTCAAACTGCATGTTTGTTTTTTAGTTACGTGTTTATATGATAAATGCTGAATCCAGATTTTTGAATCTAACATTCAGCATTTAATATTCAAATGTAATGCTTCTTACTTCACCAAATTAACCATACTCATTTCTAATCCTTTTTTCAATAAACCGTTACGTTTAGGATTGAATTGATTTAATCGCATTAATGCTTGGCGAATGGTAACTGAAGCATCTTTAAATATGGCTTCGTCATTTAACTCAAAGTTTTCGCTCATGCAATAAGCAAATGTTCGTGCCATACCGCAGTTAGCAATAAAATCAGGAATCACAGCTACACGGTCATCGGCATTGTTGCCAATTGGCCCTAAGAAAATCTCGCTATCGGCAAAAGGTACATTGGCTCCGCACGAGATTACATCAAGATCGTTTTCAACCATGTTATCTAATTGTTCTTGGGTAAGCATGCGTGATGCTGCTGCCGGAATAAAAATATCAGCTCCAATGCTCCAAATTTTTTGGTTGATTTCATCGTAAGGCATAAACTCAAATCCCATTTTTTGACAAGTAGCTTGAGATAGTTTATTTCCATCACGCTCAATAAATAATTGCTTAATTTGATCTTTGCTAAAACCTTGGTTGTTTAATAATCCTCCTTCACGATCAATAATACCAACAATCATTACATCCATTTGTGATAAATAAAAAGCAGCCGCAGCAGCTACATTACCCCAACCTTGTATAATGGCACGTTTGTATGCAAAGTTTGGTCCCCAGAAATCGTAGAAATGACGAACGGCTTCTGCTACGCCCCAACCGGTAATCATATCAGCTACTAAGTATTTTTTACTAGTGTCAGGTGAGAAACGTGCATCATCCAAAACTTTAGAAACACCATTTCGTAAATTATCGATACGTTTTTGTTTTTCGGTTTCGTCTACTTTAAAGTGACCGTTTACCACACCTTCTTGCGGATGTAACAAACCATATTGCTCAGTAATTGGGATTACTTCGTGAATCTCATCTACGTTTAAATCGCCACCAGTGCCATAGTAATTTTTAAGTAACGGCATTACAGCTTTATACCAACGCTCCAAAACGCCTTTTTTGCGTGGGTCTGCTGGGTCGAAGTTAATACCAGATTTAGCACCACCAATGGCAGGACCTGCAACGGTAAATTTAATCTCCATTGTTTTAGCCAATGAAGTAACCTCGTGTTTATTTAAACCTTTGCGCATACGAGTTCCACCACCTGCTGCACCGCCACGTAAGGAGTTTATTACTACCCAACCTTCGGCATCGGTCTCGCTATCTTTCCACTCAAAAACAATTTCCGGTTGTTTCTCTTCGTAACGTTTAATCAGTTTTTCTATTTGTGTCGACATAGTTTTATGCTTTTCTATAATGGCTTGCAATTTACAACGGGTATTTTAAAAAAGTAGGGTAGAAATAAAAATCAGGTTTTATTCTAATAAAAAACCCACCATACGTAATGTAAGGTGGGTTAATGGTTTGATAATGTAATGGTTATTCTTTTACGAGTTTGCGCTTAAAGATTTCACCATTTTCATCTTCTATTTGTAAAACATACACTCCCGTGGCAAGTGAGGTTATATTAACACTTACTTTCGGGTTATTGGGCTGAAGGCGGTCAATTAAAATTCCATCTATATTGTAGATTGAAATCTCTGTAATTGTGCGACTATTGTTTAATTCAATAGTTATTAAATCTCTAGCAGGAATAGGATACATTTTTACAGCATCTTCTATTTTTTCCTCGTTTTGGTTAAAATTAACCATTACCACTTGTGAGTATTCAACGGTGCTGTTAATATCAATTTGCTTTAAACGATAATAGTTTATGTTATCAGGTTCGTTGTGTGTTAATGTATAATTGGTTAACACATTGCTGTTACCTTTAGCATTCACCACACCAATAGTTTTAAAGTTACGGTTGTCTGTTGCGTGTTCAATTTCAAACTTACTACTGTTACGTTCTATTGCTGTTGCCCAATTTAATTGCACCAGGTTGTTATTTGTTTTTTGCGCATTAAATGAAACCAGTTTTACGGGTAGTTGGTTGTTATTAGCCACCACAATATAAAATCTATTAAAGCCAAATGTAGCTGGGGTATTTGTGTTGATGTTAAACGTGTAGTTGTTATTTTGTTTCAAATCAATCATGTTGTTGGTATAGTTATCAAACAATAAAACTTGGTCTTGAATAGCAATTTTATCACTGTTTGTAAACTGCATGGTGTACGATCCAATTGAACCACTAACATATAATTTAATGGTATCGTTTTGTGTGGTTAATGGGCGGGTTGATAAAGCCAAATGAATGCTGTCGTTGCCCCATGCGCTTACTATTATTGGTGAGCTTAGTTTCACTACATCATAAGCATCAAAATGTTTGGTTGATCCGTTCATGTATTTAATCAACAAATCATCAGCATTTAGCGCATCACGCATTAATTTGATTTTAAATGCACCACCTGCTATCGTTTTAAAAAGTTGTGTAGGCGCATCATCTACTTTAAAAGATTCTTTGAAGGTAATACTTGCACCGGGTCCTGTGGCTTTAACCCAAAAACCTTGTGATTCAGAAAGGATACCATCCGCAATGGTTCCTTCACTTGATAAGGTATTGTAAAACTTGTAAGTGTTTTCAACGGGATCAAGCACCCAAATTGTTGGTTCAATATTGGTATAATTGGTTCCGCTGTTTCCAGATCTTCCGGTTTCATGGAAGGTTTTCCAATTAAATGGAGAAGGGTATGGATTACCAATCAAATTCCATCCATCGTTATTTATGTTTCCTGAATTTGTAAATGTAACCGGCATGGTTATATCACCTTTATTAACCGGACCAATAACATCAATAGTTACTGCATTTTGATTAGGGTTTGCATTTGTAATACGATTAATATCGCTTCTGTCGCCCCTAACAAACAAGCGGTATCCGCGGCCAGTACCCAAAACATGTGCTGTATTTGTTGGTATTGTCCAACCGGTGTTTAAATCACCTGATGTTAGTGCTTCGTTGTACCAATATACACCAGCTGCGTTGTTTGCAGTTGCGTCAAATCCGTTTGAGTTTATTGTACCAATTGATGTTCCTGTTCCGGGCCCTGTTATAAAAATTTCATCTCTCCAATCCTCCAGGGTAGCATTACTTACCGGGCTCGAAACAAATCTCCATCTTCTGGCACTTTCGGGAATATAGCGTTGTACTTTTACGTTTCCTGTAATATAGTTGCCTGTACCTTGTGCAATTCGCGCTGTTTTTGTTGAGTTTGAAAGCAAAGTTATATTACCATTTGCACCAATAATGCCGGATGTTGGATAAATTACATCACTTATCAAAAGGATGTTTCCAATTGTTGTTGTAGATGATGAAGTGTTGTTTGTGAAACTGTTGATTTTATTGGTTACACCTTGTGTTGTTTGATCAAAACTTAATGTCCTATTAATGTTGTTATTTACAATAATATTTGCGCTTCCTCCTGATTTCAAACCACCTGTAACGGTATTGATAACATTTCCGCTAATGGTAAGTGTATTGTTATTAATGTTAAGTTTTCCATTGCTGAAAGTCAGTACTCCATTAACCGTAATGTTGTTTAATGTATTCACCCCATTAGCGTTATTGATATTGATATTGTCAAACGAAAAATCTGTGGTTCCAGAAACTACTTGTTCTGATGTTCCATTAAAATTCATTGTATTTCCGGAGAAACTCACAGGAGAGTTTAATGTTAGGTTTGATCTGATATCTAACGTTGATGGTAAAATTGTACCGGTTCCTGACAGTACTAGGTTATGATAACCGCTTAATACGGCATTGGGATTGATTACATTTTGAGATGTTCCTGAATAGTTAATGGTATTTGGGTTTGTTGCGGCATCTAATGTTCCGTTAACTACTAATGTACCGAATATATTTACATTAGCACCGCCTTGTATAGTTAATTTTTTACCGGTATTAACAGTTAAATGATTAAAAGTTGTATTGCCTGAAAGTGTTGCATCCGAATTGTCAAATATAACAGATCCTGTTCCTGCATTAAAAGTGCCATTGTTTAACCAAGTGCCTGAACCACCATTAATTACTGGTCCACCAGTTAATACCAATGTACCTGAAGCTCCATTTAAAACCCCATTAGCTTTAATCTCAACGGTGCCAACTGTTACTGTATTGGTAATTGTTGGGTCGTATGGAGTAGTGGAAGCGTCAGGTATCACTATTTTTGAGTTACTTGATGGAACAACACCCGAATTCCAATTGGATAATACATTCCACGAACCACCCGGAACAGCGCCAATCCAAACGGTATCGGTAGAAATTTTGTTGGATATCATCCAATATTTTGTAAATGCCACATCGTTTTCGGACGCTAAATATAATACACCATGGCTACTTAACTCAACCCAGTTATTGTTTATGTTTTGATTGGTTTTTCCGTGCTCGTGAGGGGTAATACCACCATAGGGTAAATGATGATCCCACAATACCATGTTGTCTTCTGTATTACCATTTAGCTCACTTTCATCGTAAGCCAGCCTAATTGTCATTGTTGTTGGGGTTGCCCCTCCTGTGCGTAATATTTGGTATAATCTTTTAACCGAGTTAGATTTATCAACATGTAGGCCATTATTACCGCGAGTTGAAACGATAGTGATTTGACTTGGAAGTGAAGTGCCAGTAAAAGTGAGTTGAGTATTTGTATTGCCGAACGAATAAGTTATGCCTGAAACTATGGTCGTTCTTCTTATCTTGCCTGTTACATCCCCGCTTCCGCTTGTTGTAGCTGATGGCCCAATGGTTAAGACGTAGGAATTTAGTGCATTGTAAATACTTGTACTATTTGTATTGTTCACATCTGCATAGTTATCATAATTGATAGTTGTTTCTAGTATCCCTTGATTTGGAACAGG
The DNA here is from genome assembly GCA_002422865.1 of Bacteroidetes bacterium UBA6183. Classification (GTDB taxonomy): domain Bacteria; phylum Bacteroidota; class Bacteroidia; order UKL13-3; family UKL13-3; genus UBA6183. Next base: position 23,769 of record DITN01000046.1, on the reverse strand, counting down.
GTTTTGTGCAAGGTTTAAAACTCCGTTTACGGTTATATCTCCACTAGCACTTACAACTGCTGTTCCGGTAATTGATAAATTATTATATGTTCCTTGAGGTAAAGTTTGCTCTTCCGTTCCATTAAAAACTATAGTTCCATTCCATGTTTTATTATCTGCAATTGGAGATGCACTAATACTTGTAGGAGTTGATGTTGTGATGGTTCCACTATTGCTTATGGTTGATAATAATCCATTTAGTTTGTATTGATTGGTTAAATTCAGATTTACCCCAGTTGAAATGGACAGTATACCATTAACGGTAATATTACCAATTGCACTTTTTGTTCCACCCGTTGATAATGTTAAATTATTAAATGTTCCGGATAAACTTTGTGTGGCACTGTTAAATACCATCGTGTTTCCGGTAGTAATATAGCTATTGGTTCCGGCATCAAAATCTCCTTGAACAATGATGGTACCGCTTGGTAATATTCTGTCTCCGTTTCCGGTTGATGCGAGATTATTGTATGTAAATATTGGAATAGTTTGGTNNTTGGGTATTGTCGCCATTAAACTCAATTGTACTTCCGGTGCGGGTATATGTTCCTGTTCCTGGGCTAAATACACCCGATATTTTTATCCTACCCAAGGATGATAATACCCTAGCAACGTTGGTTGAAGATAAATTGGTGTAATTTCCTGAAACAATTCGTTGAGTAGAAGAGCTGTTATAACTTATGGTTGGACTCCAGTTTTTATCTGGGGTTATTGGAGTTGTTGAAGTATTTGTAGTAGTTATTGTTCCTATTCCAGATGAGGTAAATGTAGAACCACATATCAATTGGTTAGTATTTAAGGCAAGGGTTACTCCAGCTGCCACATCTAAGTTTTCATTTATAACTATTACCCCTCCGGCAGTTTTTGTTCCGCTTCCGGTAACCCTTAGGTTTTGATAAGTTAACGTTCTTAAAGTTTGGTTTCCTGCGCGACCATAGTCTACTATATTTCCCGGAGAGCTCACATTCAAGTTAGATACGTTGTATGTTGTTCCACCTAAAAAAAGGTAGCTATTATTGATGTACGTTCCTGAGCCTGTTAAACTACCTTTAATACTTACCGAATCATTTACGGTAAGGTTGACTCCCGATACAGCAACGTTACCTGAAAAAGTAAACATTCGATTTCCCTCTAATCTTTGGTTGTTGATGCTAAAGGTGTAAGTACCACTACCTGATAAAAAAGTACCCTCATTTTTAATACCTCCTCTTACAGCGAATGCTTCTCCAACGCTCGATTGAAAAGTTCCGTTTGGTCCGATATGGACAAGGCCGTTTAACGTTACTGTGCCATTTGTGCTGCCTTCAATGTAAGTGCCATTAATAAAAAAAACTCCGTTTAAAGTTAAGCTTGCCGAGCCACTATTATTGAGTATGGTTCCTGAATCAACCAAAAGACTATCGCCACACGTAATGGAGCCCGAAGGTGTTTTTGTTCCCCCGGATAGTTTTAGTTTGTTGTATGTTCTTGATCTGATACTTTGGTTTGATGATCCGAAGTATTCAATAGTTCCTGATCCATTATTGAAGGTACCATTGGCTGTTACCCAACTTCCGCCTAATCTAAAAGTACCGGTACTGTTTATTGAAATAACATTTTCGCTGGTTGAACCTGATAAATTAAAGTTGCCTGAAACGGTTAGTGTTCCATTGGCAATGTCTATTCTGTTTACTCTTCCTGGTGATAAGTTGGGCAAATCAAGCGAAGCGCAACTAAGTGTACCATTCCCTACATTTATTAATTGAGTTGAATTTGCAGTGGGGTTAGAAAATAAAATACCACCATTCACTTCTAACATGACGTTATTATTGATGGTAATTGTGCTTCCTTGTGTACCTGCTTGAAAGAATATACTATCGCATGTGGCATAGTCGCTAATGGTTATGCTGGCTCCCGGAGGTACAAGAACAATATCTGTTGACGATGGTATACCAATAGGAGACCATTTTGATGCATCGTTCCAAAGACCTGCGCCTACAAAGAGTTTAGTTTGTGCGTTAGCGCTTAATCCAGTTAACAGAAATAGAATGAAATAACATAAGGGCTTTGCTATTACTTTCTTCATGTTTATCGGTGATTTTTTGTTTTTCAGAAATCAAAAATCCCTCTAAACCCTTGTTATTTCTACTTAAATTGGACTAGTGTGTGTTTTATTCTTGTGAATGGTGCTGTGTTGATTTTAACAGCGCGTTGGATATTTTGTGAAGCCGTGTATTGATTATTAATTAACTAAATGAAAAATAAATGGCTTTTTGCTTATTTAAGCGAATAAAACTAGTGGTTTTAACCTTTCAAATAGATGTTAAACAGTTTCTTTATTGGAGCCACTACTTAATTAGGCTAATATCCAGCGTTTTGTAGTGAGGAGTTATGATGTACCCCAAACGGCCCCACCTATACTATTTTTTGAGGCGCCAGTAATGCTCATTAAACTATTGTTGGTATTCCTTAACCTCAATACGCCTAAGAAACCAAAAATCAACGCTTCTTTATAATTTACAAGATGCTTGTCAGGTATAACAAGTGTATCTCTTGTTTGAGCGTTAATTTCATTCACTAAGGTATTATTGAATGAGCCTCCACCGGTGGTTAAAACTGTTTTTAAATTATTTGATTTAATAACCTGTATTATTTGATGCGCGATGTGCTTGTTCAAAGTAGCCAACAAATCTTTAGGTTGTATTTCAAATTGTTTTACGGTTGACCAGAAATGTTCATGCACCCATTCTATCCCAAGCGATTTTGGGGGTAGTTGTTTGTAAAAGGAAAGTGAGTTTAAGTGTTCTAAAAGCATTTCATTAACCTTGCCTTCTGATGCAATTCTGCCTTCATCATCAAATTCAAATCCTAATAAATTTGCGACAGGGTTCATTATAATATTGCAAGGACTTATATCAAAAGCTATTCTTTGGTTATCCTTTTTAAAACTGATGTTGCTAAATCCTCCAAGATTAAGACAGCCTTCAAATTGATTAAAAAGTAATTCATCACCTATCGGTACAAGTGGCGCTCCTTGTCCGCCTAGGGCAACATCAACCACCCTAAAATCATTAATTGTTGGTATACCTGTCTCGGCATAAATACTTGCTCCACTTCCAATTTGTGCCGTAAAACCTTTGTCGGGTTGGTGAAAAATGGTATGTCCATGGCTGGCAATAAAATCAACTTGAATTTTATGCTTAGCAATAAAAGTATTGATAAGTTGACCTAGATATTTTCCATAAAACGCATCTGTTTTAGGGAATAAAAATGCAGGTTGTTTATGTAACTCTTTTAATCTAACCAACCATGTTTGGTTGTATGGAATTGTTTCGGCTTCAATAATTTTGTAAAACCATTTATCACCGCTTGCATTAAACTCGCAATAAGCAATATCAACACCATCAAGTGAGGTGCCCGACATGATGCCAATTACACGATAACTATTTTTATGATTGACTTCAGGCATATTAAATCCCTGGTTTTACTTCCTCCCACCTAATGCCCGTAACCTCATTTAAAGTAGAAAGTTTGTTTACAATATTTTCTATATCTGTCTGCCTTCTATCTAAAGAGTGTATATCCGCTATAATTTCAACGTTACCTTTAGTTTGTATAGCTGTAATATGTAAAGTTGATTCAGCTGCAACAGCGTCTATTAAACTGTGTTTAATGTAAGCCATAGCACCGTGTTGTAAAGAGATATTAATTAGGTATGAATTTCCTGATTCAGTAATTTGACTGATGCGATTATCAATTTTTTCTCCTATGGGTCTTAGTAAAATATTACCCACTACCACAAAGGCCGTGCCTACTAAGCTTTCGTACCAATAACCCAAGCCCGCCAAAGCACCTATTGCAGATGAGCACCAAATGGTTGCTGCGGTATTTATGCCTGTAATGTTATTTCCATTACGCATCATTACTCCTGCACCTAAAAAGCCAATACCAGTAACTATGTTAGCCGCAACTCGCGCTGCTCCTGAGGTATCACCTACTATCTTTTCAGACAATAAAATAAACAATGCTGCACCACCTGCAACCAAAGCATTGGTTTTTACCCCGGCAATTTTGTGTCGCCATTGTCTCTCAAAACCTATTATTGTGCCTAAAATAAAGGCCAAAAAAAGTCGGTGCTCAAACGTGCCAATGTTTATGTCTGTAATTTGCATCGGGGTTTAAATAATTTATTCTTCTAAGGTAATTATTTCTAATAACTCATTCAACTCATCAAAATCTTTTATGCCCACCTGTTCTTCTGATCCTCCGGAAACATTAATGGCAAAAGGCTTAAACGAGTTAATGGTATTTATCACTGTTTGGGTCGAAATATTTAAACCCCAAATGATTTGGTAATTTTTACATAACTCAACCAATTGCTCGCAATCGTAATTTTCGGGCTGGGTTGATGCATACATATGAAACGCATCACAATATTTTGAATAAGCTGCTAATTCATTTGCGAGTTGCTCTTTGTTCAATTGATTTACATCAATTTTTTTAATGATGGCTTTGCCAATTTCTGGTAGTTCATCCGGTAAAATGTTGTTGTTTAATTCAACTACATCAACCTGTAAAAGGTCACTGATATCTTTTATTTCTTCAATAGACTGGTTACCAAACTCGGCCACAATATTGCTACCTGTAATCCAGTCAATCATTTCTTTTGCTTTAATTGGTGCAATATAGTCTGCACTCAATTTATCAAAACAAAAACCGATGTATTCAATACCAACAGCTGCAGCATAACGCGCATCACTAAGGTTGGTTACATTGCTAAATTTTACTTTAGTTAAAAAACTCATGGGTGCGAATTTAATGGTTTAGTTGATATCATTTATTGTTGATTGCTGAACTGACTTTAATTATACTTGTTGATGGATAACATAATACCCATGAAACAATCAACTTTTTTTAATGATGTGTATGAAGTGGTTAAACTTATACCTAAAGGAAGGGTGACCAGTTATGGTGCTATAGCCAAATATTTAGGTGCTACCAAAAGTAGCCGTATGGTTGGTTATGCCATGAATGCTGCGCATGCTTTACCTGACGTGCCTGCACAACGTGTGGTAAACAGAAATGGAATGTTAACCGGTAAGTTTCATTTTGCCACACCAACACGTATGCAAGCGTTATTGGTACAAGATGGGGTAGAAGTAAAAAACGATCAAGTAGTGAAATTTAAAGCATTATTCTGGGACCCAAGTATTGAATTGCAAATTGGTTAATCTTAATTTGCACCCCAACTTTCCCTATCTAAACTGCGGTATTGAATAGCCTCAGCTAAATGTTCTATTTTAATGTCATCACTTGCATCCAAATCTGCTATGGTGCGTGCTACTTTTAAAATTCTGTCATAGGCCCTTGCCGACAGTTGTAGCCTGGTCATCGCTGTTTTTAAAAGTGTTTGTCCTGCAGAATTTATTTGACATACCTCTCTCACTTTTGTACTGCTCATCATGGCATTGCTGTGTATACCCTCGTTTTCGGTAAATCGTTGTGTTTGAATTTCGCGTGCACGGATTACTCGTTCTCTTATACTTTCACTTTTTTCCGCTTTTCGGGTGTCAGTTAGCTGCTCAAAATCAACAGGAGTAACTTCTATATGTATGTCAATTCTATCTAATAACGGTCCTGATACTTTACTCAAATATTTTTGAACCATCCCCGGTCCGCAAACACATTCTTTTTCAGGATGGTTGAAGTAACCACACGGACAAGGATTCATGGAGGCAATCAACATAAAACTTGATGGGTATTCTATTGAGAATTTAGCACGTGAAATGGTAATTCTTCTTTCTTCAAGTGGTTGACGCATCACCTCTAAAACAGTGCGTTTAAACTCCGGTAATTCATCCAAAAAAAGCACACCATGATGGGCTAGGCTTATTTCACCCGGTTGCGGATTGTTTCCCCCACCAACAAGGGCAATGTCAGAAATCGTATGGTGTGGACTTCTAAATGGTCTCTGATAAAGTAATGAAGTTTCTTTATTTAACCTTCCGGCAACAGAATGTATTTTAGTTGTTTCTAATGCTTCATGTAAAGTCAGCGGAGGTAAAATACTTGGTAGTCGTTTTGCCAACATGGTTTTTCCTGCCCCGGGAGGACCAATTAATATAACATTATGTCCGCCTGCTGCTGCAATTTCTAAAGCACGTTTTATGTTTTCTTGTCCGCGAACATCCGAAAAATCATTTTCATTTTTATGCAGGTTGTTCTCAAACTCAGCACGAGTATCTATCTCAAACTGAACAAGGCTTCCTTCATTATTAAAATAATCAATTACCTCTTTTATATTGTCTACACCATATACTTTCAAGTTATTTACAATAGCAGCTTCACGTGCATTTTCTTTGGGTAAAATAAAACCTTCAAACCCTTCTTTGCGCGCTTGTATGGCAATAGGTAAAGCACCTTTAATTGGTTTTAAAGAACCATCCAAAGCAAGTTCGCCCATAATGATGTACTTATTTAAATTTTCGCCAATCATTTGCTCTGACCCCGCCAAATAACCTAATGCAATAGGTAAATCATATGATGAGCCTTCTTTGCGAATATCAGCCGGAGCCATATTAATAACCACACGCAAGCGTGGCATTTTTAAGCCCATATTTTTTACAGCAGTTTCAATTCTGTGGTGTCCTTCTTTTACGGCATTATCGGGTAATCCTACTAGGCTGTAGCCAACACCTTGGTTCGATACATTAACTTCAATTGTAATGGTTACGGCATTAACACCATGAACAGCACTTCCGTAAGTTTTAATAAGCATAGGGGTTTGGGTTTTATTTATATACAAGTCAAATATATAAAAATTAAATTCAATAGAGGACTATCATAAATATTGTAATTTTAGAATTAAACGCATTTAAAATTTATCCCAAAAAAGAGGCTGCCCTTTTGAGACAGCCTCTATGGTTAATTTATTTAGGTTAGTGTTTAATGAATTTAAACACTTGCTTGAAACTATTTTGTTCTACTAAAATAAAGTACACACCACTATTTAAACCACTAATGTCTATTGAATGATGTATGTTGTCGGTTGGTTGTTCAATCACGGTTTGTCCAACCAAGTTGGTTATTTTTATATGGGCCGAACCCTGCTTTTTAAAATGTAAAGATATATCGCTGCTTGCAGGGTTAGGATGCAAATTATGAATAATACTTTCCACTTCATTTGTGCCAACAGTTCCAACGGTTAAGGTGGCAATTACTGAAAATGTTTCGCAAGTTAGATTTTTTACTAAACACCTAAATTGTTGGTTGTTATTTGATGTAGATATGTTATTTACACTAAGAGTATTTGTAGTTACACCTGTATATTGACCAGCATTTTGGAGGTTAATAAACCCTGTTCCGTTGTTTGTTTGCCATTGATAACTTATATCGTTTGTATCGCTTGGGGTAACAGTAAATGAAATATTACTATTAATAGTTGTGTTTATATTATTGGGTTGACTCACAACTAAATTACAAGGCGACTTAACAATAAATTGACCCATCATCCCATCATCTTCATGTGTTAACATGTGACAATGGTACATGTATGGTAATGTGTCATTATAAAAGTCTTCAAATTTGGTAATAAACCTTACCACACCCATTCCGGCCGGTACTATTACAACATCTTTTCGACCTCGCATATGAGCCGGTGGAGGATTTCCATTAACAGTTAAAACATAAAAGGATACGTTATGAATATGGAATGGGTGTGCTATTGGTGTTTGGTTTGTAAGTTGCCAAATTTCAGTATTATTAAAAGGAACTCGTTCGTTAATAACATCCATATCATAATGCGCGTTGTTAATCGTAAATGGACCATTTATGCCTCCCATGGTGCCAAAGTTAAATGTTCGTGTTTGGTTGGCTGATGTTTCAACCCAAGGGTTATGTGTGATTAAACTGGTTGGAATTGTTGTTACCGGATTAGGTTTACTTAAGCCAACGTTAATTGACAAAATATTAAAATTAGCTCCATTTAAAGGGTTTGATGAATATCCAACAATTGATTGACCAGGACCCATTCCAGGTTGTCTTGCACCGTAGTACGCGTTAGGTAATTCAGCACCATAACTCATCAATTGAATAGACTGTCCTTCATAACTAGATAAGTTTACTAACAACTCAATGCGCTCTCCAGGAGCTATCATTACCCTTGTTAATAATACAGGAGCAGCAAGTAAACCTCCATCTCCTCCAATAACATGAAAACCAATATTATTGCTAAACCCTAGGTTATAAACGCGTTCTGGTGAGCCATTTAAAACCCTGAATCTAACAATCTGTGCTGGTGCGTTAAGGTATGGTTTTACTGTTCCGTTAACCATTAAGCAGGTATCCAATGCGGTGTGGGTTGTAATAATTTGGTTGTTTGCATCAATTGCTTTTGTTTGAATGGCCAAAGGAAAATCATCAACTCCATAGGTACGAGGTAATGTAATGGCCGCCTCAGATGAGTCGCGAACAATAATAAAACCTGCAACACCCATCTGAACTTGGTCGTACGTTTTATGGTGTAAATGCGGGTGATACCAATGTGTTGATGCATGGTCAATTACCTGAAATGATGGTGACCAAATGGTGCCCGGTTTAATAATAATGTGTGGTCCCCCGTCATTTTCGGGTGCAACGTGCATGCCATGCCAATGTATAGTTGTTGTATCGCTTAAGCTATTGGTTACATTCATTGTAACCTGTTGGTATTTGTTCAGAATGATTGTTGGTGCTAATATATCTCCGTTAATACCCATGGTGTTGGTTACATTGCCAGTAAAAAACTGTTTGCTACCATTTCTTATTTGTAAATTAATATTAGCACCCGTAATGGTATCAGGTATAAACAAGGGGTTTTGCGCCTGAGTAATACTAATTAACATTGATGAAATTAAAAGTAAGTGTAATTTTTTCATACGTTACAATATTGTTAATATCAAGGTAACTTTTTTGATTTAGTAGAATTGTAACCAAAGTTACATTGCATTATTTTTTAAGAAAAAGTTAAGGATTATAGTTATCGTTAAAAAGGCGGTAAAAAATGAAGCTAATCAACTTTTTTAAAAAAAATAAAAGGGATTTAAACCTAATTTTGTTGTTCATGAAAAATAAAGTACATACCAATAAACTGATTTACGCTTCAAGTCCTTATTTATTGCAACATGCCCACAACCCTGTTGATTGGCACGAGTGGGGAGATGAAGCATTTGAAAAGGCTAAAAGAGAGCAAAAATTGGTATTGGTAAGTATCGGATATTCTGCATGTCATTGGTGTCATGTTATGGAGCGCGAATGTTTTGAGCAGGAAGATACTGCTGCTATTATGAATAAATATTTTGTTTGCATAAAAGTTGATAGGGAGGAAAGGCCGGATGTAGATCAAATATACATGGATGCCGTACAATTAATAACTGGCAGGGGAGGGTGGCCATTAAATTGTTTTACCTTACCCGATGGTAGACCTGTGCATGGTGGTACATATTTTCCGAAACAAGAGTGGGAGAGGATATTGAAATCTCTGGCTGATTTCTATGCTCATAAAACGGAAGAAGCGATGCAATACGCTACCGAATTAACTGCCGGTATCCGTAAGTTGGATGTTTTAGTAAGTGAACCTAATGCCAAATTTATTGCAAAAAGTAAGGTTGATGAAATCATTCGTAATTGGCAGCAAAATTTCGATATAAATTATGGTGGTTATTCATGGGCACCAAAATTTCCTATGCCCAATAACTGGGAGTTATTCTTGCATCAATACCATTACACTAAAGATGTTTCGCTATTAGAAGGTGTTGTTACAACACTTAACAAAATGGCAGAAGGTGGTATATATGACCAAGTAGGCGGAGGCTTTTCAAGATATAGTACTGATAGTTACTGGAAAGTACCCCACTTTGAAAAAATGCTTTATGACAATGCGCAATTGATTAGTTTATATGCACAGGCGTATCAAGTTACAGGTAAACCATTATACGCAAAAACAATACATCAAACCTTAAATTTTATAAAGCGTGAACTTACACACGAGCATGGATATTTTTATAGTGCGTTAGATGCCGATAGCGAAGGGATTGAAGGAAAGTTTTATACATGGACTTATAAAGAGATACAGGAAATTTTAGGTGATGATGCCCCTTTGTATGGTTTATATTTTAGTGTTGATGCTTACGGAAACTGGGAGGATGGAACTAACATTTTGTACAAAACAAGAACTGACGAAGAGATTGAAAAGTTAACAGGAAAAAATATTGCAGATATTGAGTTGATGATTGAAAGGTGTAATCAAAAGTTGTTGGTTGCTAGAACTAAACGCATAAGACCAGGTTTAGATGACAAAATGATAACATCATGGAATGCATTAATGATACAAGCATACACTGATGCTTATTTGATGTTTGGAGATGTTGATTATTTATTGAGTGCTAAAAGAGCTGCCGATTTTATTATAAAGGAAATGTGGCAGCAAGAGTCTTTATACCGAATACACAAAAATGGAAACACAACCATTAAAGCATTTGCAGATGATTATGCCACTACAATAGCTTGTTTAATTCGTTTGTTTGAAGCATGTAGTGATGAGAAGTATGTAAGGTTTGCACAGAAACTTCTGGATGTATGTATTGCTAATTTTTATGATAAAGAAAAGGCATTGTTCTATTTTAAATCTCATGATGATAGTCAATTGGTGGCGCGAAAAATAGATGTAAATGATGACGTTATTTCTTCTTCAAACTCAATTTTGGCTAAGTGTTTAATTCAAATGGGTTACTTGTTTGATGAGGATAAATATCATGACATTTGTGAACGAATGATATTATGTGTTCAACCTAAAATAGAAAAACATCCAATGGGTTACAGCAATTGGTTACAAGTTATTTTGTTTAAGTATCATGGCTTTAATCAGTTGGTTTGTGTGGGCAATCATGCAGATGTTCATCTATTCGATTTACACAAACAGTACTTGCCTAATAAGTTGGCTATTGTAGTCAATGCACCATCATCTATTCCTTTGTTGGCAGATAAACAACTAATGGAAGATGTAAAATACTATCGATGTCTTGATAAATCATGCGGCATACCTGCAAGTAGTTCCGAACAATTTTGGCAATTGATCAACAACTAATAAAAAACGCGTTAGTTAGCTAACGCGTTTTTATATTTATTTAATTTTAATCCTGCAATCAATAAACCTGCTGCAATTAAAAAAGGAATTGCCGTGTTAACAGGAATATCCGGTTCATCAGGAGGTGGGGGAGCTGTTTCCGTTTTTTTGTCATCACCCGGATTGATTTCACCCACGCCTTTGTCCGGGTCTGAACTTGTGTTTACACCACCTTTAGCATCATCAGAAATACGGTCAATACCATCGGTTATTCCTACTTCTTTATTGTCAAGTCCGTTAAAATTCCTTGGTTTTATTGGTTCAGGTAAATCATTGTTGCTACTTCCTCCAAACCACGAGTTTGCTTTAGAGCCAACGCCACCCATGTTCAATCCACCAACGCCATAGTAACTTTCTGATGAAGAATAGTTTTTTCTGCGGTATCCACCGTTGTACAAATCCTCTTCTTCATAGCTTTTTTTGTAGAATCGCTCTTGACGTTTACGGTATTCATCTTCAGAGTATCTTTGATAGTAATTATTGTTATAACTATTGTATTCGTAATCGCCATCGTAATCATCTTCATTATATCCGTATTCTTCCGAGTATTGAGCAAATGCACCATTGGCAATTGTTAATAGTACCGAGAGGATAATATATTTTACGGTCTTACTGATCTTCATCTTGGGTATTCTCGTTTAATGTTATTGAAATCTATCTCACAAATAACTTTTGCCTTGTGGCAAGTTAATTATCTGGTATAAACAGATTATTATTAATTGGTTATACTATTGCTTTATAAATTTAACTTTTTGTTCGCCAGAGTTGGTTTTAATTTTAATGGTATAAACTCCCGGTAACAATAATGAGACATTAATATTTTCTGCTGTGGTTGTACTTAAAACCTGTTTACCATTAATGTCAAATACTATAGCAGATTCGAAAGTATTGTTGTCATACAACTTGATGTTAATGTTGTTTTGTGCTGGGTTAGGAAAAATATCAACTGCTACATTTTGCAATGCGTTGTTTGATATATTAATAATGTTTGAGTAACTGTTGATACCTTTTGTCTCATTAATCTTTAGGCGATAATAGTTTAAAGTTGTTGCTTCTAAGTTTTCATCAACAAAATTATAGTTTATGGTTGATGATGAATTAGTAGCTTTAACTAATCCAATTGATTCGAAGTTTTTACCATCTACACTTTTTTCAATTTCGTAACTAACTAAGTTTTTCTCGTTCACTGAGGTCCATTTTAATAAGTTAGACTCACCTAGTTTTTCTCCTGTAAATGAAGTTAACTTAACCGGTAATGCACTGTATTGGTCAGTAATAATTAATTTAAAGCGGTTTCCGTAAGTTAAACTATTTGAGTTATTGATGGTAAATGTATAATTGTTTGCTGTTTTAACATCTATAATATTGTTGTTGAAACCATCAACTAAAAACACATTCTTGTTAGAAGGTAAAATGGCTTTGTCTTCAAAAGTTAACCAAAATGTTCCACTGCTTATTGAAGTTGTTGAGATAATAAAAGTATCTGTACTATTATTAGTGAGGTTTGGTATCGTGTTGACCTGAACAGTTCTATTATTAGGGGTTAAATAACCAATGTTAATTTTGGGATTTAGCATTTTTAAACCATCCTCTTTAAAGACATAATTTTTACTCGCCCCTGATGAAAAAGTTAATTTAATAATATCGTGTCTGATGCTGTCAGTAAACATTTTTATTGCAAAAGGATTTAATGACGTTTTAAAATATGGGGTAAATCCACTTGTCACTTTATCATTTTCTTCAAAAGTCACAGATTGTGAGGCGGCAGTTGTTTGAACAAAAAAACCTTGATGTGCACCAATTATAATATCGTCATCGGCAAGATAAGAATCAGAATTAGGCACCCAAACTGATATAAAATTATCAACGGATGGCCCTTTGGTTATGGTATTATTCCATAAAATTTGGCTTGGATAAGGATTTGATAGGAAGTTCCATCCATCATTTGTGGGGTCTGCGGTGTTGGTATAACTCAAGTTTACAGGAATATTACCTTTGTTAATCGGTCCGGTAATATCCATTGTTGTTGCGTTAGGAACAGTTGATGAATTAGTTATAGATGATGTTTGTGTTCTATCTCCTCTATAAAACACTAACATACCAATACCTGGGTCAATAGCATGAGTTGTATTGGTTATTGATTTCCAGCCTCTACCTCCAGTAGTGTTTTCTTGGTAGAACATTACAGATGAGTTTGTTCCATTGGCATCAAATCCATTTGCAGTACCACCTGGTCCGGTCACAAAAATATCATCCACAAGTTGAGCAACTGTAAAATTAGTTGTTGTTGGTCCCATGGTTCTCCAGTTTCTCCAAACAATATTTGTCCCCTGCATATATCGCTGTGCAATAACATTTCCTGTTAAATCAGAAACACCACTTGAAAGAGCTCCTATTCTCGCAGTGCCATCAAAAGTTGATAATAGTGTTAAGTTTCCGCCAGTAGCTAATGTGCCAGCTGTTAAATTCACACTCCCATCTAAATCCGAAATATTTAGGGAATTACCCAAAGTAACAGTAGCACCTGTACGATTTATTGTTAAATTATCAAGCACATTTGTTGTACCAGGTGTAGTTTGATCAAAGTTAATAGTACCCACTGTACCACTGCCACTAATTACCAAATTAGAAGTATGACTGCCCTTAAACAATGGTGTACCGGATACGTCTCCAGATATTGTCAAAGTGTTTGAACCAATATCTATTTTCGATGAACCACTGATAAAGTTTGTAGTGCCTGTTACTGTTACATTCCCCGCTAAGGTTAAAGTGCCATCAACCATCATTTCTGGATAAGAACCAGCCGTTAGATTGGCATATGCAGTTAAACTAAAGTCATCAATTCCTAAACAATGGTCGTTAGTACCTACCTGCTGATCTCTCCATCTTATATAAATAAAACCAGTTGTAGCCGGAATGTTAACGGCAAGATTTGCTGTAATTGTTGTTCTATTTGCTGTTAAGTTTCCATCTAATGCCCCAACTGAGCCTGAAGTAATAGGAGAGGTGAAGTCTAAAGCTGTCACTTGTACCCATGTACCACTTGCGCCTAAATTACCCGCATCTGTGCTGTATTCAAAAATTAGTTTGTCTGATAACAATGTTTGGCCTAATCTCCATTGTTCTCCGGTATATTGAATAGAGATACTTGAGATATTTACACCTGTACCATTTGTAAATTTAGCACCAATCAACATTGGCTCATTTAAACTACCTGTTATTGAGCCTAACGCTCTGTCAGTATTTGTTCCTGTTCCAAAACTGTATATACCACTTACAGCAGAGCTTCCATCCCCTGCATCACAAAAGTCATCACCAATCGGTGGCTCAGCAATTTCCCACCCTGTAACAGGTGAAAATCCCGTTCCGGTATTTGCAAGACCATCAAAATTTTGGTTGTAAGCAGCACCAAGAGCAGAAATACTAACTTGTGCTTTAGCATTAATTGTAATAAATAATGTAAAAGTTGTAATAAAAAGCGTTTTCGTGGTGGTTAATAGTTTAATCATAGCTTAGTAATTATGTAAGCAAATGTATTAAAATACTTAATCTATGTGTAACTTTTCTGCCATAATAATACCTGTTGCTATATATTATAATAAATGTGGTGCTTTAAGAAACAAACGGATGTTAATATATTGAAAAAGCTATCAGGCAAGTAGGTTAGATGGTGTATTTTGAACTATAAGTAACATTATTTGTGTTTTAAATGATATTATAGTTTGTCATTGACATATATTTGATTTACGCCTTCTAGGTTAATCATTAAAAAATAAATACAATTTTAATGACCTTCTTAATCTGCCTGTTTACTGAACTTTGCTCGGGTAATTATTCCGTTAATTTCAACTTGCAGAATGTAGTGCCCAATAACAAGGTCATTTATATCAATTTGGTTTATGCCATTTAAACATTGAATAACTTTTCCATGTAAATTGAAAATACAAATCGTACCAATGGTGCTCTCTTCATAAGTAATGATGTTCAGTTTGTTTTGTGCAGGGTTAGGGTGCACTTGGATTACATTTTTTTTTGCAAAATCTTCTGTGTTAAGGACAACAATATTCGAATAATCTGATTTATTATTGTTGTTAATTTTTAACCTGTAGTAGTTTTTGTAACTACTAATCTGTTTGTCTTTAAAACTATATTGAGTTGTCGTATTTTGATTTTTTGCTTCCACTAATCCTATGGTTTCAAAATCAATTCCATTCGGTGATTTTTGCACTTCAAATCCTAAAATATTTTTTTCGGATGAAGTTGTCCATTTAAGTATATTTTCGGTGCTATTACGAATACCAATAAACTCTGCTAATTTAAGTGGCAAAGGATTATTTTGGTTAGTAATCACTAATAAAAATCGGTTTCCAAAACTATTGCTTTGGTTGTTATTAATAGCAAATTGATAGTTTGGCGATATTCTTAAATTGGTGATACTATTATTTTGTTTGTCAACTAATAAAACAGCTTTAGTAGGATGTATTTGCGAGAAGTTTTCAAAGCTTAAACGGTAAGTAGTATTTGTTGTTGATGTGACTTTTAGTTCAAAGGTGTCAGATCCAGAAGAGCTCAATGTAGGCACATAATTGTTTTGTACGTCAATATTATTTGGTGTAACTACACTTATATTATACACTGAATTTGTTAGTTTAATGGCATCCTCACTAAATAGGTAGTTTCTGTCCGCGTTGTTTACAAAAAATATTTTAACTAAATCATGCTGCACACTATCTAAATTCATTTTTATGATTAGAGGTTCTGATCCACTTTTGAAATAAGCGGTTCCATTGGTTGAAGTTTTATCGTTTTCTTCAAAAGTTATAGATTGACCTGGAGCATTAACTTGCACGAAAAAACCTTGTCCGATTGCTATAACGCCTGTGTTTGCACTTAAATAGTTTTTCGTGTTTGGATTTACCAAATAGTAATGACTATTAACACCACTTGTTTTAGTTACCAAATCCCAATCAATTTGGCTTGGGTAAGGGTTTCCTGTTAAATTCCAACCTTGATCTACGGCTAAACCAATTGTGTTGTTATAATCAAGATTTACGATTACGTTACCTGAGTTTATGTTGCCAATGTAATCAAGTGCAAAACTGTTAGGCGAAACAGAGGTGTTGGTTATTGATGATGTTTGTGTTCTATCGCCCCTGAAAAATACAATTGCACCCTTACCCGAAGGCCAGTTGTTTGATGGAGAGCTTATATTTTTCCAACCCCGGCTAGTACTTTCTTCATAAGTCATAAGTGATGAACTACTTCCGGCTGCATCAAACCCATTAGTCGCTCCTCCGGGTCCTGTGATAAAAATGTCATCTATCAATTGCGCATAGGTTGTATTGGTTACCGGTGAGCTCATGTATCTCCAACCACGTTGACTTGCTGCACCACCTACCATATAACGCTGTATTTCTACATTGCCTGTAATATTCGCTCCCGTAGTCAATTCTGCAATCCTTCCTGTTCCATTTGCAGTAGAGATTAGTTTAAGATGGCCATTACTTGCCAAAGTTCCCGCAGTAATATTTACCGTTCCGTTATCGGTAATTATAACACTATTACCCAAGTGTATGGCTGCATTTGCCTTGTTTATGTTAAGATCTTTCAGTTGGTTTGTAATGCCTGAGTTGGTTTGGTCGAAATACAAAGTATCATGCTCTGTTCCTAAAAGTGTTAATGTACCTCCGCTGCTTCTTATTGTACCTGTTTTGCGTGTAACATTACCGTTAATGGTTATACTTTTGTTTCCAAAATCAATAATTGCATCAACAAGATTTAAACTACCCAATAGCGTTAGGTTTTCACTTAAACTTATTGTTCCGTTCGCTAAGGTTAAGTTATTTAAAGTTTCGGATATACTATAATTGGTAATCGTACCACCTTGGTAGACTATCGAAGCACTTGAGGTTAGTGTTAAATGATTATTGGCATTAAATGTACCGTTTGTAAGTGTCAACACTCCTGTAATTGCAGTCGAATCAGATAGTGTTATACTGCTGCTGCTATTGTTCGTAAGGTTTTTAATACCACCTGAAATGTATAATGATGAAAATATGATAGGAGTGGAATTTGTAAAAATAATGGTGCCATTACTTGGATCTATGTTTCCGGTTGTTTGATTAGGCGATTGGTTTAAAGTCAAAGACGAGGAGTCTAATGATAACGTTCCATTGTTTAAATTGAGTCCACTTGTTACTATAGTTGGGGTAATTATTGTGATGGATGAAGCAGTGTTAATGGTAAGTTGATTGAAAGTTACAGACGAATTTCCTCCAATTGTTTTATTGTTACCATTAAACAAGTAAGATTGGTTGTTACTACCATTTATCATTGATCCGTTGTTGGTTAAGTTACCTTCAATGGTAATGAGTCCTGTTTGTGTGGTTGCGTATATAACATTATTTCCTATGGTAAAGTTACCTTTAATGGTAAGAGGGTTTGTACCTGACGTAGATACATTCCAAGTTCCTGATGAACTCTCGAAAGATAGATTACCATATGTTCTGCCAGATGTGGATATGGTTGGGTTTAATGTGGAACTTCCCCTATAAATAAAATTGCTGGCTGCCGATAAAGTGGCCGCGTTCAAAGGCGTTGCGATGGCACTTGTTGTGTTGTGAATGTATGTTCCTCCATCATTTATTAACCAACTGGCCCCTGTTGTGGTCCAAGTACTCCCCGTGTTTTCCCAAGTTCCATTAATGGTTAAATCTGCTCCCGTTCCATTGTTTAGTGTGTGTGCTACACCTGCAGCTATAGTTACGTGTGCCCCTGCTTCAACTGTCAACTGGTCGTAGCTTGTTGTTGATGTAATGGTAACTACGTGATTGTTTTTTATGGCAATGGTATTTGCGTTATAATCGGGTGTTAAAGTAGCATTTATCCAATTGGCGTTATCTGATGAACTTTCCCATGTATTGATTGAATTCCAATTGCCACTTTGTTTACTTCTAAAATAATCGGTGCTTAATGTGGCTTGTAATGCAATACCCGATATGTTGATAATAAATGGCTGTTCATCTCCATCATTATTTGAAATTGATAAAACTGCACTTTTGTTTCCGGCTGTTAATGGATTAAAAATAACAGTAAATGTGGTATAGCCCATAGCCAAAATGGTATCCAGTGTTGCAGATTCATTTGCAGCAAATGATGTGGCATCTGCTCCGCTTATGTTTATTTTGGTACCTGTTGATAAAGTTAGATGTGCTAATCCTAAATTCTCAATGGTAAACTCAATAGGGTTTGACGAAGTACCTATGTTTTGATTTTGAAAAGAATAGAAAGTATTATTGGTAATTATTGTTTGGTTTTGTTTGATATTGATTTCTTGCTGGGCAGCAGGTGAAGTAGACGTAACACTTATATTATCGATGCTTATTTTCGCTCTTGATCCCGTTGTTCCAACATCATTAGAAAACTGATAAAATCTTATGCGAGCGTTTGAGCTATTATTAAATGATGACGGCAAAATAAAGGCTAAAACAGATCCTGATGATGATACATTATTCACAACAGAAATGGTGTTGATGCCAAGTTCGCTCCAGGTTAAACCATCAATACTGGTGTATACTTTTAGTGATGAACCCCTATCTCCTGTGGCGTTAAAAATACATTCATAATCAAAGGATAAAGTTCCTGCAATTCTATTGGTGAAGTTAAAGTATAAATCAACTGCAACTGCATTTCCAAATGCGGTGGAACCGGTTGAGAGAAGCTGAATACTTCCATTCCCTTTTTGAATGCCCCCTGATGTTCCGCTGCTAAAAGTTGATGATGAAACTGTTGTTTTTGTTCCGTCAGGAATTGTACCTGTTGCATTAATTCCAACTGATAACCAATTCGCTGTTCCGTTTCCACTGCTAAAGTTATTGCTCCAAGCAGCTACATCAGAAAAGTTACAGGAGTAGTCGCTGTTACTCATGTTAAATGCGGTTTGCGAATAACTTAACATACCATTGAGTATGAATGTTAATATGAGTAAGAATTTTGGATGCGTGATAGATTGGCTATTTCTATTCATGGTTTTAGTAGATTAACTACAAATTAACCTTGGCTCCGCATATTAGGAGTTAGATTAATGTAATGGTTACATCACTAAATTATAAATAGATTTATTAGCGAACAATAATGGATTAAAAAGAACCGGATATAATCGGATAATTATGTATAGCAAGGTTCGTATTTTGGTGTTAAATAACCTGGTATTTTACATCAGCGGTTGATAATAAAAAAGGCCCTGTAAGGGCCTTTTAGAATGAGTTTTAAAAATGGTTAGTCTACATTATCATGTAAAAAGCTATTGTTTGTACGTATACCGTTATTGGTTCCGTCATCAAACAAACTTAAACGCGAAACTGCATTTTCTGATGAGTGTGGTACTTCGTTTAACTTCTTTTGTCTACGCACATAAGCAGGCTCTTTCTCTAAATCTCTTAAACCAACCGGTGTGTTAATCTGTAGGTTTAATTCTTTTATTTTTTTCAACCGGGCGATACTTTGTTTAATGCGCTCTTCTTGATCTGTGGTGTTAGCAGAAGTTTCTTCTTTCATCTCAAAATCAAAATCTTCTTCCATATTTAAAGCAGCTGACTCCTCTACCTCATTTACAAAATTGTTGTTATACTCAGCAGGAGGAGTTTCCATCAGCTCATCGTTTAACTCTGGTAATTCTATTTCATTTAACACCGGTTCGATGGTTTTTATGAAGGGTTCCTGAGTCATTTCAATTTGTGGTATTTCAACTTCAGCAACCGGCATTTCAATCTCTTCTACAATTTGCTGTTCAATAACCGGCTCTACCACGGCTTCTATTTCCTCAAGTTCAAAACGCACAATATCGTCTTCAACGACCGGTGTTTCTATAATCGGATTAACAACTGCTATCGGTTCAGGAATAACTTCAACCAGTGGTTCAGGTGTGATTTCCGCTTGAGGCTCTACAACAGGAGCAATCGGCTTAACTACATCTGCTAAAGGATTGGCAACAATCATTTGTGGTTTTGCAGGTGTTTCGTACAAAACATGTTTTGTTGGTTCTTTAACCACATTATTTTGTGCGTAGGTTATTTTATTCTCTCTGCTTTCAAAACCGGTACAAATAATGGTAACCGCTAATTTATCACCTAAAGTTTCATCAATAGAAGTTCCAAATATTACATCTGCATTTTGCCCGGCTTGTTCCTGCACAAAGTTTGATATGGTATCAATCTCGTCCATTAAAACTTCATTCGAACCAAATGATATGTTTAATAAAATATTTTTGGCACCATGTATTTGGTTATCGTTTAATAACGGAGAAGCTAATGCACCTCTAACAGCATCCATTGCTCTATTTTCACCTTCTGCACTTGCACTACCCATTAAAGCAACACCACTGTTACGCATTACCGTTTTAACGTCTTCAAAATCCACGTTAATGTAACCCGGGTAGGTAATAATTTCAGCAATACCTTTTGCGGCAATGGTTAAAATATCGTTGGCATGACTAAAGGCTGTACGAATAGGTAAATTACCATACATGTCTTTTATCTTATCGTTGTTAATGATAAGCAAACAATCAACACTACGTTTTAATTGTTCGATACCTTCTTCGGCATGACTTTTACGTTTTTTACCTTCAAAATTAAACGGAGTAGTTACAATACCCACCGTTAAAATATCAAGTTCGCGTGCAGCTTTTGCAATTACCGGAGCAGCACCTGTACCGGTTCCACCACCCATACCTGCGGTAACAAAAAGCATTTTGGTATTTACCCCCAATACTTCAATAATGTCTTCAATGGCTTCCATCGCGCTATTATGTCCTTTTTCAGGATCAGCACCTGCACCAAGTCCTGCCGTTAGGCTGGCACCAAGTTGAATTTTATTAGGAATAGGGCTAGCTTCCAGCGCTTGTAAATCGGTATTACAAATAACAAAATCAACCCCTTTAATGCCTTGGTTAAACATGTGATTAACGGCATTTCCGCCTCCTCCGCCTACACCAAGCACTTTTATAATGCTTGATTTATCTTTAGGAAGATCAAATTTTAAAGCGTTCATATCGGTTTGTTTTTAGTGGGTTTTAAATTAAAAATCTTTCATGTCGTCATCGTTCAACCATTGCATTCCTTTTTCTAACCATTTGTTTAAAAAACCTCCGGTTTTTTGTGGTTTAGCTGAAGCTGCATTTGGTGTTTCTTCGGTAACCGACTCTATATTTACTTCGTATCCTTCGTTTAATCCTTTAAGTACCAATCCTACCGCAGTAGCATACATTGGGCTTTTTATTTCATCAACAATTGATTTTGCAATGTGCTCGTTTGGATAACCAATGCGTGTATCCAACCCGGTAACATACTCAACCAATTTACTTAAGTCTTTTAGCTGAGAACCACCACCGGTGATTACAATGCCTGCATTAAGTTTACGTTCGTATCCTGAACTTTTTATTTGATAAAGCACAGATTCAAATATTTCTTCAACGCGCGCCTGAATTACCATTGCCAAGTTTTTGATAGAAACCTCTTTTGGAGGTCGACCATGAAAACCCGGAATGCAAACAATTTCATTTTCTTTATTTTCTTCGGCTACCGCTGATCCGAATTTTACTTTTAATAATTCAGCTTGGTTGCGTAAAACTTGGCATCCTTCTACCACGTCTTCGGTAATAATATTACCTCCAAAAGGAATAACTGCAGTATGCCTGATGATACCATTTTTAAAAATGGCTACATCTGTTGTTCCACCTCCAATATCAACCAAACAAATACCGGCTTCCATTTCTTCAGGAGTAAGTACAGATTCTGCTGACGAAAGTGGTTCCAATATTAAATCGGCCACATCTAAACCTGCACGGTGCACACTTTTGTTGATGTTTTTGATGGCTTCAACATGACCGGTGATGATGTGGAAGTTGGCCGATAAACGAACACCTGCCATACCCACCGGGTCTATCACATCTGTAAAATCATCTACCTGATATTCTTGTGGAAGTACATGAATAATTTTATCACCCGGAGGCAATGCTAGTTTTTCAGTTTCTTTTATAAAGTTAACAACCTCTTCTAAAATAATTTCATCCTCGGGGTTGTTACGACTTATGCTGTTGCGGTGTTGTTTACTTTTTATATGCTGGCCTGCAATACCCACGTGTACCGAGTTAATTTCGATACGAACATTGCTATCTTGCATGCTCGCTTTGGCTTTATCAATAGCTTCGCGAATGGCTTTTACCGTTTTATCGATATTGCGCACCTCACCTCTAATTACACCAAGAGAATCGGCCTTTCCCATGCCCAATATCTCCACTTTACCAAATTCGTTTTTGGCTCCAATGATGGCACACACTTTCGTGGTTCCAATATCTAATCCTACTATTACTTTACTTAATTGCGCCATGGCAGCTATGGGTTATTTTTCTTTTTACAAACAATTTGATTCTTAAACTTTACTGTAATGCTACTGTAAGTTTCCCAGCCAACCCGATTCATGGCCTCTTTATAAAAGAGCATCAATCGTTTAAACTTATCATCTGTATCTGTAGCATCGCCAAAATCGATGGTTTGATCACCTATATTCGGAATAAGTGTAAACTCACTTTCAGCTGTAACAAATATCTGTTCTATCTGCGCGTTCCAAAAAGTATCTTTATCAACATATGTGGCTATCTTAAACAATTGGCGTAAAGTCTCGGTTTGGGCGGTGTCTCTACCATTACCATGTTCAAAAATATAACCGCTTGCAATGGGTACGTGTGCAGTATAATCAGGCGATAGCGGCATTTTTAGTCCGTTTTCATCCAAATAAAAACTCTCCTCAAAAGCATTCATAACACGTAGTATGGGCCTGCGTTGAAGTATGTTGATATTTAGTCTACCGTTCATATCTGTATACACTTCTGCCGTTTTTACCATCGGATTGTTGCGAAGTTTATGCTCTAACCATGGAATACCGATGCTGTTTATGGGGATACCAATTATCTTTTTTTCGTTGCCATCTTTTCTGATGGTTTTTAACACCATTTCCCTGTCCACAAAATAGGCAGCTTCAGTTGGTTCTATGTGTACGTTAATTTCGGTACAAATTGTTTCTTTTTCTTGTTTATTGATAAACGCAAGACTCACAAAAAGTCCGGCAACCAACACCAACCAAAGTGTGATGTAGCCAACTTTTTTTGCTTTGCTTAAAAATTTATGTTTATCAAATGCCATTAACGTAACTAGCTAATTGTGTCTAAATAATTTTTTATGGGTTCAATTAAAGTATCAATATCTCCTGCACCCAAGGTTAATATTACTTCTATGTTTTTGGTTTTGATTAATGCCAATACCTCACTTTTGGTGCACAATGTTTTTTCTTTCGTTGTAATTTTATCAAAAATTATTGCTGATGTTACATCGGGTATTGGAAGTTCTCGTGCAGGATAAATATCCAACAACAATACTTCATCGGCTAACGAAAGGCTTGATGCAAAACCATCCACAAAATCGCGGGTACGACTGTATAAATGCGGTTGAAACAAGGCTAATACTTTTTTATCCGCATACATTTTTTTTACCGAACCGATAATGGCTTCTAATTCTGTTGGATGATGCGCATAATCA
>DITN01000026.1:1433-32452 GCA_002422865.1 Bacteroidetes bacterium UBA6183 | reverse complement strand
CATCCGAAGCCTTGGCGAAGGATGAGTCTCAGCATCTGAAGCCTTGGCGAAGGATGGCATATCGCCCAATAAATAAGGCACTTTACCGTTATAGTGTAGAAAATCCACAAATCCAATTGGGCATTTTGCCTCAAAAAGGTTATGTTTGTTATTCACCCAATGGTACTTAGTGCTATTGATAACACTACTGAATGAATAAATTTTTATCGTACATACTAACCGGAACGTTACTGTTTACAGGTACCCAGTCGTTTGCTCAATTGATTGGCTCTAATGTAGACGAGGAAACACTGGCTTTGGTTGATACCAATACCATTAAGTTACGCAATAAGTTGTACCCTAAAAAATCTCAAGGAGATTTAAATATTTATGGCTTCGAAGAAAGAGATGTGCCTATTTATGCAGACTCTGTAATGGCTTACCGCCTTTCGTTGCTTGAATCAGAAATACCTTTACCGTTTAACGAGTACGTTAAACCTTATGTAAACCTATATACCATTCGTAAACGTAACCTGTCGTCAAAAATATTGGCGTGGAGTAAATACTATTTCCCCATGTTTGAAGAAGCATTGGATAGGGCTAATATGCCTCTGGAATTGAAGTATTTGGCGGTTATTGAGTCGGCCTTAAACCCAATGGCTACCTCGCCTGTAGGCGCAGCCGGTATGTGGCAGTTTATGGCACCAACAGGACGTATGTACGGTTTAAAAACTACAGCTATTTATGACGAACGTAGAGATGTACAAAAATCTACCGAAGCAGCCATTAAATACTTGCGTAATTCGTACCGTATTTATGGCGATTGGTTATTGGTGATTGCATCGTACAATTGTGGTCCGGGTAACGTAAACAAAGCTATTAGAAAAGCCGGAGGCGTTAAAAACTTTTGGGCCATACAAAAATACCTTCCGGGTGAAACCCGTGGTTATGTGCCGGCATTTATTGCAGCTGCATACATGATGAACTACGCATCGGAGCATAACATATACCCTGCCGAGAACATGGACATTGAGTTTCATACCGATACGGTGCATGTGGATGCTTCATACAACTTGGGTTTACTTGCCAGTAATTTAGATATGAGTTTAGAAGAGTTGTTGGATTACAACCCGGCATTAAGGCGCTCTGTGATTCCGTTTGGTATAGAAAAAGTTACGTTAACGTTGCCTTACAACAAAGCCGTTAAGTTTGCATCAATAAACGATACCAGCTTTAAACAAAGTAGCAACGAGCAATTAATGGCCATGAACCGTCAGATTGCCATCGAGAAAAAACAACAACTGGCTTCAAACAACAAGAAAAAAACAACCAACAGCCGAACCATTACTGTAAAACGTGGCGACTCGTTGGGTAAAATTGCCAATAAATACAACGTAAGCGAAACCGACTTAAAACGTTGGAATAAGCTAAAAGGCAACCGCATCAATGTTGGTCAGAAATTGGTGATTAAAGGTTAATCATAAAACATATTAAACTAAAACAGGCTGCTTCAACATATGAGGCAGCCTGTTTTTTTTTGTGCAATGAGCGTTTTACATTGCAAGGAGATTTCTAATTCGTTGATTATTTCAAGTGTTTTTCAAAACAAACACTGCTACTCACACCTTCATATTGTCCGTAGTTAGGTATACTGTTATAACCGTTTTTGGTGTAAAGCCTAATGGCTTCGGGTTGACGAATACCTGTTTCTAAAATCAAGTGATAAAAACCCAACTCAATGGCCCATTTTTCTAGCTCGTTTACTACCAAAGATGCTATGCCCTTACTCCTATGCTCCAAAGGCACATACATACGTTTTACTTCTATGCTATCTTTGGTATACGGACGCAAAGCACCACAACCAACAGGTATTCCATCTTGGTAAATAACCACCGCATATTTTATGGAATCTGATTTATTAAACTGCTCATAAAACTCAGATTCGTCACCATCGCGAATGCGTAATTCTGCATCCAGTTCGGTTACCAGCTTTTTAAAATCAGCGTGGGTTGAGTCTGTTCTTATACAATGCATCATCACCCCTACAAACCTTTTGCGGTGCGCGCTGCACCAAACTCTAAAATGGCATCAATAAACTCGTAAGGTTTATAACCATTTAAAGCACATTGATGAAAAATTGCCGTTGCGGGAGTCATACCCGGTAACGAGTTCACTTCAATAAAAACAACTTCGGGTTTATTCTTTTTATCAATGCGCACAAACGCATCAATGCGGCAATAACCTTGTACGTTTAATACCTTAGCACCTTCAACCAAAACTTGTTGTACTTGTTTGCTAATGGCCAAACGTATTTTTTCGTTTTTATGGTAACGTGCAGGTGTAATGTTTTGTCCTTGCCCCGCCAAAAACTTTTCTTCTAAACTTAATATTTCACCTTCGGCCAAAGCTTCACTTGGTTCAAACGATTCGTACACCAATTTACCTTTGGCATCGTAAGTGGTTAACATCCCTCCTGTTATTTCCAAAAAGTGAGCGGCATTATTTCTATCAATAAAACCTTCCACCAAAAAGTAATTCTTTTTAGGGAATTCTTCTTTAGGTTTCAACCCTAATTTATTGGCCAATGCAGGTGTAATATTCAGTGTATTTCTAAACACACCCTCGGCATAATTAACCAACTCTACACGTGTTTTAATTTTTTTAACGGCACTGCTACAGCCATCATCAGCAGGTTTTGCAATAAGCGGATAACCAATTTTTTCAATAGCCGCAATCAACTTTTTGCTGTCTTTTTTCCAATCAGTATCAAACACCAACATATGCTCGGCCACATTAAATCCTTTGGCACGCAACAGCTTGTTGGTTTCAAATTTATTGATGGTAATTTGTGAACTTTCAACACCCGAACCATTGTAAGGAATGCGCAATTTGTTCAATTCCTTTTGTACGGTTCCATCCTCACCCGGGCGGCCATGTAAGGCAATAAACACCGCATCGGCCATTTTAGCCAATTGCTTGTAAGTAATTTGTTTGGGTGCAAATAAGTTTTGTGAGTTACCATATTTTTCGATGATGGATTTACACTCCACAATAATTTTTTCGACAACTGCAGCACGCTTAAAATGGAATACTTTTTCGCGTATATCATCTGCATTGTCTTTTAGCATTACGTTGATAGGAATTACATGTAAGGTATGCGACTTATCATCTCCAGTAACAAAAACCGGGAAAGGCTGGTATTTGCTACTTGATGCCAACTTCTCATATATGTTACGTCCGCTCTCTACACTTATGTGGCGCTCGGTGCTATAACCACCCATAAATACAGCCACACGCTTTTTTTGTTGCTGTTGTTTTTTATTGGTTTTGATGGCACTGTCCAAACCGTTTAACAACTTTTGGTAATGGAAATGAACAGGACTGTTTGCAACCCTTTCTGCTAATGAAGTACGAATGATGTAAGTTAAAAACTGCGATGGATTTAAACCAATTTCAGCCGCTTGATGAAAGAAAAACGAAGAAGGCATCATGCCCGAAGTGGTATTCGGATCGTTTAAGAAAATTTCGTTCTTGGCAGTAATAAATCCATCAATACGCGCATAGGTATTAAACTTAAAAAACTCGAACAAACGCACACATTCTTTGCGTATGTTTTGTACTTGTTTTTCGGCAATATCAATAGGTGTTACCTTACGCGATAAGCCCGGTAAGTATTTGCTGCGGTAATCGTAAACCTCAGTACCTTTTACAATTTCAGTTGGCGGTAAAGCAATGGCTTTTCCATTTTCATCTTTGATAACAATACAGCTAAACTCGCGACCTTTGATAAAACCTTCAATTAAACACTCGGTTTCGCTGTATATACTTTCAATTTTTAAATTTGATTTTTTAGCAAAGTGTTTATCCAACAACACATACAACTGATCGGGGTTATAAACCAATGCACCCTCTACCAAAACAGGGAAAGAAATACCTTCTTTTACATCAGCTATTTTTTGCAATAAGGCCAATTTATCCGCCTCACTCTTCCCTACCCATTGCTTTTTTTCAAGGGTTTGAATAAAAAAAGAAGCATCAACTGCACGTTCAAAATCACCAATATTATTTTCGGTAATTACACTTACCCCTACCGATGAACCTTGGTTTGCCGGTTTGATTACAAAAGGCAAGCCCACTTGTTTTTTTACCTCTGCCAATAGTTTTTTTCTATCTGCAGTTTGCCAGCTTTGTTTGGTAATACCTAAAAACTTAGGACTATTAAACCCGGCATGTTGCAGCATGGTTTTCTGTGTTTTTTTGTGCATGCCAATAGCACTTGGCATAATACCAGAACCGGTGTAAGGAATATCAAACCACTCTAACAAACCTTGTATAGTACCATCTTCGCCATACATACCATGTAGGGCTAAAAAGGCAAAATCCATGTACTGACTTAACTCTTCGGGCTTTAATATTTTACCCAATTGAGCAGCTATTTTTTTACCGTTATCTTGGTGTGCCTCGGGCAAGCTTTCGGCATAAATTTGCAAGGGCTTTTGTTGATTGTGTAAAGCACTTACCGTTGGGTAAAAATCGCGAATACTGCCTTTGTATATAAACTCCCAGTTTAAGAGAATAAAATTATTGAAACTATCCACAAAAATGGGAACAGCCTCAAACAGGTTTTTATCTAAATTGTCATAAACGGTACGTCCGCCCGCAAAACTTACCTCACGCTCACGCGATGAACCTCCGAAAAATATACCTACTTTAATCATATGTTTACCGAATTGGGATATAAATGTATCGTGCATCAAATATATTTGCTTTAGCATTAACCCACATAAATCGTTGTTAACAATGCTTTGGCACGATGTATGTTTTATTTATCACGATTTTTTATACATTTACAACATCATTTAAACTTTAAATCATTATGAAACGCAATTTATTTGCCCTATCACTTGTACTATTTGTATCGGTGTTTGCTCAAGCCCCACAAACCTTACCCAACATAACCCTGAAAGATGTAAATGGTAAAAACAAAAATGTTGCCGATTATGCCAAGACAGGTCGTGTTACGGTTATTAATTTTTGGGCTACTTGGTGTACCCCATGCAAAAAGGAGTTAACCAATATTAACGATAACCTTTTGGAGTCGTGGAAAGAAAAATACAATGTTGATTTGGTTGCTGTTTCGATTGATAACGCCAAAAACGTATTAAAAGTTAAACCTTACGTAGATGGACAAGCATGGGAGTTTGATGTGTTACTTGATGTAAACGAAGATTTAAAACGTGCACTAAACGTAAATAACGTGCCTTATACCATTTTGTTAGACAAAAAAGGAAACATTGTTTGGAAGCATGAAGGTTATGTAGAAGGTAACGAATATATTTTAGATGAGCAGGTGAAGAAATATGCAGCTGAAATGTAATTCAGTTGTAAACATATTAGTAAAAAAGAAGCCCGCGGTAAACCGCGGGCTTCTTTTTTATTGGAAATACTCCCTCATTTTATCAAAAAAGCTTTTATCATTTTTGCCTGGATGCGGTTTGAAGTTTTCAGCATCACGCAGTTTTTCTAACAACTCCTTTTCATCGGAAGTCAATTTTTGAGGTGTCCAAATATTGATATGTACCAATTGATCACCTCGGTGGTGAGCGTTTAATTCAGGCAAACCTTTACCACGTAAACGTAATATCTTACCACCCTGCGTACCTGCATCTATTTTTAATTTTACTTTCCCATCAACGGTTGGTATCTCTACATTAGTACCAAGTGCGGCATCAACAAAAGAGATATGTAAGTCGTACATAATATTACTTCCGTCACGTTTCAAAACCGCATCTTCAGACTCTTCAATAACAATAATTAAATCGCCTGCAGGTCCTCCGTTTGGCCCCATATTACCTTTACCACTCATGCTTAATTGCATGCCATCAGCAACACCTGTTGGTATATTTATGCTTACAATTTCTTCTTTACCTACTAACCCATCTGCTCCAACACCACTAGGTCGTTTATCAACTGTTTTACCGGCACCGTTACAGGTAGGACAAGTACTGGTTGTGGCCATTTGTCCTAAAAAGGTTTGTGTTACCCTACGCACCTGACCCGCACCGTTGCAGGTTGCACATGTTTTAAAAGTAAGTCCATCGGCAGTAACCATTCGGTTATATTTTACCTTTTTCTCTACCCCTTCTGCAATTTCTTTTAAAGTAAGTTTAACCTTTATGCGTACATTGTTTCCTCTAACACCTCCGCTGCGTCTTCCGCCACGGCCTCCACCTCCACCAAAAAAAGATTCGAAAGGATTGCCACCATCACCAAATACATCACCAAATTGGCTGAATATGTCGTCCATATTCATACCGCCACCACCATAACCACCACCTGATGCGCTCGCACCTTGATGACCAAACCTATCGTAATTGGCACGTTTATTTTGGTCGCTTAATACCTCATAGGCTTCTGCTGCTTCTTTAAACTTGTCTTCAGCAGCCTTATCCCCTGGGTTTTTATCCGGATGAAACTTGATAGCCATTTGGCGATAAGCCTTCTTTATCTCGTCAACACTAGCGTTGCGGTTAAGTCCTAATATTTCGTAATAATCTCTTTTTGCCATTGTCTTTTTCATATTGCCACAAACTTTTTGAGTTGATTGCGTTCAATACCTATTTAAAATACTGTTTAGATTGTTGATGTGAAAATTTAAGCGCCTACTACTACTTTGGCGTAACGTATAACTTTTTCACCTAGATAATACCCTTTTTCTACCTCATCAATCACCTTGTCTTTCATGTCTTCTGTTGGTGCTGGAATATTGGTAATGGCTTCATGCAAATCGGCATTAAAAGGTTGACCAATACTTTCCATAGGTTTTAACCCCTTAGATACTAAGGTGTTTTTAAATTTATGGCTTACTAACTCAATACCTTCTTTAACGGAAGTAACATCGGTAGCTGTTTCCATGGCTTTAAGTGCGCGTTCAAAATCGTCCAAAACAGGAATCATGGCCAACATAATCTCCTGACCAGCTGTTTTAAACAACTCAATGCGTTCTGTTGTGGTTCTGCGTTTATAGTTTTCGAACTCGGCATATAAGCGTAAATATTTGTCGTCTTTTTCTTTTAGTTCAGCTTCAAAATCGCGTACTGACTCATTTGCCGTTTCTGCCGCATTTCCTTCGGTGTTTACTGACGTATTTTCACCTTCTGCATTAACCGGCTCTTGGTTGTTATTTATTTCCTCATTGTTGTTCATAGCGTGTTCGTTGGTATGCTCTTGATTCATGCCTTTAAAAAAGTTTTTAATTTTTGATTTCATGTGCAATTGGGCAAATACATTGCCATGCGGTTATAAAATGTCAATTTGACAAAGATGTATTGAGCTTGATGTTGCTTAACGTATTACGCAATTGGTTAATTTCGGGGTCAATTACAATTACTTTTTTGTTTTTATCTACAATAATTAAAGTAGGAATTTTGGTGATGCCCAAAGCATTCAAAACACTTGATTCCCATCCTTTGTAGTCAATTAAATGTTGTTCCCACGGTAATGATTCTCGCTTAACTGCTATACGGTGTAGATCGGGCTTGGTGTCAATGCTAATGTCTATCACATCAATATACATTTGTCTAACCCCTCTTCGTGTGGGGTTAATCACATTGTAATGTTGTTTAATTTCGTCCATTAATTCTAAAGACTGCAAGCTCCACGATGCCCAGAAAATGTAGATGGTTGGGAATTGCAAAGTGCTATCGTTGTTGTAAGTATCGCCTGCTAACGTTGGCATTTCAAACACAGGAAAGGTATCTGACAAACGTAAGGCACGTTGAGCAGATGCTGAACCTGATAGCATCAAGGCAGAATAAATAATAAGCCACTTGAACATGGCCGCTAAGTTAATCAATACGAGTTATATCCGCACCAATTGCATTTAAACGTTTATCAATAAATTGATAACCACGATCAATTTGCTCTATATTGTTAATGGTACTTGTTCCGTTTGCTGCCAATGCTGCAATAAGCATAGCCACACCCGCCCTAATATCAGGAGAGCTCATGGTAATACCACGCAATTTTGTTTCGCGGTTGCTACCTATAACCACTGCCCTATGCGGATCGCAAAGTATAATTTTAGCACCCATATCAATGAGGTTGTCAACAAAAAATAAGCGACTTTCAAACATCCATTGGTGAATGAGCACACTGCCTTTGGCTTGTGTTGCGGTAACCAATGCAATAGAAATTAAATCGGGCGTAAAGGCTGGCCAAATGCCGTCTTTTATGGTTAAAATACTACCATCTATCAGCGATTGAATTTTATAGCTTTCTTGTGATGGCACAAAAATATCATCTCCCCTAAATTCCAGCTCAATACCCATTTTACGGAATACGTTTGGTATTACACCTAGATTGGGTATAGAACAATTTTTAATTAATAACTCCGATTGAGTGGCGGCTGCTAAACCAATAAACGAGCCTATTTCAATCATATCCGGCAACATGCGGTGTGTGCAACCACCAAGAGCATCAACACCTTCAATGGTAAGCAAATTAGAGCCTATGCCACTAATTTTACCACCCATGCTGTTAATCATTGTACATAATTGCTGTAAATAAGGTTCGCAAGCAGCATTGTAAATTTGTGTGGTGCCTTTAGCTAAAGCTGCTGCCATGGCAATATTTGCAGTGCCGGTAACCGATGCTTCATCCAGCATCATATAAGTGCCTTGTAAGTTTTTACCGTTAATTTTATAAAAACGTTCTTCACGCAAATGCTCAAACGTAGCACCTAAATTTTCGAATCCACGCAAGTGTGTATCTACCGGTCTGCGACCAATTTTATCACCACCCGGTTCAGGTATGTAGGCCATTCCAAATCTTGCCAACAAAGGCCCAATGATCATTATGGAGCCACGTAAGGCCGCACCTTTTTTCTTAAAATCATCGCTACGCAAGTATTCTAGGTTTACATCTTTGGCTTCAAAAGTGTAGGTATCATCTGATAGTTTTTCAACCTTAACGCCTAAATCGCCAAGTAATTCTATCAATTTTAAAACATCACGTATTTGTGGTATATATTGGATGGTAACTTTTTCGGCTGTTAAAAGCACTGCAGAAATAATTTGTAAGGCCTCGTTTTTAGCGCCTTGAGGAATTATTTCACCTTTAAGTTTATTACCACCTTTTACTTTAAATGAGCTCATGCTAATGTGTAATTTGTACTTTACGAAGTAACAAGATTACTGTTAAGCCTTGGTGTAGTGATGTTAGTTCTTTTACACCTGCTGATGTTAATTGTCGGAAAAAAGATAATAGCAACCTACGGAAATGGTTTAATGTTGTGATTTAGTTAAACGAAATACGCACAATTGAAGGTGTTGTCTATTTTGTGTTTACAACTCAAGAGGAAGTTACTCTTTTTGTGCATCGTATTTATACCATTGAATCAGTTGTAAAGTTTTGGGAATGACGAAATATTACACGTTATTCGAATAAAACAAGATACAAGGTTTTGATGTGTATTTGTGTGGTAGAGGGTGTTAAGCAAAATGCATCATAAACCTACTTTTTATAAATTGACAAGATATTTCTAATACCCGAACAATACCAAACCATTAATTTATTAATATGAAGAAACTTTTTTTATTGCTGCTCAGCACTATTTTGATTTCTGGTGTAAATTCTCAAAACCTTAAATTAGATAAACTTTGGTGGCAACCCAACGGACCTATTAATGCCATTTTTAAAGATACCGCAAAAAATATTGTTTACGTTGGGGGGGCTTTCAGGAGTATAGGTCCTATTGAACCTTTTGGTGCGCAAATAGATACCACAACAGGACAGCCAGATTTCGCATTTGCCAACCCTAATGGAACAGTAAATGCTTCAGAGCCTGATGGAAATGGGGGCTGGTATGTAGGTGGTGAGTTTACCATGGTTGGTGATAGTGTTCGTAACCGAATTGCTCACATAACAAGCAAAGGAGAAGTCAGTTCTCTATTTGGTGCGGCCGGATTTGATGGTTCTGTTGCATCATTAAAAATAAATGATTCCATATTGTATGCAGGAGGAAATTTCACGGGTGTAGGTCAATTCAAACGATATGGTGCCGCTCTCAACACAGCAGATGAAAAGGTTTTTGGTGAATTTCCTGAACCTAATGGAGGTATTAATGTTGCTACACCAGACGGAACCGGTGGTTGGTATATAGGTGGTGCTTTTACCATGGTTGGTGATAGTGCTCGCAGATACATGGCCCACATTAATAACCTTGGAAAGGTAACCGATTGGAATCCAAGCCCAAACAATATGGTTCACGCAATTGCAATTTCAGGCAAAACTATTTATGCAGGGGGAATTTTTAGCTCAATTGGAGGGCAAGACAGAGGTAGAATTGCGGCTTTAGATGCCACAACAGGACTTGCAACCACATGGAATAAACATGTAACTGGTGCTGCTGTTTATTCAATTGCTATTTCTGGAGATATTGTGTATGTTGGTGGTGATTTTACTTATTTTGGAGGGCAAGCAAGAAATAGGATTGCATCTTTTGATGCTAAAACAGGACTTGTAACTTTATGGAATCCAAATGCAAACAACAGGGTTCACTCAATTGTAGTTTCAGGTGATACAGTTTATGCAGGTGGTCTTTTCACATCAATTGGTGGCCAAAGCCGGAATTACATAGCTGCAATAGGAGCTTCTACTGGCTTTGCAACAACTTGGAATCCAATTGCAAATAGTGAGATTCGCTCAATTGCTGTTTCAGGTGCTACGGTTTATGCAGGAGGTGGATTCACTTCAATTGGAGGACAAACTAGGAATTACATTGCCGCTTTAGATGCTACAACAGGGCTTGCTACTAATTGGAATCCAAATGCAAATAATCCAGTTTACTCAATTGCCATGTCAGACACAACAGTATATGTAGGAGGTGCTTTCACTGCAATTGGTGGGCAATATAGGAATTACATTGCCGCTTTAGATACTATTTCAGGTCTTGTAACATCATGGAAGACTCATGCAAATGGTACTGTGTACTCAATTGCTGTTGCAGGCGATACAGTCTATGTTGGTGGAGGTTTTACTTCAATTGGAGGGCGAACAAGAAATAAAATTGCCGCTTTAAATACTTCTACCGGTCTACCAACTGCTTGGAACCCAAATGCAAATAATACGGTTGTTTCAATTGCTATTTTAGGAACTACAGTCTACGCGGGAGGTTATTTCACATCAATTGGAGGGCAAACAAGAAATAGACTTGCGGCATTAGATGCAACTACTGGACTCACAACTAACTGGAATCCAAACGCAAATGACAATGTTTACTCAATGACGATATCAGGAACTACAGTCTATGCGGGAGGTTATTTTACGTCAGTTGGTGGGCAAAACAGGAATTACATTGCCGCTTTAGATGCTACTACAGGATTTGCGACAAGTTGGAATCCCAATGCTAGTTCTAGGGTTATATCAATCGCAGTTTCAGGAAATACTGTATATGCCGGAGGAAATTTCTCTACTATTGGAGGCCAAACAAGAAAAAATATCGCAGCTTTAGATGCAACAACAGGTCTTGCAACTGCTTGGGATCCATATGCAGATAATTGGGTTCACCAAATTGTAGCTTCAGGAAATAGAGTATATGTTGGGGGTGATTTCGCATTAATTGGAGGACAACCTAGAAATAACATTGCTGCACTAGATGCCACAACTGGACTTGCCACAACGTGGAATCCAGTTGTAAGCTCTCAGGTTTTATCAATTGCTATTTCAGGCACTAAATTATATGTTGGAGGTAAATTTACTTCAATTGGTGGACAAACTAGAAATAGAATTGCAGCATTAGATGCTACAACTGGGCTTCCAACTAATTGGGATCCAAATGCAAGTTATGACGTTACATCAATTGCTATTTCAGGCGATACAGTATATGTTGGTGGAGCTTTTACATCAATTGGAGGGCAAACAAGAAATAGAATTGCTGCATTAGATGCCACAACCGGGCTCGCTACTTCTTGGAACCCAAATGTAAGTGGGACTGTTGGTCCAATTGTTGTTTCTGGTGCTACTGTTTATGTTGGGGGGGCATTCGCATCAATTGGAGGGCAAATCCGAAATAAAATTGCAGCTTTAGATGTAACAACAGGACTTGCTACTAACTGGAATCCTAATGCAAATGGTAATGTTGGCTCAATTGCTGTTTCAGGTACTACAGTTTATGTAGGCGGAAGTTTTACTTCAATTGGCGGGCAACCTAGAAATAGAATTGCAGCATTAGACGCTACAACTGGGTTTGCAAATTCTTGGAATCCAAATGCAAACGGTTCAACTAGTTCAATTGTTGTTTCAGGTACAACTGTTTATGTAGGCGGAGGTTTTACTTCAATTGGCGGGCAATCAAGAAATAACATTGCTGCATTAGATGCTACAACTGGGTTTGCAAATTCATGGAATCCAAATGCAAACGGTTCTATTGGTTCAATTGCTATTTCAGGCACTACAGTTTATGCTGGAGGTGGGTTTACTTCAATTGGCGGGCAATCAAGAAACAACATTGCTGCATTAGATGCCACAACAGGATTTGCAACTACTTGGAATCCGAAGCAAAAAACTACTGCCATTTACCCTGTTGCGGTTTCAGAAGATACAGTATATGCCGGTGGGAGTATTACAATTGATGCGGAATTCAGAGCAAGTTTTAATGTTTGGATACCCTGCCATTCAAACGCTGGTTCTGCAAGTGTAACCGCGTGTGATTCGTACACTTGGTCTGCGAACAATACAAACTACAAAACAAGCGGAGTTTATACCGCAAAACTCACAAATATTGAAGGTTGTGATTCAATAGCAACATTAAATTTAACTATTAACACAGTAGATACCTCTTATGCAAGTGTAACTGCTTGTGATTCGTATACATGGTCTGCGGACAACACAAACTACAAATCAAGTGGAATTTACACCGCAAAACTCACAAATATTGAAGGTTGTGATTCAATAGCAACATTAAATTTAACCATAAACACAGTAGATACCTCTGTGACAAAATCTAAGAATATCTTAACTGCCAATGCAAATCAAGCCACTTATCAATGGGTAAATTGCAATAATGCCTATTCCAAAATTCCGGGAGAAACATCTCAAACATTTGTACCCTCATTAAATGGTAGTTATGCTGTAATAGTTACGAAAAATGGCTGTACAGACACATCAAGCTGTTACAACATTACCAGTGTAGGTAATACTGAAGTAGCCGAGATTGATTTAGGTATAAGTATTTTTCCAAACCCAACCGATGGATTATTTACGATATCGCTTTCATCTAAAATAGATGTTATAATTTCAAACGTTGAAATTTTTAACATCCTAGGAGAAAAGGTATACACCAACACGCTAAAAGATGAAAAAACAACAATTGATTTAAGTAAACTAACAAAAGGAATTTATTTAATCCAAATAAAATCAGTTAATAAAGCCATAAATAAAAAAATTGTAATTCAATAGACAAACAAGGCTCCAAACATTAAACAAGGCGAATGGTTTAACAATACAGTTCGCCTTGTTTGGGTTAAAATGAAAAGGACTTATTTGAAGGCAAAATATGTTCGCCTAAATGAAACTAGAATCAGGTATTTATTTCGACCAAATATGAACTCAGTGGTCGAGGATTATTCCTCGACTTATTTTGGCTGATTCAACTCATCCATTAAATGACCAAGCATCACATCACAACTGCGGTTTAAAATATCATACACCTGCTCAAAGTCTTTGGTGTCGCCATAATATGGATCAGGAACTTCACCATCTTTAGCCAACAGATCAAAATGACGCATTAACAGAATCTTACTCGTTGTATCATCGGGCATTAATCGTTTAATGTTGTTCAGGTTGTTTTTATCCATGGCTACTATGTAGTGGAATTCACTGAAATCCATTTCGTTGAAAGCGCGGGCTTTATGCGTTAACTCAAATCCGTTTTTTGATGCTATTTCCCTACTTCGTATATCTGGCAAAGAACCAATGTGATAAGATGCTGTACCCGCAGAATCAACATGAAATAAATGACTAACTTCTTGCTCAATTGTTTTGTGACGAAAAACGCCCTCGGCTAGCGGAGATCTGCAAATGTTACCTAAACAAACAAATAGTACTTTAATCATACTGCAAAGTACATTTTAATTTAATTTTTAATAACAATTCACACTTTTTGATTTACACCTTTAAGTAGGCAATCAGGTTAATTTTATCTATTTTAGCCCCGTGAATAAAATGCCCCTCTTCGTTTTATTGTTGTTCATGTTGTGCGCTTGTTCGTACAATAAATACCGTTACAGTTTTTTTGAAGGAAATTGGGTATTAATTAACTATCTCGATACATTAGAGAAATACCGTTCGATTAGTAAAACAGGGCATTTAGAGATGCAGGAAATTATCTTGAAACGACACGTTGACTCTGTTACATTCCTTTACAATAATAGCGAAAGCCATACTTTTCCATTTTACCACAAAACATCAAACCAAATTGTTATTGAAAACTACATCAATAATAAGCCCTTAAGCATTTACATAAATGAGCAAGCCTATTACTTAAGCTACAAA
Organism: Bacteroidetes bacterium UBA6183; assembly: GCA_002422865.1. GTDB lineage: Bacteria > Bacteroidota > Bacteroidia > UKL13-3 > UKL13-3 > UBA6183. The sequence goes on along the minus strand of DITN01000026.1, from coordinate 17,920 downwards.
ATAGACAGTGAGCAATTTGTATTTGTAAAACCAGATGAACGCTTAATTGACAGCTCGAATATCAATTTTCCGCCTTATTCAACCCAACGTGTAATCAACTCTTTAGTTTTGGGCGGTATTTACAAACAAGCCAACAATGATATACCAATACAATTTTACACCAATGGAAATATTTCCGGTTTGAAAGATTTTACCTACTACCAAACCTGTATTGGTGGCGATTGTAGGTCATTTTATGACGGTGATTTGGTGCTGATTGGTGGTTTAAAAGGAATGCAATATTGCACTTGGGAATGGCATGGAAAAACGCTGAATATTTTTGCGTTAAACAAAGTTACTTTGCCTGATGAAAAACCGTTTTACAAAAAGGCTCAAAAATTAATGGAGCTTACTAAAATTAAATAATTGTTTTAATACAACCCCTTTCGTTTTGACTGATCAATTGGCCACATTTGTAGAAATTATACTCCCCTTGCCTTTGGCTAAGTTATATACTTATAGGGTTCCGAGTGAATTGGCTGATGATATTGCATTAGGTAAAAGAGTGATTGTTCAGTTTGGCAAAAAGAAATTTTACAGTGGCATTATTTATCAAGTAACGCATACACCGCCACAAGAATACGAAGCCAAATATATTCATGCTATTTTAGATGAAACTCCAATAGTTAGCGAACACCAATTTAGGTTTTGGAATTGGATTAGCCATTACTATTTATGTACCTTGGGTGATGTGATGAATGCGGCCTTACCTGCACCATTTAAGCTTGAAAGTGAAACATTGGTAATACTTAACCCCGATACAGAACTAGATAGTATTGAACTTACCGATAAGGAGTTTTTAATTACAGAAGCCTTAACTGTTGCTCCTCATTTAAGCATAAGCGAGATAAGCTCTATATTGGATGTTAAAAATGTATTTGGTGTGTTAAAAGGATTGTACACCAAAGGTGTAATCGTTTACTCAGAAGACATTAAAGAAAAATATAAGCCAAAAACTATCACTTGTGTTAAGTTGACTGATGCCTACAAGGATGAAAAAGCGCTGAGTGAAATATTTGCCACATTAGAAAAAACGCCCAAACAGCTTGATGTACTCATGGCGTTGGTACATATAAAACATCAAACAGAACATGTAAGTAAAAAACAATTGATTGAGTTTGGCAATTTTAGTGAAAGTGCGTTAAAAACATTGGTTAAAAAGCAAATTTTAGTTGAATATAAACATGCCATTGACAGGCTTGCAATTCCTGCCGAACTTGCAGAAACTTTTACCTTAAACCCTGAACAAGAACAAGCATATCAATTAATAACCAAACAATTTACTGAGAAAGATGCGGTATTGTTACATGGCATAACATCGAGCGGTAAAACACACGTGTATGTTAAGCTAATTGAGGAACAATTAGAGCAAGGTAAACAAGTCCTATTTTTATTGCCGGAAATAGCGCTTACTTCTCAAATTGTGCAACGTATACGCAAATATTTTGGCGACAAAGCCTTTTCATTTCACTCTAAATTTAGTGCAAACGAACGCGTAGAAATTTGGCAAAAAGTAAACTCAGGTGCACCCTTGGTTGTTATTGGTGCGCGCTCTTCCATCTTTTTACCATTTAAAGAGCTGGGGTTAATAATTGTTGATGAAGAACATGAAACCTCATACAAACAACAAGACCCTGCACCAAGGTATCATGCACGAGATGCTGCTATCTTTTTAGCCTACACGTGGCATGCAAAAACCTTATTAGGTTCGGCAACACCCAGTTTTGAAAGTTACCACAACGCCCGCACAGGTAAGTACGGTTTGGTTGAGCTAAAAAACCGTTTTGGTGCAGTACAATTACCCGAAATGGTTATTGGTAACATTAGCGAAGATACACGTACCAAAAGCATGCATGGTTATTTAACCAAAGTGCTTTACGATGCTATTGACCATGCGTTAAAAGCCAACGAACAAATTATTTTGTTTCAAAACAGAAGAGGTTATGCCCCAATAATGGAGTGCCAAACCTGCAATTGGATACCACGTTGTGTAAACTGCGATATCAACTTAACCTATCATAAATACAACGATAGCATGAAATGCCACTATTGTGGCCACACTACTAAAACCCCAACAAATTGTGTGGCTTGTGGTTCGCATCAAATAACACTTAAGGGCTTTGGCACCGAAAAAATTGAAGACGAAATTAAAATACAATTTCCTAAAGCACGTGTAATAAGACTTGATTTAGAAGCAAGTAAAACCAAAAATGGCCACGAACAAATTATTCGTAGCTTCGAAATGCATGAAGCTGATATTTTAATTGGCACTCAAATGATTAGCAAGGGCCTTGATTTTGGAAATGTAAGTTTGGTTGGTGTTATTAATGCCGACCAATTATTGTATTTCCCCGACTTTAGGGCACACGAAAGGGCATATCAACTATTAACCCAAGTGGGTGGACGCGCAGGGCGTAAAGCAAAACAAGGCAAAGTTATTATCCAATCAAATACTCCAAATCACCATGTTTTATCAGAAGTATTGGCCCAGCGATACCAAAACTTATATGCCAACGAGATATTAGATAGGGAAAAATTTGGTTATCCACCGCATACCCGACTTATTAAGATAATCATTAAACACCGCGATTACGCTAATTGCGAACAGGCCGCTTTTAGTTTGCAAAAAATGCTGTTTAAGCGTTTAGGCACCAATGTTATTGGCCCTGAAAGTCCTTATATAGGAAGAGCAAGAAACCTGTTTATTAAGGAAATTTTAGTAAAAATAGACAAATCTTCTCCGTATCTTGGTCAAATAAAGCAGTACATATTTGCTTGTATGCAGCAGGTTTCTAGTGCAAAAGAGTTTAAATCAAGTATTATATTTGCTGATGTTGACCCCTACTAGCAACCTTTAGAAGCGTTTAGATGTCTTTCTATTTTGTTAGTAAACATAATAAAACCAAATTGTAATGACCTTAACCGTGGCAGAAGATACTTTACTTAAGTCTGTAATCGATTCGATGGCAGAGAAAGTGTGTTTATTAGACACCTCGTTGAGAGCCGTTTACTTCAATAAAGCATTTGGAGAGCTTGTAGAATTAATACACGGTTTTACACCTAAGTACAACGAAAGTATTTACGATAAAACTTCTGAAAGTTATTACAAAACCTGGTATCCTATTTTAAAAAATGCCTTGCTTGGCGAGTACTTTGAGCAAACGATTAGTGCTACCGATCAAAACAAAAACCCGCTGCATTACAAAGTAGTTATAAATCCTCTGCTTAATAATGAGGAGGTTAAGGGTATCATGATTAAGATAAATGACATCACCCAGGAAAAACTAAACGAGATAGACCTCAGGGCTTTCAGACAATTGGCTGAAAACTTACCCAATACGGATGTACTTTTTTGCGATACGGATTTTAATATACTTATAGCTGGTGGTGGTGAGATGAAAAAATATGGTGTTGATGGCAACTATTTTATAGGTAAAAACTTGGTTGATGTGGCCATGCAGCTAAATTTAGAAATGCTCATACCATTTTATCATCAAACATTGGTAGGTATTCCGCAAAGTTTAGAATACGAGTTTGGAAATGAACATTATTGGCTCGAAACATTCCCAATATTTGAGCACAATAAAGTACAAAACATTATTGTAATTACTCGGAATATTACGGATTTAAAACGTATGAACATGAAGCTGCAACAACTAAACAATACTAAAGATAGTATTTTAGGAATTGTAGCTCACGATTTACGCAATCCCATTACTGCTATTATAGGTTTAAGCGATTTATTAAAAGTAACACCACACGAAACAGAACATTATGTGAGTTTAATTAACCGCTCGTGCAATAACGCCTTAAGTATTATTGTTGATTTATTAGACATTACAGAGCTGGGCAATGATACTTTTAAATTAGATACCGACACCACAGAACTAAATGCATTTATCAATGATATTTTAGTTTTAGAAAATCACAATGCCATTAACAAGAACATCACCATTGATTTTGAAACCAATAGAGATGATATTTTTGTTAGAATTAACCTTGATAAATTTGCACGGGTAGTTTCAAATTTAATTAGTAATGCTGTAAAGTTTAGCCACAACGATAGCCGTATTATCATATCAACTTTATACAACCACAACATGGTTTTAATAAAGGTACAAGATCAGGGCATTGGCATACCACCTGTAATGCAAGAGGTAATTTTCGATAAATTCACAAAGGCCGGAAGGAAAGGTACTGCAGGTGAAAAATCCTTTGGTTTAGGCATGAGCATCGTAAAACAAATTGTGGAATTACACGATGGAAAAATTTGGCTGGAAAGTGAAGAAAACAAAGGCACAGCAGTGTACATTGAATTAAAGTCTGTTATTTAATTCAGGCTTTTGTAAAGCCCTATTGGCTTGCTTTAAATGTCTGCCATTGTGGGCTACCACAAACAGCAACACATCACCCAACTTTAATTTAATAAATGACGCAACAGAGATGGGTAAACGTTGATTTAAATCCGTTTGTTCCATTAGTTTTAAGTAACCTAAAAGTTTTTCCTGGTCGTCAATAAATTTAGCCACCTCCTTATATGGATCCACACTAATTGGTGGTGTATGCCCCTTAAATGCTTTGTATTTATGGGTAATATTGTTCATCATTCCGGTAAAATAATTGCCAACCCAACCAGAGGGAAAAATGCATGTGGAGGTTTTGTGGTGAACCGATTTGGCAATTAACGGGTAATAAAAATCAGCATAACTATTTAAATGCCATAAACATTGAGCGGCACTCCAACTTTGTGGTGCCGGCTGTTTAGCTAATGTATCTTCAAGGGCATTTTGGTAAACGGTAATGGCCAATTGCAGGTGATTTTCCACTTGTAAGGCCAAAGTGTTTAACACTTCTTTATTACTTTGTTTCATAGTTAGGTTCAGTATGAAGAATAAATAAAATGATAGCAATTACAAATAAAACCAATTCGGTAACAATCCATTGTGAACCAAAACTACCCAAAGGTCCTTCAACCAAAATGGTAATGGCTCGCGACAATGCGTAAAATCCCCAAAGCAAAGACAATAACCCCAAACCTTGTTTTACGTTTTTAACCATTAAATAAATTAAAGAGATAAATAATGTTAGCCCTACCCCACCATACACCCCGCGAATAGAGCTAAAAGCATCGGTGTTATTCAATTTTACTTGTACCAAATCCATTACAGATTGAGGATTAAAAAAGGCCATAACACTTACTGATAAAAGACTTAATGCGGAGCATCCGATAAATACACGGGCAACGGTTTTTACTGTTTTTGAAGTTTTCATTTTTGTTTCGATTTAACGATACAAAGGTGCCACCGCAAAAAGGAATTAATCTTGGCATTTACCAAGATTTATGCATTAATCGATTTTAATTTTATTCATCATTTTACTAAAGTTGGTGGCATCCATACCCAAGTAATTGGCCAAGTATTTATGTGGTACCAATTGTAAAATATGTGGGCTGCGTTTAAGTAAACTTTTGTAGCGATCTTCTGCGCTATAGCATTGCAACTCTACCAATCTGCCCAACACTCCTGAAGTAGCCGCTGTAACCCCTTTTCTTACCATTACTTCAATATCATAATATTGCTCCATGAGTTGAAGCAGTTGTAAAATGGGCGCGCGTAACAATATCGATGGTGTTAATGTTTCGTAATAATACGCTGATGGTTGTTGTAACAATAAGGCATCTAAAACACCGCCAAAAGAAGGTGCATAAGTAAACACCAAAGTGGCTTCGCGGTTATTATCATCCAAATAATAAACCCTTTGAACGCCTTCTACCACAAAATACAAATACCGTTCAGGTTCGCTTGCAACAGTTAATAACTCTTTACGTTTAGCTTCCGTAGGTTGCCAAATGGTTGCAAACACATCGGCTGCCTGTGGCGATAATTTGTGTATTTTATCTGTAAACTGCAAAAGTGTATCGGTTTGTATTTTGTTTATCATATTATAATGGTAAAGCAAAATACACCATTATTTTGTGCAATTACAATGCGCTTATTAAACGTTGGATGAGCATTTGTAAGATTCGTTTATTGATTTCAGAAGAATTTTGCTTATAAAACATCATTTCTTCGGTTGTAAACAAACCTGCTACTAAACCAATGTAGAAATAGCGTAAGTTTACATCTTTACTAAAACAGTTTTGTAAGTAGGCGCTCCACTCTTGGTTGCTTACAGGCATATTTTTACCGGCTGTATGATTTTTAAAATAGGTATGCAATAAATCGTGCTGAAATTTAAGAATAGGACGTAAAACTTCGTTTTGGAAGGTTTCAATTACTAAAGGACTACGGTTTTCATCCACTAAAATGGATGGACGTAACGATAAAACATCGGTATTTCTGTTCATAAACAAGTTTATTGCATCTTGTTAAAGCCTATAAACCCTCACTTTGTTTTAAATTTAAAATAAAAAGATTGCATATCAATAATTTACACTTACCTTGCAGCCTCATTTATTAATTACAATTACAATGCAAGAAGGCACAGTAAAGTTTTTCAACGAAACGAAAGGCTTTGGATTTATCTCTCCAAGTAGCGGAAACGGACAAGACATTTTTGTTCACGTATCAGGTTTACAAAGCGAGATTCGCGAAAACGACAAGGTTACATTTGAAACGCAAAACGGCCCTAGAGGCTTAAGCGCGATTAACGTTAAAGTTATATAATTACAACATTGTTATCGTTTAAAAACATGCCCTAGGGCATGTTTTTTTTTGCCATAAACTTTCCGTTATTTTTGAACCATTAAATGAATCCTGTAGCCGAATCTATCCAACACAATATTGCTGCCTCCGGTAAAACACTGAAGCGCTTTTTATTCAGCCAATATTTTAGTGATGGTATTCGTATTACACTTGGTCTACTTCTTCCTTCTGTATTATTTTACCAACTGGGTGATATCAACCTGGGAATAGCCGTTTCTTTAGGCGCCCTTTGCGTAAGTATACCCGATAACCCCGGCCCATACGAACACCGTAGAAATGCCATGCTTATTACCATTGCTTTGATTTTTGGTATGGCATTACTTACCGCCCTATTTGCCAAATTTGCCGTGTTGCTTACTTTATTTATTGGAGTAAGTTGTTTTTTATTCAGCATGATGCATGTGTTTGGTGCACGTGCCGCAGCAATGGGTATTTCTTCATTGGCTGTTATGGTTTTAGGGATTGATCAGCAACTCAGTTTATTGCAAGCCTTAAATTATGCCTTATTGGTAATGCTTGGTGGTGTTTGGTATTTTCTGCTGAGTTTATTCAGCCAAAAATTAATGCCTTACCGCGCTGCTGAACAAATTTTAGGTGAATGTATTTTTGAGGTGGCCAAGTTTATCGAGTTGAAGGCAGGCTTTTATAATGCCAAAATCGACATCAATGAGCAATACAAAAAAATAATTGCTCAACAAGCAGTAGTTAATGAGTACCAAGAACATGTAAGGGAAATTTTATTTAAAACACGTAAAATATTGGTCGACTCAACGCCTACAGGCCGAACCCTTTTACTTACTTTTATTGATTTGGTTGATCTTTATGAGCAAAGTATGGCTACCCATTATAACTATGCTGATATTCATAAAGCATACGCCCACACAGGCATATTACCTCATTTTGAAAGTGTAATCAGGCAGATGTCTGAAGAAATTACCCATATAGGAAATAACCTGCATAACCATGAAGATAAAAGCGCATCAAAACATTTTATCCCTACACTTAATACACTAAAAGGTAAGGTTGATGAATTGGAAACGCAAGGCATTAAAGTACATGTACTTAAACGTATTTTAATTAACCTACGCAATATTAGTAGCCGTATAGAAAGAATTCATGGTTACAAACTATCAGCACAACAACTGCCAAGCGAGCGTAGTGCAGAGTTGCGTAAGTTTGTGCAACCACAAACCATTGACTGGAATTTGTTTAAGGCAAATCTTACTTTAGCATCTAACCATTTTAGGCATGCAGCACGTATGGCTATTATTTGCATGATTGGATTTGGATTCGCACGAACCATATACAATGCAGAGTACAGCTACTGGATTTTATTATCCATTATCGTTATTTTAAAACCCGGATTTAGCCTCACCAAAAAACGCAATTACGAACGTGTGATTGGTACCATTGTAGGAGGTATTGTTGGGTTGTTGATATTGAAGTATTTTCCGGGGATTGGGCCACGTTTCGCATTTTTAACCGCGTTTATGATTTTGGCCTTTAGTTTTATGCGCATTAATTACGTGGTAAGTGTGTTGTTTATGACCCCATACGTGTTAATTGTGTTTAGTTTTACCGATACCACCAACCAATTTTCGGTAGCTTGGGAACGTATTTTAGACACGCTTATTGGAGCTGGGCTGGCACTTGGGGCAAGCTATTTTATATTTCCGAATTGGGAATCGTACCAATTAAAAGACATCATGCAAAAGGTATTAAAAGCCAATATGGGCTACTTAAAATCAATTGCAGAACGCAACGAAACGCAGTTGTCGCAATCAAACTATAGGCTTGCCAGAAAAGAACTTTATGTACAAAGCAGCTATTTAACAACAGCTTTCCAACGTATGTTATCTGAACCCAAAAGCAAACAAAAAAATGCAAACCATGTATTTCAATTTTCGGTACTTAATAACCAATTGTCGTCTTATTTCGCTACCCTGTCTTATCAATTAAAACCGGGTGAGCAATTATCGGATGACGATATCCGGGCCATCAGATCGGTGTATTTTATCTTGCACGAAAGTTTAGAAAAAATAACCCACCAACAATCGTCTGATCCAGTTTTGGGCGAAATAAAATTTGCACGTGGCAACCATCAGTATGCTGCTACTCAACCCGACTTATTTATTGCTATGCAACAAACTGCAACCCATATTAAAAAAGAAATATACCACATTAACTTTGCCGAGTAGGCTTGAGATTTTTTGTAATCTACATCAAACCCAACTATATTAGCCTTGTGTTAAACATTAAAGAAGCGCTAACGCGAGAACATAGTAAACGCACTACTGATTTTATTGTAAACTATGTGGGCAACAATAAAAAACGATTTAAAGTATTGATGGATTTGTTGTTTGGAAACGATTTACTGATGGTACAACGGGCTTCATGGCCACTAAGTTATATAGCATCAAACGAACCGGAACTTATAACACCATATTGGAATCAACTGTTGGATGAGCTGCCACAATGTAAACATGTGGCTTTTCACCGCAGTATTTTTAGGTCTTTATCGGTTGTGCCCAACCTGCCACACGAAATTCACGGAAGGGTTGTTGATGTATGTATGGAGAGCATAACAGACATGAATAAACCAACCGCATCAAGGGTTTATGCCATGTATACCATGATAAATATGGTAAAACTTTATCCCGATTTTAAAGAAGAATTAATATTGCGTGTTGAGCCTTTATTAAACCACGAATTACCCTCCATAGTTGCAGGGGCAAGAGCCGTATTAAAACAAATGCAAAAAATTAAAGTATAACTTTATTACTTTTACCACAATGAAAAAGAAGCTGCTTATTGGAACAGGGGTAGTTATTGTACTACTCACCGGTGTAATGTTTTACTTACGCTCGGCCACAAAAAAACATAGTCCGGCCACCACAGTGGCGTACACCCAAAACGGATTTAATTTAAGTGTAAACTATTGCCAACCCTTTAAAAAAGGACGTGTAATTTTTGGCCCTAAAGAAACCGGAGCTTTACAAGCTTATGGCGAATATTGGCGTATGGGGGCTAACGAAGCCACCACTTTTAATACAGAAACACCGTTATTAATTAATGGTAAAGAATTACCTGCAGGCAAGTACGCCATATATGCAGTGCCGGCTCAAAACGAATGGACCATTGCATTTAATACTGAAAATGATAGATGGGGAGCAACTGCTCCTGATGAAAAAAATGATGTATTGCGCGTACAGGTTCCCGTAACTGAAACCAATACCGCAGTTGAGCAATTCAATATTAGTTTTGAAGCTGACTCTGTTGCCGTAAGTGCCTTATTGGCTTGGGATAATATTCAAGTGAAGATTCCTTTAGAATTAGGTAAAAAATAAAAGGGAAGGTCTTGCGACCCTCCCCCTTACAATAGCCTATGAAGAAACCTTTTTGGTTTATGAATTCAAATATAAACTTAATTTTAATTAAAAAAACTAAAATTTAATATTTTTTTTAAGCCGTGATAAAAAAAGCCAAACTATCCGCCCTCATTCTTGCTTATGCACTAACTTCCAATTTATTAATTGCTCAGAATACGTATGAAATTACAAATTTAGGCAGTGCAATAAATTCTGAATACGCAGAACTTAATCCGGTAATTAGTGCCGATGGAAAAAAACTTTATTTTGTTCGATCAAGTCACCCACAAAATCAAAACCCTACCGAAGGACAAGACATATGGATGAGTGAGAAAGATGAAAACGGTGTGTGGAAGCCAGCTATCAACCTAGGTAAAACATTCAACAAACAACAATATAATACCCTATTTAATATTAGTCCATCAGGGAATAGGATGTTAATAGGCGGCTCTTACAAAGATGGCGTTTATTGGGGTGTGGGCTTTAGTTTTATTGAAAAACGGGATGGTGAATGGCGGGAACCATATGAACTGGATATCAAAAAACTGGATAAACTAAACAGAGGTCTGTACTCTTCTACTTTTTTGTTGCCTGATAATAAAACATTATTGTTAAGTTTTAGTGAAAATGAAGAAGTCAAACTTAACGACTTGTATGTATCCAAACTCACCAAAAACGGGAAATGGAGTGAGCCTGTTACTTTAGGCAGTAAGATTAATACCACATACGATGAATCAACTCCCTTTATGGCCGCTGATGGGGTAACCTTATACTTTAGCAGCAACCGCCAAGGCGGCTATGGGCAAAACGATATTTATTTAACAAGAAGATTAGACGATACCTGGCAAAATTGGTCAGAGCCGGTAAACTTAGGTCCGCAAATTAATACCGAACAATGGGACGGCTACTACACCATACCGGCAAGTGGTGATGTGGCTTACATGGTATCCTACAAAAACACAATGGGTAAAGCAGATATTGTTCAAATTAAGCTAAACACCAAAGCTAAGCCTGAGCCTGTTGTATTGATTAACGGGGAAGTGTTAAGCGCAGATACCAAAGAACATGTGGAAGTACAAGTAATTTACGAAGAACTACCTTCGGGTAACGAGGCCGGTAAAACCAGTTTTTGGAGCAAGAGTGGCGACTTTAAAATTATCCTTCCTTATGGTAAAAACTATGGTATATCAGCACGCGCAGCGGGTTATATTCCGGTATCTGTAAACATAGATTTAACCAAACCGGGTGAGTACCGTGAGATTAAACAAAACTTAACCATGGTGCCCATAAAAACCGGTCAAGTGGTGCGCTTAAACAATATTTTCTTTGACGAGTACAGCGATGTGTTAAAGGAAGAATCGAAACCAGAACTAAACCGTTTGGTAGGTTTGATGAAAGATAACAATACCATGAGTATTGAAATATCGGGGCATACCGATGCAGTGGGCAGCGATGCGGAAAACCAATTGTTAAGCGACAAACGTGCTGCTGCAGTAAAAAAATATTTGGTTGAAAAAGGCATTAAAGAAAATAGGTTATTTAGCATTGGTTATGGCGAAACACAACCTGTTGCCGATAACAACAACGATATTGACAGACAACTAAACCGCAGGGTTGAGTTTAAGATTTTGAAGAAGTAAGCATTGTTGGTTGATTAGTTATTAGTTGATAGGTTACTTAGTTTGAGATTCGTTGATTGGAGCTCATTTTCAGTATCCAACTTTAAATACTAAACTCCAGCGTGTAATTGGTTTTAAAACATTCATGAGAAGGCAGCGTAAGCATGCCTTCTTTTTTTGTAATGTCGGGGTGACCTTCAGAGTAATCTGAATGACCAAACCAAGGTTCTAAACACACAAAACGTTGCGATCCTTTTTTAGCCCAAATACCAAAATGCGGAAAACCATCAAAGCTCATGGTTACGCGGTAACTGCTGTTCTTATGCACCAAACTTATTTGGTTTGATTGTAAGTTTTTAAACACCACAGCATCCAAGTCAAACAGCTCTACACTCAGGGGTAATACCTGTGTATTGTTTAATACCAATTGGGTTTGATGATTAAACAGTCCGTTTTCGAGCAAATGCCTTTCTGTGGTTTCGGGTTTATTAAACAGCAGTTCGCATTGAGAAAAATCGCCATCAGGAATTAAAAAACCCGGGTGTGCACCAATGCTAAATGGCATGGTTTCTACCCCCAAGTTATACACCTCATAACCACAAATGAGCTTATCTCCTATCCATTCGTAAGTTAATACCAACTTAAAGTCGTACGGAAATTTTTGTAAGGTTTCATCACTATACAATAACTGATACACCAATTTATTTTCGGTTTGTTCAATCAAAGAGAACTTCTTATCGCGTGCAAATCCGTGCTGAGAAATGGCGTATCCTTTGTCTTTTACACGCAACAAATCGTTTTTAACTTTACCTACAATTGGAAATAAAACAGGTGCCGTTCTTGGCCAAATGTCTGCATCAGCCTGCCACATAAATTCGGTTCCGTTTAGGTGTTTTATGCTTTTTAATTCAGCACCGTTATTGGAAACAATAGCAGTAAAATTTATTCCTTTTATGGTTGTTAACTGTTCCATGTTTTAGAGGGTTAACGCATGATGCGTAGTAATGCAATCTCGGTAAAAAGAAACAACAATGCTATCATAATAAACCAACGCCACAATTGTTTACCACTTAACTCACTACTTATTTGTGCACCCAAAACCTGCGCATCGGCTGTATTTACAGCTACTTTGTTAAAACTTTCGGTTTGTGCCTTTATATCATCCTCACTTAAAAACTTCATGCTACTTTCCGTACGGTTATCGTTAAAAGCCAAAACAGTAAGCACATTGTTATTACCCTTTTCGGTTACCTTAAACCATCCGGGCGAATTAATCGCCTCGGTTTGTATCACTTTTTGCCCCTGGTACAAAGAAGCCTCTGTTATTAACTCTTGTTGGGTACTTTTTACCACAATTAGTTTTTGTACTACCGTTTTATCAGTAGGTAAAAAAGCTTGTTTATTTTGATTAATCACATAATAAATGGGTTTATTTTTTTGAGTACCCAATGCCATGTTTAACATCATAGGAACAAACAAACTATGCTGTTGTAAATTGCTGTATGCATCGTTTAAAGGCAAAGCCAATTGGTATACATTTCCCTTTTTAACCGCTGTTTGCCATAATAAATCGTTGCCATTGTTTAGTGTTATAACAGCCTTACCTCGTGTATTACTTTGTTTTTGTAAAGGGTAATGCATACTTACAACCGGATAATCTGTATTGCCAGATCGTTGTTTAAACACGTCCTTAAACAAAACGTGTTGGTTATTAATTGAAGTAACTTTTAAGGATTGATTGATGATATTCCCGTATGCAGGTATACCAATGGTAGCACCAAAACTATTGATAACGGTTCCATTTTCTGATGAAGGAATAATCAATACCTGCCCACCCTGATCTAAATAGCTGCTTAACTCATTGCTCAGGCCACTCGACCATTCAGTGGGTTCATTAACAATAATTAAATTGTATTTATTAAAATCTTGGTAATTAATATTACCAAAAGAGTTTTGTGTCAATAGGTAATTAGCATCATTGGCATACACTGCATTTATAAATTTATTGGTTACCTTACCAATATGTAAAATGTGGTGTTGCGTGGTTGGTTTCAGCGCAAAATATAATTTATCATCAAATGTTACGGGATAGTCTGTTATGTTTACTTCCCCCTCTTGCCAAGTATCTCCGGTTTGGGTTACAGCAGCCTCAGCCACCACCGATTCTCCGGCAGCTAAATTTACATTTAACAGTGCCTTTTGTACTTTGTTTAAAGTTACTTTAACTACTAAACCCTCCACAGCTGTTTGACCATGATTGGTTAGTTTTATTTGAAGAGCAACCGGTTCGTTGGTTTTTATAAAAGGTGTATTGAAGTATACAGAATCAATACTTACGTTTTGCGCCAACTTATTTTCAACAGGAATAAAATTGTAATGAATGCCACTATCAGGTTTTAATCCGTTTAACTTAAACTGTGTGTATTGAAAATCGCTGATGATGTAAGTATGAAAATTGCCATTACCTTCACTTAAAAAGGCTGTGTTTTGTTTGGCCCATACATCAAATAAATTTGCACTGGCAGCAGTAGGTTCTATATTGTCAATTCTGGCTAATGCCTCTGTTTTGTTCACTACACGTTGTTCGCTCCCACTTAAATTATTGGTTAACACTTGAAACTTATCATTGTTATCATAAGCGTTTACAATGGCGCGGGCCTTATTTTTAGCCATTTCAAAAAGCGCACCATCACTTCCTTGCGCATTCATACTAAAGCTGTTATCAACAAACACACTTATTACATTACTTCCACCCGTTTTACTGTTTTGTCCAAGCGGAATAAATGGTTGTGCAAAAGCCAAAACCATGGCTGAAACAGCCAAAATACGACATAATAGTATCAATAAATCTTTCAGCTTTTGTTTCGATTTGTTTTGTTCTTGCAATTGCTGCAAAAAACGAATGTCGCTAAACACTATTTTTTTATAGCGCCTAAAATGAAATAAATGTATGATGATGGGAATGCTGATAGCAGCTAATGCCCATAAAAATAAGGGATATACAAATTGCATGCGGTGTAAATATAATTAGTTTGGCTAAGTATGACAAGTAATTTAACCTATAACCAAACCACAAAACAAATACTAAAACGTAAGTTCAAGGTCGGTAAGTATCCGGTTGTTTTGCACATGTTGCTCTACAATACGTTCCACATCGTTTAAGGTAACATGCCCATAGTAAGTACCTTCGGGATAAATAACCAAAGCCGGACCGTTGCTACAAGCATCAATACAGCCCGAACGTTGGGCACGTACCTTGCCTTGTAATCCCTTATCACGTAGCACCTCTTTAAACTTATTAACCAATTCCATTCCTCTGGCTTCACCGCAGCATGCCTTTCCTTCAGCTTTTTGATTGGTGCAAATAAAAATATGTTTGTCGTATCTCATGTGGCACAAATGTGGGTATTTTTTTTAATATATTTGCAGCCACAATTATGGATTTAATTACTCTCTTTTCTAGACCGGAAGCGTGGCTTTCTTTGATAACACTATCCGTTATGGAGATTGTTCTAGGTATTGACAACGTGATTTTTATATCACTTGTTACCGGAAAACTTCCTCCTCAAAATCAAAACAAAGCACGTAGATTAGGGTTATTTTTAGCATTATTTATCCGTTTAATATTGCTTTCTTTTATCAGCTACATTGTAAATGAAATGACCGATACACTGTTTGAAGTGTTTGGTCATGGACTTAGTTGGAGGGATATTATTTTGTTGGCAGGAGGTTTGTTCTTGTTGTATAAAAGTACTTTAGAGATATATGAATTATTGGAAGCTGACCCTGAAGAGCACAGTAAAAAAGTAAATCCAACATTTTGGAATGTGGTGTTACAGGTTATTATTATTGACATCGTGTTCTCTTTCGATTCGATTATAACCGCAGTTGGATTAGCGCAAGACTTACCTATTATGATTGCGGCTGTGGTAATATCAATGATAATTATGTTGTTCTTTTCTGCTGCCATTAGCAAGTTTATTGATAAACATCCAAGCATTAAACTTTTGGCATTGTCATTTTTATTAACCATTGGTATGTTATTGGTGGCAGAAAGTTTTGGTCAACATGTATCGAAAGGATATGTTTATTTCGCTATGGCATTCTCTATTTTGGTGGAGTTGCTCAACATGCGAATGCGTAAAAAATCGAGTAAACCTGTTGAACTTAAAGATATTTACAAATAACACTAACAAGGGAGTAAAGCTTTTTACTCCCTTCATTTTTTATACATGATACCGGTAACTTTTATTGATTGGGGTAACATTGCTTACCAAGAAGCTTGGGATAAACAAGAAACTTTGTTTAAAGAGAAAGTAGATCGTAAGTTTTTAAACCGAAGCTTACCAGAGGGTGAACAAATATGGCCACAAAACCATTTGATATTTTGTGAGCACCCTCATGTATATACTTTAGGCAAAAGTGGCAGCGAAAATAACTTGTTAATTAATGAAGCTTTTTTACAAAAAATTGGTGCTACGTATGTTCCTATTAATCGTGGTGGCGATATTACTTACCATGGCCCGGGGCAAGTGGTGGGCTATCCTATTTTAGATTTAGAACAGTTTTTTACGGATATACATAAGTACCTGCGTTTTTTAGAAGAAGCGGTGATTTTAACCATTGCCGAGTATGGACTTAAAGGCGAGCGGTACGAAGGTTACACCGGTGTTTGGCTTGATGTGGCCAACCCAACAAAGGCACGTAAAATTTGTGCCATGGGCGTACGTTGCAGCCGTTGGGTAACCATGCACGGA
>DITN01000026.1:0-1397 GCA_002422865.1 Bacteroidetes bacterium UBA6183 | reverse complement strand
TCTTGTTTTTTGCCACAGATTACACAAATTATATTCTATAAATTTAATCAGTGATGTACCGAAGGCACTAAATCTGTGACATCTGTGGCTAACCATTCTCGTGTTTAAGCTTCTTGTGTTTTGCCACAGATTACACGGATTATTTTCGGTGCAAATAATTAAGCAGCAATTGTTCTGTGACATCTGTGGCTAACCATTTCCGTGTTGAAACTTCTTGTTTTTTGCCACAGATTACACGGATTGTATGATATTATTATTTAGTGGTTTGCCAAGCGTACTGAATTTGTGTAATCTGTGGCTAACCATTTCAGTTTTTTAGCTGCTAAAATACTTCTCGATAAATAACTTTTCTTGAGCTTTTGTACCTACTACAAATTTTTGGTGCGCTATGGTGCCTTCGTGCATAATGCGGTGATTTTTCATAGCATTCAGGGCTTTTACATCAACCACAAATTGTTGGGAGAACTCATTAAAACAGGTATTGACCAATTGTTGCCAAACGTAATTTACAGCTTGTTTGTTGGGATGAATTAAATCGCTTTCATAAAAACGATAATCGCGTAACTCGTCAATTACAATCTCGTATGCTGGAAAATAAAAAGCTTTGGGTTGATGGTTACACAGCTCGTAAACCGCCTGTAATAAAATGCCTTTACTTACATTGTTTTCAAATAAGCCATCTTTTGTGTGCCTTACCGGACTAACTGTAAATACAAATTGAACATGTGGTAAACTACTTATCACACCCTGCCAGATATCCACTATTTCGCTCACCGTTAACAAACGCTTATTAAAATTTTGTTGGGGATGCTTATGGCAATTGGCTGTTATAAAACCCGGGATATTTTTTAACTCATACACAAATGCAGAACCAAATGTAACATATACGATGGTTTCGGGTTGATGAATAAAAGCATGGGCCTTGTTTAAAGATGCATTTATGTTACCCAATATTTCTTTTTGACCGGTTGAGTTGAAGGATGAATGATGCGACCAAGTATGGTACAACTCGTTGTAAAGTACCAAATTATTTTCGTTGTATTCACGGCCCTCGCCTATTTGTTTTAAATGTTGTGCAATACTGATGGGATTATAAACAACACCGTTGGGTTGAGCTAAAACAGTAAATTGATGTTCGGTAAGTAAATCACCAATATTATCGGCAAAACAAGAGCCGGTGAGCAACATAGGTTGTTTGTAATTAAACCTTTGGTTGGGTGATTTAGGTGTAAATTTCAATTTAAAATCCATCGCCTGCAAGTTAATCATTTGCTGTCATCAAAAAATAGGATTGATGCTTAATGGCACATTCAACCCTTTTGGGGTTGGCTCATCGTCTTCTATCACTAACCACGAATTACATTCATGGCTATTCACATTCAACCCTTGCAGGGTTG
>DITN01000068.1 GCA_002422865.1 Bacteroidetes bacterium UBA6183 | reverse complement strand
GTCAACTCTATTCAGGGAAGTTCAATAAATCACTTCAAACCTCAAACAATAAACTATAAACCCATACAGAAGCTTCCTTCTAAACCTTCGGTCAACTAATCAACCAATAACTAGTAACTAATCTCCTAATTCGCCTTAGCCAATGTGCTTACATAATTTAATCCGCCACGCTCTTTTATTTTACCAAAACCGCCCCATACATTTTTTACATTTTTAATGCCATGTGCTTTTAAATAACTTACGGCAATCATGCTGCGGTAACCACCTGCGCAATGCACCAAGTATTCTTTTGTAGGGTCGAGTGTTTTGGTATTTTCTACAATTTTATCCAACGAAAAATGTTGTGCCTTATCTACGTGAAGCTCGTTAAACTCTCCCGGTTTACGTACATCCAACACACCTACTTCCGTATGTTTTACATCCAATTCAAATTCTTCGTCATCAATAGAAATTACCATATCGTAGCGTTTTTCTGCATCTAACCAAGCTTCAAAACCACCTTGTAAAAATCCTTTAATGTTATCAAAACCTACACGTGTTAAACGCTCAGCACTTTCCTGCTCTTTACCCGGTTCGGCAACCAAAACAACAGGTGTTGTTATATCTAAAATGGTGGCAGCCCAAATGGCATACTGACCATTTAATCCAAAGTTTAAAGAACCCGTAATAAAGCCCAACTCAAACACATCAGAAATACGTGTATCAATAATTACAGTTCCACTTTTTAGTTCGGCCTCCAATTCGGCTACGGTTAATGGCTTAAGCGCTTTGCTCAATACATCATCAAACGTGGCATAACCTTGTTTGTTTAGTTTTGCATCTTTAAAAAAGTATGCAGGTGCTGGTTGAATACCATCTGTAACTACAGCAATAAATTGCGCTTTAGTCATAGGTTGTAAAGCATAATTGTTTTGGCGTTGCTCGCCAATGGTACTGAAGGTTTCTTTACCAATATTTTTACCGCAAGCACTGCCCGCACCATGCGCAGGATAAACAGTTACTTCATCAGCCAAAGGCAAAAGTTTATTGTGTAACGAGTCGTACATCATGCCAGCCAATTCTTCTTTGGTCATTACACCATCCAATAAATCTGGTCGACCTACATCACCAACAAATAAGGTATCTCCGGTAAATACACAATGGTCTTTACCGTTTTCATCTTGCAACAAAAAGCAACTGCTTTCGGGTGTATGGCCGGGCGTGTGCAACACTTTAATATTGATGTTACCCAGTTTCAACACTTCACCATCGGTGGCTACATGCACAGGGTAATTGGTTTGTGTGGTAGGACCGTACACAATTTTAGCTCCTGTTTTGTTCGCCAAATCAATATGACCGCTTACAAAATCGGCATGAAAATGCGNNGATCAATAATGGCTGCTTCGCCATTGCTTTCTATATAATAAGCCGCTTGTGCTAAGCAGCTGGTGTACAGTTGTTGAATAAACATGGTAATAAACTTTAAAGAAGCAAAGTTGCACTTTTAATGGAATTATTCAACAGAAAATAGGTGGAGGGTGGATGATTGAGGGGGGAAAGAACCTAGGCAGACCATATTAGGTAAAGCGGGAAATATTAATAAAAGAGTAGAAGTCCTGACCGAACAAAGCGTTTAACCCAATCAACATAAGAAATAGTGAATTGATTAATTTGGGTTTCACCACAAACCTACCCATAACAAAATTTGCTGAATAGCTGTAAATAGTGCAAATTGCAGGCGCATTTTTACAAATCACATGAAATACAAAAGAGTTCTTCTCAAGTTAAGTGGCGAGTCGTTAATGGGTTCGCAACAGTATGGTATTGACCCCAAAATTTTGGAACAGTACGCTGCTGATATTAAACAAGTAATAGATCAAGGCGTGCAAGTGGCCATTGTTATTGGCGGGGGAAATATTTTTAGAGGAGTACAAGGCGTTTCGGGTGGTATTGTAGACAGGGCACAAGGCGATTATATGGGCATGTTGGCTACCGTTATTAATGCCATGGCTTTACAAGGTGCCTTAGAAAAAGCGGGTATTAAAACACGTTTGCAAAGTGCCATTAAAATGGAACAAATTTGCGAGCCTTTTATTCGCAGACGTGCCATGCGCCATTTGGAAAAAGGCCGTGTGGTAATTTTTGGTGCCGGTACGGGTAACCCATACTTTACCACCGATAGTGCTGCCAGCTTACGTGCGGTTGAAATTGAAGCCAACTTGGTATTAAAAGGTACCCGTGTAGATGGCATTTACACAGCCGACCCTGAAAAAGATGCAACCGCAACCCGATACGAGCAAGTAAGCTACAGCGAGGTATACGAAAAAGGACTTAACGTAATGGATTTAACAGCCATTACTTTATGCCAAGAAAATAAGTTACCCATTGTGGTGTTTGATATGAACAAAGAAGGTAATTTCTTAAAAGTTTGTGCAGGCGAAGGTGTTGGTACATTAGTAAGCTAATTTAACTATTTAATTTTTTTTGATATGAGTGATCCACGTTTAAAACAAGTACTTGACCAATTAAAAGAGGCCATGGATAAAGCAATTGACCATGCCGCAAGTGAGTTTAGTAAAATACGTGCCGGTAAGGCACATCCAAGTATGCTTGATGCTGTTAAGGTTGACTACTACGGTAGTTTAGTGCCTTTAAGCCAGGTGGCTAACGTAAATACACCTGATGCTAAAACTTTGGCCATTCAGCCTTGGGAAAAAAGCATGTTACAAGCAATAGAAAAAGGTATTATTATTTCTAACTTAGGTTTTAACCCAAGTAATGATGGTACCATGATTCGTTGTATTTTACCGCCATTAACCGAAGAGCGCAGAAGAGAAATTGTGAAAAAGGTAAAAGGTGAAGCTGAGAATGCTAAAATTACCGGACGTACCTTGCGTAAAGATGCAAACGAAAATATTAAACGTTTGCAAAAAGAAGGTTTACCTGAAGATGAGGCTAAAGTAGGCGAAGCGCAAGTACAAAAAGTAACTGATGCTTACATTAAAAAAATTGACGAATTAACCGCTGCTAAAGAAGCAGAGGTAATGCACGTTTAATTTTTGAACAGCTATTTAAATACACTTTTTACCTAAAAACTGATTCACTCCCGGTGATTAATTTACATCGCATAAAACGTTTTTTTATAACACTGGTTAAAATAACCGGTGTTTTTTTGTTATTGGCCATCATTGCTTTTTTTAGTTTTAGAAACATGCTTTTGCAAAAAGCCATTGCTAAAATTAGTACCAAACTAAAAACAGATTATGCCGCTACGTTTACGGTGCAACAAGCTAGTTTTACCGGCATTGGCAGTGTACAATTAAGTGGGGTTAGTTTGGTACCGGCCAACCACGATAGTATTTTACGTGTGGCAAATATTGAAACGGGTATAAAACTTGGTTACGCCTTGTTTTTAGATTTTAGGCTTGATGATTTAAAAATAGATGATGGTTTTGTAAACTTGGTGAGTGATGAGCGAGGAAGAAACTTTGATGCGTTTTTGCACAATAAAGACAGTGCACAAAATACCTCAACCGAAAACAAAGCTTCCACACGTAACTTGGCCAAAACTGCTTATAAATTAATTAGCAGGGTGCTTAATTTTTTTCCGGGTGATGTGCGCATAAACAATGTGGCCTTAAACATTGTAGACCACAAACAACATGTGGCCTTTAGCATGCAACAAATGGTGTTGGATGATGAGCAGCTGGAGTCGGTAATAAACGTAAGCAGTTTTAAAGATTCTATAATAACCGAAAACTTTAAGCAAAGTTGGCACATAAAAGGCACTGCCAACCCTCAGAAAAAAAAGGTTGATGTACAGTTTTACAACACAGATACCGGACATGTACAACTGCCCTACTTACAAGATAAATTTAACTTGGTTGCAGGCTTTGATAGCATCAGGCTTAAGCTAGATGGCGTAGAACTGGATAACGATGAGTTAAACATTAAAGGTCTTGCCAGTACCACCAACTTTATGGTGAATCACCCAAAAATATCGAGTAAAGATGTGGTGATTGAAAGGGCTGAATTTGATTATGTGTTTGTGGTAGGCAGCAATTTTATTTCTTTAGATAGCACCTCAACCGTAAGATTTAACAAGGTTAATTTTCATCCATTTGTAAAATACCAACGTGGCCCTGATACCACATATCAGTTTAATGTGGTGATTGAAAAAACAGCTGCACAAGATTTTATCAGCTCGTTACCGGAAGGTTTATTTACCCACTTTAAAGGCATGGAGGCCGAAGGTACTTTTAGTTACCGCCTTGATTTTTTATACAACGAAAACAAACCGCGTGATTTAATCTTTGACAGCCGATTAGAAAAAGAAGGTTTGCGTATTACCAAATATGGCGAAGCTAATTTAAGCAAGTTAAATGGCGACTTTGTTTATCAGGCATTAGAAAAAGGAAGGGTACAACGTAACATTGATGTGAGTTATGATAACCCGGATTTTGTGCCACTTGATCAAATATCACCCTTATTAAAAAAAGCGGTTTTAACTACCGAAGATCCTTCGTTTTTTTACCACCGTGGTTTTATTGATGAGGCTTTTCGTCAATCAATTATTAAAAATATACGCAAGCGTAAATTTGCGCGTGGTGCTAGTACCATTAGCATGCAGTTGGTTAAAAATGTATTCTTAACCCGCGAAAAAACTTTATCGCGCAAGTTGGAAGAAATTTTATTGGTTTATATTTTAGAAAACAACCGCTTAAGCAGCAAAGAGCGCATGTTTGAGGTATACTTAAATATTATTGAATGGGGCCCGAATGTATATGGTGTTGGCGAGGCTGCTCGTTTTTATTTTGGCAAATCTCCTTCGGAGTTAACCTTAAGTGAGGCCATGTATTTGGCCATTATTATTCCTAGCCCTAAAAAGTTTATGTGGCGTTTTGGAAAAGATGGACAATTAAAAGACCATGTAGGCCGACACTTCCACTCGCTTGCCGGATTAATGATTAGACGCAATGTGTTGATGCAGGAAGATACCATGGGGCTTACACACCACATTAGCATTAATGGCCCGGCAAAAGGTTTTATAAGAATTACTGCTGATACCTTGGTAAACGATACGTTGCTGATAGATGAAAACGGATTAATGATACCGGGTGAAGAAGAATAAATAAACTTGATATGTTACAACAATACACTGCTAAACAAAAACTAAGTATCTACACCATTGTAGGTTTGTTTGCATTGATTTTTTGCAGCATTTCGTTGGTTAACCATTACCTGTTTAGAACTTATGCGTTTGATTTGGGCATATACAACAACATGTTGTATTCTTATTCGCACCTTAAGCTCAACTACACACCTCTTCAACAACCTTTGGTTTATCATGCCTTTGCCGATCATTTTGAACCTGTATTCTTTTTATTTGCTCCTTTCTACTGGATTTTTGGCAGCTACACCTTACTTATTATACAAATTGTATTTGTATTAATTGGCGGTATTGGAGCCATGCGGTTTGCACAATTACACAGCAACAACAACACATTAGCTATTGCCATACTTATTCAGTTTTATGCCATGTGGGGTGTATACTCTGCGTTGGCATTCGATTTTCATAACAACATCACTGCAGCCATGATTGTGCCTTGGGTAATGGTGTTTGCACAACA
The DNA here is from genome assembly GCA_002422865.1 of Bacteroidetes bacterium UBA6183. Lineage (GTDB taxonomy): Bacteria > Bacteroidota > Bacteroidia > UKL13-3 > UKL13-3 > UBA6183. Next base: position 11,411 of record DITN01000068.1, on the reverse strand, counting down.
ACGAAAATTTAAACCATTACTCATTTGTTGGGCACTTATTTTATTAAGCAAAGAAAACATGGCCTTGTTTGGCATATTTATGTGTTTGGGATTGGCCTTACATTATTTTAAAGACAAACCCCTGCGTAATTTATTCTTGCTACTAACGGCTGCATCAGCAGTTTATTTTGTATTGGTAGTTAAGGTATTCATCCCATCCTTTCAACAACCCGGTGCAGGTTATTTATACGATAGCATGTATAAATCGTTAGGCACTACACCCCAAGAAATTTTGGGTAACGTAATAAATAAACCCGGTTACTTATTTAGTTTGTTATTTGAGAATTATTCGGGCGAAGCTTTGTTTAACGGCATTAAATCGGAGTTGCATTTTTCGGTATTAATTAGTGGTGGTATTTTTATGTTGTACAAACCACAATTTTTGGTGATGCTGATTCCGATTTACGCACAAAAACTATTTAATACAGATGCTGCCCGCTGGGGAATTAACTACCATTACAGCATTGAGTTTGTACCTGTATTAACTGCTTGTACCGCGGTTTTTATCACATCAATTAACACAACCGAAAAATACAAACACTACATAGGTTTTGTAGTAGCATTATGTACCCTTTATTACACCATAAGCAAAATGGATAGCCGTGTTTCCATTTGGTATGATAAAGTGAATACCCGTTTTTATGCACCTGAACATTACAAAGATGCAGCATTAGTAAAAACAATAAGTGAGGAGCTTAACAACCTACCTTTATCAACAAACGATGCAATAAGTGCACAAAATAATTTAGTACCACGTTTAGCAAATAGGGAGTACATATACTTGTACCCCGAGAGCAGTAATGCCAACACAATAGTAATTGCACCAAAAACTAATGTATATCCATTAAAAGATTCGGCATACACAAGCGTGTTAGACACCCTTAAGGCAAGTATCTATTGGCAAAACATAACACCGCAAAACAAAGAAGTATTTTTGTTTAAACGGATTAAGTAATTCATACTTATCCAACCCAATTTCCTGAAATATAGTAGTGCAATAAAAACGCCTGAATAATCAGTGCCGCTGTGCAAGCAACAATGCTAACTGCATGATTCAATTTAGTGTTTTGGGGCAAAACCAAAAATATAGTGGTGGTAGACAAACCAGCCCCTAAAATCATGAGTAATTTATGTTCTAAATGTGAGTGAGAAACTGTAAACCCGAATAAAATTATTAAACCCATCCAAGTGGCTTTAGTAACATTAAGTTGAACTTTGCGAGAGGCCAATAAATGTAGCAACAACAAATAAAAAGGTGTAGAAAGTATATAACGATTTAAACTGGCTAAGCTTTCTTGTTGGTATAAAAGTATAAAAGATGTACCACCCGACAAATACAATAATGCAAATAAATCCACCGCAGACAAGGTATTACTAACCACAAAAACTTTTGCCAAAGGATTCTTAAATTTTGTTTTTGCCATTAAAATATTTAAAAAATGTGTGACCAAAACAAGCATACAAAATAATCCAACAACTAAAGCAAAATTTTCGGTTAGTGCCACTGGCTTGTGCCAACTAACATGAACCAATTTAGGCCATCTTAAATAATGATCCCAATACTTGTGCGCTTCAAAACAACCCAATAATCTACCCGTTTGCTGGTATTGATAAGCAAAAACCATCGTATTAACCAATAGTACGGCAAGCATTGCAAATACAACTATTTTAATGTCTGCCCACTTTTTCTTTTGCAAAATGGCCAGCAAAATCATCAGAACAAAAGACACCAAAAAAATCATGGATGCTGAGCGTGTACCAATAGCAATTATTGAACCTATGGTAATAAACCAATAGTTACTTTTATAAAATCCAAGCAGCAACAAAACAGAACCCAAAAAGAAAAAACTTTCTGTATAAGGTACCATAAAAAAGAAACAAAGACCAATGGTTAAAAACACCACCAAGGTTTTAATTGAAATTTTAAACTGCCATACCACTAGCCATGCAGCCGCTGCAAAAATAAGGTAATTAATTACCCCCATTCCAATATTCCCAACATTAAGTACCTTCCAAACAAGCGGAAATAAAGGAAAAAACGCCAAGTTATTTTGTTGATTCGGTTTATAAATATAACCATGCTCACGCATGCCATTGTACCAGCCGCAATCCCAAATACACCATTTGCCTGCATCAGGTAAAACACCATGCTGGCTGTAATAAAACAAAATGGCAAATGCTACCAAAACAAGAGGTATTAACGAGAGGGGGAGAATAATTTTTAAATGCTCTTTAACCATAAATCGTGATGTTCAACCTAAAACCTTATCGCTTTAAATAGATAAAGGCACTTGCCGAATGAATTGTAATGGTATGATCCAATATTAATGAATCAGTATTGTTTGATAGGTTTGACGCATTACCCGGAACTGTGTAAACATAACAATCGGCCGCTACATTTTCGCTAAAAGGAATGGCCTGATATTTTAGTGGTATGGCATATCCATAACGATAGTCTTGGGTAGCTTCAAAAATGGGGAAGTCAAGTTTTACCTTTTTATTGTCAAACTTTGGTTGATTCAAATAATTAAACAATAGCTTATTAACTACAACTTGGTTTTTGTAACTAAGGTTTACTTCACTATTTTGCGTTTTGTCGTTTAAAAAATAAAGGTTTAATACAAGTCCAATCGTTAATAACAATATTCCAGCATTCTTTTTATACTCATTAATTCTATATAAAGTAATAGCAAAAGTTACACTTACAATGGGCATCATCACCAAAAAATACCTATGTAAACAAGAGGCAATGGAAGAGAACACCATAAACCCAAAACTAAAAATGACAAGCAACGCCATTGCCGCATTTAGTCCGTTTTTAAACTTACCCTTGGCAATCAATACAACTAAATAAATAAGACTAGTTGCAGTTAAAAACCATCTACCTTGTCTTAGCCAAACAAATTTTAATGAGTAGTCCCAAGCCCTTTGTGTAATACTATTAAACTCAAGTTTAGTAGCATTTAAGTTATTTGGATTCAAATACCATCCGTAAGTTTGTTTCTGAACGATAAGGAAAGAAGCGAATACCAAAAAAGGAATTACATACAACAATATACCCCTTAAAAACAAATTCGATCTCTCTACGAAAAGATAACGCACAACCAAGGCAAGTGGAAGTGCAATAGCCAAAACCAACCCTGTTTCTTTGGTTAATACGGCAAGTTAAGTACAAACTACCGAATACAAAAATTCACTTCTAATATAAAATAAAACAGCAAAAACAATGGTACAAGTTAGCAGCATTTCTAACAATACTTGCGTTGATTGGGCTACCACAATCGGCTGAAATAAAAACACCACAAATGCCAAAACACCAATGGTGTAATTCTTACTTATTTCTGTTGCCAGCAGGTAACAACCTAATGCTGTTAATAACGTAATGATGATAGTGAACACATGAAAAGTGAATGGTGAAAAACCAAATACTTGTATCCAAAATGCATTCAGGAATATCAACAATAAAGGATGACCAAAACTTATCTCAGACGGAACAGACGATGGCAGTAAAGACAATTTGTGATCTGCCATATAAATTGAGCCTTTTACGTAAGCATTCATTTCATCCCAAAAAAAAGGCAAATGCGCGTCTGCGTACCTTAACGCAAAAAAGCAAACAGATAAACCTAGCAAAATTAAACACCTGTACTTGAAGTGATGCATAAGTTGGGTAAAATGAACCATTCCGTTAATTTAACAATTTATAAATTTCATCAATACTTAATGTACTAAAACAACTTTTTCCACTTGGCGAAAGTTTATTTTCTGTACAAGCAAAAAGTTCATCAACCAAGGTATTCATTTCTTCGGTGCTTAATTTTGTGCCTGGTTTTACCGAAGCACGTTGCGCCAAAATACGTGCAATGTTTTGGTGTTTTGTACTGCCAGTTTGTTGTTTGTAGTTTTCTAAAACTTCATCAATTAAATGTTGTTCGTTATAATGGTTCAACTCGGCCGGGACTCCGTTAATTGAAAATGTATTACCGCCTAAATCGTTAACATCAAAGCCCAATGCACGTATATCAGCCAATAAATCATTTAACAACATGGCATCTGCAGCATTTAAGGTAATGGTTTTAGGAAATAACTTTTGCTGACTAGCCATGGGTTGATTTTGCAAAGCCTGCATATATTTTTCGTACAACACCCGCTCATGTGCCGCTTGCATATCGATAAGCATCACCCCACTTTTTATTTGCGATAAAATAAACGTACCATGTATTTGTGTGAAATACCTGGCCGAATTTTGCTCCTCTTCCAATGCCAGCTCATCGGCTGTTTTATTAAATCTTTTTGGTCCAACATCGCCAATGGTATCTTTCTTTTCTAAAATACCAAAAAGCTCTTGCCAATCTTTATTTTGTGAACGATTAACTGCAAAAGAATCTCTGTTATTATTAAAACCGCCACCCGTATTGGGGGTTGACGGTGTTCTTGCATCTGAATGAGGTTGATTGGAAACAGCGGGTTGCGTTGGTGTAAAACGAGCACCTAAATTTAAAAAAGTATCATCATTAGATGGAACGTATGTAGGAACATGATAATGTTCCCCAATCGCCTTTTTACAAACAGCACGTAATATCTGATATAATGAACGTTCGTCTTCAAACTTAATTTCTGTTTTGGTTGGATGCACATTCACATCAATTTGTGTAGGATCAATATCTATACAAATGACATAAAACGGAAACTGCTCTTTGCTGATTAAATTTTCATAACAACCGACTACCGCATGGTTTAAATAGGCATCTTTAATAAACCTATTGTTTACAAAAAAGAACTGCTCTCCACGCGTTTTTTTAGCCTGTTCGGGTTTTCCCACATAACCTTTAATGGTTGCTATGGTTGTTTCTTCATATGCACTCAATAAATGGTCGCCAATTTTGTAGCCAAATATTTGTTCAATACGTTCGGGCAAATTGCCACCACGTAAGTTGTATACTTCTTCGTTATTGTTGTGTAACGTAAAAGCAATTTCAGGGTGTGCCAAGGCTGCACGTGTAAACTCATCAAAAATATGGCGGGTTTCTACCGGATTTGATTTTAAAAAATTTCTTCGAGCCGGAATATTGTAAAACAAGTTTTTAACCACAATACTGGTTCCTTGGTTACAAGCCACTCCTTCTTGCTTCTTTACTTCACTGCCTTCTATTAAAATAAACGTGCCAATAGCATCCTGAGCATTTTTGGTTTTTAATTCAACCTGCGCCACACTGGCCACACTGGCCAATGCCTCACCCCTAAAACCGTTGGTTTTTATGTGGTAAATATCTTCTGTTTGTGTTATTTTACTGGTGGCATGACGCTCCCAACACATGCGCGCATCAGTAGGGCTCATTCCTTTTCCGTTATCTATTACCTGTATCAATGTTTTACCCCCCTCCTTAATCATTAACTGAATAAGGGTAGCCTCTGCATCAATGGCATTATCAAGCAACTCCTTTACCACAGAGGCCGGGCGCTGTATCACCTCACCGGCTGCAATTTGGTTGGCTACATGGTCGGGCAATAATTTTATTACATCACTCATAACTGAAATACGCTTGCAAAGTACGAAACAAAATGCAGTGTTAATATGTACGTATAAAACTTAGTTTATAAAAACATACAAACCAATTGGATTTTAACGTTTTTTGCCGTTGATAGTGGTAAACCATTGTTTAGCAGAAAAACATGAACAGATTTATAATTTTACTTTGCGTTGTATTGTTGCCAATGTTGGGTTGGGCACAAAATGGTGCAATAAATTGGAATAAAAGTAATCCGTGGGTTGATTCGGTTTATAATACATTAACCGATGACGAACGCATTGCACAACTTTTTATGGTTGATGTTTGGACGATGCGCGATAGTGCACATTACAACTATGTTGAATCGTTGGTGCGTGATTATAAAGTTGGCGGATTGATTTTTTTTAAAGGCACACCATACAAACAAGCCATACTCACCAATAATTTTCAAAGCAAAAGCAAGATTCCTTTATTGGTGGGGATTGATGGAGAATGGGGATTAAGCATGCGTTTAGACAGCACGCCTGTTTACCCGCGCCAAATGGTTTTAGGCGCAAGTGCCAATGCTGATTTAGTTTACGAAATGGGACTGAGCATAGGTTCGCAATGCAAACGTATGGGCATACATTTTAACTTTGCGCCTGATGTTGATGTAAACAACAATGCCAATAATCCTGTAATAAACGACCGATCTTTTGGCGAAAACAAATATACCGTTGCTAAGCTTGGTGCTGCATATACAAAAGGGTTACAAGACATGCACATTATTGCTTCAGCAAAACATTTTCCAGGACATGGTGATACAGAAACGGATTCTCATTATGGTTTACCGGTGATTAAAGCTGATAGAAAACGTTTGGATTCGTTAGAACTTTATCCGTTTAAAAAATTAATTGACGAAAAGGTAATGAGTGTGATGGTAGCCCACTTAAACATCCCTGCACTTGATACCAGCAATACCCCTTCATCATTATCAAAACCTATCATTACCGATTTACTTCGTAATGAGATGGGCTTTGAAGGTATTATCATTACCGATGCGCTAAACATGAAGGGTGTAGCCGACTTATACCCTCCGGGTGAAGTTGCTGCGCGCGCCTTATTGGCAGGAAATGACATTTTATTATTTGTAGAAAATGTGCCTGCAAGTATGAACAAAATAAAGGAGCATTTATTGGATAGCTCTTTAACCTGGGCACAAATAGAAAAAAGTTGTAAACGTGTTTTATTGGCAAAATATTGGGCCGGGTTAAACAAATACGAACCCATAGAATTAACCAATTTAACAGAAGATTTAAATTCGGGTGATGCACCGGAAATGATTAAAAAAGCCATCAAAAACAGCATCATCGTTGCTAAAAACTTAGATGATATTATACCTATAAAAAATCCTGAACTATACAAAATTGCTACAGTTGGTGTGGGTGTACAACAGCTAACGGCCTTTCAGGAAATGTGTTTAAACTATTGCCGCAGCGATTATTTTAGTATTGATAAAACCGATAAAAACATAAACTTTGATAGCCTGTATTTAGCACTTGAAAAATACAACCTGATTATTGTAAGCCTTCACTCAACGAGCAGATTTGTGAGCAGAAAATTAGGTTTAACCCAGTCACAAATTGATTTTGTGAATCGAATCATACAGTCGCAACGTAAAGTAATATTGGTATGTAACGGTAATCCTTATATCCTCAATAGTTTTCAAAATGCCCGTAACGTAATTGTATCTTACGAAGACTTGGAACTTTACAACCAATTGGCAGCACAGGTTTTATTTGGAGGAATTGCTGCAAAAGGACGCATGCCGGTTAGTGTAGGCAAAGCATTTCCATTAGGCAGCGGCATTACCACAACAGCACTTGATAGGTTTAGTTACGTACTACCTGAAGAAGCCGGATTAAATAGTGATGTATTTGTTAAGTTAGACAGCATAGCCAATCAAGCCATAACAAAAGGAGCTACTCCCGGATGCCAAATATTAGTGGCCAAACAAAACAAAGTGGTTTACCACAAATCGTTTGGTTACCAAACATACGATAATATTACGCCCGTTAAAAACCACCATTTATATGATGTAGCCTCACTAACAAAAGTATTGGCTACCACAGTTGCTGTAATGCATTTGTTTGATGAACATAAAATAAAACTTGAGGAAAAACTAAGCACCTATTTACCCATGCTAATTGGCACCAACAAAGATGAAATTACGGTGCAAGATGTATTGCTTCATCAGGCAGGATTGGTGGCTTATATTCCAATTTATAAAAGTACTTTAATAAACGGAAAACCTAATCCCATCATTTATCAAACCACTTACGATAGCATATACAACATACAAGTAGCACCCAATTTGTTTATGCATAACGATTATGAACAGTTTGTGTGGGATGCAATTTTAAAAAGCGAAGTAAAGCCTAAAGGCAACTATATATACTCCGATTTGGGGTTTATTTTATTACGTAAAGCTGTTGAAAACATCACTCAAATGCCCTTTGATAAATATGTAACAGAGCATATCTACAAACCACTAAACTTAGCCAATTTAACATATAACCCACTTGGTAAAGTAAATGCAGATTGGCTTGTACCAACCGAAATGGATACCTTCTTCAGGTGGCAATTGGTTAATGGCACAGTGCATGATCAAACAGCAGCTATGCTTGGTGGTGTAAGCGGCCACGCAGGTTTATTTGCAAGTGCAAATGATGTGGCTGTAATTATGCAAATGTTATTAAACGGTGGCGAGTATGGTGGTAAGCGTATTTTAAAAGAAAGTACCATAACCAACTTCACCAAAAAACACGGTAAATCACGCAGGGGTTTGGGATTCGATAAACCGGAAACCGATTTTAAAAAAGCAAGTCCTACAAGTAAACAATGCTCCCCTTACACCTTTGGCCACACTGGTTTTACAGGCACTTGTGCTTGGGTTGATCCTAAATCAAAATTGGTATTTGTATTCTTATCAAACCGTGTGCATCCATCATCAGAAAATAAAAAACTAATAGAGATGAACGTGCGTACTAACCTACAAGATGCCATTTACGAAGCATTTATTTTCGACTAAACTTAACGTTTTCTAAAATATTAATGCACTCTTAAAAGTGCATCAAATCAGGCGTTTTAAGAAATTGTTTGCATAAAGCGATACTAATTTTGAATTGGATTTAACAGTCCATTTAAATGCTATCGCCATGAAAAATCTTTTACAAAAACTACCGCTAAACAAGTTATGCATACTTGCTTTTTTCTTGTTTTTTTTATCAGGATCTACACAAGCCTCACACTTCGTAGGAGGTGATGTTGAATATGAGTGTATAGGTCCGCGAACTTGGAAAATAAAACTAACACTTTACCGCGATTGTGTAGGATGCGCAGCCTGCTATTGTAATAACCCTGCCATTGGTTGCAATTTAATTGGCGGCATGGTTGCAAGGCCAAGCACAACATTAAATCCTCCCGGTTGTATTGCTAACCCCGCTCAAGTAATCGTTAATATGTCTTTAATAAAAGTTGAAGATGTTGGTAAAGACTTGATTGAAATATGTGGCAACCTTGGTAAAAATGGTTGTACCAATTTAGGAACCGTTGCCCCCGGAACCTACACTCCATCAATCGAAAAACACATCTTTGAAGGCACGCTTAACCTTAATTTCGCTTCGTTAAACAATTCAACATGCGCTTTTTGGGATATCTTTTTTACTTCAAACGCTCGTAACACAGGTATGACTAATGTTCCCGCAGAAGATTTTGCCATTGGTGCCACCATCAATATTTTTAATCGTTCACAAAGTGCCTGCAAAAATAATTCTCCGGTAATGAAAAATGAACCGGTAGCTATTATTTGCTCCGGTCAAGAATACGTATTTAATATGGGTGCTGTTGACCCCGACAACGACTCATTAACTTATCAAATTGGTCCTGCATGGAGAAGTGGCCCAGGTACTTCTGCCACTTATCTTCCACCTTTTAGTGCTACTTACCCATTCCCTCTTAACTCAACGCGTGCTCCGCATATCAACTTCCCTCAACCAAACGGGCCTTATGTTATTATTGATTCGTTAAATGGTGATGTAAGTTTTAACGCTGTTAACAATACCCCTGCATATATTTTCGGTGATTTATGTGTGTTTATTAAACAATGGACTTATGATGCTAATGGTAATCCTGTGCTTGCCGGCATTACCATGCGCGATATGCAGATGTATGTAAAAAGTTGTCCGAATAATAACCCGCCAAGATTGGCTACCATACCTTCCGGCCCAAACAACCGACCAATTTATGATTATGCAATTTGTGCAGGTGAACAGCTATGTTTTACTGTTATAGCAAAAGATACTGACGTATATCCTGCTATACCTAGATTTGATACCACTATCTTATCTTGGAATCAGGGTATCGTTAGACCAGGTAAACTAACCTTCCTACCAACTTATCCTGTTGGCCCGGGATTACCTCGACCACGTGAAGACTCTTACCAATTTTGTTGGCAAACAGAAGAAACCGATGGTAGAACTTTACCTTATTATTTTACGGTTACAGGTGTAGATAAATTTTGCCCCAATATTGGTCGTGTCACAAGATCTTTCAGTATAAGGGTTCTTCCTATACCCAAAGCAGATGGTGTAAAACAAGATTTATATTGTGGCCGATGGGTGTATCGAGCACGTAAAACAGAAGTGAAACAAACCTTTGCAGCTGCATCTTTAAAAATTGCCATAGCTCCTTATGATTATAATTTTTCTAACGGTTTCAGAGCTATTCCATTAATTGCACTTAATCCCGGACCTAACCCTACGGGAGCTATTACAGACCCTCGTCCTATTTTTATCGATACCTTTACCTATACCCAAGGTGGTAAATATTTAGTCCAATTCTCGGTTTCTACTCCGGGCTTTCTTCCTGGACAAATTTGTACTAGAGTTTACACCGATACCATTACCATAGATACTCCTGTTGTGGCTTCTGTTAAAGATACATTTACTTGTAAAGGTACTGCTATTAATCTTACTGCCAGTGGCAAACACGGGGTACCTCCGTATACTTTCTCGTGGTACAAAAACTTCAGAACTAGCCCGCCTGTTAAAGGTCCTATTCAACTTAATGGTAATAACTACGATGCCGTTGATACTTCTGACACCAAGTACATTATTGAAGTACGAGATTTAAGAGGTTGTAAGGCTTATGACAGTACTGTGCTTGATGTTAAACCACTACCTACTCCGAGGTTTAGCCCTGATACCGCACGTATCTGCGCAGGACAATCTTTTACCCTCGATGCAGGAAATAGTAATGGTAACATTGCTTCATACACCTGGTTTAAAAATAATATTCTTCAAGCCGATGATTCTTCTCAGACCGTTGTGAAAAAAGATTCCGGTATGTATGTCATATTAATGACTGATTCTTTTGGTTGCCGCATGCGAGATACTTTTAACCTTCGTGTTAACCTACCCGTAATTGTGAATGCAGGGTCTGATACTTCTGTCTGTCCTAAAGATACTGTTATGCTTATGGCACAAGGTGGGTATAAATACAAGTGGGATAGAATTCAAGGACCTTCTTTAATTAACGTGCAGCCGAAAGGATATGCCGGCACTTACAGAGCGGCTCCTAATATTACTACTGATTATGTGGTTACCGCTTACTATTCGTATCCTGATACTACATCTAGTTATTTAGAGTGTAGCAACTCCGATACCGTGAGGGTGGTGGCTAAACCTCTACCTAATTTATCGCCTACTCAACCACAAAATTTATGTAGAAGTGAACAAGAACTTGTGCTTCCTTTTAGATTAGTTACGCCTGCTAATCAACAAGGCGGTACCGGTGGGTGGACATTTAATCCTGCTCCGGGAG
>DITN01000048.1 GCA_002422865.1 Bacteroidetes bacterium UBA6183 | reverse complement strand
CTCCCGGAGCAGGATTAAATGTCCAACCACCTGTACCGCCTTGTTGATTAGCAGGCGTAACTAATCTAAAAGGAAGCACAAGTTCTTGCTCACTTCTACATAAGTTTTGAGGCTGAGTAGGCGATAAATTAGGTAGTGGTTTAGCATTAACCCTAACAGTATCAGTATTGCTACACTCTAAATAACTTGCAGTGGTATCAGGATACGAGTAATAAGCAGTAACCACATAATCAGTAGTAATATTAGGAGCCGCTCTGTAAGTGCCGGCATATCCTTTAGGCTGTACGTTAATTAAAGAAGGTCCTTGAATTCTGTCCCACTTGTATTTATAACCACCTTGGGCCATAAGCATAACGGTATCTTTCGGACAGACAGAGGTGTCAGATCCGGCATTAACGATTACCGGGAGATTTACACGCAGGTTAAAAGTGTCTCTCATGCGGCAACCAAAGGTATCAATCATTAACACCACATACGTACCTGAATCTTTTTTAGTTACGGTTTGAGTACTATCATTTTGGTCAATTATATTATTTTTAAACCAAAGATAGGTTACCCTTTTACCGTTATTGTTGCCGGGATCTAAAGTAAAGGATTGCCCTGCACAAATACGTGCTGTATCCGGACTAAACCTTGGAGTAGGAAGGGGTTTGATATCAAGCACGGTACTATCGTATGCCTTGCAACCTCTTAAATCTCTCACTTCAATAATGTATTTGGTATTAGAAGTATCGGTAGCATCGTAATTATTACCATTAAGTTGAATAGGACCTTTAACAGGCGGGCTAGTTCTGAAGTTTTTGTACCACGAGAAAGTATACGGAGGTACCCCGTGTTTACCACTGGCAGTAAGATTAATAGCAGTACCTTTACAAGTAAAGGTATCTTTAACAGAAGCCACAACAGGAGTATCTATGGTAATGGTATCTGTATACACCCTAGTACAAATTTGTCCGGGAAGAAAACCGGGAGTAGAGGCCGAGTATTGCACCAAATATTTACCGCCAATAGTGTATGTAAAAGTATCAATAAAAATAGGACGAGGGTCTGTAATAGCTCCTGTAGGGTTAGGGCCGGGATTAAGCGCCCTAAGTGGTATTTGCCTAAATCCGTTTGAGAAACTATAATCGTATGGTGCAAGGGCAATTCTTAGGGATGCCGCTGCGAAAGTTTGTTTTACTTCTGTTTTGAATACCCGATATGCTTTAGTGCCACAGAATAGATCTTGCGGAATTCCACTTGCCTTTGGTTGTGGTAAAACCCTAATACTGAAAGCGCGTGTTACGCGGCCAACATTAGGACAAAATTTATCGGCCCCTGTAACCGTAAAATAATAAGGTAAAGTTCTACCATCGGTTTCTTCGGTTTGCCAGCAAAATTGATAGGAGTCTTCACGTGGTCGAGGTAACCCCGGGCCAACAGGATAAGTAGGCTGGAAAGTAAGTTTACCCGGTCTAACGATACCTTGATTCCATGAAATAAATGTGGTATCAAATCTAGGTATGGCAGGATATACGTCAGTATCTTTTGCTATAACAGTAAAACAAAGCTGTTCACCTGCACAAATTGCATAATCATAAATTGGTCGGTTGTTTGGCCCCGAAGGAATAGTAGCAAACCTTGGCGGGTTATTACCCGGACAGTTGAATACATATAACTGTAAATCTCGCTGTGTTATACCAACCAGTATTGGGTTTCCATTGGCATCGTAAGTCCATTGTTTTATTCGCACATTCAAGTTTCCATAAATATACCCGGATGTATTATTCTGGGCATTAAAACTTATATCCCCGTTGACGGAGTCCATAATAACGTAAGGCCCATTTGGTTGTGGGAAGTTAATATGCGGAGCACGTGTTGAGTTTAATGGAAAAGGATAGTTAGCACTTCCTGGTGCTTGATAATTAACAGGATTACCTCCAGACTGCAAAGACGGAGCAATTTCGTAAGTTAAAGAGTCATCGTCAGGGTCAACAGCACCCATATTAAACACATATTCTTGACCTGAGCATAATGTTGCAACAGGTTCATTTTTCATAATAGGTGAGTTGTTTTTGCAAGCACTTTGTGAACGGTTTAATATGTTAATTGTAGCACCAATACGGAAATCCTGTCCGCTAGACCCGGCAAGATTCCAGATACCTGCGTTACGGCAGCAGAGTGTCCAGTATACATCCCAGTATATACAGTTTGTATTGTTTAGCGAAGGGAAGTTCAAGTTTAAAGTGCCTTCAAATACATATTTTTCTACTGAAGGAGAATATGATCCGGGTACAACTTGTCCTAAATTATTACAACCGTTTTTAGCGGTATTACCACATAAAGCTACGTTAGCTTTACCAACGTCTTCAACCCTAACTAAACTTAATGAAACACTAACCTGATTAGGAGTGGCTGTACACCCAGCAGGATTAAGGGTTAGATTAGGTCGTGCTGTCATGGTTTGTGTACAAGCCATGCTACCACACAACGTTGCACCTGTACAGTCTCTATAAATGGTTAAACGCATTTTCCAAGAACGTGGACCTGTGCATTCGTATTCAACGTCACCACCCACAACGTGAGATGCATAAACGCTTGAATAGGTTAGCACCATTGCCATACTTAACACCAGCAAAAGTGAAACTCGTTTTAGTGTTGTAATTAATTTATTCATATCAATTTTATTATTTTAAATCACAGGAGGTTTTGTTTCAAAAACCAAACTCAAACATACAACCTAAACCACTTAATTTTTTCTTAAGAATCTACTTTAAGAACAATTTAAGACCGTTGTTTTTGGCTTGTTAAAAGTCTTAATTTGCTTTTCTTAACTTGGTATAAATATGCACAATAAAGATTTAAAACAACAAACGCTAGAGCATTATAATTTAAAAAGCATTAATAATGAGGATTTTAATATCGGTTTGATTGATTTAGGTCTGAATAGCATGTGGCGTTATCATCAATTTTTACCGATTGATATTCAGGATGCCATAACCATGGGTGAAGGATTTACGCCATTGTTAAAAGTGGAATTACTAGACAAGAAAATATTTGTTAAGCAGGAGCAGTTGTTTCCAACAGGTTCTTATAAAGACAGAGGGGCATCAGTGTTGATGAGCTATGCAAAAAAAATGGGAGTTACTCATGTGGTGCAGGATAGTAGCGGCAATGCGGGTTGCTCGATTGCTGCATACGCTGCACATGCTAATATTGCTTGCGATATTTTTGTCCCGGCAGATACTAGTAAGGCAAAGTTGGCACAGGTTCGTGCTTATGGTGCAAATTTAATTTTAGTTGATGGAGATAGGGAAGCTACGGCTGCTAATGCGTTATTAGCAGCGCAAAATTCATACTATGCAAGCCATTGCTACAATCCCATTTTTTTTCAAGGCACTAAAACTTTTGCTTATGAGGTGTGTGAACAACTTGGTTGGAAAGCACCTGATGTGGTAGTATTACCTGCAGGAAATGGAACTTTGGTGCTGGGCTGTTATATTGGTTTTAAGCATTTATACGAAAGTAACGTGATTGCTAAAATTCCTAAATTAGTTGCAGTACAAGCCCAGAATTGCGCACCACTTTACAATGCTTGGAAACAAGGTTTACAAGAACCGTTAATAACAACAAGTGGGTATACTTTGGCCGAAGGCATTGCCATTGCCGATCCTGTAAGAGGTAAAGAAATGATACGCGCAGTTAATAATACGCGTGGTGTTTTTATAACAGTTAATGATGATGAAATTATTCAGGCATTAAAGTTGTGCACCGCAAAAGGATTTTATATTGAACCTACCAGTGCTGCTACCATTGCGGGTTTAATTAAGGCACAAAAAATTGTAGAAGGAGAAACTTGGGTAACATTATTCAGTGGTCATGGATTGAAAAGCACCGAAAAAATATTATCTATTTTGGATGCCGATAACTAGGCCGTTTGTTTATTTTTAATAACAGTGTCGTACACCTTTTCGTATTGTGGTAATATGTTATTAATGTGAAACTCTAAGGCCCGTTTTTTGGCGTTGTGTTTAAACTCAAGTAAACGTTTTTCGTCTCCTAATATGTAGATGGCTTTTTCTGCCATACAATCTACATCACCCACATTGCACAAAAATCCAGTAACACCATCAATATTTAATTCAGGAATACCTCCCGCGTTACTACTTACAACAGGTACTTCGCAGGCCATTGCTTCTAGTGCAGCTAAACCAAAACTTTCTGTCTCGCTAGGCATTAAAAACAAATCGCATACAGATAAAATTTCTTCAACGGGATCTTGCTTACCTAAAAAAATAACCCTATCGCATAACTCTAGTTCACGACATAATATTTCAATGTGCTGTCTTTCAGGTCCATCTCCCACCAATAAAAGTTTAGAAGGAATTTGCTGGGCTACTTTAGCAAAAGTTTTTACAACATCTTCTACACGCTTAACTTTTCTAAAGTTACTGGTGTGTACCAATAACTTTTCGCCCTGCGATGAAATGGCTTTACGAAAATGTTCACGTGGTTTTTTACTGAATCGTTCGAAATCTATAAAATTAGGAATCACTTCAATCTCTTTAGTAACTTTAAAATGCTTGTAGGTGTCTTGCTTTAGCGAGTCGGAAACAGAAGTGATGGCATCCGACATATTTAACGAGTAAGTTACTACCGGAGTAAACGATGCATCTTTACCAACCAAGGTAATATCTGTTCCGTGTAAGGTGGTGATAATTGGAATATGAATACCTTCTGTGGCTAAAATTTGTTTTGCAAAAATGGCAGCCGATGCATGAGGTATAGCATAGTGTACATGCAACACATCTAACTTCTCAAATTTTACCACATCAACCAATCTGCTTGTAAGTGTAGTCTCATATGGTGGGTAATCAAACAAAGGATAACTGCTAACATAAACTTCATGATAAAACAAGTTGTTCGTAAAAAAATCCAATCGGGCAGGTTGTTTGTAGCTTATAAAATGTACTTGATGTCCACGTTCGGCAAGCGCTTTACCTAACTCTGTTGCAACAACCCCACTACCACCGTATGTTGGATAACAAACTATTCCTATTTTCATGTTTTGAATTTGAGACTACAAATATGAAACATTCGAGTTAAGTTTTTGTGTTGATTGTGCATTATCTTTTTAAATGGTTGTGCATTAATAAAAAAACCTGCACTAGGCAGGTTTTATTTTGAGGTAATAAATCTACTTTTTATCTGAGCAAAGTAATAGAACCAGAGTAGGTATATTTTTTACCGTTGAAGCTTGTGGCATTCACTTGGTAAATGTACACATCTTGTG
>DITN01000075.1 GCA_002422865.1 Bacteroidetes bacterium UBA6183 | reverse complement strand
AATCAACCCATAAACCACCCATGGTATAATGCACCGCAGGGTAAATCATCATTGGATTTTCATAAGGGTTAACACCAGTAATTTGTTGGTACATATCAAACAAGTTACCGTATTGTTCTTTTACTACTGCTTGTCCTAATTCTTTTAGTTGTGCTTCGGTAGGATTTTGAATGCCTTTTTTAGTGGCTTCTTTTTTACCGTATTTATATTTGGTATTAAAAGCAAAATCTAAGTACACTGCTTCACCTGTTTGGTTTACACCAAAACCGGCATCACAACGTTCTTTTGCAGCACGAGAAGCCACATCACGAGGAACAAGATTACCAAATGCAGGGTAACGTCTTTCTAAGAAGTAATCTCTATCATCTTCTTTTAAATCGTTTGGATTTAATTTACCTGCACGAATGGCTTCAGCATCTTCTTTACGTTTAGGAACCCAAATACGTCCATCGTTACGTAACGACTCACTCATCAACGTTAATTTTGATTGGTGATCGCCCGAAACCGGAATACAAGTTGGATGAATTTGAGTGAAACAAGGGTTACCGAAGAATGCACCTTTTTTGTGTGCTTTCCAAGCAGCAGTTACGTTGCTACCCATTGCGTTTGTACTCAAATAAAATACGTTACCGTATCCACCTGAACATAATAAAACAGCATGACCAAAATGGCGCTCTAATTTACCGCTCACTGAGTCGCGGGCAATAATACCACGACATTTGCCATCAATATTTACAATATCCAACATTTCGTGGCGGGTAAACATTTCTACCGCACCTAAACCAACTTGGCGTTGTAACGCACTATATGCACCTAATAATAATTGTTGTCCGGTTTGACCAGCAGCGTAGAATGTACGCTTTACTTGTGTACCACCAAACGAACGGTTATCTAACATCCCTCCGTACTCGCGTGCAAAAGGAACACCTTGTGCCACACATTGGTCGATGATGTTTGCACTCACTTCAGCTAAACGATAAACGTTTCCTTCGCGTGCACGGTAATCACCACCTTTGATAGTATCGTAAAATAAGCGGTATGTGCTATCGCCATCATTTTGATAGTTTTTAGCCGCATTAATACCACCTTGAGCAGCAATACTGTGCGCCCTGCGGGCAGAATCTTGAAAACAGAATACTTTTACTTTGTAACCCAACTCGGCTAATGATGCGGCTGCAGAAGCGCCTGCTAAGCCTGAGCCTACTATAATTACCTCTAAGCTACGCTTGTTGGCAGGGTTAACCAATGGAACGGTTGAACGGTACTTGGTCCATTTTTGTTCCAATGGCCCATCAGGAATTTTTGCATCTAATTTTGATGATGTCATATATAAGATGGATTAATATTACTTAGCTAATAAAAAATACAATGGCATTGCTGCGAATAATGCCGGAAGAATAATGGCAAATAACCAGGTACCTAAAAACTGAATGGCTTTGTTGTAACGTGGGTGATTTAAACCCAAGGTTTGAAAACCACTACTAAAACCGTGGAATAAGTGGAATGCAACGGCAAACATGGCAAACACATACAATCCAACCAATAGCGGGTTTTGAAACTCTTCTGAAACCTCTGCATAAAGGTCTTTTACAATGGTTATTTTGTTATCACCATTAACAAACTCTTCCATTTTTTTATCAATGCTTTTTGGATTGCCGGCCTCATCAACATATGGCATGCTGCTTACTTCACCCGTTGTCATGTTTTCGGTGTATTGCACATAAGGTATGTGTCCAAACTTGTATTCAGCCCAAAAATCGCTCATGTGAACCACAATAAACACCAACATAATGGTACCTAAAACACCCATGCTGCGGCTTGTCCAATGGCTATTGGCTTTACCGTTAACCATTCCGTATTGTACCGGACGGGCTTGGCGGTTTTTGTAAACCAAATGCAAACCTTTTAAAGCGTGGAAAATGATACTTGCGTACAACAAGTACGATACTGTTTTAATTAAAGGATTGGTGGTCATAAACACGGTATACAAGTTAAACGACATACCGTTGTCGGATTTAAATAAGGCTAGATTGCCCATGGCATGCACAATTAAAAACGTGCATAAAAACAAACCGGTTAAAGCTACAATTAACTTTTGCCCGATTGATGATGAGAACATTTTGGTAAACCAATTCATAATAGTTGTAGTACGTTAGTTTAATTTTAGCGCAAATTTATTATTCCGATAGATTAATCCTACCCCACTAATCCACATCATGTTATTTAAACTATTTCTAAACGGAACCTTTAAAAACGCTCAAATAGATAACATACAAACAATTAGATGGTTTAAATAGCGGTGCGCAAATTTTATGACATTTGTTAGCTTTTTGCATATGCCAATAATCTAACACTTCACAAACTCAGCCGCTATGCTTTATCACAAGCAAATGTTTTCTTATTTAAATCTTAGTGGTGCGGTTTCGCAAAACATCTATTGATGCATTGGATTAAACAGGCCATTGCTATAAAAATACAATAAAAATGAATGATATATCATTCATTAAAGACAAATAAAATAAATTATGAATGATTTATAATGCATTGTTTGAAATGCAAAAATAAGTAGTACATTTGTATTGGATATCATTCATTAACGATAAAAAACTAACAATATGACTGATTTATCATACAATACATGGAATGCAATGAGCGATAAAGCCATTGCCCTACAGATAGGCAACTTTATTAAACACCAACGTGTAGCCCAAAACAAAACCCAAGATGTTTTGGCCAAGGCTGCCGGTATTAGCCGCTCTACACTTAGTTTGTTAGAGCGTGGTGAAACGGTAACCCTTGCTACGTTTATTCAGGTGTTGCGTGTTTTAGATCAACTGCATTTCCTAGAGCATTTTACCATACAAGAACTTGTTAGTCCTTTATTATTGGCCAAACAAGAAAAATACAAACGTAAAAGAGCCAGTGGCAAATAACCAAACACATGAATACTGCATTTGTAAAAATATGGGATGAGCTGGTAGGCGCTGTGGCTTGGGACGAAAAAACAGGCATTGCAGGGTTTGAATACGACAGTAAGTTTAAAAAACTAAACTGGGATTTAGCTCCGCTAAAAATGCCCATTACCACCGCTCGCAAAATTTGGAGTTTTCCGGAATTACGCAGCAACAAAAATGCGAACTTCGATACCTTTAAAGGTTTACCGGGTTTGCTGGCTGATGTGTTACCCGACAAATACGGAAACCAACTGATAAATATTTGGCTGGCACAACAAGGCCGACCACAAGATGACATGAACCCCGTGGAGATGTTGTGTTTTATTGGCAGCCGCGGTATGGGTGCTTTAACATTTGAACCCAGTACCCTAAAAGACAACCAAAAGGCTTTTGTGCTTGAGGTAAATAGTTTGGTTGATATTGCCCAAAAAGTATTATCAAGCAGAGCTTCTTTTAGCACTAACTTGCAGCATGAAGAAGAAAAAGCCATTTTGGATATTTTAAAAATTGGTACTTCGGCAGGTGGTGCGCGACCAAAAGCGGTGATTGCCTACAACGAAAAAACAGGCGAAGTAAAATCGGGGCAAACCAACGCTCCTAAAGGTTTTGAGCATTGGTTAATTAAGTTGGATGGAGTAAGTGATGTGCAACTTGGTTCCAGTAAAGGTTATGGCCGTGTAGAAATGGCTTATTACCACATGGCCACAGCTTGCGGTATTACCATGATGCCCTCCAGGTTATTGGAAGAAAATGGCCGTGCACATTTTATGACCAAACGTTTTGACCGCGAAGGCAGCGACACCAAACACCACATACAAACCTTTTGTGCCATGAAACATATTGATTTTAACTTGGTAAACAGCTTTAGTTACGAGCAGTTGTTTCAAACCATGCGCGAGTTGAAATTAACTTACCAAGACATGGAGCAAATGTACAGGCGAATGGTGTTTAATGTAATTGCACGCAATTGCGATGACCACACCAAAAATTTTGCATTTAGGTTAAAAAAGGACCAAGCTTGGGAGCTCGCTCCTGCGTATGATGTTTGCCATGCCTACCGCCCGGGAAGCGAATGGGTAAGCCAACATGCGTTAAGCATAAACAATAAACGAAAAGACATTACCCGTGCCGATTTATTAACCATTGGTGACTTAATATCCAGCAAAAAGGCAGCTGTAATTATTGATGAAATAAACGATACGGTAGCCCAATGGAACACCTTTGCCAAAGCAGTTGATGTGGATACCAAACTACGAAACAGTATTGCAAAAACGTTTTGGTTGATAAGAGGATAGCCTGTTCGAGTTCGCCTTGGGTTGGGTTTTGCGTTAGTGCGAGTATCGAGAACAGGAATTATTTAGAAACGAAGTTCAACGGAGCTAAAATAGGAATGAGTTAACATCAATAATCTTCGAAAGACTTTGCAAAGCACCTCTGCATTTTTCTTTTTTACCGCAGAGTTAAAGGAGTTTTTCGCAGAGTTTTTTTGAGAGTATAGTCTACCGCTTCTGAGATTCCGAAAGGTCGGAAGAGTTTGCTTCGCAAAGTAACAGCCGCCTCGAGTGCGCTTTGGGTTGATTTTGCGTTGGAGCGTGTATCGAGAGGGGAATTTATGAAAGGAGTTTAACTTTAACAATCCCTTCTCGATACGTCCCGATATGAAATCGGGACACTACAGACGCTATGGTCTGTGCCAAAGGCTCGAAGTGGCTGATGCTTAAACAATTTAATTTCAGTTGTTTATTCTTAATTAAATAAAGCTTCTTGTTAGAGTATACCAACACTTCGGGGTTCAGTATTCAAAGTTCATCATTCGATATTTAATTCGTAGTTGGTCTCTCCCATTTCGAAACACAGTTCAGCGTAGCAAAAATAGGAATGTGTTAACATCAATAATCTTAGGTAGACTTTGCAAAGCACCTCTGCATTTTTCTTTTTTTACCGCAGAGTTAAAGGAGTTTTTCGCAGAGTTTTTTGGAGAGCATAGTCTACCGCTTCTGAGTAAAAGAGTTTGCTTCGCAAAGTAACAGCCTGCTCGAGTGAGCCTTGGGCAGGTATTGCGTGAGTGCTTGTATCGAGAGAAGGAGTATAGAACAACATAAACTTTACAATCCCCTTCTCGATACTCTTCGCTACGCTTCGAATACTGACGCTTCGGTCTGTATATTAAACTCGAAGAGGCTGATACTTTCAAAATTAATTAATCTGTTTATGTAAAACCCTCCCCAATGCCGAAGGCGTTGCTGACAGACGCTTCGGTCTGCACCAATGGTCTGTGTACCTCAAAACATTAAATCGACTATGCTCGAATCTTCGAAAGACTTTGCAAAGCACCTCTGCATTTTTCTTTTTTACCGCAGAGGTTTCCGAAGGGTCGGAAGGAGTTTTTCGCAGAGTTTTTTGGAGAGCATAGTCTACCGCTTCTGAGTAAAAGAGTTTGTTTCGCAAAGTAACAGCCGCCTCGAGTGCGCTTTGGGTTGATTTTGCGTTGGAGCGTGTATCGAGAGGGGAATTTATGAAAGGAGTTTAACTTTAACAATCCCTTCTCGATACGTCCCGATATGAAATCGGGACACTCGAAGTGGCTGATGCTTAAACAATTTAATTTCAGTTGTTTATTCTTAATTAAATAAAGCTTCTTGTTAAAGTAAACCAACACTTCGGTGTTCAGTATTCAAAGTTCATCATTCGACATTTAAAACAAAGCTCGGATCTCCCATTTCGTAACACAGTTCAGGTAGCTGTAGCTCATTTCGAATTTCGATTTTAGAATTTCGAATTTTCAAAAACGTTAGTTTGTACTCTTTTTTATCTTTTTACATAAACATTCTTGCATTTTAAATTTCTAAGCCGTTATTTAGTATTGTAAAAACCAACTAACTATGAAACTTAAACCCCAACACCAATCACACAAAATTTATTAATTAAAAATTTAGCGAAACTGATTTGATGGGAGTGTTTTGTCTTGTTGGGTGTATGCCACAATAAGGCGAAATAAATCAGGAGGTGGGTCTCGCGGATAAGTAATCTGTTATCGGAAAGGTATTATGGTGCAACAAACAGACAAGATGGACGAAAAGAATATAAAAAAAATGAACCCTACAACATTTGCACGACTATATTCTATTTTCAATGCAAAACGTTGGCACGACAAAGAAATGCACGAAGTTGTATTTAGTAATTTCTGCGAGCTACTTGGTAACCTAAATGAAAAGCAACAAAATTTAATCCTTGAATTAGCTGAGCGCTATACTTGGTTGACCTTTGCAGAATATCAAGGCAAACTAGTTCATATTTTCAACAATATTATTCCAAACGAAGAAATCATTAATCTTGAAAAGATTATTTTATTTCCAGTGATGAAGCCTAGTGATGAAGAAAAAACAAAAAGCGGACACGGTGTTTTAATCATACTCAGGGGAGTTAGACCTTTTTTTACAAAATATAGTCATTTGGTATTTCACGAAATTGAAACATTTGATAAACTTGAGTTACCATTCCATTTAAATGATAACGAAAGAATTTTTCTCCTAGATGACTTTTTAGGGACAGGTGAAACAATTAAATCAACTATTGAACAAATACTATTAAATCCAAATATTACTCTTGACAAGATAAGGGTTATTACTGTTGCTTCACATATACAAGCAGTTAATTATATGGACAGTATTGGTGTAAAATATTATACCGAAATCGTCACTAGAAAAGAAATCAGCGACCACTACACATCACCCGAGCTAGAAGAAAAAACCACAATTATGAAAGAAATTGAAAGGCTATTGCCCTCAAAAAAATATAGCTTCGGTTATGGTCAATCAGAAGGATTAATTACTTTGTATAGGACGCCAAACAATACATTCCCAATTTTTTGGCACGATTACGAGAAAAACGAAGTAAAATATAAAGCACCATTCCCAAGATATTGAATATGGAAAAAGAAAATCTTTACATACTACTTGATGTGATTTTTAGAAATGGCTCTCTAAAAAGACTTGCTAGAAAAGGAGTAAATTACAATGAAATTGCAAATCAAACTCAACTAGCTATAAAAAATGATTTGGTAACCTACGACAAAGAAAGAGTTGTGTTAACAGCAAAGGGACTTGAACTGCTAAAACAATTGGAAATAACATATAAGAGAACAACAAAAAGCGAATGGATTGAGAAAGACGAAAAAAATCGTTTGGATAAAAATAGAAGAGAGAAAAATTTTATATTTGTCCCTAAGCAAAACGAGTTAACTTTTTAGTTCTTTCTTAAAATAATGTGTTGACCTCGGTTAACACCGGAGCAGTGAGTCACTGTTCTGTAATTGAATGGGCTTTCAAGCCCTCGGGTTTAAAAGGGGTCCGCTGAGGCGGCCTCCCTTTTAAACCCGTATTCACTAATTGAGTTCGGGGGATTTACCCCCGACTCATTAACGATTTTAAGAACATGAAATTTGAACAATATAAACTAGAATTTGAAACTAAGGCTTCCAACTCGGGATATACAGCAGAGAACATACAGCGCTGTCTTGATTACGCTCAACCTCTAATTCACAAAGGATTTCCCGTTATCTATAACACTTCGCATTTATCTGTATTAGTTGGATATAGAAAGGATTATATCAAACGTGCTGTAGTTTACACACCATACTTTTACAGAGATTTTGAAATTAAAAAGAAGAACGGGAAGATGCGAAAAATTTCAGAGCCACTTCCAAGTTTGAAAGAAATTCAAGATTGGATATTGAAAAACATTCTAGAAGTTGAAAAAGTAAGCCCGTTTGCCAAAGCATATAGGAAAAAAGTTAGCTTAATTGAAAATGTAAAATTTCATAAGAATCAGCCAAAAGTATTAACCCTAGACATAAGCGATTTCTTTCCATCTATAAAAACAGAAAGCGTTGAATTAATATTTAAAGTGTTTGGCTATTCTGCTTTAATTTCAAACTTGCTTGCTAAACTTTGCACAAGGGACGGTTGTCTTCCTCAAGGAGCACCGACAAGTCCGTATTTATCGAACATTTATTTTAAAAGTGCTGATGACATCATAATTAAATATTGCTTGGACAAGAATATTAGATACACAAGATATGCAGATGACCTTAGTTTCTCAGGCGACTTTGACGAAAAGGAACTAATTACACTTGTTGAAAATACGGTTAGTCAAATTGGACTTTCAGTACATCCAGACAAGATAAAATTAATGAAGCCCAATCAACGACAGACGGTAACAGGTATTGTTGTTAACGAAAAGCCACAAGTAGTTTTCCATAAGAGAAACAAACTCAGACAAGAAATGCATTTCATTATAAAGTTTGGACTTCAAGAACATATGCGACATAAGAACATTAAATATAGAAATTACGTAGAGCACTTGCTTGGTAAAATTAACTTCGTCCTACAGCTTAATCCCACAGACACAGAGTTTCTAAAATACAAAGAGCATCTATTTGGACTTGAAAAATAAAAAATATTCACAATTGCATGCCTAGTGTTTTGCAGCTGTTTTAACACAACCACACTCACGCACACTCACACGGCCGTATAGCTATATTTTAACCATTATGAGAAAACTACTTATCGCAACAATTATTATTCTATCTTCAATTTCTGCCTATGCTCAAAGCACTCCTGCTGCACCAATCCAAAATATTTCGACAGACAGTGGTGTTACTTTTAGACTTTTTGCTACAAAAAATCTCTACACATTCATAAAATTAGATACTAGAAATGGAAAAATGTGGCAAGTGCAATGGAGCACTGGTGATGATATACTTCAAGTACCATTATCACTAACATCTCTTGTTACGAAAGAAGAAGAAAAGAATGGCAGATTTTTCCTGTATCCTACAACAAACATTTACAACTTCTTATTACTTGACCAAATTGATGGGCGAGTATGGCAAGTACAATGGAGTACAGAGGCAAAAAGTAGGCTTGTTATTCCAATATATTAAATTACACAATTGGCATTATGTTGCTTACCAGTTTTTGCAGTCCTCCGCTAACTGACACTGACACCGAAACATAAAACAATAAAATATAAATTACATGACAACCAGAAAAGACGACAACGAAAAATACAAATGGATTGTAATTATTGGAACTGGATTATTCCTAATTTGGGGATTTGCTGCATTTGAGGAAAAAATAAATGATTATTCAAAAGTTCTCGGATTTATTGTTGGGCCAATTTTGATGTATCTAATTTACAAAATAATGAAATCAATTTGGCCAGACTTATGGTAAAATGAAGCGTAATAATCTATGGAAAAGTTCTTTTTATATCACGTATTAATAATAGCCATCCTCTAATTTATGAATCCCTTCGCGTGGAGGATTTAATTAAAAACATTTTTAGCTTTACATGACATTGAAAAAAAAATTGGAAACCACGCCAATGTATTCATAACTCAGCAAAAACAAAACACAACAATGAGAGCAAAATACAAGATACTACTTTTTTGGGCGGTAATTCTTAACATCACGTGCCAAAAAGAGCCTATCCATTTTACTTTAACAGACATATCAATTACGCAACATGACTTATCCTTCAGAGTCATTTCTAATAAAATACCGGACGAGGGTACTATTGCAGCAGTCTATTCAGATAAAGACCTTATTGTTGAAGTTCCAATACCGCGCCATGAAATATCGGAAGTTAAAATAGCGTTCAACAAACTAACGTCAAAAGCAATTACCCAAATAGCTTCGGTTCTCAGTAAAAGTGACAGTATCGAACTTTCATTAATTATCACTTCAAATGGAAAGCCTTTTTTGGAGCATAATATCAAACAAAAAGGATTCAAACATGTCATTTCCAATAAAATCCTCATATCCAATACCCAAAACTACGAGTTTAATAAATCTGAACTATTGAAAAGCGATTACGAAAAAATATTTCTAGATATAATCAAGTTCAATAAGGTTTATATCAACAAAGTAGAAGGCTTTAATTCCTCAATTCCTATCGTAAAACCGAATGAGGAATTTAAAATTGTATGTACCCTTCCTAAATCAAGCAATTATAAAATTTGGCTTACAGACAAGAAAAATAGCACTGTAAACCTCACTAAAATGAGTATTTCAACACTTGATTCATTCAAAGTATACCAATGTAAGTTATCACAACCAGAGAAAAATCTGAATGGGATTTATCATTTAAATATTTTTGACGATGAGAGCCAACTAACATATCTATTCCCAGTAATTAATATTGATGGTTCATCACCAATATTGTCATTGTCGAAAGAGCATTCGCTTACGGGATTTGACAGAATTGACAACTCTTTCGTTCTTGATTTATTGATTGATAATCCGACAGAAACCAATGGTTATGTAAAAATATCTCATGGGAACTGGGAATCGAATGGTTTCTTTGCTCCGATAACATTAAAAGTATACGTTTCAGGGGACGTAGAAAAACTTTATTTTGATGGAGAACCTCTAAAATTTAAAATAAATCAGTCGAAATATATAACCGTTAATCTTTCTACACACGTTGGAGTAAATGCTTTCGAAGTAAAAGCAATTGATAAAAGAGGAAACATCTCTACTGAAGATTATATAATTGAAGCTCAGAGCAATCGAAACAACAGAACAATCATAGAGAATAATATAAATATAGACAATGACTGATTTGACAATTGGCTGTATATACCGAAGTGACAAATTAAGACATCCTTTAATATTCTTGGAGCATATAAACGATATGGAATTTAAAGCGGTAATGCTCACACACTCATCCTCCAAAGATTATTCTGATAACATAGAATTAAAGGCTGAGCATTTTTTGACACATGATCAGTCTAGCAAAAAGCTATTTAATACTCAATATGATGATACTTTCTATCTAAGTCAAGTACTTATTAAAAAAAACGATTGGGGACCATATTATCAGTCTGGACAGCTAACAAAAGAAGGACTAGATTTCATTTTAGCGAATTTAAAGCCTCAGCCAATTTATTGGAGAGCATACGTTAATTGCTGAATAATCAACAGATGGACGTACCTGTTCAATTGTTCTCAACGAGCCATAGCTATAGCGAAGTAGGCACATCACACCCTCAACGTTACCAAACTCACACCATCGCCACCTAGTTCAATATGTTCATCGGTTACGTATTCTACTTGTTTGCTCTTTTTTAAATACTCGCGTACCAATTTGCGTAGTATGCCATAACCTTTGCCGTGTACAATACGCACTTGTTTAAAGCCCAATAAATAAGCATCATCAATGTACTCTTGTAGCTTTTTCATGGCTTCTTCTCCCCTTGTGCCTATTAGGTTTAACTCGGTTTGAAAATTTTGCATGCGGCTGTTTACATCAAAACTGGTAACGGTTTGTTTAATGGCCTTTTTGGTTGAAGCCGGAACTACTTCCAACTTATTTACATCAACCCAACTTTGTAAATCGCCAAAACCTACCAAGGCTTTATTTTTTTTCAATTCAAGTACTTGTCCGTCTACAATTTGTCCATCAAGGCGCACAGTTGCACCCACCACCAGAGGTAAATCAGATGCTGTTGTTTTTACTACTTTTTTAGGTGCGTTTTGTTGGTGCGTGGTGGTATCTTGTTTTAGTTGCTCTACTTCTTGTTTAATTTCACTGCGTACTTTCCTAATGGTATCGGTATCGGCTTTCTTTTCCCTAATTTCTCGTATGGTGTTTTCTATGCGGCTGTTGGCTTCACTAATAATGGCCAAGGCTTCTTGTTTGGCTTTATTAATTAACTGCTTTTTGTTGGTTTCAATTTCGGTTTTTAGTTGTTCGTACTCCTCCATCAATTGTTTGGTTTTGGAGTCCTTTTCTTCAAACCTTTTTTTCAATTCGTTTACATGATTTTTTTCGCGTTCCAGTTCAATCAACAAATCATCCAAACGTTTTTGTTTATCGCCAACCTTATTGCGCGCATAACTTATAATGGCATCATTTAATCCTGTTTTTTGTGCAATTTCAAATGCATAAGAACTACCCGGCTGACCAATTTCTAATTTATAAAGTGGTTGCAACTTCTCTTGGTCAAACAACATGCGGGCATTAATTAAACCTTTGGTGTTGCCTGCAAAATTTTTAAGGTTGCTGTAGTGGGTATTTACCACACCAAAAGCTTGTTTAATGTTTAGTCGGTTTAAAATAGCTTCGGCTAAAGGACCACCAAATTGCGGATCGGTTCCCGTACCAAACTCATCAATTAAAAATAAAGTTTTGGCATCGGCAAACTCCGTAAAGTATTTCATGTGTTTAAGGTGAGAACTGTAAGTACTCAAATCGTTTTCAATACTTTGTTCATCACCAATATCAACCATTACATCGCTAAAAACACTCATTTGCGAGTGGCTTTTACAAGGCACCAACAAACCACATTGCAACATGTATTGCATTAAACCAATGGTTTTTAAAGCCACCGATTTACCACCTGCATTTGGGCCCGAAATAACCAAAATGCGTGCATCACGGTTTAAATTTAAACTAAGTGGTATTACAGGTAAACCTTGTTTTTGGTGACTTAACTTTAACAACGGATGGTAGGCATCTACCAAGTTTACAACAATGTGTTTGCTTAGTATGGGCATATCGGCATCAAGCTCAATGGCCAATAAAGCTTTAGCCCTAATAAAATCTATAATACCCATACGTTGTAAATACTTTTCAAGCTCGGGTAAAATAGGTCTGAGTTTATCGGTTACTTCAATTAAAATACGTTCACGCTCGCGTTTGTATTGTATTTGTAACTCACGAATAATATTGTTGGTTTCAAAAATTTCGGCCGGTTCTAAATACACGGTTTGTCCGGTAGCCGATTCATCATGCACCAAACCAGAAATTTGTCTTTTGTGTTCGGCTAAAATGGGCAACACCAAACGTCCGTCACGCACCGTTATACCGCTATTGGCAAGCCAACCTTGCGCTTGTGCCTTTTCAAAAATTTGGCTCATACGTTTGCGCACTTCCTTCTCGCGATCTTGTATTTTAGCCGATATTTTTGATAACTCGGGCGATGCATTGGGCTTTAGTAAACCTTCGTTATCCAATATGCGCTCAATGTATTTTACTACTTGTTGGTTGTATACAATGCCGGCAAACAAAGCAGCAGCATGCGGGTATTTATCGTTACGTTCTTCAAAGTATTTACAAATAGCAGCAAAGGTTTGCATCAACAACCTAATTTGGTGCAATTCGTCTTCCAGTAAAAAAGTGCCTTCAATGGCAGCCTTACGTATGTAGGGTTGAATATTATAATAATGCTCGGCCGGAAAAGGATTATCTTCTGTTAGTATACGTTTAAACTCTTGCGTTTGATAAAGCATTTTTTCTACGATATCAAACCTATTGGCAAAACGCATTTTACCAACGTACTCAACCCCTACCTCACTAATACATTTATTAATAAGTAACTGCTTTATCTGGTCGAATTCTAACTTTTGCTCTATATGTTTTGGGTATGGCATTATTTTCTTAAAATACTTTCTTGTACACTTAATCGCTCAATAATTTTGTTGTAAACACTATCAAACACAACAGGGTTATTGGTGTAGTACTGATAACTGGCTTTAAACTGCTCGGGCGTGATGTTATGTTTTTTATAAATCTGCTCGTACATACCCAAAGCCCTGCGTGCTGTGGTATCGCCACCTTTAGGCTCAACAGTTAACAGGCCTTCGGCCAAATGCATATCATACAAAACCGCCTCCATTTGTTGTTGAGTTAACACGTTGGCGGGCAATTGGTTTTGGTTTGGGTTTGAACAAGCACAAAACATTACTGCACAAATTGCTACGAAAAGATATTTTTGCATGATTGATTTTTTAAAATATGATAGCTGCAAATATTGAAAAAATAAGGCAACAATTACCGGGCCACGTAAAACTTATTGCGGTAAGTAAAACAAAACCCATTGAAATGTTGCAAGAAGCCTATGCAGCCGGTCAGCGTGCTTTTGGCGAAAACAAGGTACAAGAAGTGGTTAACAAGCAACCACAAATGCCATTAGATACCGAGTGGCATTTAATTGGCCACCTGCAAACCAACAAAGTAAAATACATTGCGCCCTTTGTACATTTAATACATGCGGTTGATAGCATTAAATTACTTGAAACCATTAATAAAGAAGCCGTTAAAAACAACCGAACAATTAATGTATTGCTGCAAGTGTACATTGCAAAAGAAGAAACAAAATTTGGGTTGAGTAATGAGGAAGTGATTGAATTATTGCACTACGCAAAAACGCAACAACTAAATAATGTAAATATTTGTGGTTTGATGGGCATGGCCACCAACACCGATAATAACACACAAATTGAACATGAATTTGAAGGTTTACACCAATTTTTTAACACCCTAAAACAAGAAATGCACCGGTACCCTATTTTAAAACCGGAAAGTTTTACTGAGTTAAGCATGGGCATGAGCAGCGATTATGAATTGGCCATTAAACACGGCTCAACCATGATAAGGGTAGGAAGCAGTATATTTGGCGGAAGATAAAATGGAGTGAGAAAATCGAAGCACGAAGCACGAAGCACGAA
The DNA here is from genome assembly GCA_002422865.1 of Bacteroidetes bacterium UBA6183. Classification (GTDB taxonomy): domain Bacteria; phylum Bacteroidota; class Bacteroidia; order UKL13-3; family UKL13-3; genus UBA6183. The sequence continues at coordinate 51,345 of DITN01000075.1, read as the reverse complement.
ATTCGAAATTCGAAATCACCATCAACCAATAACCAATCAACTATTCAACCAATCAACCAATCAACCAATCAACCAATCAACTAATAACTAAACAATGAACTATACAGTAGCCGAGCGTTTAATGCGCTATGTACAAATTGATACGGAAGCAGATCCAAATTCGGACACCACGCCATCATCATTAAAACAAAAAAACTTAAGTAAACTTTTGGTGGAAGAATTACAGGCCATGGGCATTACCGATGCCGAAATGGATGAGTTTGGATATGTGTATGCCACTGTAAAATCAAACCTGGATAAAAAAGTACCTACCGTTTGTTTTTGCAGCCATGTAGATACTGCACCCGATTGCAGTGGTAAAGATGTAAAACCTATTTTGCATAAAAACTGGGATGGCAGCGATATTGTATTGCCGGACGATCACACACAGGTATTAAGCAAAAACAACCATCCTTACTTAAATGAGCGCATTGGCGATGATATCATTACCGCAAGTGGTAAAACCTTATTGGGTGCTGATGATAAAGCCGGTGTGGCCATTATTATGAATGTGGCGCAATTGCTACAAGAACACCCTGAAATTAAACATGGCGACATCCGTATTTTATTTACACCCGATGAAGAAATTGGTCGTGGTGTAGATAAAGCCGATATGAAAAAACTAAATGCCGATTTTGGTTATACCCTTGATGGTGGCGAGCGCGGACATTTGGAAGGAGAAAACTTTAGTGCTGATGCATGTACCATTATTTTTAACGGAGTTAGTGCGCATCCGGGTTATGCCAAAGGCAAAATGGTAAACTCACAAAAAGTAGCTGCCTATTTTATCAATAGTTTACCAAGCGATAAATTAACTCCTGAAGTAACCGAAGGTTACGAAGGTTTTGTGCATCCGGTTGCGGTAAGTGGTGGATTAGAGCAAACCAAAGTGCAGTTTATTATCCGCGATTTTGTTACAGCTAAGTTGGCCGATCACGAAAACATGTTGCACGAGTTGGCACAAAAAGCCAATGATGCTTTCCCGGGTTCAAGCTTTGAGTTTGCTGTAAAAGAACAATACCGCAACATGAAAGAGATTTTGGATGGACAACCACATGTGATGCAAATTGCGGAGCAAGCCTACAAAAATGCAGGCCTTACTCCTACCATTACCAATATTAGAGGAGGAACCGATGGCAGTCGTTTAAGTTTTATGGGATTGCCTTGCCCTAATATTTTTACAGGCGAAATGGCCATACACAGTAAATTGGAATACGTAAGCGTACAAGACATGCAAAAAGCAGTTGATGTATGTTTAGAGATATCGAAGCTTGTAGCTGAGAGATAATTATATCAAACCCTACTAATTTTATTTTCATAATTAGTAGGGTTTCTTCTATTTGTGGCGGGCATCATCATTTAATACTTATCCGGTTTCCTGATTTGATGATGCCATGATTTTAATCAATATACCTAAATTAAATATATTATGGTTTGGTTTAGTTAAATGTATACCTACCTTTGTAAGTGAACACTTACTTACAAAGACATCTAATATGAATGTTACCAGCTTTACAGAAAGGCAAATAGAAATAATGGAAGCTGCCACTCATCGTATTGACAGCCATGGTATACAAGAGTTAACCATAAAAAACTTAGCCGCAGATTTAAATCTTTCGGAAGCGGCATTATACCGCCATTTTAAAAGTAAGAATGAAATATTACTTGGGTTAATAACCTACTTTGTTTCGAGCATGAACAAGCGCCTTGCCGAGATCTTAACGGATGAAGAACAACACCCATCAGAACAACTGAAGGCTATGTTCGATTCACAACTAAAAACATTCGTTAAAAAACCTGCAATCATTAGTATCATTTTTTCGGAGGGAATTTTTCAGTTTAATAAAGAACTAACCGATAAAGTATCCGGATTAATGGATATTATGCGTAACAACATCATATCTATCATAAAAAAAGGTCAGGAACAAGGGGTTTACGCCAAACTATTGGCACCAGAAACCATTGCCACCATTGTAATGGGAAGCATGCGTATGGTGGTTCTTAAATGGAAAATATCAGGACATAAATCAAACCTTGTTAACGATGGCAAAGTGGTATTATCAGGCTTATTAAAAATGTTAGAATCATGAAAATAAAATTCCTTTTACCTTCGCTTTTAAGTCTTGCGCTTTGGGGTTGCAACAACTCTTCAAACCAAACAAATAGTTTGCCTGCCAGCAACAGTATGGAGCAAACGCAACATCAAACTAACCATAACGAATACAATATTGAACTTGAAAACGGTAAAAAATGGAAAGTTGTTGATGAAATGCTAACTATTATTCGCAATATGGAAAATGATGTTAATGCACATGCTCAAACGCCTGACAGAGATTTGAAACAACTTGCCACTAAGTTACAAACCAATATCGATTTGTTAACTTCAAATTGTACGATGGAAGGTAAAGCACACGATGAGTTGCACAAATGGCTATTGCCTTACATAGATCTGGTTGATGTACTTGCAAAATCAAGTAGTAATAACGAAGCCGAAAAAAATTTCAATGCCATAAAGCAATCATTTGTAACATTTAATCAGTACTTCCAATGAAATTAAAAGAATTGCACCAAGAACCCAAGCCGGTGTCGGCAGTTTCAGTTTTTAAAACAGAAACAAGTAACACAACTGCCATACAAATTGCAAAAGGCGAAACCTTAAAAGAGCACATTACCAAATATCCTGCACTACTTGTTTGTGTTACTGGACAAGTTATTTTTGAGAACGAGAAGGGTTTAAAAATCACACTCAACAATAGCGATTATATAACTATTGAACCGATGGTAAAACACTGGATTAATGCCATGGAATTAAGTCAGCTAATATTAATCAAATAAATTTTTTGCATCATGAAGTTAGTGAACGCTCACATACTAATTGTATTTATCGCCCTATTGGCACTTCCCTCAAAAAGTATTCATGCACAGGCTTGGACGTTGCAACAGTGCTTAGATACGGCCAAGGTAAACAACAAAAATTTGCAGTTGGGTAAAAACAACCTTGCTATTGCCACAGAAAAACACCAAGAAGCCAAAGCAGGGTTACTTCCTAAAATAAGTGCCAATGCAGATTACAAGTATTTTACCAACATGCCCTATCAACTTTTACCATTGTCTACTTTTAATGCAATGGCACCTCAAGGACAGTTTAAAGAGGCCCAATTTGGTGTACAACACAACATCAATGCTAACCTGCAATTTTTAATGCCCTTGTACAATGCCCAAATTTATGGAGCAATTGAAGCGACAAAATTAGCGGGCGAAATAACCAACCTGCAGTATCAGAAAAGCGAAGAGCAAGTGCTGTTTGAAGTAACAACGCTTTACTACAACGCACAAATTTTACAGCACCAAATTTTATTTATTGATAGTAACTTATCTAATGCCAAAAAGTTATTGGCCAACATGGAGTTATTAAACCAACAGTTATTAGCCAAAGTAAGTGATGTAAATAAAGTAAGGCTGCAAGTTGCCCAACTAACTACCCAAAATGAAAACTTAACAAGTAAAAACAAGCAAATTTTAAATGCTCTGAAATTGTTTATGGGTTTGTCGTTAAGCCAAGAATTAGCTATTGATAACAATATTGATTTTAAGCAAATGGCAAATTACAAAAATGCATCAACCATAGAGCAAAAGTTAATTGAGACCAATGCCATACTTATTAAAAATGAAATCAAAACATTAAATAAAACCAGGTTTTTACCTAACCTTAACCTTTATGGAACATACGGCACCAATGGTTTTGGATACGACAAACAACCCAACGAGTTTTTAAAGTTTTATCCTATTGGCTTTGCTGGTGTGCAGATCTCCTACCCAATTTTTAGCGGTACAACAACACAGCGAAAATTAAATCAAAAAAGGATTGAGCAAAAAAATGTAGCACTTCAACTTTCGTTTCAAGTTGATCAAAACAATGCTCAAATAGAAAATGCATTGATGCAACGTCAGGTATCACAAAACACTGTAAAAACAATTGCACAACAAGTAGAGCTTGCTCGCGAAATCTATCATCAAACAATACTTATGCAAAAAGAAGGTACCGCAAATTTAACAGATGTGTTACTGGCTGATAACGCAATACGAGAGTCGCAGCAAAACTACTTAAACGCATTGGTTGAATACTTAAAGTCTGATTTAGAACTAAAGAGAGTGAGTGGTAATTTAAAATTTTAACAAAAAACATTATGAATCCAATAAACACTAAAATAAAAAAACTTTTACCAGTTATTATCATTATAGCCCTTGTTGCTGTTGTGGTTATTAAACTTAAAAGCAATAAAAACACAACACAAAGTAAGGTTTATCAGTACAATAAGGAGCAGCCACTGCATGTTGATTTCGATACCATAAAACTAATAAACATTAGCCCCGAAAGCCTATACACCGGAACGTTTGAACCTAATAAGGAAACAAAGATAAGCACCGATGTGCAAGGTAAAATCAATACTATTTTGGTTGATGCAGGTTCGGTAGTAAACAAAGGTCAAGCCCTTATACAGCTTGATAATGAACTATTAAAACTTCAACTAAAAAACATTGAAGTTCAATTAGAAGGCTTACAGGCCGATGTAAAAAGGTTTAGTGTATTAGCTAAAGCAGATGCAATTCAAGGAGTACAATTAGAAAAAGCAGAGTTAGGTTTAAAGGCCGCAAAAATTCAATATGCCACGGTTTTAGAACAGATAAATAAAACCACCATTAAAGCTCCTTTTGGAGGTGTAATTACAGCCAAACTAACCGAAGAAGGTGCTTTTGCAGCACCAGGTATGCCACTGCTTCAATTGACTGATATTACCCAATTAAAATTTACCATTAACGTGCCAGAACATTTATTAAGTAAGTTTAATATAAACCAAACCTACCCTGTTTTTTCAGATGTTTACCCCAACTTAAACCTAAACGGTAACGTAAACTTAATTGGTAGCAAAGCCAATATGGGAAATAGTTTTCCGGTACAATTATCCGTACAAAACACCAACGGTTTGAAGATAAAATCGGGTATGTTTGGTAAGGTAAAAATCGGTGACAGCGAAGAGCGAAGAGCAATCATTATTCCATCATCGTCTATTATTAATAACCAAAACACCTCACAAGTTTATGTGGTAAAAAATGGCAAAGCCCAATTACAACAGGTAGTAGTTGCCCAAATAATCAACAACCAATCAGTCATAAAAAGTGGACTCACAGAAGGTGATATCATTGTGACCAAAGGCTTTATTAACCTATTTGATGGAGCATCTGTTAAGGCCAACTAACTAAAGTAAGTATGAACATCACAGAAATTTCTATTAAACGACCATCGCTGATTATAGTTATGTTCAGCGTGTTTACCTTGTTAGGTTTTATTGGTTACAAAAACTTAAGCTACGAGCTAATGCCCGATTTTAATCAGCCAGTGGTGGTAATAAAAACAGGTTATCCAGGGGCTGAGCCCAACGAGGTAGAGACATCTGTTTCGCGCAAAATTGAAGATGCCTTATCCAATCTGGAGGGTGTAGATTATTTGGTTACAAAGTCACTACCCAATGCATCGGTTATAATAGCCAACTTAAAGTATGGTACCAATTTGGATAAAACCATGCAAGATGCACAAAGGTATATTGACAACATTAAAAGGGATTTACCGCAGGATATTCAGAGTCCGGTTATGAGTAAAGTTTCGCCAAACGACTTACCAATCATGTCTATTAGCGCTGCAGCAAACTTACCTGCCGAAGTTTTTTTTCAAAAAATGAAAGATGATTTTTTGCCACAAATACAACAAATAAAAGGTGTAGCAGAAATAACAATTTTAGGTGGAGAACAGCGCGAAATACAAGTTAAAATCAACCGAGAAAAACTTAAACTTTACCGTGTTTCTATGTTGCAGGTTGTAGAATCCATTAATCGATCGGGATTGGATTTACCTGCAGGAAAAATACAAACTACAACAGAAAATAATCCGGTTAGGTTTAATGCAAAATTTACCTCTTTGTCAGACCTACAAAATGTACAAGTGGCTATGCCTTTACCTGGTAGTCCGGTTTATGTAAAAGACGTTGCCGAGGTAATTGATGGCACAAAAGAAACCACTTCTATAAGTAGATTAAATGGTAAAAACGGTATTGGGTTATTGATAAAAAAACAAGGTGATGCCAATGCAGTTGAAGTATCAAAATTGGTACGTGAAAAACTAAAATACATTGAGCACCAAAACATTAACCATTTGGTGCAGTTTATTATTGCAGATGATAGTACCGATAATACTATTGCTGCTGTTAACTCGGTAATTTTTGATCTTATTCTTGCGGTTGTTTTGGTTTCATTGGTTATGCTCTTGTTTTTACGAAGTTTCCGAAATGCATTGATTGTTATCGTGGCCATACCAACTTCATTAGTTACTGCATTTGCTGTAATGTGGCTTTTAGGTTATACCTTAAACTTAATGACACTTTTAGCCATGTCGCTTATTATTGGTATTTTGGTTGATGATGCCGTGGTAGTGCTTGAAAACATTCAAAAACACCTAGATCAAGGAAAAGAAAAACGCGCGGCTGCATTAGATGGAAGGATGGAAATTGGCTTTGCGGCTTTATCTATAACCTTGGTTGATGTGGTTGTGTTTTTACCCATACTTTTTTTACAAGTATTTGTTGCCGATATGTTAAAGCAATTTTCGGTAGTTGTAGTAACATCAACACTAACAAGTTTGTTGGTTGGTTTTACATTAACACCTTGGCTTGCATCACGCATTGGCAAAAAAGAAAACCTTTTACCTAATAATCCTTTCAACAGGTTTTTAATTTGGTTTGAACATCAATTAGAACGCTTTAATAACTGGTATGGAAGTAAGCTTGATTGGGTGTTGAACCACAAACTTATTTTTAGTGGTATTGTGTTGTTGTTGTTTGTTTTAACTGTTGGTGTAATGAAACAAGGCATCATTGGTAAAGAACTTATTTCAACCGGAGATCAAGGTAAATTTAGAATGGCATTAGAGTTTGATAAATCAACCTCAATTCAGCAAAACAATAATGTAGCTCAACAAATAGAAACATACATCTTAAGTAAGCCTGAAGTACTGACTGTGTTTAGCAATATTGGCGGACCAAGCACAGGCATTGGTAGCCTTGGAGTAGGCAATCCGAATAAAACAGAATTTACCATACAACTCAAGCCTAAAAAAGAACTGAAAAATTTGCCCACTGAAAAATTTATGTTGCAGCTTAGAGAAGAGTTAAAATCTCGTTATGCTAGTATCAACTATTCTATGGCAACGTTAGGCTTAATTCCAAGAACAGCGCCAATTGAGATTACTTTAAGTGGTAGCCAACCTGATTTGGTAATGAAAGCGGCTGAAGAACTTAAAAACACCATCGAAAAAATTCCGGGTGCAGATAACGTTAGACTATCAGTTGAACAAGGAAATCCCGAGTATAAAATTGTTCCCGACAAAGACAAAATGCAACGCCTTGGACTATCTTCGGCATTGGTGGCAATGAACCTCAGGACAGCGTTTAGTGGCAATGATGATGCTACTTTAACCGAAAACGGAACTGAATATCCGATAAGAATTTGGTTGAATGATTTTAACCGAAAAGACTATAATGATTTGCAAAACCTGGTGGTTATTAATCCACAAAACATTCCTATTGAACTCTCACAATTTGCATTAATAGAGCAAGACAACTCCCCTTCTTTATTAGAACGTAAAGATCGCCAACCTGCAGTAACACTAACCGCAGATGCCTTAGGACGACCATCTGGAACTGTGGCAGATGATGTTGTGAGTTACTTAAAACAAAACCCATTACCCAATGAAATTCAAATGACATGGGGTAGCGATATAAAAAGACAAAACGATAGTTTTGGTGCACTTGGTTCTGTATTGCTTGTTTCCTTCTTACTCATTTATTTAATTATGGTTGCCTTGTACGATAGTTATGTGTATCCATTCGTGGTATTGTTTTCTATACCAGTTGCAGCCATCGGTGCGTTTTTTGCACTTAACTTATCACTCAGTAATTTAAGTTTGTTTGCTTTATTGGGTTTAATCATGCTTATGGGTTTGGTTGTTAAAAATGCCATTCTAATTGTCGATTTTACCAATCAATTAAAAACCGAAGGAGTTCATTATAAAGAGGCATTAATTATTGCAGGTAAAAGTCGCATGCGCCCAATTTTAATGACCACACTTTCTATGGTGGTGGGTATGTTACCTATTGCTATGGCTACAGGAACAGCTGCCGAATGGAAAAATGGATTAGCGTGGGTAATTATTGGTGGACTGTTATCATCACTCATACTTACTGTATTCTTAGTTCCTATGGTATATTATTTAGTGGATAGAATAAAGGAAAAAGTACAGACCAAAAGCACCCATCAATAATTTCTGTGTAGGTTAGTTTGATTATAATACTACCGCAACCTATCGGCTAAATAAATATTAGCGTTTATATTTTGTTTCAAACCCAAGCTGCTTCAACAAATATTGAGGCAGCTTTTTATTTTACTCTCATACCATTAAGTAATCATTTGGTATTAACAGCTGTCATCCTTACTTTTACTGTCACCAAATTTTATGAAAACAACTGCTATTGTATTTATGTTACTATTAACTTTTGCCTTAACCAGCTGCAAGGACAAATGTTTTGATGACATGCCCGCTAATCGCAGCAGTGATTATGGAAAAACATTATCCATTAACATCACCCAAAATAACAACCCGGTTAGTTTTGATAGCGTAACCGTAATTTATCCGCAAGTAAAACAAGTTTCGTTAAGCAAAACGCCTCTTAGCCTAAACGACAACCACATTACGCTGGTTTTGAAAAACAACAATACACCTGCAGATACATTAATTATTAGTTACGGAGTGAGTAATGGCTATGAATTTGAGTGTGAACAATCATACTTAAGTACAATCAATCACAACCTTAGTTACAGCACGTTTGATTCAAATTATTCTATTAAGCTAACACCGGCACCATGAAAAAACTAGCATTAATATTCATGTGTTTAATGAGTGGTATGAGCCTGTTTGCACAACATCAATTTTCGGTGGGTTTGGGATTAGGCAACGTTGCAAAAACAACTGCCACACAATTATCCGAGTCATTAAGTAAAAAACACCTAGGGTTTGATGTGAGTTTACGTTATTCCAAAATAAACCATTATGCCGCATATTTAGAATACACGTTTGCCAAAGTTACTTCATCCGAAGGTGCATCAAACCACCAGGTAAATTGGTTAGATGTGGTGCATCAACCCAAATTTAAACTATTGTATGCACCAATAACCCATAGCATTTTACAACACGAAATTGGTGGAAGTTTAACATCCAATTTTTCAAACAACACACGCACCATTTCAACAACCGATGCTTTTGGTAGCATTTATGAAAGAGATTATACCCAAAAGTTAAATACGTTTGGGCTTGGCGTTACTTATCGCCTCAATTTAAGATTAAACAGATTTACCTTGGTTTGGGAAACTGAATTTGGTAAAATTTTGGATGATGATGCCATGAACTATACTCATTTTATACACGGTTACGGTTTACCAGTTGGTGAACGTGGTTTTTATTTAAACATGGATATTGAATTGTATTACTCCTTAAACAAAATTAAAAGCGATAATCAACCACGCAAAAGCGATAGCAAAACATACGAGTTTAAATAACAATGGGGCTCTTATTACCGCTATATTTAAGTTTTGTTAAGAAAAAGTTGTCTCCATGACAACTTTTTATATTTTTGTTCCTATGGGTTTAGAGAACGACATCAAACAGAAGAAATTTGACACTGAGCAAGAAAAAGCAGCCATTAACATACTATTTACGGCTAGTTGGGTTGATGCAAGTAACCTAAGAAGGTTAAAACCACACGGCATTACACCACAACAATTTAATGTGTTGCGCATATTACGTGGCTCTTATCCTAAAAAATTAATGTTGTTTGATATTGCCTCACGCATGATTGATAAAAACTCTAATGCCACCCGTTTGGTAGAGAAATTACGCACCAATAATTTAGTTACCCGCGAACAATGTCCTGAAAACAGAAGACAAGTTGATATTGCCATAACCCAAAAAGGCTTAGACCTTTTGGCAGAAATTGACAAAGAAACTGACAATTGGCTAAAAACCTTTAAAAACCTTTCTGTTGCTGAGTTTAAGACCCTAAACGGATTATTGGATAAACTCCGAGGATAAATTTTTTGTGACAATATTTGTATATACATATATTGTTTATACATTTGTATGGAATTTGATGATAAGTTATCGTCATTACAATTGATAAAATATGAAAACACTTATTCATAGAGCCGAAAACAGAGGCCATGCCAACCACGGTTGGCTTAACGCAAAACACTCGTTTAGTTTCGCTAATTGGTACGACCCAACCAAGATACATTTTGGGGCACTGCGTGTTTTAAACGATGATGAAGTGGCGCAAGGCATGGGCTTTGGCAAACACCCGCACGATAACATGGAAATTATTACCTTGGTGCAGGAAGGCTCATTGGAACATAAAGACAGCATGGGTAATGGCAGCATCATGAAACCAAATGATGTGCAAGTGATGAGTGCGGGTACTGGTGTTTTTCACTCAGAAATGAACCCGGATAAAAACAACCTGGTTAAGCTTTTCCAAATTTGGGTATTCCCAGATAAAGGCAATGTTACACCACGTTACGATCAAAAAACGTTTTTGCCTGAACACAGAAAAAATAAATGGCAAGAAGTTATTAAACCCGACACGCAACAAGATGGTGACGCTATATTTATTCATCAACAAGCTTGGTTTAATTTAACCGACCTTGATGCCAACAACGAAATTAATTACAGCACAAAAAAAACCGGTAATGGTGCATACGTGTTTGTAATTGATGGCAATGTGGAAGTAGCCGGAGAAAAACTAAAAAGACGTGATGCCATTGGTATTACAGAATATACAGATTTTAACATCAAAGCTTCATCAAACGCACGCATATTGGTGATGGATGTACCTATGCTTGAATTAGAATATTAAACAACAAACTAAATTTATAAAACATGACTACAACACCAAAATGGGCAATTGACCCTTCGCACAGCGAAATTTCATTTAAAGTAAAACACTTAGTGGTAACAACCTTAACCGGTAAATTCGAAACTTTTGAAGGTGGATTAGAAACTGCTAACGAAGATTTTTCGGATGCTAAAATTAGCTTTACTGCTGATGTAGCGAGCATAAACACAGGCAATGCAGACAGAGATGGTCACTTAAAATCTGATGATTTCTTTAACGCAGAAGCTTTCCCTAAAGTAACTTTTACATCAACCAGCTTTACAAAAACCGGTGATGGTGAGTACAAATTAGCAGGTAACATTACTTTACGTGATGTAACTAAACCTATTGAACTAACTGTTGAGTACGGTGGAACAGCAACAGATCCTTGGGGTAATGTAAAAGCAGGTTTTGAAATTAACGGTAAAATTAAACGTAAAGAGTTTGGCTTAAAATGGGATGCATTAACCGAAGCAGGTGGTGCAGTAGTAAGCGATGAAGTTAAACTTCATTTAAACGTTCAATTGGTAAAACAAGCATAATTAATAATTGCTCTCGGCACCAAAAGCCGAGGGCAATTATTTAAACACACATGGAAAAATCAACCCAAATAAACCACCCTATCCTACCCTTACTTGAAACAAGAAAAAGTATTCGTGCATTTGCATCAACCCCGGTTGAGCAAGAAAAACTAAACAGCATTTTTGAAGCTGCTCGTTGGAGTTTTAGCACATCAAACCAACAACCTTGGCGTTTTATTTACGCCCACAAAAACCAACCATTATGGCAAAACATTTTTGATACCTTAATGGATGGTAACAAACCTTGGAACCAACATGCTCCTGTTTTAATTTTAGCTTTGGCAACCAAAAGCATGAGCAATGGTAACAACTATTACTACAACCTGCACGATTTAGGTGCAGCAACCATGGCCATGAATTTACAAGCTGTTTCGTTGGGTTTACAATTACACCCTATGGCCGGCTTCCATAAAGATAAAGCAATTGAGTTATTAAATATTCCTGATAGCTTAACGCCTGCAACAGTTTTGGCATTGGGTTATCCGGGGCAAGATTTATCGGCACTAAACGAGTTTCAACAAAAATCGGAAACAACACGTGGCGAAAGATTTTTGCAAGAAGAATTTGTTTTTAACAGCAAACTTTAAAACAATAAAACCATGAAACGTAAAAACTTTTTAAAAGCAGGTTTATTGACCTCAGCCGGTTTATTTTTAAAAGGCGCATCAGCTATTGAGGTAATGACCAACAACAATGATGAATTATTGCCAATAGATAACATTGGTTTTAACCACATCCCTCCTACGCAATCAAAAGTAAAAACAAACATGGTTTTGCATAAATCCAATACACGCGGTGGTGCTAACCATGGTTGGTTAAATACCAAACACACCTTTAGTTTTGCCAACTATTACAATCCCGAGCGTATGAACTTTGGCGTGTTACGTGTGCTAAATGATGATATCATATCCGGTGGAACAGGATTTCCGAAACATCCGCACGATAACATGGAAATTATTTCTATTCCGCTTTATGGCGATTTAGAGCATAAAGATACACTTGGTAACGTAAGCGTAATTAAACAATACGACATACAAACCATGAGTGCCGGAACCGGAATTCAGCACAGCGAATACAACAAAAACAAAGATAAAGAAGCACACTTTTTACAAATTTGGTTGTTTCCAAAATCGGCCAATATCAAACCTAAATACGATCAACGATCTTTTAAACCAAGCGACCGTAGAAACAAATTACAGGTAGTTGTTTCACCCAATGCAAAAGATGGTGGCATTGCTATACATCAGGATGCGTGGTTTAGTTTAGGTAAGTTAGATAAAGGCTTTAAGCAAACTTATAAAATTTATAAGCCGGGTAATGGCGTTTATGCATTTGTAATTGATGGTGATGTTACCATTAATGGTCAGAAGCTGAACAAACGCGATGGCCTTGGTATTTGGGATGTGAAAGAAATTTCGATAAGTGCAGATAGCAATGCAGAGTTACTACTAATGGATGTACCGATGCAAATTGGTTAATAAAAAATAATACCATGATAATTGCACTTTTAATAACAGCACTTTTAAAATTTAACGCGGGAGCTTATCAAAAAACACCGCTAGTAAAAACTATGGAAAAAGATAAAATTATATACGTGTACGACCCTATGTGTGGTTGGTGTTTTGGTTTTGGAAAAGTAATGGGCGATTTTCATAAAGAGTTTAAAGATTCTTTTGAGTTTGATGTGGTGAGTGGCGGCATGGTTGTGGGCGACAGAGAAGGACCAATAGGCGATTTTGCCGATTATATTTTAGGTGCTTACAAACGAGTTGAAGAATACTCGGGCATGAAATACGGACAACCATACCTTGATCAATTAAAAACTAAAACATTATGGTCGTCATCTGTAAAACCATCAATTGCTTTAGAAACATTTAAAGCATTTAACACCAAGGATGTGGTGGGGTTTTCGCATGCTATTCAGTTGGCTTATTTTGTTGATGGCAAAGACTTAAGAGATGAAGAAGTTTATAAAAAACTCATCAAACCTTATGGCATAAACGAAGCTGAGTTTATTAAAAAACTAAACAGCGAAGAGATGCGTAAACAAACCAGCGAGTGGTTTCAAACCACTGCAAATTGGGGCGTAACAGGTTACCCAATGGTTATATTGGTACGCAAAGGTAAATACTATGCCATTGCAAAAGGCTTTACCGATTTAGCAACCTTAAAGAAAACCACAGCAACAGTTGTAGCAACTTACTAAGCCGAATAATTTTTGATACATTTTTAATTTGTATTTATACAAACTTTCCTATTTGCTTTAGAACTAGACAAAAATTAGATGGGAAACGCCTATATATTAAACAATGCCTGAAGGATTCTATCGGCCTACGAGAATTTTACTTAACAATCAATGAGGTCGTTTGTGCAATGGCCATTGCAAGCAATCCCGAAACGCAGTGGCTAGGATTGCGCGGAAAAAACGTACTCAGTAGATTGTAGTAAAATTCTCGTAAGCCTTGATTTTTTGTTTACTTTTTTATCAAGAAAACTGCGCAGCAATCAACGAGGCTAAAACAATAAACAACCACGAGTTAAAAGTGAAGGCGGTTTGGGTGCCAACCCAAAAGGAGAGTAATTTTTACCCTAAATGGATTTTAAAACAGAACAGACACTTTAATTGTCAAAATCTTAAGGCTTTGCAGAAAAGACTCGTAAATACTAGATTATTCAGCAATCATAAAACTTATTGGTAAACTAACAGATAAACATTTTTTAATTGTTGTGAACAAAACAACAATACACATTTCTAAAAGGCAACGTATTTTCGCACCATGAAAATTGTTGCCTTTCCTTTTATAGACGTATTTATATCTCCCTTAGGTAAAATAATAATTAAGGCCACCAAAGATCATATTCATCAACTTTATTTCGATGATGAGTTTTCATCGGTAATCAGCGAATCACCCCTAACTAAAAAAGCCAAACAACAATTAGCCGAATATTTTGAAGGCAAACGTTTGCAATTTGATTTACCGTTAACGCAAGAAGGAACCGCATTTCAGCAACAAGTGTGGGAGCAACTTACACATGTGCCGTTTGGCGAAACACTCAGTTATTTAGAGCTTGCTTTAAAATTTAATGACGAAAATTTAGTGCGTGCTGTTGCAGGAGCAAATGCTAAAAATAAATTGGCCATTGTGGTTCCTTGTCACCGTATTATAGCCACTGATGGTAAACTTACCGGCTATGCTTGGGGGTTAAAAAGAAAAAGTTGGTTATTGGATTTTGAAGCCAAAACAAGTGGCAAAAAACTTTCCTTGTTTTAGTTACTTGTAAATTTGTTTTAGACGCTCCACAATTTGAAACACTGCAGGACAAACCTCTGTATTGTTCAATGTTTCTTTGAAAATGGTATGCATTTTACTTTGGTTGGTATGCGGGTATTCGCGGCATGCTTGTGGTCTATAATCGTAAACCGAACAATAATTATCCGACCCTAAAAACGTACAAGGTACTTGTTGCAACACATAATCATTGTCTTCATCAATACGCAAATATTTATCAATAAACTGTTGTGGTGTAATTTTTAAATGTTTACTCAATACTTTGATATCGCGTTGGGTAAAAAGCGGGCCCGTAGTTTTACAGCAATTAGCACACGATAAACAATCTATCTTTTTAAATGCATTATCGTGCAGGTTATGCACCGTTTGATCTAAATCGTTTGGACGTTGCTTTTTAAGACGCTCAAAAAACTTTTGGTTTTCGTTTCGTTTTGCCTGAGCTTGTTTTTTTAGTTGAACTAAGTCTGTATTCATAAGCAATTATTTCGCCAACCTATTATCAATAATAAATGGATACGAGTTTATAATTTCAATCTGATAAGAATCTCTGTGGTTAGGATTGATGAGCAAGTTAAACTCTTGTTTAACAATTGCACTAGGAACACGCATGGCAGGTGCTCGGTTACTTTTAACAAATGCATCACCAAACGATTGTGTTAAACTGTTATGAGGATTTTCCATCCATTTATAAGGCAACTGATGTTCGGAAACAATTTGAATGGCACTATCCGGAATTTCTATTTCAATCATATAAAAATCTTGAGGCATGTGGGTTAGTTGAACGTGTGCAGCCACCTCTAACAAAGCCAAAGACCTGTGTTGGCAAGTGTACAACATAGGCACACCAACATTGTTCCACCTGCCACCAAATTTTTCTGCGCCAATTCCTTTCAAATCATCTTTAAAAGCCATGCGGGCCAAACGATAAACTATCATAAAATACTAAGCCAATACACCGTGTTCTATGCGGCCTAATTCATTTTTGATGTAATCAATGCCAAAGCTGTTATCCAAAAAAGATTTGGGTGCAGCACCGCCCAATGCAATGCTAGGCTCATTAAGCCATTTGAAAAATGCATCTGAAGAACCAAAAACTTGGTTACCATAATTACACAACATGGTTAATTGGGTAATTTTTTCGGATTGAAGCGGCTCGAAGGTTTTGTTTTCTGATTGGTAACGCTGAATGGTACGCTCACTAATGTGAAGAAAACGGCTCCATTCGGTGAGGGTGAATGGAATTTTTTTTGAAACCTGATCAAAATGAAAATACGAAACCCCATGGCGAATCATATCCATGATGGATAACACCGTGTTATCATCGGTGCTGCCGTAGCTAACTGCTGGTTCATTTACTTCCATAACCTTGTATTTAACAACAAAAATAAGAAATTTGTCATTAAAAACAAGTCATTTGTCGCTATTTTATAATCAACACCGGAATTTCAACCTGATGCCTTACTTTATCAACTGTACTGCCAAAGATAAAATCTTTTAATCCCTTGTGCCCATGAGCACCCATTACCAAAATATCGGCATCAGTTTGGTTGATGATGTTACTGATTGTTCGGGCTGATTTTCCGAATCCAAGTTTAATATCAACGGTATACCCTTTTTGCTGCAAACTTTGCTGGTATACTTTTAAATTATCTAAATCAAACTGTGCCTCTTTGTCTAAAATATCATTTCCCATGTGAATAGCACCAGCAGATTCAACCACATGAATGAGCAGGTATCTTGCATTTTTACCCCCTAAAGACAACGCATGATGTAAAGTATTTTCATCTTGTTTACTAAAATCAACAGCAAGGGCTACGTGGTTATAGTTTGGTTTAATTACCTCATCTAAAACAATGGCCTTACCATGTGGTATAACAGACTTAGCAATTCTTTTACGCGATAAAAACGGCTCGAAAGTAATGTAGCATAATAAAACAAAGGCATACAAAACAACAAGTAAAACAATCAGTCTTACGTACATTAATCCGCCAATTGGTGTTTCAAAAAACTTAATTAGCTCCTCGCCTATCAGTTTAACATTAAGCGTTACAATAATAATAGCCGCTATCCATGCCAATACTTTAACATATTTAGCAATTACAAACTTACCCATTACTTTTTTGCTGCTGTTAAAATGAATTAACGGAATAACCGCAAATCCCAACTGCATACTTAAAACTACTTGACTTAAAATCAGCAATTCGCCTACTTTGTCCTCGCCAAAATAAGCGATAGTAAATACTGCAGGTGCAATGGCAATAATGCGGGTAACTATTCTGCGTAACCAAGGACTGATACGCAAATTCAAGTACCCTTCCATAACAATTTGTCCGGCAAGTGTTCCGGTAATTGTACTGCTTTGTCCGGCTGCAATTAATGCAATGGCAAACAACGAAGGAGCTAAACTTCCAAAAATACCAGTTAATAACTTATGAGCATCTTGTATGTCGGCTACTTCAAAATAACCATTTTTATAAAATGCAGTTGCCGCCAAAATTAAGATGGCAGCATTAACAAAAAATGCCAAGTTAAGTGCAATGGTTGAGTCAATAAAATTAAACTTAATAGCCCTTTTAATTCCGGCATCATCCTTACCAAACTTGCGTGTTTGCACCAATGCCGAGTGCAGGTATAAGTTATGCGGCATTACCGTTGCACCAATTATACCAATGGCAATGTAAAGTGCATTACCCGATAACGATTGTGGCATAAAACCTTTAACTACCTCTGAGGCATCAGGTTTTACAATTAACATTTGGGCAATAAATGATATTCCTATTATTGATATCAAAACCAAGATAAAGGCCTCTAATTTTCTTACACCTTTGTTCAATAAAAACATGAGCAAAAAGGTATCGAACACAGTTATTAAAACACCATACATTAAAGGTAAATCAAACAATAAACTCAAACCTATTGCCATACCAATAATTTCGGCCAAATCGCAGGCTGCAATGGCTATTTCGGCAAAAGCATAAAGTGATATGTTAGCCCATTTTGCATATTGTTGGCGGGAAGCTTGTGCTAAATCCCAACCTTTAACAATACCTAAACGTGCTGCTAATGTTTGCAACAATAAGGCCATCAAATTACTCATCAACAATACCCAAATAAGTTGATACCCAAACTGACTTCCACCCGCTATATCTGTGGCCCAGTTGCCCGGATCCATGTAACCTACGCTTACCAAATAAGCAGGACCAATAAATGCCAAAAGCGTACGCCAAAATCCTTTCTTTTCAGGAATGGAAACACTTTCGTGTACTTCGCTTAACGACTTTTCTTCAGTCATAAATTATTTTACTTTAACTAAAATATTTTTGGCCACATCTTTACTAAAATACATCGACTTATTGCCTGATAACTTTACTGCGATAGATCCATCATATTCGTTTTTTTCTGTGATTTGCATTTCAATACCTAAAACAACCGAAATCTTATTAAGGTGTTGTAAAAAAACAGCTGTATGATCGGCAACACCACTCATTACAAGCGTTTGATTGGGTTTCGCATCACACAATAAAATAAAGTTCGACTTTTTTATTACCCCATTTTTTGATGGAATAGGATCACCATGCGGGTCGTGTGTTGGAAAATCTAAAAACTCATCCAATTTATCCGTTAATATTTCTGAATTGATGTGTTCTAATTGTTCGGCTATTTCATGTACCTCATCCCAACCAAACTTTAGCTTATCGTATAAAAAACACTCCCACAACCTATGTTTACGCACGGTATCAACAGCTACTTTTCGTCCTTTATCGGTTAATGCCACCCCTTTATACTTCTCGTAATTTAACAATTTTTTATCGGCCAACTTTTTAATCATATCCGTTACCGATGCGGCTTTGGTTTGAAGCACTTCGGCAATGGCATTCGTATTTATGCTATCGTTACCTTGCTCAGATAGCTTGTAAATTGTTTTCAGATAGTTTTCTTCGGTATATGAATACATGGCGCAAATATATATTATTTTTAGACAAGCCTAAAAATATTTTTAAAACAACATTAATATCAACTTCATGTAATTAAATCAAAAAGTATGTATGTTTGTTTAATCGTTATGATAGATAAATTTTTAGCATACCTGCAGTTTTGGAAAAAACAAGACAACACGTCATCATTTAACCTTAAAATGATGCATAGGATTAACCGCATCAGCTTGCTTATTTTTTTATTTGCCTTGATTTTCATGGCCGTTAAATACCTTGTTCTATAATTGGAACAAGAATTGATAACACCTACACGTTCATACAACAACTGACACAACATATGATTTTTATTTTCATTTTCTTTTTGGGATTGAGCTTATTGGTAAGCTGGCGTTTTAAGAGTAAAGTAAACCAATACTCACAAATTAGTTTGGTTCAAGACTTATCGGGTGCTGAAATAGCAGAAAAAATGCTTCGCGAAAATGGCATTTACGATGTAAAAGTACTAACAACAGAAGGTCAATTAAGCGACCACTACAATCCTTTGGATAAAACAGTAAACTTGAGTCGTGATGTATACTACGGCAGAAATGTAACTGCTGCAGCGGTTGCAGCGCACGAGTGCGGACATGCTGTACAACATGCGGTGGCATATCCATATTTAAAGTTTAGAAGCGCTATGGTGCCTGTTCAAAATGCAAGTGCCAAAGTAATGAACATCATTATTTTGGTGATGATGTTTGGTGGTTTTTTATTAGCCAAATCGTTTCCATTCGAAATTGTAATCATTACATTAGTAGCTTGCCAGAGTGTAATTACCTTGTTTGCATTGGTTACTCTACCGGTTGAGTTTGATGCAAGCAACAGGGCATTGGCATGGCTAACTACTAAAGGCGTGGTTCAAAGCAACGAACACGGCATGGCAAAAGACGCACTTAAGTGGGCCGCTATGACCTATGTTGTTGCAGCACTTTCGGCAGTTGCTACATTACTTTATTATGTAATGATGTTAACCGGAAGAAGGGACTAATTTTCTAACATATCATTTAAAATAGGCTGTCTCAAAAGGACAGCCTATTTTTTTTGCTTCTATCTTATCAGTATACTACCCTCTCCCATTTTCCGTTTTATTTCGGTATGTTTGAAATCAAGATGCGAAAATTACTTGCAGCCATAATCACATTAACCTCCTTAAACTCTAATGCACAAATTGGAGGAAGCACCATATACAATTTTTTAAACCTGCATAGCAATGCACGTATTAATGCACTAGGCGGCTACGCCATTGCAACTCCCGAAAACGATGTAAATCTTGGACTTCAAAACCCTGCATTATTAAAAAAAGAAATGCACAACCAAGCCACTTTTAACTACATGCGTTTTGTTGATGACATTGCAGCAGGATATGCAGGATATGCCTACAGCTTAGATACCACAAATACCATATCTGGAGGGATACAATACATTACCTATGGTACTTTTGATGGCACCAATGAACAATCGCAAGAAACAGGAACATTTACGGCTGCAGAATACAATATTCACCTGAGTTATGCCCGTAAAATATCAAGTAAAGTTAGTGTTGGCGGAACTTTAAAATTCATCAGTTCCAACCTCGATATTTATAAATCAACAGGTTTAGCTATTGATTTAGGAGTAAACTATTACAATCCTAAAAACTTACTTTCACTATCGGCAGTGGCCAGTAATGCAGGTTTACAACTTACCACCTACCGCGATGGCAACAGAGAACAATTGCCATTTAACTTGATGATGGGATTTAGTAAAAAGTTTTTGCATAACCCATTACGAATTTCACTTGTAGCACACAACCTACAAAACCCGGGTAAACTTTTATACCAAAACTTTAACCGCCCCGGACAAAACAGAGATTTAGAAAGTGGTGAGGTGGTATTAGATAAAATTACCACCTTAGATAAACTTGCCGCACACTTTAACGTGAGTACCGAAATTTTACTCGGTAAGTTTATGTATGTTGGATTTGGATATAACCACCTACGCAGGCACGAAATGAAACTGAGCACCAGCAGTAAACTTGCCGGATTTGGCTGGGGTTTGGGTATCAAACTTAAAAAATTACAAGTGGCTTACGGAAGCTCATCGTACCACGCAGCATATGCCACCAACACCGTTAGCTTTGTTCTTTTTATAAATGAGTTTACAAAAAACAAAAGCAAAGATTAACTTTACCGCATGAAAATTACGGTTGCCATTGATGGATATTCTTCATGCGGTAAAAGCACATTAGCCAAACAACTTGCCGCTGCATTAAACTACAGCTATGTTGATACAGGTGCCATGTACCGTGCAGTAACCTTATATTTTATTCGTAACCAAATTGATTTGTTTCACCCAGAACAAGTGGTTAATGCACTTAGCAACATTAGTATTAATTTTAGGATAAACCCTAAAACACAACAACAAGAAACCTACCTTAACGGAGAGAACATTGAAAGTGAAATACGTGTTAACCCACGTGTTGCAAGTGTTGTAAGCGATGTGAGTGCAATTAGTGAAGTACGTAGATTTTTAGTGAAGCAGCAACAGCACATGGGTAACTTAAAAGGCATAGTGATGGACGGACGAGACATAGGAACCGTAGTTTTTCCGGATGCCGAGTTAAAGTTATTTGTTACTGCCGACCCTATGGTAAGAGCTAAAAGAAGATTTGATGAGTTGGTAGAAAAAGGACAAGCCACCACCATAGAAGAAGTTCTAGCAAACTTGGAAAAACGTGACCACATTGACTCGAATAGAGCAGATAGCCCATTACTGCAGGCCGCTGATGCAATTGTATTAGACAACTCGAACCTTACCCGCGAAGAACAATTTGAATGGGTAATGAAATTGGTGAACCAAAAAATTGGCTCACCAACCAACTAATTCATATTAGTTTAAAGCTTTCGCTAAACTTAATAATTTCTCTTCTACTTGTTTATTTACCGGAGCTAAAGGCAAACGAACGATGTTTTTACACAACCCTAAGTTTTGTAAAAGCACTTTTATTCCACCCGGATTACCATCGGCAAAAATGGCCTTCATTATATCGTAAAGTTTAAAATGTAATTTACTTGCCTCGGCAAAATTACCTGCCAATGCAAACCTAACCATATCGCTGTATTCGCGTGGATAAGCTTGCGCAATAACAGAGATTACCCCAACCATACCCACGGCCATAAATGGAACAGTAAGGTTATCATCACCACTGATTACAGCAAAACTAGCCGGCTTATCTTTTAAAATATCCATAAAAACTTCCGGATTACCCGAGGCTTCTTTTATGGCAATAAACTTATCGCTTACTTTAGCTAAACGTAATGTGGTAGCAGCACTAATTCCCATACCCGTGCGGCCGGGAACATTGTATATAATAATTGGTAATGGAGTAACTTTAGCCAACTCCATATAATGTAAATAAATACCCTCTTGGTTTGGTTTATTGTAATAAGGACTAACAGATAAAATGGCGCTATAACCTGTTTTATCAAAACCCTTCATCGTTTCTATCACCTCCATGGTATCATTGCCACCTATACCTGCTACAAGCGGGATACGACCTGCTACCTGCTTGGCCACAAAAGCAAATACTTGTTTTTTCTCCTCTTTATTTAACGTTGGACCTTCTCCGGTTGTTCCCAACACCACTAAATATTCCAGTCCACCACTTATACAATGCTCTACAATTTTTGCCAGTGAGTCGAAATCTATGCTATAATCACTATTAAAAGGAGTTACTAATGCTACGCCTGTACCTTTCATTATTATGTTGTATTAATTATGTATTACTATTTAAATCTGTTATTTGATGCTGCGTAAATAAAAGTCTATCTGCTCTATTAAAAACTTTAAATCGTTGCGATTACCCGTGTCTATGGTTGCATCATTAAAATCAATGTTGTCAGCCACATTTGTCCCCACCCTGTATTTGGCTTTACTAAATGCCGAAATGGCTTGCATGGGCAACAGTGGTTCTTGGTATAAATTAAGCAATAAATCAAACTCTAATTGCAAAAACTGACCGATGTTGCCTTTTATAGGCAAGTTGATTCCGTTTAATTTCTCGCGCCAAAAAAACTCTGAATTTAGCAAAAACTTTTTATTGGCCGGCAACTGTTTGGCATCTACATACCCAAGCATAAACACCTTTTTACCTTCAGCCCTTAACTCATTTGCGTATTTGGTAACCAACTGCTCATGCTCTTTGGTTTCGGCATTGTAAACAATACCCACATGGTTTACTTGGCCAAATGCCACCAACTTGTTTTTAGCCTTTTTATGTTTTATCTCTTTGTGCAATTGCCACTTGCCCAAAAAGTTTTTAATGTCTTCTATTAATTTCATTATGCAAGAACAAAGCTAAAATCTTAAATCGGTTTTACAATTAAATTATGTGTATTGATTGTGTCTCTTGCAAGATTAATATCAGGTATCGATTTTATTGGGTCTTGTTGATCATTTCCATAAACTCATCTTGACTGATGATGGGCACATTAAATGAAGTAGCTTTTTTAAGTTTTTCAGGCCCCATTTTATCACCGGCAATGAGGTAATTCAGACTTTTACTGATGCTTCCAACATTTCTACCACCATTAATTTCAATCAAGTGTTTTAACTCATCTCTGCTAATGGTAAAAGTACCTGAAACTACAAAAGATTTTCCTTCCAAAACATTACTGCGCTCCACACCAACCTCATCTTCAATCTCAAGCTTCACTCCTGCTTCTTTTAATTTTGAGCAAACTGCTATGTTTTGTTGATCGGCAAAAAACTTAACCACTTGCTCGGCTATTTTCTCGCCTATTTCATAAATGGCTGCAATTTCCTCTTTTGTTGCAATTGATAATTTTTCGAGAGTTAAAAAATGTCGGGCTAATTTTTTTGCAACAGTTTCACCCACCATTCTTATTCCCAATGCAAACAACACACGCTCAAATGGAATTTGCTTTGATGCTTCAATTCCTTGCAAAATATTAACTACCGACTTCTCTTGTAATGAGCGTTTATTCCATTGATCTTTTTTCTCGTTATATGTTTCAAACTCTAAACCAATAAGGTTTTCATGGGTTAAACTGTACAAATCGGCATAGGTCTTAATCATGCCCTTTTGGTATAAACCGGAAATTGTTTCGCTCCCCAAACTATCAATATTCATGGCTTTACGGCCAATAAAATGCTCTATTTTTCCAATTAACTGAGGCGCACAACCACTTTCATTGGTGCAATAATGAACCACTTCTCCTTCACGTCTAACCAAGGTTGTACCACATTCAGGGCATACATCAGTGTACCTGATTTTTTCGGAGAACAAGCCTCTTTTTGAAACATCAACTGCCGTAACTTTAGGAATAATTTCTCCTCCTTTTTCAACAAACACCCAATCGTTTTCATACAAATCAAGTCGCTCTATTTCATCGGCATTATAAAGACTTGCACGTTTAACTGTTGTACCCGCCAATTGCACCGGTTTTAAATTGGCCACCGGTGTTATGGCACCTGTGCGCCCAACCTGATAAGTAACTTTTATTAATTGGGTTAACGCACTTTGCGCTTTGTACTTGTATGATATGGCCCAACGCGGATTCTTGGCAGTAAAACCCAACTCGCGTTGTTGTGCATAATTGTTCACTTTAATTACTACGCCATCAATCTCGTAACTCAGATGTTCGCGTTCTTTATCAAAGTGGTGAATAAACTCCATCACATCTGTTATGTTTTTGCATAAACGGTATTGGTCGCTTACCTGAAAGCCCCATTGCTTGGCCTTTTGCAGGCTTTCAAAATGTGTTTGTGCCACTTGGTTATCAGCATAAATAAAATATAAAAAACAATCTAATGGTCGTTTAGCCACCTCGGCACTGTCCTGCATTTTTAATGTTCCGGATGCAAAGTTTCGTGGATTTTTATAGCGCTTTTCCTTTATCTCATCCTCGTCATATCCCTTTTCTTCCAACTCTTTTCGGTAATCGTTATTTAATTTATCAAAGGTTTTACGGTGCATAAAAATCTCGCCACGTATATCAAACGTATCAGGATAATCACCATCTGGTAACTGAATAGGAATTGTTTTAATGGTTTTTACATTAGCCGTAACATCATCACCTTGCACTCCATCTCCTCGGGTTACAGCCCTAACCAACTTACCGTTTTCGTAGGTAATACTTATGGCTAAACCATCAAACTTTAACTCAACTACGTATTCAAAATCATCACCAATACTTTTCCTAACACGCTCATCAAACTCTCTTAATTCTTCCTCACTATAAGTATTACCAAGACTTAACATTGGGTACTTATGTTTTACTTGTACAAAGTTTTTGGTAATCTGTCCGCCAACTTTTTGTGTTGGTGAATTGGGATTTGCCAAACCGGGAAACTGCTCCTCAAGAGACTCTAGCTCTTTCAGCATCATATCAAAATCGAAGTCACTTACTGATGGTTGCGACAACGTATAGTAATTATAGTTATGCTGATTAATTAAATCGGTTAATTCTTGTATTCGGATTTTAGCTTCTTGCTCGTTCATTGCTGCTAAATAAATTATTTTAACTCAATTGTTATTCACTAATGCATTAAAATAAAAAATGCATATTTGCCTTATGAGATATTTATTCACTTGTATTCTCTTAATATATTGGATTAAACCTGCTTTTGCCCAAGGTGCTTATGTTCCGTTAGGTTCATACAGCATGCACTTAATTGATAGGCTTGAAATAAAATCAGGAGAACTTGCTAACCCAAAACAATTTAACACCACGGCAAAAGCATACTCAAGAAGCAGAATTGCTAATTATGCCAACGCATATGATAGCAGCAACTTGAGCAAACAAGATCGATTTAATTTAGAATATCTTAAAAACGATAATTTTGAATTTAGCTTAAGTGAAAGAAGTAAATCGAAAAAGAGTTTTAAAAACACCGGCTTATACAAATACAAAGCAGCTGCCTATGCCGTATTAATTCCTGATTTTGAATTAATCGTAAATCCTGTTGTGTACATAAGAGGTGAATACGATACCAAACGAAATGACAGATTACCTTATTTTGTTAACAGAGGTATAAATATCAGAGGCCGAATTGGTAAGAACTTCAGTTTTTTTACAGAAACTGCCGAAGAAATACAAAGTTTAAATGGATGGAATTTAGAGTACTACAACCAGTACAATGTACTTGCCGGACAAAACTTCATCAATACAAACACCTACAAACCAAACGACAAATACCTTTTTAGTTATTGGAACGCATCGGGTTATATGGCTTACCAGGCAGGTAAATATGTTGATTTTCAATTTGGGCATGGCAAAAATTTTATTGGTAATGGCTACCGATCACTAATGCGCTCCGACTTCTCTACCAATAATTTATTTTTACGCGTGAATACCCGTATTTGGAAAATTAACTACACCAATATTTATGGCTACCTATACGATTACACGCCCTTTGTTAATAGATCCAGCATTGTAAAACGACACTATTACGCCACCACTCATGCAAGTATAAACCTTACTAAAAAACTAAATATTGGGTTGTTTGAAACCACCGTTTTTCAGCGCGATTCTGGCCATGAAAGCCGTGGTTATGATTTACAATATTTAAATCCGGTAATGTTTTATAATGCCGTTGACAACACGTTGAATAGTCCTGATAAAAACATACTTGGATTTGATTTTAAATACAACTTTGCGAAAAAATATCAGTTATACGGACAATTTGTATTATCCGAAATGAACATCAACAAACGCTTAACCACAACCGGATGGTGGGGAAATAAAGAAGCCTATCAGATAGGTTTAAAATGTATTGATCTGTTTAAAGTGTCCAATCTTGATTTACAACTGGAGTACAATCAGGCAAGGCCATACTCGTATACTTCGTTTAATCCTAAAAATGCTTACGTAAATTACAACCAAAGCATGGCTCACCCATTAGGTGCCAACTTTAGAGAAGCACTGGCCATAGTAAGGTATCAACCTACCGAGAGGTTATTTATTAATACCCTCTTTAGTTTTAGTCATTATGGTAATGATACCAATGGCAGTAACTGGGGGCGAAATATTTCGTTAAGTTATGATACACGTATGCGTGAATTTGGTAATTATATTGGGCAAGGTGTTAAAACCAATCTACTGATTATTGCGCCAACATTTAGTTACATGTTAAAACATAACTTATTTGCAGAGCTTCAAATTTCATACAGAAACCAAACTAGCGAGTTGGACGTATTTAAATCGGAGATGTTTAATGTTGGACTTGGTGTAAGATGGAACATGAACACCAGGGAGTGTAATTTTTAAAATTTAGCATTTAATGAAATTGAAACATATACATTTACTATTAGCTCTTTGTGTTATCACCATTCAGGTTATAGCACAAGGCTCTTATATTCCATTGAACTCTTATTCGCAACACTTGTTGGATAGGTTTGAGATAAAATCTGGCAGATTGGCCATGCCCCAAGAGTTTAATACCACCTCAAAAGCTTTCCAACGAAACCGTATTGCTTCATATGTTGATAGCTTTGATATTACCGGAGCAAAATTAAGTAAGGTTGATTATTTTAATTTAGACTACCTGCAAAGCGATAATTTTGAGTTTACCAACGCAGAATCGAGTTTAAGCAAAACAAAACTTCTTGGGGTGTTTAAATACAAATCGGCATTTTATGGCATTAAACATCCTGATTTTAATTTATCTATTAATCCGGTTACCTATTTACAAGGCGGTTACGATACGAGGTTAGAACACATTGTAAGAATAAACAATAGAGGAGTTGAGTTAAGGGGAAACATCGGCAAATCACTTGGTTTTTTAACCACTTTCAGCAACGAAATAATTGCACTTAATAGTTGGACCAAAGAATATTACACCAATAATAAAGTGGTTCCAGGAGCATCTTTTTTAAAGGAGTACTCAGACACGAGTATTGTAACCATCAATCACAACACGGCCAGTGGTTACATTGTATATCAACCCAACAAATTTATTGATGTACAAATGGGCCATGGCCGTAATTTTTTAGGCAATGGTTTTCGTACTTTTTATTTGAGTGATTTTAGCCGCGACCATTTTTTTGTGCGCGCAAATACACGTTTCTGGCGTATAAATTACACCAACATTTGGGGGCAGATATACGATTGGAATCCTGCCAACCAACGTAATTTACCTAAACGACATTATTATGCCACCACATACGCTAATGTTAACCTGAGCAAGAATTTAAACATTGGTTTATTTCAAACCGTTTCTTTTCAACGTGATAGCGGTTACAACAGCACCGGTTACGACTTAGAATATTTAAACCCGATTATATTCTACAAACCTGTAGAAAACGGATTGAACAGTCCTGATAAGGTAATTTTAGGGGCCGATTTTAAATACAATTTTGCCAAACATTTCCAGTTGTACGGACAAGGAGTAATTAGTGAGTTTAGAATAAAAGATATGCTTGCACGCAATGGCTGGTTTGGCAATAAATGGGCCACGCAACTTGGTTTAAAATACATTGATGTTTTTGGTGTAAAAAACTTTGATGCACAATATGAATTGAATATTGCTCGCCCATATATGTATACTTCTTTTAATGCACTAAATGCTTATGTTAATTACAACCAGAACATGGCACATCCATTGGGTGCTAACTTCTACGAGCATGTTGCCGTACTACATTACCAGCCGGTAAACAGATTAAGTTTAAAAGCAACGTTAATTTTTGCAGCGTATGGCAATGATACCAACGGAAGCAACTGGGGTAAAAACATAGCACTTCCGTACAATTCAAAATCACTTCCCAAAGAATATGGAAACGAAATTGCACAAGGTGTAAAAACCACTTTATTAATTTCTGATTTATTAATAAGTTATATGGTAAAACACAATTTATTTATTGATTTACAACTAGCTTACCGTAAAACCAACAGCGAACTCAATCAGTTTAAAACAGAAGCCATATTGGTGAACGGTACCTTAAGGTGGAATTTTAACGAACGCAGGTGGGATTTTTAAACACTTGCGCATTAGCTTTTATTTACCGAAAATTGCAACTTAATTTTTAATACTAACATAGCATGGGACGCGTATTTGAGAAACGTAAACATAAGATGTTCGCTCGTTACAATAAAATGAGCCGTACATTTACCAAAATAGGGAAAGAGATTGCAATTGCTGTTAAAGCTGGCGGTGGCGACCCTGATGGCAACTCTCGTTTGCGCGCTATTATTGCAAACGCCAAGGCTGCTAACATGCCCAAAGCCAATATTGATGCTGCAATTTCTCGTGCATCAAGTAAACAAGATAAAGATTTTGAAGAAGTAGTATACGAAGGAAAAGGCCCGCACGGTGTGGTAATGGTGATTGAAACTGCCACAGATAACCCAACACGTACCGTTGCAAACCTAAGAAGTTATTTTAACAAAAAAGGCGGTCAGTTAATGGTTAGTGGTTCCCTTGATTTTATGTTTGAACGTAAAGGCATTTTCCGTATTCCGAACAATGGTATAAACCTTGAAGAATTAGAACTTGAGTTGATTGATTACGGCATGGAAGAGATGGAAGATGATGGTGAAGGACACATTGCTATCTCTGTTCCATTTACAGAATTTGGTTCTATGCAAAAAGCATTAGAAGAACGTAAGTTTGAAATTACCAATGCAGAGTTACAACGTATACCAACCACAACTGTTGAGTTAACTGAAGAACAAGAACAAGAAGTACATTTATTATTAGATTTGATTGAAGATGATGATGATATTACCAACGTTTGGACCAATATCAAATAATTAAATAACATTAGCGCTCTTGTTCAAAGAGCGCTTTTTTTTGCCCTTATGATAGAGACACCCCGATTAAAACTTATTGCACTTAAACATCAACAAATTAAACTGCTAAAAAGCAGTCCTAGAGGTTTAGCCATCTCGCTTGGCATCAATTATCAACCTAAACAAAACGACCCAAAAACATTAAAAGATTTGGAGGAAGCCATTGTATTTTGGCTGTATGCCACAAAACATTATCCGGCAGATTACCAATGGTACACCAATTGGGAAATTATTTTAAAAGCAGAAAATGTAAGCATTGGTGGAATTGGTTTTGCAGGTAAACCAGATGAATTAGGCGAATCGGAGGTTGGATATGGTATTGATGTAAGGTACCACAACAAAGGATTTGCAACAGAAGCATTAGCCGCATTAATGAAATGGGGATTTAACAACGAATCGCTAAAGGCCATCAAAGCTAAAACGCCTTCCGACAATATTTCTTCGCAAAAAGTATTGGAAAAAAACGGTTTTAAACGTGTTGATGAGACAGCAGGTGTAATTGAATGGTTGGCGCTTAAAAAAACCTGATTGAATAAAACACAAAATGCCTGCAATTAAAAGTTGCAGGCATTATTATTTATCGTGATAAATTAGAAGTTTAGCTGTGCTTGCAAACGCAATAAATTTCCTGTTTGAAAATTATTAGACAACTTATGGTCTTCAAACCTACGCTCCGACATGGTGTACATAGCTACCAATTCGAAGTTCTTATTAGGTTGCCACTCCACTCCTATTTCCAATTCGTTCACCTCATAACTGCGTGCATCTGTTTCGTGTTTTTTACCACCTTGGTAATAATGGTAACGACTAAAAGGTATGATGGTTTGATTACCAAAATCTTTTTTGTAAGAAGCGGTGATGTAACCACCATGCAAATTTCGAACTTCTATAGAGTCTGTGTTTTTATTGTACTCGGGGCCTTTACCAATATTATACTCCGCTTGAATACCAAAAGGTTTAGGATAAAGAATGAATGATGCCGCAAGACGTTGATCTAAATACGACTTGTTAGCATTTATTTTAACACCTGCAGTTAATTGGTCGCTTGTTACTACATAGCTTCCGGTATATCCTTGCAAGCCCATTTCTACAATTTGATTCTTAATTTTAAATGGATAAGTTAAACGTGCAACAACATGAGGTTCATTATTTTGTTCAGGCTTATTAGCCGTTTGTCCGTTATACGCACCAACACCAAATACGCCATAATCACCAGAACCTTTTAAACCATCATTAACTAAACTGGTATATAGTTTACGCACGTTTGCTGGCGCCCAATAAAAAAACACACCTAAATCGCGTTCATTCGAAACTGCACTATTTAGTGCATCATTTCTATCTAATGGCAAACGGTTTTGGCTCGATTGCATATTCTCGAAACCAAAAGGCACTTTACTTTGCCCTATTCTTACCCTGTATTCGTTTTTACTATCAATTCCTACGTCAAAATAAGCATCGCGTAATTGACTGAAGTGCAGCCCCGTTGATGACGCGCTACTTGCAAAATCAGGTTGAACGTAAAAATATACGCGCTCATTAACCTGCCCGCTAAAAATAATACGCATACGTCTGATGAAAAATCCGCCATTTTCTCCCCAACTTCTATCTCCTTGCTCATTTTTAAGTTTTGAGTTGGTTTCGAGTAACCTGTTATATCTTACTTGCGAATAACCTCTGATGTTGAATGATTCAAACCACTGCTTTTTAGGTGCCGGGGTTTGACTGAAACCTGTTAAAGTGATAAGTGTTAGAAAAAATGTTAGGTAGAACTTTGCCACGCCAATGTTAATTTAAAGTATAATTAATGTTAATTGGGTGCAAAAGTATGCGTACAAGTGCAGTTCAATAAAACCGCAATGTTACCAGTATGTTAAATTAACGTTAATTGGACTCAATTGTACTAATTGTGTGTGGCACACCACAATCTTGGTTAATGGTGGTATTATCATTTATTTTCGGACTAACGTAAGGAATCCCAAGTCCTAAACCACGAAGGATGAATAAACATCCAATAAGTACTGCAAAGTAGGGCGTAAATTTATTAATACTGCCTCTTGTTGTAATTGACAAAAACTGTCCGACTAATGAAACACCATACATCATGGGTAAAGTTCCGAGGCCAAACATCACCATAAACAATGCGCCTTCCCATGTATTTTGTGTTGCTACAGCTCCTATCAAACCTATGTATACAAAACCACAAGGCAACAATCCGTTTAACATACCAATGGCAAATAATGCATAGTATGTTTTGGTTTGAAACAGTTTTGAAATAAAACCTCCTGTTACATATTTAAAAGGATTTATGGTAAGTTTACTCAGTTTGGTTGAAGTAAACAATACGCTTAAAATAATTATTACTCCGGCTATAATGCTGATACTTTGTTGTAACCCTGCTAATTTTAACCCAAGACCGAAGGTGCCCAATAAGGCTCCCAAAATTGCATAGGTAGTAATTCTACCTAGGTTGTAAAGTAACTTTCCAAACGCCTTCAGCAAAACCGTATCACCAACTGTTGGCGTGGCCAAAGCTATTGGGCCGCACATACCTGCGCAGTGAAAACTACCCAATAATCCGGTTAAGAAAGCCGTTAAAAAAATCATTCAATCACAAATTGTTTTTCGGCCGCCATCAGCTTGCCATTTAATGTCCACTCGAAAGTTACCTTCCAAACGCCCTTCGTTAATTTAGCTGTGGAGTATACATATTCACCGTTTTCGTTTAATACAAAATCGGTTTCAAAATCTAAGTTAACATCACTTGGGCGGTAAAAAAGTGCCTTGCCCGATAAACCTGCTGTATTACTTTTAAAAGTAATTAACTGCTTATTCAAGTCGAACGTAATATCACTTTCCACACCCTCTGTGGCACTAAATTTATTAATTTCATCTTGGTATCTTACCCCTTTTTCGTAATAATTATCGTCTACCAAATCTACTTTTTGCATACTGATTTTATAAACCATAAATGCCACAAAAAACATAAACGATAATCCGAAAAACACCAACTTATGACCCCAGTTAATTTTCATTTTTAATTGATTTACTTGTGCGTTTATGTTTTAAAATTTAACAGGAGCAACAAAATTTGTGGTAATGGTATTCATTAATTTACCATTGCTATATACATCCACTTTAGCTTCTGTATTATTGGTTTTAATTGCCGATTGAGGCAATATAATAAAGAACGAACCTTTTACTAATCCATCTTCACCCAATTCAAAGGTATGTCCTTCCCTATCTACCATCTTTAACTCTGCACCCGCAGGTGATGTAATTTTTAAATCAATATGCTGGGTAGTAAATGTTTTATTTACCACTTCAAAATTGTACATGTTGCTTATTTTTCCATCGTTTTGCGTTTGATGTAACATACCCGGTGTACGCAATACGGTTGCATCAACATCTTTTCGGGTGAACAACAAATAACTTAGTACACCCATTAATACCAATAGTATAACAGTGTATGCAGCACTTCTTGGTGTAATACGTTTTACTTTCCCACTTGCTATTTCTTCTTGAGAAGCATAACGAATTAATCCTTTAGGTTGATTAATGTGTGTCATCACATCGTTACACTCATCAATACAAGCTGTACAATTTATACACTCAAGTTGGGTTCCATTCCTAATATCAATTCCGGTTGGACAAACTTGCACACAGCGTTTGCAATCCACACAGTCACCTAAACTTTGTTCAACACCTTTTTTTCTGAAACCACGAGGTTCGCCACGTAAAAAATCGTAAGCCACCACAATAGAATTTCTATCTAACATCAACCCTTGTAACCTGCCATAAGGACAAACTACGATACAAATTATTTCACGGAATTTCGCGAATACGGCATAAAATACGGCCGAGAAAATAATAAGTGCAGTAAACTTACCAAGGTGAGCCATTGGGCCATCAAGTACTAACATTTTCACCTCATCAATACCTATTAAATAACTTAAAAAGGTGTTTGCAATAAGCACTGACAATGCAAAGAATACAATATGTTTAGCTGTTTTTTTAATGATTTTTTCAGTGTTCCAAGACTGGTCGTCTAGTTTTTTTTGGGCTTTAAAATCACCTTCTATAAAATACTCTATTTTACGGAAGAGCATTTCCATAAATATGGTTTGCGGACAAGCCCAACCACACCAAACGCGGCCAAACACAACAGTAAACACAATAATAAACATCACAAACGTAAGCATGAGCAATGCAAACAGCGGCATATCCTGTGGCCAAAATGGTATACCTAAAATAATAAACTTACGCTCAAGCACATTTAGCAATAAAAGTGGATGACCATTCAGTTTAATAAACGGCCCGGCAAACAGCAGCACCATTAGTGAAATACTAAACCATGTGCGACCCGTGTATAGCGGCCCTTTAGGCTTTTTGGGATAAACCCAATTACGATCTCCTCCTTTATCAACTAAAGAAATACTATCGCGGTATTTTTCACCACTTTGTGCTACTGCTTGATGAGACATTTTATTTTTTGTTAAAGTTATTGTACTGAAGTACTATCTGTTACAGCAGCTGTTGTTGCAGCGGCAACTTTTTCTCCTTGAGGCTCTTTTGCTCCCGGAGGGTTAGTACCTTGTAAAGTTAAAATATAACTGGCCAATTCTTGCATTTGAGCCCCATTCATGGAGTTTTGCCAAGCCACCATACCTTTTGATGGTACACCATATTTAATGGTTTTAAAAATAGACTTCACATCACCACCGTGTATCCAATACTCATCAGTTAGGTTTGGTCCTACTTTACCTTCACCTTTTTCGCCATGGCAAACGGCACATTTAGCGGTGTATACTTTTGCACCTTCGGCAATTTTAGCATGATCAGTTAATAAGGTAACACTGTTTTCATCTATTAAGTTACCCGCCTTTTTAATATACTCTTGCTTTGATACCTCTGCTACTTTCAACTCTGTTTCGTATTCTTTAGCTTGAAGCGGAGCAGCATCAAACACATGATAAGCTAGGAAATAAATGATACCAATAACGATGGTTCCGTAAAACAAAAAGTTAAACCAAACCGGTATCGGGTTATTTAATTCTTTAATGCCATCAAAATCATGGTCAAGCTCTACATCCTTCTCTGCTGATAATGGTTTTAGGCTTAGTATTTTCTCCCAAAATGTTTGCTCTTCAGCTACCGGATATTTACCGCCCGAAGATTCTATTTTAAGCATATACACTACTTTTTGAAGTGTAAACACCAGTAATAAAAGAACAAAAAGTAATACACCCAACATCATCATCAACAAATTATGAAACTCAATAATTGGAGCTCCGCTGTTTGGTTGGGCTATGGCAGCTGATGCAATAAGCATCATTACTGCAGTTAATTTAAACTTATTCATAAGTGGATTTATTAATTATCTAAGGGGATATTTTTCATTTTATTGATGTAGCCTTTGTCGGCAGTAAATACCCACCATAATAAGCCAACAAAAAATAGAAAAAAAACAATTAACGAGAAGATGAGATACCCATCAACACCTTGCACATTTGCTAAAAACTGTTTCATTGTTTTGTTTTTATTTCCTTGATTGATGCCTTTTGAACACCAATCAAGGAAGGTTAATTAATTACTTGCTGTTTTATTTTTTTTAATGTCAGTACCCATACGTTGTAAGTATGCGATAATTGCTATCATTTCTTTTTGGCTGTCGAGCGCAATACCTTCTTTTTTCAAGTTATCAGATATTGTTTTGGCTTGCTCTGCCAATGAATTGTTTGCATTATCAATTTCATATTGAGTATAAGGTACACCTAAAGTTTTCATTGCTTTTAACTTTTTAATGGTGGTGCTTACTTCAATATCTTGATCGGCTAACCATTGGTACTTAGGCATGATACTACCCGGAGACATGGTTCTAGGATCCATCATGTGGTGGTAGTGCCAGCTATCAGGATATTTACCACCAATACGCATCAAATCAGGTCCTGTACGTTTTGAACCCCACAAAAATGGATGATCATACACATACTCACCTGCTTTTGAATACTCGCCCATGTAACGTTCTGTTTCGCTACGAAACGGACGCACCCACTGTGAGTGACAAACGTTACATCCTTCACGGATATAAATATCACGACCTTGTAACTCAAGAGGAGTATACGGTTTTACACTGGCTATGGTTGGTATGTTTGATTTGATTAAGAACGTTGGAATCATTTCTACCGCACCGCCAATAACAATCATGATTACTGCTAATACAGTAAACGTAATTGGTTTTTTCTCTAACACAGCATGCCAAAATTCTCCTTTTTTAAACAAGGTTGATTTCTCTAATGCAGGTGCTTCAGCCGGTTCGTTAGCAACTAAACGTCCTTGTTTAATGGTTTTAACAATGTTATAAATTAACACCAAGAAACCGGCCAAGTATAAAGTACCACCTACTGAACGTAAAACATGCAACGGCAAAATTTGCAAGGTAATTTTTAAGAATTCAGGATATTGTAATGTGCCTTCAGGGGTAAACTCTTTCCACATTAAACCTTGTGTAAATCCGCTCCAGTACATTGGAATTGCATAAAACACAATACCTAAAGTAGCCAACCAGAAGTGGGTATTCATTAACTTTTTAGAGTAAATGGTGGTATTGTATATACGTGGTATAATCCAATATAAAATAGCGAAGGTTAATAAACCATTCCAACCTAGAGCACCCACGTGAACGTGCGCTACAATCCAATCGGTAAAATGCGCAATAGCATTTACATTTTTAAGCGAAAGCAGAGGGCCTTCAAAAGTTGCCATACCATAAGCAGTAACACCTACAGCAAACATTTTTAAAATAGGCTCATCACGCACCTTATCCCAAGCACCACGTAAAGTTAATAAACCGTTAACCATACCACCCCAACTTGGCGCAATAAGCATGATAGAAAATACCACACCTAACGATTGTGCCCAATCAGGTAACGATGAGTATAACAAGTGATGAGGACCAGCCCAAATGTATAAGAATATTAAAGACCAGAAGTGTAAAATAGAAAGTTTGTACGAGTATACAGGACGACCGGCTGCTTTAGGTAAGAAATAATACATCATACCCAAAAACGGAGTAGTTAAGAAAAAAGCAACTGCGTTATGTCCGTACCACCATTGCACCAATGCATCTTGCACACCGGCATAAACCGAGTAACTTTTGGTTAAGCTGATTGGCAACTCGATAGAGTTTACAATATGTAACACCGCAACCGTAACAAACGTAGCCAAGTAAAACCATATGGCCACATACATTTGTTTTTCTCTGCGTTTAATAATGGTACCAATCATATTGATACCAAATGTTACCCAAACAAGGGCAATCATAATATCAATTGGCCACTCCAATTCGGCATACTCTTTTGATGAAGTATAACCTAATGGTAAAGAAATTGCAGCCAATAAAATGATGGTTTGCCATCCCCAAAAGTGAATACGGCTTAATACATCGCTAAACATACGTGCTTTGCACAAACGTTGTAATGAGTAATAAACACCCATAAAAATAGCGTTACCAACAAATGCAAAAATAATTGCATTGGTGTGTAGCGGACGAATACGTCCGAAAGTGGTGTACTGATTCCCGAGGTTTGCTGCAGGTTCGTACAATTGAATTGCTGCTAATAGACCTACAATCATGCCAACCACACCAAAAATGATGGTGGCAATTGCAAAGTCTCTCACAATTTTGTTGTCGTAGTTAAATTTTTCAATTTGCATGGTATTGGTTTTGTTAGAGTTGTTTAATTGAAATTTGAGGGTACATTTTAAATTCTTTTGTGTTGTTAATTAGTGTCTGTTGTCGATTTGTTATTTGTGGTATTTGTTGTTTCTGTTTTTGGTTTGATGTCGTCAAAAAGAATACGAACTGATGGCGTATAATCATCATCCATCTGGCCCGATCTTACTGACCAAATAAAGGCTCCTAAAAAACCAATGGCCAATAAAAAACTACATCCTATTAATATAAACATTACGCTCATTGTAAGCCTCCTTTTTTAGCAAAAAATGTGGTGGTTAATGTGGTAAATGCTATTACAGTTACCGAACTTATTGGCATAAGCACTGCAGCAAACAAAGGCGACAAAGTGCCTTGAACCGCAAAACTTAAACCTACTATATTGTATATTAAAGAAATGATAAAACTGATATGTATAACCTTTAAAGTATTTTTAGCGAAACCAAAGTATTTAGGGAAATTAGAAAATACTTCTGCATCCATAATCACATCACTTGCAGGAGAAAAATGTGCTGTATTTTCTGTTACCGAAATACCCACATGTGCTGCCTTAAGTGCACCGGCATCGTTTAATCCATCACCAATCATTACCACCTTTTTATGCTGTTGTTGTAAGTTTTGTATAAAGTTTAACTTATCAGCAGGTGTTTGGTTAAACAACATGTTTTCGTCATGCTTAAAATATACTTTTAAGTTATTGCGCTCTTTGTCGTTATCACCCGATAATAAGTATTGTTTAAAGTTAGGATTTAACTGACTTAAAACCTCATTTAAACCTTTACGATAGCCTTGCTCCATTTCAAAATAACCGATTAATTTCTGGTTGATTTTGATGTAAACTCGGGTAGCTAAATTGTTCGCGTTATTATGTACATCAGCCCCCACAAAACTTCTTGAGCCAACTAATACTTTTACTCCGTTTACTTCGGCTTCAATACCTTTACCGGCAGTTTCTGTATACGCAGTTACAGCAGGTGTATTTTGTGTGCCTAAGTATGTTTTAATTTTTTGGCTTAAAGGGTGTATGGATTGCGAAACTACTGCAGCAATTATTTGTAGTTGATTAACTGTTAATGGCTGACCGTAATACACAATGCTTGATGCAGAAGGTTGGGTTAAAGTTCCTGTTTTGTCAAACACCATGGTATCCATATGCGCCATTTGCTCAACCACTGCAGGTGATTTAATGTAAAACTTATTACGGCCCAAAACACGCATCGCTGTTCCTAATGCAAACGGACTTGACAAGGCCAATGCACACGGGCAAGCAATAATTAATACTGCTGTAAATGCATTAAGCGATAAAGAGGGGTTTACCATTAACCAAAATGCTGCACTGCCAAAAGCAACAATTAAAAGTGCAATGGTAAAATATTTACTAACCACCTGCTGAAAACTTTGAATGCTACTTGTGGCGTTTTTAGCGAACGTTTCGTTGTTCCATAACTGGGTTAGGTAACTTTGCGATACTTTTTTGCTCACTTCTAATTCTATAGTTGCACCTTTTTGGCGACCACCCGCATATATAATCTCTCCTACTACCTTTTTAACAGGGTCTGATTCGCCTGTAACAAAACTAAAATCAACTTGCGCATCTCCATTTAATAATATAGAGTCGGCCGGAATTAACTCGTTGTTTCTAATTTTTATTCTATCGCCAATAGCCAATGCAGTTACCGGAACCGTAATCTCCTGCTTATCTTTAATTACAGTTACAGCAACCGGGAAATATGATTTATAGTCGCGTTCAAACGATAAGGTATCGAATGTTTTTTGCTGAAACCATTTACCTATTAACAAGAAAAACACCAATCCTGCATGGGTATCAAACCAACCTATGCCGTGGCCGCTTATTACCTCGTAAGTACTGCGGGTAAACATCACCAAAATACCTAAAGCCAACGGCACATCAATGCTGATGAATTTTTTCTTGATACCTCCCCAAGCCGCTTTAAAATAATCTTGAGCACTGAAGAAAAACACGGGTAACGATAATACCAAGTTGATGTATCCAAACAGTTTTGAGAATGAACCTTTAGTAAAGGTATCTAACCCAAAATATTCCGGAAAACTAATGAGCATGATGTTACCGAAACAAAAACCGGCCACACCAATTTGATAACTCAACTTGCGGTTTTCATCTTTTTTAACATTTTTCTCCAGGTCGTTTAAACTTATGGCCGGCTCGTAACCAAGACTGCTTAATAAAGTAACGATTTGGCGTAAGCCTGTTTCTTTAGGGTTAAAACTGATGTGTAATTCCTTCTTTAAGAAATTAACCTTAGCCAAAGAAACATGCGGATTGATTTTGTATAAGTTTTCCAACAACCAAATGCACGAACTGCAATGCATGGTTGGAATAAAGAACGTTACTTTGGCAATTTTATCATCACAGTATTGCAATAACTGCTGAGCCACCTTCTCATCATCTAAATAAGCAAACGCACTGGCCAAAACCGGATTGCGTTGGGTAACACCCGGAGTATTTTCAATATCATAATAACTGCACAAGTTATTGCTTGATAATAACTCGTACACATTTTTACAACCTACACAGCAAAAAGTGTGGTCATCATGGTTTGTTTGGGTAACGCATTGGTCACCACAGTGAAAGCAAGAAACCTTTTGTTTAACTATTTCAGCTTGTTTGGTCATGAGCTTAATTGGTTATTGGACCTATACCAGCGTCTTTTAGATAAAAAACACTTTGTGCCAATTCATCATTGTAATCGCAAACCTTTGTATTGTCTAACATGGAATGGATTTTTTTTCTAATAGGCTTAAAATCATTGTGTACCGGACAAGGATTTTTTTCAGAACAATCCTTCAATCCTAAACAACAAGAAGTTATGAGTTTATTGCCATCAATTGCAAGCACTAAATCGTACAAGGTGGTATTGCGCTGATTTACATCAATTAAAAAACCACCTTTAGGTCCTTTGGCCGAGGTAATAAATCCTCTTTTAGACAAATCTTGTAAAATTTTGGCAATAAAATGTTGAGGAGCGTCCAAACCTTCAGCCACCTCCTTTATACCCACGAATCTTCCTTCTGATGAGCGTTGAGCTACTAAAAACATAGCCCTGATGGCGTATTTACAACTTTGCGAAAACATTTATTTGCGATTGTGTATTCAAAGGTAATACGGCCAATAAATAATAAAAGACCTTTATATCTTCTATTTTATAAATTGTTGTTTTTCTGTCATTTATTTTTGCTGATTATAATCATTTGGTAAAAAAAAGGCCTTTAAACATTTTTTTTCACCACTAACTTATCACATACTTTTAGCTGCAATTAGTCGCTAAAACCTTATCATTGCAGCACTCAACGCACACCAATTAAAACATCAACCAATTATGCAAATTTTAAACGGAAACGAAGTATCAAAAAAATTACGCGAAGACATTAAGCAAGAAGTTGCCACACTTAAGGCTGCTGGCAAAAAAACGCCTCATTTGGCTGCTATTTTAGTGGGTAATGATGGTGCAAGTATGACTTACGTGGGTGCCAAAGAAAAAGATTGTATGGAGGTTGGGTTTGATAGTACCGTTTTGCGTTTTGATGCAAATATTACCGAAGAAGCATTATTGGCTGAAGTAGAGAAAATAAATAACAACCCTGATATTGATGGATTGATTGTGCAATTGCCATTACCTAAACACATCAACGAGAAAAAGGTAACCGAAACCATTGATTACCGTAAGGATGTGGATGGATTTCACCCCATGAATGTAGGTTTGATGTTTAAAGGATTACCTTGTTTTTTACCTGCAACACCATTTGGTATTGTTAAGTTAATTGAACATTACAACATAGAAACCAACGGTAAACACTGTGTGGTTATTGGTCGCAGCGACATTGTGGGCAAACCCATGAGTGCTTTAATGTTGCAAAAAAATTGTACCGTTACCGTTTGTCACAGCCGCACTGTAAATATTGAAGAACACATTAAACGTGCTGATATTGTAATTGCTGCAGTTGGTATTCCTGAGTACGTTAAA
The DNA here is from genome assembly GCA_002422865.1 of Bacteroidetes bacterium UBA6183. Taxonomy (GTDB): domain Bacteria; phylum Bacteroidota; class Bacteroidia; order UKL13-3; family UKL13-3; genus UBA6183. The sequence goes on along the minus strand of DITN01000075.1, from coordinate 9,902 downwards.
GCACATATGATAAAAGATGGTGCCGTTGTAATTGATGTGGGCATTACCCGTGTTGAAGATGCATCAACCAAAAGTGGTTACCGCTTAAAAGGTGATGTGGCTTACGAAGAGTGCGCTGCAAAAGCAAGTTACATTACTCCGGTTCCGGGCGGTGTAGGTCCTATGACTCGTGTGGGTTTGTTACTAAACACCCTAAACGCAGTTAAAAACAAATAATCATTTTATCAAAGCAAATACCAATGCAACAAGATACAAACACCGCTATTACCGAACAAAAACTACCTGTAATGGAACACTTTTATACCATTCAGGGTGAAGGTTTTTATCAGGGTCATGCTGCCTATTTTATTAGGTTAGGTGGCTGCGATGTAGGTTGTGTTTGGTGTGATGTAAAAGAAAGTTGGGATGCAGATGCACACCCCAAATACAGTATAGATGAAATGGTAAATTGGGTGGTTGATGCACAAGCTCCGTTAGCTGTAATAACAGGTGGTGAACCTCTGTTACATCAATTAGACGGGTTAACCACTGCGCTTAAAAACAAAGGCATCAAAACCAACATCGAAACATCGGGCTCTTCTCCCCTTTCAGGTGATTGGGATTGGATTTGTGTTTCACCCAAAAAATTTAAAGCACCTTTAAACGAAGTGGTGGCAATAGCCAACGAACTTAAAGTGGTGGTGTTTAACAAAACTGATTTTGAGTGGGCCGAAAAACATGCAGCCTTAGTAAACAACCAATGCAAACTTTACCTGCAACCAGAGTGGGATAAATCGGCACAGGTATTGCCATTAATTATTGATTACGTGAAGCAAAATCCTAAATGGAAAATAAGCTTACAGGTACATAAGTACATGAATATTCCTTAGTTGGACTTTAAAAATCATCATAAACAACTATTCAATTACGTTCATAACACATTACACATGAGATACTTTTTGGCACTAATTACTTTTTTGTTTGTAACATTTACATTCGCACAAAATCAACCCTTTACAGGCACCAACAACAAAAAAGCAAGCAAACTTTTTGGCGAAGCATTACAAGCTTTTACCATGTATGATGGCAAAAAAGCCAGTGAGTTATTAAACAAAGCCATTGAAATTGACCCTAAGTTTGTTGATGCATACATGTTGCTTGCCGATGTTAAAGAGAGTAACGAACAATACAATGAAGCCGAATTGTTGTACGAAAAAGCCATTGTTATTAATCCAGAGTTTCAGATACCCTATTTTAAATTGGCTACTGCGCAGTTAAGCAACGGACAATACGAAAAGGCGCTTGGCAACTTAAATTTATACAAAGAAAAACGCGGTACTCAAATAGATGCCAACAAGGTTGAGCGTGCATTTATTACCGCACAGTTTGGAAGCACAGCGGTTAAAAATCCGGTTCCATACAATCCGCAAAATATGGGTGCGGGAATTAACTCGCCTTTAGACGAATATTTTCCTGGAGTAAGTGCCGATAAACAAGTGTTTATTTATACCCGTTTAAAAAGTAACCGTACCGAAGATTTTTACATCAGCACCAAAGATCAAAACAACGCCTGGACCCAAAGTAGAAACATGGGCGAACCTATTAATAGCGATCGTAACGAGGGAACTATTTCAATAAGCAGTGACGGACAATATGTATTTTTTACGGGCTGTAACTGGCCCGAAGGCGAAGGTAGCTGCGATATTTATTTTAGTGCATTAGATGGAATGGACTGGAAAGAACCGCGTAACTTGGGTTTCCCGGTAAATACACGTGCTTGGGAAAGTCAACCATCAGTTTCATTTGATGGAAAAACGTTGTATTTCGCGAGTGCTCGCCCGGGTGGTTTTGGTGGCATGGATATTTGGCAAAGCACCTACAGCAAAGGGCGTTGGGCTCCTCCTGTAAATCTTGGTCCTGATATTAATACAGCCGGAAACGAAGAAACTCCTTTTATAGCCAAAGATGATGTAACCCTATATTTTACCAGCGATTTTCATCCGGGTTTAGGTGGGGTTGATATTTTTTATACCCGTAAAAATGCATCGGGTAAATGGGATAAACCAACCAACCTAGGCTACCCTATTAACACCAATAAAGACGAACGTTGTTTGGCCATTGGTGCAAATGGGATTGATGCCTACATTGCCTCTGAACGCGAAGGTGGTTTTGGTGGATTAGATTTGTATGAGTTTGAATTGTACAACCAAGCACGGCCCATTGCAACAGGTTACGTTAAAGGTAATGTGTATGATGCCAAGTCGCTTAAAAAATTAAAAGCACGTATTGAGTTAATAGATCTTGCAACCGGAAAAACAGTGATAGAATCGCAGAGCAATAAAGCTACCGGTGCATTTTTGGTGAGCTTGCAAGGCAATAAAGATTATGCGTTAAATGTAAGTGCTGAAGGTTATTTATTTCACTCCGAAAATTTTGCTTTAAAAAACCAAACGGCTACCGAGCCTTTGTTAATTGATATTCCGCTTAAACCTTTGGTGGCGGGAGAAAAAGTGGTGTTGAACAATGTGTTTTTTGAAGTAGATAAATTTGAGTTAAAAGAAGAATCGAAAGTAGAGTTGAATAAGTTGGTGGCATTTTTAAAAAACAACCCAACCTTGGCCATTGAGCTTGGCGGACATACCGATAACACCGGTATTAAACAAAAGAACTTTGAGTTGAGTAATAACCGTGCTAAAAGTGTATGGCAATTTTTAATCAGCAATGGTATTGAAGCCACACGCTTAACCTACAAAGGTTATGGCGATACACAACCTGTAGCCGATAACAAAACCGAAGCCGGCCGAAAACTAAACAGAAGAACGGAGTTTAAAGTGGTGAAGTTGTAGTTTGTATCAAGGTAAAATGCGTTAGGGATAGCAACGGAAAGCCCACAGCCCATAAGGGCGAGGACTTGAAGTGAATAGCCCGTTAAAACGCCCAAATTATTTAGTAATATTGAACACGAAATTTATCCCATGAAAGATTACATAAAATACGCCAAAGAGGTATTTACCATTGAAGCCAAAGCATTAGCTGATTTAAGCAAACAGTTGGACAACAACTTTAACAAAGCAGTTGATGCGGTGTTAAAAAGCAAAGGGCGTTTGGTAATTACAGGCGTTGGTAAATCGGGTTTGGTGGGTGCAAAAATATCGGCAACACTGGCCAGTACAGGCACACCAAGTATGTTTATGCATCCGGTAGAGGCTTTTCATGGCGACTTAGGCATGCTTAAAAAAGATGATGTGGTAGTGGCCATTTCGTACAGTGGCGAAACAGAAGAGTTGTTGAAGTTGATTCCATACATTAAAGTTGCGCAAATAAAAGTAATTGGCATGAGCGGTAATCCGCAATCAACACTTGCTAAAAACTCCGATTTTCATTTAAACGTAAAAGTATACAAAGAGGCTTGTCCGCTGGAGTTAGCGCCAACTTCATCAACCACAGCTACCTTGGCTATGGGCGATGCCTTGGCTGTTGCTTTAATGAAAGCACGCAATTTTAAACCGGAAGATTTTGCGAAATTTCATCCTGGTGGAAGTTTGGGTAGAAAGCTTTTAACTACAGTTGAAAGTTGCATGTTTAAAGACAATTTACCTGTAATAAAACCAACCGACAACATACAGCAAGTTATACATACCATGAGCAGCGGTCGTTTGGGTTTAGCTGTGGTGGTTGATAAAAATAAAATAAGTGGTGTAATAACAGATGGCGATTTACGCAGGGCTATGGATAAACACACGGCTAAATTATTTACGCTAACAGCTAAAGATATTATGACTGCCAAGCCACGCACCATCAACAAAAAAATGATGATGGCCGAAGCAGAAGAGTTGATGAACACCCACAAAATTACTTCGTTATTGGTGGCTGATGCCAAAGGTAAACTGGAAGGTGTGGTACAGATTTATAGTTTGAATAAGTAGGAATTTAATGTCTTTTTGACTATTGATATTGATGATTGAGCGGCTAAATAAAACACCATATGAACAAATGGATTAAAATATTATTTATTGTTTTATTAGTTTTGGTTGTAATAATCATAGGTTGTTCAGAGTGGATTTTAAAAAACGCATTTGGTCCCAAATATAAAACTGTTGAAATTAAGGTTAATGAGACTATAACTTTAAAATGTGAAGAAACTTATAATGCAGACTTGTCTGCTATTTTTTACGATGTCGATTTTACACTTAAAGGGGAAAACAACCAAACAATAAAATTAGGTAGAGGTTCTTTTAATGACGAGAATTGGGCTAAAGATATTCATCTACACACTTTAGCTGACTGGGTTATTCTTCTTGTCAGTGAAAACTCATACACCAAAATATTATCCGTAAATAAAGTCTACAATAATCAAAAGGACACAATCTTATCTCCTCACCACCTGCGCTATGACAGCTTATGGAAATCAACCTATAACGAAATACCCGAATGGACTTATAGTGGAAGTTCGAAAGTCGACTCTATCTTGAATGACAGGATTTATATTACCTACGAATATCGTATTGGTAATTATCCACCATTTAACTTCTACACGCAGATGATTGAATACAAACTAGATATAGCTTCAGCAAGTCTCACTACAATTAAAGTATTTGAAAGACACGAAATTATAGTACGAACAAATAATAGCGATAGTAATAGCTAAATACTAGAACCAAAAATGATAACTCTGTTTTTTCTTTTCGTGATTATAGTGCTTTCAATAGTGTTTTTGGGTTCTTGGATAGTAACGAAAAACGCAAACTATTTGAAGATGCTTAAGTTTTTATGGATGAGTACATTATCATTTATTTCGGCAGTGGTTCTAATTGTTTTTTTAACCAGTAAAAAAGAACTAGAAAAGAGTGATTATCATGGTGAATACATTGTTAATCGAGACTACTTTCCGGGAAAACAAGCAAACTGGCAATACAATAGCTTTAGGTTTGTTATAAAAGAAAACGATTCTATTTATTTTTTTGTGACAGACAAAAAGCAAATTCTAAAAACGTATAAAGGGACAATCACAACAACAAAACCTTATGCTTCGGAACGACTTGTTTTAAATATGGAACAACCAACTCACCACATTTTAAATAGCAATCCAACAACCTACAGAAATGCTTGGGATTTTTATCTCGTGTTTTATTCCCAAAAATTCAACAACGTATTTTTCAAAAAGGGAGAATGGGAAGCACTAGATGAATAAAATTGTATGGCACTTGTGTTTGGTTATTTGAAGTCAATCTCACAACACGTTAACACTTTTCTGGTTATCCTGAGCGGTTAAGCAGGTTATACTTGCATCAACATTTGCCTATATCGGCAAAAATACAGCCTAAACGCAGGTAAAAAATCTCTATTTTTTGCCGATAACGGCAAGTATCACCCTCAGCAAAGCATGTTTGCTAAATTCATCATCAAACAAAAGCTGTAATAGCTTACCTTCGTGCCCACTAGTTTAACCTAAATATCTATTGAAACATGAACTTTGAATACTTAGAAACAGAAAGACTCAAACTAAGAAAATTAACGGATGAGTTATACGAGTTGATATTAACCACCAAATCAGACCAGGAAATTATGGACCTGCTGTGCATTGATGCCAGTGATGTGGAGAAAGAAAAACAAAAGGCGGTAAGAGGATTTGGGATGTTTAACAAATCGATGTTGTTGTTTCAACTTATAGAAAAAGAAAGTAACAATGTAATTGGCTGGTGCGGTTACCATACTTGGTTTACCCAACACCACCGTGCCGAACTTGGTTACATGCTTTACACCGATGAGGTAAAACAAAAAGGGTACATGAAAGAAGCTTTAGAACCTATTATTGAGTATGGTTTTAACAACATGAGTTTAAACCGCATTGAAGCATTGATAGAACCTAAAAATGTACCATCGCTTAAACTGATTAAGTACTTTAATTTTAAGGAAGAAGGTCTGCTTAAAAATCATTACTTAAAAAATGGGGTGTACGAAGACTCCCTGTATTTCGGGTTATTGGCGCACGAATACCATACAAAAAATAATAAAACCCACTTAGGGTAAAACATAAATGAATAAACAAATAGAAAGTATTAACAGTGTAATTGAGGCATATTTTGCCACTCATACCGATACCCAAATTATTCCTGTAAAAGAGTTAATGCCTGAATTGATTGCTGCGGGTATATTTACCAAAGATGTAAAAAATGGCAAACCCATTCGTGATGTATTAAAAGCGCTTTATAAATCGAACGAATTGGCGCAAATACCTCACGCACATGCCATACAAAATGGTGAAGATACGTACTGGTATTTTGTACCTAAAGATGCGCCTAAACCAACCACTTTATATAAGCAAGAAGTTGTTTCTGCTGAAAAAATTGAGCTTGAGAACAAACGTTTGCTCAGTGATAAATACTATGTGATGAATTTGTGTGATGAAGCCTTAAACCTAAAAGCCAAGCGCCAAAAACGTTTTGATTTTTTAGTGGGTGATTTACACAGAGACGGCAAAACCAGAACAGAATTACCGGTTGATGCTTTTTACCACGATTTAAATTTAGTGATTGAGTTTAAAGAAGCGCCACTAGCCGAACCTACCGAGTTTTTTAATAAATTAAATGTAAAAACAGTAAGTGGTATTAGCAGAGCCAAACAGCGAGAAAAATACGACCGTGTGAAAGCGGCCGAATTACCTCAAAATGGTATTAAACTGATTGAAATCCCCTACTCTATTTTTACGATAGATGAAACTAATCGCATCGTTAGAAACCATGAGCAAGATTTAAAAACAGTAATCGATTTTTTGAAACCTGAACAACTTCAACTCCCTGTAATTACAGAATAAGTTAAAACAAGCCAGGTCAATTAAGCATGCAAAAACTTACGTTTACCACACCACGACTTACCTTAAGAGAGGTAGAAAACAGTGATCAACAGAAGATATTTGAAGGCTTTTCAAATCCTGTGGTAACCCAATACATGGATGTTACCTACCCTACTTTTGAGGCCACTGCCGAACAAATGTTGTGGTACGAAACCAAACGTAAAAACGGAACCGGAAACTCGTGGGCGGTAATTAATGAGCACCAAGAATTTATTGGCGTAGTGAGTACTTATAATTTGCACCCCTTGCACAGAAGATGCGAAATTGGCTATTGGTTTTTTCCTGAATTTTGGGGCAAAGGGTATGGCAAAGAAAGTATGCAAGTTTTGCTAGATAACTTATCAAAACAACAAAACATACACCGCTTTATAGCTGAAGTTGAACCTGAGAACACAGTGAGTATTGCCTTGCTTAAAAGCTTAGGATTTAACCGCGAAGCTATTTTTAAAGAACATGAGTTTAGAAACAACCAATTTGCCGATTTAGAAATTTGGGCAAAATTATACCGCTAAATAGCTTACATTTATTTATAAATTCGCCACTCCAAAAAGCATAACATGAGTTTATACGAAAACATAAAAAACAATACCTTTTTACTATCGGGTCCGTGCATTATTGAAAACGAAACGATGGTGATGAACTTGGCCGAAAAAATTGCAAAAATTGCCGAAGAGTTAAACCTTACTTATGTGTTTAAAGCTTCGTTTGATAAGGCCAACCGTACATCAGTTGATAGTTACCGCGGACATGGCATGAAAGAAGGCTTGCGTATTTTACAAAAAGTAAAAGACACCTTTGGTTTACCGGTTACTACAGATATTCACGAAAGCTGGCAAGCACCTGAATTGGCTGAGGTAATCGATATTTTACAAATCCCTGCATTCTTGTGCCGTCAAACCGATTTATTGGTGGAGTGTGGTAAAACCAACCGAATTGTAAACATCAAAAAGGCACAGTTTTTATCTGGCCACGATATGATTCATGCCGTTAAAAAAGTAGAAAGTACCGGCAACAAACAAATTATGTTAACCGAGCGCGGAACCATGTTTGGGTACAACAACTTGGTGGTTGATTTCAGGAACTTGGTGGATATGAAATCGTTTGGTTACCCGGTGTGTATGGATGTAACACACAGCACCCAAAAACCCGGAGGTATGGGTGGTAAAAGTGGCGGTAACCGAGAGTATGCCGTATACTTAGCCAGTGCCGCAGCAGCTGTTGGGGTTGATGGTTTCTTTTTTGAAGTACACGAAAACCCGGATGAAGCCTTAAGTGATGGACCAAACATGATTGCGCTAAAAGACTTTAAACAATTGTTGTTAGACAGTGTGGTGAAATACAAAACAGGTTTGAAATAACAGCTGTAGCTCCCAATAGAATCAAAAAACTAAAAACGACTACCCATAAAGTAGTCGTTTTTTATTACACATTGTTATATTCGTTTTTATGAAACAACTATTAAACCTTAAACACATAGCTGCTATTGTTTGGTTGGCAGTAGCCACATCATGTGCAGAAAAAAACCACAATCAACCCAAGCGGTACAAACTGAAAATAGCAGGATTACGGTATTTGGACAACCATCTAAAGATACCATTTCACACAAACCCGAGCGTATTTTTGAAAAGTTGATGCTTCAGCAAGACTTCCATACCGCTGTAATTGGTAAAGTAAAAAACTGCAGTAAAGACACCGGCAATTGGCTCACCTTAGAAGCAGACAGCGCTGATTTATTGGTAGTGGTAAAAGACAATGCATTTGTATTACCAACCAACTTGGAAGGTAAGCATGTTTTAGTCCATGGTAATGCCAGTGTGGGTTATGGTAAAAATGGAGAACTAATAGCTAAAATTAATGCGTTAGGAGTTCAATTGGTTAAACTGCGAGAATAACACCACATTGTGATTACATACATACAAAATTAAAAAGCCGAGTAATTTTCATTACCGGCTTTTCTGTTTCAACTGCTACATGAAGGTAGAAGTCTCTTCGTTACATAGTGGTTATTCAAATTTTATGTAAAAAATCCAAAAAACCAAATAATCAGCATTTTATCTGTTTAAATACGAAGAATACATCCAAACCAACTTTTCTTGTTCCCTGATGTAATCGCTCATTAACGCGCCTGTACCTTCATCTCCTGCATCATCGCTTAACAACAATAATTTGCGTTCAATAAGCAACAATGTACCAAAGGCATCAAGCACATGGGCTACTGCTTTTTTACCATCACTCACATTTTTTAATTCCTTAATGTGTGCTATTTTAATGTAATCGCTGTAGGCATGCACAGGCGTGTAACCAAGTGTTAAAATACGTTCGGCTACCTCATCTACTTTAATTACCAAGTCGTTATACAACTCCTCAAACTTTAAATGAAGCTCGAAAAACTTCTCTCCTTTGATGTTCCAATGAAAGCCTCTTGCATTCATGTAAAACATTTGATAATTAGCCAATAGCACATTTAACTCTTCTGCTAATTTTTTACATTTTTTGGTATCTAAACCAATGTGATTCATTTCTTTTTTCATATGTGTATTTGTATTAATTGTGTCAGATATTTTTTGAGGTTGGTATTCAAATTTTATAACAGTAATATTGCACTCGCATTTACAGTTATGCATCCTACTACAGAGCAAACAAAAGATAAACCATTGGAGTGCCCGGTGCCGCACCCACAGCGCAAAAGCCTTATGGCTGTGTTAAAACGTATGGGTTGGATGGGGTTCTTTTTCTTTCTCATAAAAGGGTTGCTTTGGCTTATTGTTCCTTATTTGGTAGCTAAAGGTTTTCTAAAATAACCTACACAAAGTAGCTCCTAAATAACTTAAAATCATAAAACATATATCATTTATTACTTTTAGTGATATTGGCATGAATTACCGCCTTCATTTAAGGTGATATCCCCCATCATATTTGGTAAACATGCATTGATATTATAAACCATGTATTACTTTTGAATGCATGACACGCAAAGAACGTTTCGAACAATTTATCAATTATTTTAGCGAGCACCAACCCGAAGCCGAAACCGAGTTGTATTACGAAAATCCTTATCAGTTATTGGTTG
>DITN01000010.1 GCA_002422865.1 Bacteroidetes bacterium UBA6183 | reverse complement strand
TGGTATATTTACGGACATGCGATTGCAAAATATCTAAATCCATAAATATCAAATCCATTTTTAATTAACGACAGCTTTGAAGGCATAATTTGATTCATTGAACTTTGCATTTTATCAAATTCAATTAGCTCAAAAGTGTTTTTGAATTTTGGGTTACTTTCAACGTCAGTCCAGTTTTGCCAACCGAAAGCTCTCTTTAAATCAAATACGGAGTTTTCATAATCAATAGTGTCCGACATTTCTTGGGTAAACTGTATCCAATAAAAGTTATCATATACCTTATTTTTATGAATAACAACAGCTTTGTAATAAATGTGATTAGGTAATATAAAGTCTTTCAAAATGTCTTTTACTTTCTCACTAAGAAAAAAACCAGTCTTAGAGATTAGGCCAGTAGGGATTATTATATCAGTTAGTTTTGCACTATTATTTAATTGCAAAGCGTTGAAGTTCGGCTCAATCTTTGGCTTTTCAAATAACGGTAACTTCCAAACAGAATTATCGGCATAAAGATTATAGCCGTCTTTCATTCCCTTTATCTGCGAAGATGCTTTTCCTATATCATCCCCTGTAGATTGTATGAGACAATAGTATTGCATAATCTTATTTTACATCAGTTAAAACATTACTCAAAGCATCTTTAAGTTTTTTCTTGCCAGCAAAGGCATCTACAATAGAAAACACGGTTTTCTTCTCTTCATCGCTCAGAGCTTCAATAGCTTTTACCTTTTCCATCAGCGAGCCATCATAAGAATTTACATCAGCAATAGCATCTTCAGTAGAAAAGAAATCGGAAAGCGAAACCCCCAAAGCTTTGGCAATTTTTTCCAAAGGGCTTAAAGAAGGTTCGGTTTTACCTATTTCAATACGGCTATACATGGCAGCCCCCATATCCACGGCATATAACCTATTTAGCAGTCAATTCTTTAGCTTCCCTAATCTGTTTTATTCTTTTAGCTATGTCCATACCTAAATAATGATTATTTGAGCAATAAAGTTACAAAATAGTGCCTATGTAATCAATAAATTGATTAATTGGTTTGAGTTAAATTGTCCGTTCACGCGGACCTGTGGTTCGTGTGTCGTAAAACAAACTTAAAACCAAGCAATTGTGACAATGCAAAACTTGCTGGGGTTATAGTTATGTGTTTGTTTAGGTTTAAAATTAAAGTTATTTTGGATGTGTTGATGACAAGCCAATGATATGTTTAATATTGTTACAAAATTTAACGACAAACGGAAGGCATGTCCGCGAACAGGGTGCACTTTTTCAAAAATTAATAGAGTTGTAAGATGAGACCTATATTTTTAATTTTTCTAAATACATTCTTGTGTTTTATAAGTTGCAGCTTTGTTGATAATGATATAAAGAAAGTGGCCGAAAAGCTACTGATTGGAAAGTGGGTATTGACTACAGACAATAATTTTGTTATGGATATACGAAGTGATACAATTGTTTACTATTATGATGGACAAGTAAATATGAGTAACCCTATTGTGTTTGTATTAGATGACGCTTTAATGAATTATTACGAAGCTAAGAGCAGCACGTTTGATTTTATAAGAGACGGAGATCTTCAGTCTAAAATATTAGTAAAGGAGTTCGATGTATCCAGCAAGGATACCATTATTAACACAGTCGTGTACCTTAATAAAAATGGATTAGATATTATATCAAGAAATCGAAGTGTAAGTTTTAGGAAACAAGAAAAATGAGTCCCGCAGCTACCGCACGAGTCCTCTCGTGTGGTATAGAATAAAAACAACGCAATCCCACCAATTAGAACTTGCCGGGGTTTTAGTTATGTGTTTGTTTTGGTTTAAAATTAAAGCTATTTTGGATGTATTAACGACAAGCCAATGATGTGTTTAACCATGTTACAAAAATTAACGACACACGGACGGTACGTCCGCGTTAATTAGTAATTGCCATGTACAAATTTGAAATCATTATGATACATTTGTTATTAGAAGAATAATCAAAAAACCACACTATGAAAAAAATACTATTTTATTCACTCTTTTTGAGCCACTTAATTCCTTGTGCTCACGCTCAAATTAGATTAATTGGAGTCAATAACACCAACAACCCAGACAAAATTGAAATTGTTACTTGGAACATGTTTGACTCGTCTTCTGCCACCTATTACCAAACAGATTTAAACTCATCTGTATTTGCTACATCCGGTTTTAGTGATTATACCGGAAAGTACCATATATCCGGTATAAGTGCCGCGGGTATGGGCAGATTAAGCTTTAATACGTTTACAAACACTTCTAGTTTTACAGTAGGAAGTTTGTCAAGCAATATCACAGAATTTGATATGAGTACCGGAATGATGTACAAATTATCGATAGACGAAAACAATACGGTTTCTGTAATAGCAAATTCAATCATTACTAATCAAGATAGTTTAATAGGTACTTTTACAGAACCTAATTTAATAGGTTTATTGGCGGATGCCATTTGTTTTGATGCGAATAAGGGTATTATTTATCATATTGGTATGAACACCAATAATAGCAAAGATTTGTATGCGATATATGTAAGAGATACTAGCTTTACATACACCAAAACGCCTATTATAGGCCAAGAAAATAATAACCTCTCAGCACTTCAATTCGACAATGTAAACAATAAAATTTACTGCATTAGAGCAAATTTTGATGGATATTCAACGTACTTAGGTAGCGATATTGTTGAAATAAATAGTGTAAATGGTGTTGTTAGTCTTAAAGCAGCTATCAAACAATTTCCATATTTTGTGGCGTCCTCTTCTTGTTTCGACCAAAATACAAGCACATTTATGATTATTGGCGTTGATGACAACTTTACAAGAAAAATGATTTCCTATAATACCCTTACAGATAGTTTAGTTGCTGGTTACGTTCCTCCGTCTGTATCCGAACTTGCTTGTGTCAATACTCGATTTGCACAAGTTAAATATGGAACTCCAACAAGTGTTAAAAAGATAAATTGGGCTGAAGCAATTAGCATATATCCCAATCCTGCAATTGATAAACTTCATATCAGCATTCCACCTGATTTTTTGGTAAACGACCTTCAGGTTGAATTGATAAATGGGTTGGGGGAAATTGTTTACCGGAATAAAGTAGAACAGAATCAAACAGCATTTCAGATTTCTGAGTTGGAGCGCGGTATTTATTTTTATCGAATTATGGATAGGTCCCAACCCATAATCATCGGTAAGCTTAGTAAGGAGTAATTCTATTACATTGTAGAGGCATTTATCGCGTTATTATTTACGAGGAATTACCCGAATGGAAAATTTAACTACGTTACAAAATATAACTGCACACGGACGGCACGTCCGCGTTATCGTATTGTTGTTCGTGATATTGGTTGCTATAATTGGATTTGGTTGTGGGTATTCAAAACGGATGTCGCATAAAGCCATACATAGAGAGGTGTTCATAAAACATAAGAGAACTCTTATGTTTTTTATGGTTAATGATACTTTAAGAAAGTGGGTTGATATAGATAAATACTATATCAGAAAACGAGGTGGTAATTCAATCATTAAGTGCAATGATACAATTTGGTATCTAGTGCCTGATATTTATGCCGATTTTAGGGTGGATATCGACAAGATAATTCATTTAGAATTGGATTCTATTTTAGAACATAAAGGGTCGCTGTATATACCAATACCAAGTTATGTTTTTTTTATAAATAAAGAAGGTAAAATGACCAATACATATTTAACAGGGCTGAACAATCGTGAATATCCGGAAGTAAAACAGGCGCTGCAAAATGTTATTACAAAGCACAACATAAATTTTCATCCAGCTTTAGTAAATGGGAAATCAGTGAATTCAATAATGTTATATAAATATGATATTCTGCAGAGGCGTCATATTAGAACAAGGCTATGGTAAACCCTCGTTCACGCCCCGAGTAATCAGGGTTCCGTCCGCGTTTAGTAAAACAAACCATACCGTACAAACAAAAACAGCCGCATCATTTTTTGATACGGCTGTTTTTTTTATGCTTTATGCTTGTGCGGTTGGTCCGCCAAAATTCATTGGAAATGGGGGAGAGTCGTGCAAATCAATGGTGCCATTTTGCTCTTCATATTTTAAAATATTATCACCCAAAGCCAATAACAGTCTTTTGGCATGCTGAGGGGTTAATACAATACGCGATTTAACTTTTGCTTTAGGTACGCCCGGCATTACACGTATAAAATCAACCACAAACTCGGCATTGCTGTGTGTTATGATGGCTAAGTTGCTGTAAGTGCCTTCGGCCATTTCTTCACTTAACTCTATGTTTAATTGGTTTTCGTTGTTTTTATTTTCCATGATTGTTTTTCGCTATGCTAATTAATTTGAATTTGCTCAAAAATAAAAAAGGCAGTGAGAAATTCATCACTGCCTTTATAAATAATATTTACTTGGTGTTATTGGCCTTTAGAAGCCATTAACATTTCGTATTCTTCTTTAGAACCTACAATTAATTTTTCGTATTCGCGTAAACCGGTACCGGCAGGAATTAAGTGACCAACAATAATGTTCTCTTTCAAGCCCAACATGTGATCTACCTTACCCGAGATAGCAGCTTCGTTTAATACTTTGGTTGTTTCTTGGAACGATGCCGCACTTAAGAAACTATGTGTACCTAAAGATGCACGTGTAATACCTTGAATAATTTGAGCACCGGTTGCAGGTTGTGCATCGCGGGCTTCAACTGTTCTTAAAGCTTTACGTTTTAACATTGAGTTTTCGTCACGTAATTTACGTACGCTTACAATTTGTCCCGGTTTTAACGATGAAGAATCACCTGCTTCAACCACAACTTTTTTGTCGAAAATCCAATCGTTAGTTTCTTTAAATGTCCAACGGTCTACGTTTTCTCCTTCAAGGAATAAAGTATCACCGGCATCAATTACTTCCACTTTTTGCATCATTTGGCGCACAATGGTTTCAATGTGTTTATCGTTGATTTTTACACCTTGTAAACGGTAAACCTCTTGGATACCATTTAGGATATAACGTTGTACAGCTAAAGGTCCTTCAATTCGTAAAATATCTTGCGGGCTGATAGCGCCATCAGATAAAGGAGAACCAGCTTTCACGAAATCATTTTCTTGCACCAAAATGTGTTTAGATAATGAAACCATGTATTTCTTTTGTTCGCCATCTTTTGATGTAATCATCACCTCACGGTTACCACGTTTAATACCACCAAAGCTTACCACACCATCAATTTCGGTTACTACAGCCGGGTTTGATGGGTTACGTGCTTCGAATAACTCGGTAACACGTGGTAAACCTCCCGTAATATCGCGTGTTTTACCAACTACACGAGGGATTTTTACTAATATCTGACCTGCAATTACCGCTGTTCCTTCTTCCACCACAATGTGAGCACCTACCGGAATGTTATATTCTTTGGTGTTCTCACCTTTTTTATCGCTAACGATAATAGATGGAATTTTGGTTTTGTCTTTCGACTCGATAATTACTTTCTCTTTGTGACCTGTTTGCTCATCGCTTTCTTCCTTAAAGGTAACGTTCTCGATAATGTTCTCGAACTTAACCTTACCGGCCGATTCTGTGATAATAACCGCATTGTATGGATCCCAAGTGTAAAGACGTGCGCCTTTTTCTACTTTTTGTCCGTTTTTAACAAATAAATGCGCACCATAAGGAATGTTTACCGTAATGATGGTAACACGGGTTTTTTCGTCTAATACACGAACCTCACCTTGACGTCCAATTACTACTTCAGCAGGACCTTCTTCTGTATCCATTGGTGTAGTTCTAATTTCTTCGAACTCCAACAATCCACCGAATTTAGCGGTCATTTCACTTTCTGTAGCAATGTTTGATGCCGTACCACCCACGTGGAAGGTACGTAAGGTTAACTGTGTACCCGGTTCACCAATTGATTGGGCTGCAATAACACCTACCGCATCACCACGTTGTGCCATACGAGAAGTAGCCAAGTTACGGCCATAGCATTTCGCACACACACCATATTTAGATTGGCAGGTTAATACCGAGCGTATTTCAACTTGTTCAACAGGAGACGCTTCTATTTTAGCACCAATTTCTTCTGTAATCTCATCACCGCTGTAGCAGTAAACTTCATTGGTTAATGGATCGATTACATCATGTAAACTGGTACGACCTAAAATACGTTCGTATAAAGTTTCTACAACCTCTTCATTGTCTTTTAAGGCACTCATCACAATACCACGAAGGGTACCGCAATCAGGCTCGTTTACAACAACATCTTGAGAAACGTCATGTAACCTACGTGTTAAGTAACCCGCATCCGCAGTTTTTAACGCGGTATCGGCCAAACCTTTACGCGCACCGTGNNCGCGCACCGTGGGTAGAGATAAAGTATTCAATTACGGATAAACCTTCTTTAAAGTTAGATAAAATCGGGTTCTCGATAATCTCACCGGTTCCACCACTTAAGTTTTTCTGTGGTTTCGCCATCAATCCCCTCATACCGCCTAACTGACGAATTTGCTCTTTACTACCACGCGCTCCAGAATCCAACATCATGTAAATAGGGTTGAATCCTTGACGGTCTTCTTTCAACTGTTTTAACACAGTATCTGCCAAACGTGAGTTGATACGGGTCCAGATATCAATAACCTGGTTGTAACGCTCGTTGTTGGTAATAAAACCATTGTTGTAGTTATTCCAAATTTCATCAACCTCTTCCATTGCTTGTTTTACAAACTCTTCCTTCTCTTTCGGAATCATTACGTATTTCAAGTTAAATGAAAGACCGCCTTTAAATGCGTAGTGGTAACCTAATTCTTTGATATCATCTAAGAATTTAGCAGCCACATCCATACCGCACTCTTTAATTACGCTACCAATAATATCACGTAAGTTTTTCTTGGTTAACAATTCGTTGATGTAACCATATTCGGTTGGCACAACATTGTTAAATAAGATACGGCCCATGGTTGTTTCGGTAAGTTTGTATTTTAACTCACCATCTTCTTTAACCATTACACGGCATTTTACGTTGGCGTGTAAATCAACACGCTTTTCGTTAAATGCAATCATGGCTTCTTCAGCGCTATAAAATGCTAAATCTTCACCTTTAACCGGGTTTTCAGTTATAGATTTACGGCCTTTAGTAATGTAATAAAGACCCAAAACCATATCCTGAGAAGGTACAGCAATAGGAGCACCGTTAGCAGGGTTAAGAATGTTGTGTGAAGCAAGCATTAACACTTGGGCTTCCAAAATTGCTGCGTTTCCAAGTGGAACGTGCACAGCCATCTGGTCACCGTCAAAATCCGCGTTGAAACCTGTACACACCAATGGGTGAAGTTGAATTGCTTTACCCTCAACCAATTTAGGTTGGAATGATTGGATACCCAATCTGTGTAGGGTAGGAGCACGATTTAGTAATACCGGGTGACCTTTTAAGATGTTCTCTAAAATATCCCAGATTACGGCTTCTTTTCTATCAACTAATTTCTTGGCAGATTTTACTGTTTTTACAATACCACGCTCCAATAACTTACGGATGATAAATGGCTTGAATAACTCTGCTGCCATGTTTTTAGGTATACCGCACTCATGTAATTTTAAGTTTGGACCAACCACAATAACCGAACGGCCTGAGTAATCAACACGTTTACCTAATAAGTTTTGACGGAAACGACCTTGTTTTCCTTTTAAGGAATCCGAAAGTGATTTCAACGGACGGTTGGATTCTGTTTTAACAGCAGACGCTTTACGCGTGTTGTCAAACAACGAATCTACCGCTTCCTGTAACATACGCTTTTCGTTTCTCAAGATTACTTCAGGAGCTTTAATCTCCATCAATCTTTTTAAACGGTTGTTACGAATAATTACACGACGGTATAAATCATTCAAATCGGAAGTTGCAAAACGACCACCATCAAGAG
>DITN01000070.1 GCA_002422865.1 Bacteroidetes bacterium UBA6183 | reverse complement strand
CGCCCATCGCAAATCTGCAAAACGTCATCCCAAAATTCTTGCACAATACCCATTTCTTTTGAATAGCAGAAACCATTAACTGAGACAAAACGATAAGCATCAACTTACAAAAACAATTGTAATACATGTGAATTATGCAATCCATTTAAGACATTACGTAATACATCCCACTAAAAAAACAGATATCCTTGATAGGTAATAATATCAAGACATGCCATCATTAGCAGCCATCACAAAAATAGATTTTCCATTTCGTGAAAGTCAGGAAAAAGTAAAACAACGTGTGCAAGAATTGTTTGCACCATCGTTTCCTCAAATAGAAAAAATGATGGCCGTATTTGATAACACCGAAATTAAAACCAGAAATTTTTGCAAACCCATTGATTATTATGCCACCCTTCATGGTTTTGAAAACCAAAACAAAACATACATCAGCGTTGCGCTTGAATATGCAGTAAAGGCAATAGAACAGTGTATTGCCCATGCCCAAATAAAAAAAGAAGACCTTACCGATATTATTTTTATATCCTCCACAGGACTTGCCACACCTAGCTTAGATGCGCTTATCATCAACAAAATGAAACTGCACGAAAACATAAGTCGCTTACCTGTTTTTGGCTTAGGTTGTGCCGGTGGTGTGGCCGGTTTTGCAAAAGCAAGTGTGTTGGCAAAGGCAAATCCTAATGCCTTAGTATTGCTTGTAGCCTTAGAATTGTGTTCGCTTACTTTTTTACGAAACGATTTTAGCAAAAGCAATTTTATAGGTGCCAGTTTGTTTGCAGATGGTGTTGCCGCATTGATTATTACCGGAGATCATCAAAAAAATAAAACCAAAAGCGACATTACTTTTTTGGCTACACAAAGCAAATTGTATTACGATTCGTTGGATGTAATGGGTTGGGAGTTTTTGGATGAAGGATTTAAAGTGGTGTTTTCGCAGGACATTCCGAGCATTATTGCTAAAAACATTCATCAAGATGTTGCTTCGTTTTTAGAAAAACAGCACTTAAAAATTTCCGATATCAAAAATTTTATTTTTCATCCCGGAGGTAAAAAAATACTCACTGCTTACCATGAAGCCTTGCAAGTGGAAGGCGATTTTTTGAAAAACACCCGAGAAGTGATGAACGAAAATGGCAACATGAGCAGCCCCACGGTGCTTTATGTTTTAGAAAAATTTGTAACCGCTGGCTTTGCAGATGGTTATGGACTAATGGTTGCTATGGGTCCGGGGTTTTCGTGCGAGATGGTTTTACTTCAAATGAAAAATAAGTAAAAATGGCTTTTTTCCTCTTTATCTCGTTTGTTGTTTTGCTTCGTATTGCAGAATTATTTTTATCGAAAAAAAATGAAAAGTGGTTGTTGCAAAACGGTGCGGTAGCATACGGACAAAAACATTATCCATATATTGTTGCACTTCATATCCTGTTTTTTGTTTCATTATTGGTAGAGTATACAACCCAACAAATACATACGTTTAGTTGGTACATGCTTGTATTTTATATTGTATTGATAGGTTGTAAAATATGGGTAGTGCTGTCACTCGGTAAATATTGGAACACTAAAATTTATCGCATATCAAGTGTGCCATCCATAAAAAAAGGTGCTTACAAATACATTAAACATCCCAACTATTTAATTGTAGTTTTAGAAATTGCGTTCATCCCGCTTGCCTTTCATTTGTATTATACAGCCATCATTTTTTCCATACTTAATGCCCTCATTTTGTATGTAAGAATAAAAGAAGAAAACAAGATTTTGAACATCTGACACGCCCCAAACACTAAAATTAAGCGCGAGCCTTTACCTCAAAATACCTTAGCAGCCTTTCCGAAACTTTAGCCTATCTTCCTGCATTCAATCGGATATTCGCTTGAATAAAGCAGTACTGAATGAAAGATTATGAGATCTGGCTGATGATTACCCGTCACCTTGCCAAAGATGAAACCGAACAAGAAAAAGAAGTATTTTTTGTTTGGTTACAACAAAACAACAATAACCAACTTTATTTTAACAAGGTAAAAAAATTGTGGGATGCCGAGGCTGAAGATGAAACAGGCACCACCGAACCACGCAAACTAACCTTGATGGAGCAACTCACCTTGCCCAATATTGTTGACTTTATTACTAAACAAGCCCTTGGAAACATTATAGGTATTGCCGTTGGTTTATGGGTTTCTAAAACATTTACCCACTCGGTTTTAGAGCGCAGAAACATCCATAATTTATTTGGATTAGGGCACCGCAAAACAACCATTGTTAACGAAATTCCCCAATGGCAACAAACCACCATTTCTATTTTGGTTGGCTACATTGCGCTTGAAATGGTGCATTATTTTTTACAGAGTAAACAATTTATTGCCTTGTGGAAAATGATGAAGAAAAAACTAATCCCTTATTTGGCCAAGCTGAAACAGCGTATTTAAGCTGAAAACAATTGGCTACCTAAAGAAAAAAGCGCTTGAACACACGCCTGCTTTGTTGGCTATACCAATCCCCAAAAAACAACATCCTATCAAACTACCCATAACAACTTTTATATTCGCGGCTGGTTAAAGCCTTTTAATTAAACAAGGCGATACAAAAAATGGAGAAACTTATGGCTTCTGATTGGACAGTTTGTGAGGATTGTAAAGGACTCGGTAAAAAAAATCGGGTGATTAAAAACACCGCGAAAAAGCGTCACCATACCTTATTAAATACCACCGAACCGGCTGAAGTTACTCCTACTAAATACCATTTAGAAAACTGTTTGGTGTGTGCAGGCAAAGGACTTATTTCGGCTGCCTTCCCTCCTGCTGTTAACACAGCGCATTACCCGCATGTGGCCATTATTGGTGGTGGCATTGGTGGTGTTGCGCTTGCAGTAGCTTGTCTGCACAGGGGCATTCCGTTTACCTTGTACGAGCGCGATTTAAGTTTTGATGCACGATCGCAAGGTTATGGGTTAACCTTACAACAAGCCAGTAAAGCCATGGCCGCACTGGGCATATTAACCTTAAACAAAGGTGTGGTTTCTACCAAACATGTGGTGCATAACCCCGAAGGCAAAGTAGTTGGCGAATGGGGCATGCGAAAATGGATGGAAACCAACCCCAATGCAGCTCCCCGTAAAAACAACATACACAACATACACATTGCACGTCAGGAGTTACGTTTGGCTTTGCTTAATCAGCTGGGCCAGCATGCCAATGTACAATGGGGACATCAACTTACTGAAATAAAAACCACGGCCCAAAACAAAGTAGAACTGAGTTTTATGGTAAACGAAACTACCAAACAGGTAACAGCCGATTTGGTGGTGGGTGCTGATGGCATAAGAAGTGCCGTGCGTAAAATGATAATTGGCGATGAAACTACCCCATTGCGTTACTTGGGTTGTATTGTTATTTTAGGCATTTGTAAACTAAGTGCATTACAACACATCCAAAGTTCGTTGCTCGATTCGGCTACGGTGTTTCAAACAGCCAATGGCCACGAGCGCATTTACATCATGCCTTATGATGCCCACTCGGTGATGTGGCAATTAAGTTTCCCCATGACCGAAGATGAGGCCAACGTTTTAAGTGCGCAAGGTGCATCTGCTTTAAAAGAAGAAGCTTGCCGCAGAATACAGTGGCATGAACCCATACCCGCAATTTTAGCAGCCACTCCGGAAACCCATATTTCGGGTTACCCGGTGTACGACAGGGAATTGTTGCAACCCGAATGGCTAAAAAATGCCGGCCCTATAACTTTAATGGGTGATGCCGCCCACCCCATGAGTCCGTTTAAAGGACAAGGTGCCAACCAAGCTTTACTCGATGCACTGGCATTGGCCAGAAGCATTTACATCCATTGTAAACCATCAACCCAATGGCGCGATGTAGGATTAAGAGCACAAGTATTAACCGGGTTTGAAACAGACATGATGACCCGTAGTTCCGTAAAGGTAAAAGAATCGAGGGCTGCGGCACAATTCCTTCATACCGATATTGTGTTACAAGAAGGTAATATTACCCGTGGCGGTTGTGCCAAAACGTTAATGGATTGAGTGTTTTAGGTTGTTTGCTTGATACAAGTTCAGCTGTCAAGAAATTCTCTATGGTTCTAAAATACACCTTTTAAAATTGTATAACACAGTTTTTTGTTAGAATCAATAATGCCATCCCTTCGGGATTCATTTATTGAATGTTTTGTTGTTGCTGACCATCATGTCACCTCTTCGAGGTTGGTGTTTTGTTGGTTGATATTTTTACGCTCAAAACACATGAGCATTAACCCAACTCCGAAGGAGTGACAATACTATTGAACAGATAAAATGGATGAACCAAAACCCTAAAAGGGTGAAACTATTACCAATACATCAGTTTAATGATGCCATCCCTTCGGGATTCGTTTATTGAATGTTTTGTTGTTGCTGACCATCATGTCACCTCTTCGAGGTTGGTGTTTTGTTGGTTGATATTTTTACGCTCAAAACACATGAGCATTAACCCAACTCCGAAG
>DITN01000090.1 GCA_002422865.1 Bacteroidetes bacterium UBA6183 | reverse complement strand
GAAGATATGTGGGTTGAGTTTGCTTGATTTTTGGAGTTATACCTTTTATTAACAGAAATCTAAAATACAAACACAATAAAATGTACACTGCGTACTTTATTAGAAAAGAATTGTTAAAATTACATACATATATATTAGTGTAAGTAAATCATATTTGCCTGCATGTTGATGTACGAAGATTCATATAAAAACAAGGGAGCCAGAAAAAAACTGGTAGCATTACTTGCAGAGAAGGGCATTAATGATAAAGGAGTATTGAATGCTATACTGAAAATTCCCCGTCATTTCTTTTTTGACAAGACATTCGAAAGTCATG
The DNA here is from genome assembly GCA_002422865.1 of Bacteroidetes bacterium UBA6183. GTDB lineage: Bacteria > Bacteroidota > Bacteroidia > UKL13-3 > UKL13-3 > UBA6183. Next base: position 4,589 of record DITN01000090.1, on the reverse strand, counting down.
CATATGAGGATAAAGCCTTTCCAATTGGTGAAGGTCAAACCATATCTCAACCATACACGGTAGCTTATCAAACACAATTATTACATGTACAGCCAGGCGATAAAGTGCTTGAAATAGGAACAGGCAGCGGTTATCAAACCTGCGTATTGGCCGAGTTAGGGGCTATTGTTTACAGTATTGAGCGCCATGAATCATTATCAAAAAAAGCACATACAATGCTAAAACACTTTGGTTACAAAGCCAACCTGTTATGTGGAGATGGAACGAAAGGATGGCCGGAAGAAGCACCTTTTGATAAAATAATTGTTACAGCCGGAGCCCCTATTGTACCCAAGCAGTTAGCAGCACAACTTGCTATTGGCGGGGTAATGGTTATTCCCGTAGGTGATGAAAAAGTACAACAAATGCTAACTATTGTGCGTAAATCAGAAAAATTGTTTGAAAAAATAGTGATGGACAACTTCAAGTTTGTGCCTTTGATTGGAGAAAATGGGTGGAAATAATGTATTTTCAACAACTCGAAATAATACTAATTAAGCATAGTTAAGCACATTATTTACTTGTTGTAAACAAAAATAAACACCCCGAAGAGCTAAGCAAAACTTAGTATTCATAAAAAAAACAACACTTTTAGCGCCTTTTTTAACAATAAAACGACTAGCTGATAAAAAACAGCTTGATAAAAATGCGGAAAAATGCCGTATACCTTTGTACTGTTAATCAAAACAAAACTTTATTCTTATGAAAAAATTATTCCTATCGTTAGCATTAGTTGCAACAGGTGCTGCAGCTTACGCTCAAATTGGTGCCGGAACATTAATGTTAGGAGGTAGCCTAGGCTTCTCATCAACTGGTGGTGGCGAAAACAAAGCAACTCCAGGTGGTGGTGGGGCTTCTGTGACTACTGATTTAACAGCAAGATCAAATTGGAATTTTTCTCCAACAGTTGGTTATTTTTTAAATGATAATCTTGCCGTTGGTTTAAGATTAGGCCTAGGTGGAACAAACCGTGGACAAGTAACTACTACTGACGGTAAAACAACAGAAAACATTTCGTCATTCGATTTGGGTGTTGAATTATTTGGCCGTTACTACAAAAGCATAGGAAGTAACTTCTACTTTTTTGTTGATGGAGGATTAGGTTTTTCTAGTGCTTCATGGACAGACAAAACACAAGACGGACTTGACAAGTTAAAAGATGATGACAAGTATTCATTATCAACTATTGGTTTAAACGTAGCTCCAGGTGTTGCATTCTTCCCGTCAGAAAAATGGGGAATTGATTTAACATTAAATCGTTTAGTTGGGTTTAACATGAACTCTTCTACAATGGAAGCAGCTAACAATGGAGGTAAACTTGAAACATCAACAACCGACTTCGGTATTGGTGCAGGTTTTATGCCGTCATTAGGTTTACATTACTACATGGGTAAATAATCCAAAACAAAATTCCAATACAATCCCGTCTTGCACATGCGAGGCGGGATTTTTTTTTGTTTTACACACGCTAAAATATGTTGCCTTTAAAATACCAATTGAGTTTGGCAAGGAAGAGACATTAAAACGGGTTGGTGAACATCATTCACCAACCCGTTTTTTATTGCTGTTTTATGAGTAACTATTTTAAATCACACATTACTTCCAAGGCCTCATCCATAATCAAATCCGGGTTGGTAACCTTACGCGCTTTGCGCTCATCTTCACGTGCCTTTTTATCAGCATCTATTTTATCATTTTGCTTTTTATACTCTACTTCATTTAATGTTTGATATAATTTGGCATTATGCGCTTTAAAAAAGTTAATGTCTTGCTGCAAATAAGCATACTCTTTATTGCCACTCATGCGTTTGATGTGGTTGGCTCTGACATCTCCCAACTTATTGGTAACCAAATCAACCGGTTCGTACTTGGTAGGGTTAATTTGATCCCACGGTAAAGCGTATTTACTGGCGTCTTCACCAAATTCTTTATCAGCATATAAGCTCGGCAATTCTATATCAGGTATTACACCGCGGTGCTGTGTTGAGCTTCCTGTAATACGGTAAAACTTGGCAATGGTTAATTTCACTTCACCTAAAGGTTTTCCATTATATTGTACAAACTCATTAACGGCTACCATATTTTGTACAGTACCCTTTCCGTAAGTTTTTTCACCAACTACCACTCCTCTTCCATAATCTTGCACTGCTGCAGCAAAAATCTCAGAAGCGGACGCACTAAAACGATTAACCAAAACAGTTAATGGTCCATCGTAGAACAACTCCGGATTACGGTCGGTTTCATCTTTTAAGCCTCCGGCCCCATCTTTAACTTGCACCACAGGTCCGGTTTTAATAAACAAACCTGTTAACTCTACCGCCTCTTGTAACGAACCACCACCGTTATTTCTTAAATCAATAATCAACCCATCAACCTTTTGCTTTTTTAATTCAGCAATCAGTTTTTTTACATCGCGTGTGGTGCTTTTATAGTTAAGGTCGCCTTTACGAGCTGCAGCAAAATCAATATAAAAAGTAGGTAAACTAATTACACCATATTTGTATTTTTTACCATTGCGTGTAACCTCTTTAATACTGCTCTTGGCCGATTGATCCTCCAACACAATTTTGTCACGCTTAATTTCAATAATTCTGGTTTTATTGGGTTCTGAAGCAGGGATAATCTCTAAGCGAACAATGGTTCCTTTTTTACCTCTTATTAAACTCACCACATCATCCAAACGCCAATCAACTACGTTTACAATATCACTATCTCCCTGCGCTACGCCAATAATTCGGTCGCCTGCATGTATTTTTTTACTTTTATCAGCCGGACCACCTTTAACCACTTCACGAATTTTAGTGTATTCGTTTTCTGTTTGTAAAGTTGCACCTATACCCTCTAATGATAAACTCATTTGGGTATTAAAATCGGCACTTGCACGTGGCGAAAAATAGTTGGTGTGCGGATCGGCTAGTTCTGTTAATGAGTTTACATATAATTGAAACACATCCTCGCCCTTGGTTTTAGATGATAACTTCAGCAAGTTTTCATAACGTTTACGAATGGTTTCACTGTATGTTTTAAAGTCTTTCCCTTGAACTTTTGATGCCAAGCATTCGTATTTTAATTTCAATTTCCATAGTGCATTCAACTCGTCTGTTGTTGAAACAAACGAAGCATGCTCTCTATTGGTCATAAACGAATCGTTATTGCTAAAATCAAACTGTGTTGAGTCGTTTAACAAAGAAAACGCGAAGTAAATGCGCTCTTGTAAACGTTGTTGGTAACGGTTAAAAATTTCAAACCCCGGTTTTACATCACCACTAAAAATGCTCTCATCAATGCTGTACCTATACTTTTCAAAATCAGCAATATCACTTTTTAAGAAGTATACTTTTGAGGGATCAAGATCTTTAATATAATTATCAAACGCATTAGAAGAAAACTGATCGTTTATGGTCGGTTTTTGATAATGGTATGATGCCACCAACTGCATTGCCGTAGAAAATACCATAGCGTGTTGAGGTTCCGGTTCTAATTGCTTTAATTGTACTTTGGTGGTATCTGTTGCGCATGCCGTGTTTAAAAACAAGGCTCCAAAAAGCACAGTGGTTATCTGTTTTACAATCATGTATTGTTGTGTTTATTTACTTAGTATTAACTTACGTTTAGCAATAACGTTGCCATCCAATGTGTAAGTATAAAAATAAATTCCGTTATTCAAGTCATGTAAGTCAACAATTACTTCGTTTTATAAGCAATCTGCCGGTAACTTATATGGTTTTAAATCTTTTGCATTTTGCACACTCGTATTTTATTTAGTTATCCCTTAAAGCAATGTGTTCAGGTTGAAGTATAGCCAATAAAAACTTAACCTTGAATTAAATACAAAAGCCCCTCCAAATTGTATTTAGAGGGGCTGAATATGGTTATAAACGCTAGTTATTCGGCTGATAAAAACGGGTACTCGTAACTGGTTGGTGTTACAAATGTTTCCTTGATGGTGCGCATGCTTACCCAACGAAGTAGATTCACCATTGCACCTGCTTTATCGTTTGTTCCGCTTGCACGGGCACCACCAAATGGTTGCTGACCAACTACTGCACCGGTTGGTTTATCGTTGATATAAAAGTTACCTGCTGCGTTACGTAATTTAGTGGTTGCTAAATCAATTGCGTATCTATCTTGAGCAATAATAGCTCCTGTTAAAGCGTACTCAGAAGTAGTATTTACTAAGTCTAAAGTTTCTTCAAACTTATTTTCATCATAAACAAATAGGGTTAATACTGGGCCAAAAATCTCTTCGCACATGGTGGTTGATTTTGGATTTTGAGTAACCACAATAGTTGGCTCAATAAAGTATCCTTTTGATTTATCATAACCACCACCTACTAAAATTTCAGTTTGTGCATCTTTCTTTACACCTTCTATATAATTGGCAATTTTATCGAACGAACGCTCATCAATAACCGCATTTACAAAGTTGCTAAAATCTTCGGTAGGTCCCATTTTTAAAGATTTAACAGTAGTTACCAATTTCTCCTTAATGGCAGGCCACAGGTTTGATGGTACATAAGCACGAGAAGCTGCCGAACATTTTTGTCCTT
>DITN01000093.1 GCA_002422865.1 Bacteroidetes bacterium UBA6183 | reverse complement strand
TTATTTTTGATAAATTATTTCTCAAAGCACTTTTTAAAAGTTAGTCAAAAATACAATTTTTATGGTTAGTAAAAACCAAATTAAACTAATAACGAGTTTACAGCAAAAAAAATATAGAAAACAAGAACAACTTTTCTTTGCCGAAGGCGTAAAGGTAGTTCAAGAATTGTTAAATTCTAACTTTGAATTGCAAGAATTGTTTACTACAAAGCAAGATTTTCTTACCGTTCCTAAAAACAAAGTTCATGCCATTTCTGATGGCGAATTAAAAAAAATAAGTGCTTTAACCACTCCAAATACTTGCTTAGCCGTTTTTAAAATTCCGAAAGCTAAAGAAATGGTGGAAAAAGGATTAATCGTGGCTTTAGATGATGTTCGCGATCCAGGAAATTTGGGCACTATTATTCGTTTGTCTGATTGGTTTGGAATTGAAACTTTGTTTTGTTCAGAAGAATCGGTAGATGTTTATAATCCAAAAGTGGTACAAGCAACTATGGGTTCTATTAGTAGAGTAAATGTGGTGTATGGGAATTTAGAAACGTTTTTAGCAACAACTAAATTGCCTGTTTTTGGTACTTTTATGGATGGGAAAAACATCTATCAAGAAGAACTACCAAAAGAAGGAATTATAGTAATGGGAAATGAAGCTAACGGTATTTCATCTTCGGTTGAAAAATTAGTTTCACAACGCATTGCTATTCCAAGATTTGGAAATTTACAAGTTACAGAAAGCCTTAATGTAGCTACTGCAACAGCGATTATTTTAAGCGAATTTAAAAGAAAATAATTTTTTAATGGAATGCAAAATTGATAAAAAAGCCACGCGTTTTCATTTCTTGCACATTTCCTGTCCAAGGGCTGTTTGGGTCGTTATCGCGAATTAACTCATCGTTCATACTAAATACACCTCTTATAGAAGGTGAGAATACAAAATATTCTAAATAAAAATCAACTCCAAAACCTACTTCGTAAAAGTTAGTCCATTTGGTCATTCTAAATCTGTCGCTGTAATTGTCGTCTGGAGCATCCGCATTACTTCCTAAGTTTAAGGCTGTTGAAACTCCGCCTACAAGGTATGGGCGAACATTTCCGGTACGCAATGCAGAATATTTTAACAAGAAAGGAAAGAAAATATAGGTTGATTTCACTTCTCTTAATTGGTCTACAGGGTCTGTAATATTTGGGTAAACAAGATTTCTTTGCGTTATAAACAATCCGGGTTCAAAACGAAAATCTAAATATTCGGTTAGTCTTAAATTACCAATTAAGCCAACGTTAAAACCTGTTGTGGTTTTCACTTCAATGTCTTGGGTAACTGATAAATAATCGAATTTAAAATCTAAACTATTAAATCCTAAATAATAACCCCAGTGTATGCGCTGTTTGTTCCAATTTTCTTTATTGATAATTGGGTCTTTGCTAAACATGCCTTCCTGAGCGAAAAGGATAGGTGAAAAAAGTAATAAAAACAGAAACTTTTTCATATTATTTTTTAGATGCTTGATAAATAGTAGCTACTCCAAATGTTTGAGGTAGATGCTTTACATCTATAAACCCAATTTTTCTCAAAATATTGTTTAACGCTTCTCCAAACGGAAATTCATTTGCAGAATTTGATAAGTACGTATAAGCGGTTTTGTCTTTAGAAAATAATTTTCCGATTAAAGGTAAAATTACTTTTGAATGAAAAGCATATCCTTGTTTAAAAGGAAATTTTGTAGGAACCGAAGTTTCTAAAATAATAAATTGCCCGCCTGGTTTTAAGGTTCTCAAAATATCTGTCAAACCTTTTTCAAGATTTTCAAAATTACGAACACCATAAGCAACGGTAATTACATCAAAATAATTATCAGGATAAGGAATATTTTCGCCATCACCTAAAACCATTTGAATTTTAGAATCCAATTTTTGCGCGGTTATTTTTTTCTTCCCAATGTCTAACATGCCTTGAGAAATATCTAAACCAATAATTTCTGTTGCAGAAGTAGAAGCAAATAAAATAGCCAAATCACCTGTGCCAGTTGCAATATCTAAAATAGATTTTGGCTGACTTGCCGCTACCATTTTCAATATTTTTTGCTTCCACTTTGCATCGGTGCCAAAAGAAATTACTTTATTAAGACCATCATAGTTACCAGAAATGTTGTCAAACATTTGAGCAACCTGTTCTTTTTTGCCTAATTCGGAATCTTTGTATGGCTTTATATTTTTTGACATTTTCTTAATTTTGGACAACAAAAGTACGATTAATAATCAAGAACTTAAAAATTTTACCTTTTAACATAAGTTAAAAAAGTAAAATCGTAATCGTGTTTTTCGTCTTTTGAATGAAATTCTTCGAAAACTAATTCCCATTTATTTGTGTCGATTTTTGGGAAAAAAGTATCAGCTTCAATGGTCGTATGAACACGCGTTAAATCGATTTTATTGGCTATTTCTATGGATTGATTATAGATTTCGCCTCCGCCAATGATGAAAACTTCTTCCTCTTTTGGACACAAAGCAATCGCTTTTTGTAAACTACTCGCTACTAAACAACCTTCTGGAACTTCATAGTTTTTTTGTCTGGTGATGATAATGTGTGTGCGATTAGGTAACGGTTTCGGAAAACTTTCAAATGTTTTTCTTCCCATCACAATAAAATGTCCCGAAGTCAAACTTTTAAAACGCTTAAAATCATCTGGTAAATGCCAAACCAATTGATTGTTTTTTCCTAAAGCGTTATTTTCTGATGCGGCTGCTATTATGGTGAGCATATTATTGAAGTTTGAATGTCATGGGTTGAGCATACTTTACCTTAACGGTTTTTCCTTTTTGCATTCCCGGTTTAATATTTGGTAATAGACTAATAATTCTAATTGCTTCTTTTTCTAAAATTTCGCAATTTTCACAACCTGCAGGACCTCTTGCAACGATGTTTTCTACAATACCTTCTTTATTTATTACAAACAGAACAATAACTCTGCCTTGAATATTTTTTCGTCTAGCTTCTCTAGGGTATTTCATATTGCCTATAATGTGTTCTGCCATTTTTTTTTGAAAACAAGCTAATCTTTCGTTTCTTTCCACATCTTCACAACCTGGAAATATTGGGACTTCTTCAATTACTGCAAAGGCAACAGATTCCTCTTTTTTAATTTCGTTGTCAAGTACAAGTATATCTTGTGAAAAAGTAATATTAGCTTGTAAAATTAGGGCTAAAACAAAAAACATTTTTTTAATCATAAAACGGTATTATTTATTAAATCCAATATTCAAATCGGAGTGGAAATAGATTTTTTAATTTGTTTTTCTTTTGCAGTGGTTTTGAAAGGTTTGAAATAAAATTGCAAAATCAATTAATTGTCTTTTCCAAAAGCTTTATTTTCTAATGAGGCTGCGATTATGTTGAGCATGTTATTTCAAATTAAAGTTAAAAGGTAATGCATATCTAACTTTTACAGGTTTGCCTCTTTGAAATCCGGGTGTCATTTTAGGCAAAAGAGAAACAATTCTACGGGCTTCATCTTCAAGAATTTTGCCATTAGCAGGGCCTCTAGATACTATATTTTCTATTTCACCTTCTTTATTAATGACAAACATTATGGTGACTCTGCCTACAATTCCCTTTTTTTCTGCTTCTTTAGGGTATTTCAAGTTTTTTTGAATGTGTTCACTTAATTTTAATTGGAAACAATTCATTCGTTCTTTTCTTTTCTTTCAACATCTTCGCAACCTGGAAAAATAGGAATTTCTTCGATAACTGCAATTGGAACAACTTCTTCTTTTGTGTCATTTGGAATTACTGCTGTTTCTTGCGACCAAATAGAATTTGATAGAACAAAAATAAAAATTGAGAAATAGATTTTTTTCATAATTTTTAAAATTTAAACCGCAACAATTCCTTTAATATGTGGATGTGGGTCATAACCTTCTAACATAAAATCCTCAAACGTAAAATCGAAAATATTTTTGATTTCTGGGTTTAATTTCATGGTGGGTAATGGTCGGCACTCGCGAGACAATTGTAATTCTAATTGTTCCATGTGGTTGTTGTAAATATGCGCATCACCAAACGTGTGAATGAATTCGCCTACTTGTAAATCACAAACTTGCGCAATCATCATCGTAAACAAAGCATAAGACGCAATATTAAACGGAACGCCTAAGAAAATATCAGCACTGCGTTGGTACAATTGGCAACTTAATTTTCCATCGGCCACATAAAATTGAAAAAATGCATGACAAGGCATCAAAGCCATTTTAGGTAAATCGGCCACGTTCCAAGCACTCACAATCATCCTACGTGAATCCGGATTTTTTTTGATGGTTTCTATTACCTCACTCAATTGGTCGATGTGTTTACCATCGGGTGTAGGCCAGCTGCGCCATTGGTAACCATAAACCGGACCTAAGTTTCCATCTTTATCAGCCCACTCATCCCAAATGGTTACACCGTTTTCGGTTAAATATTTAGTATTGGTTTCACCCTTAATAAACCACAATAACTCGTGTATGATTGATTTTAAATGAACCTTTTTGGTAGTAACCAACGGAAATCCTTCTGCTAAGTTAAATCGGATTTGTGCGCCAAAAACACTTTTGGTTCCAGTTCCGGTTCTATCGCTTTTAAAAGTTCCGTTTTTATAAATGTATGCTAATAAATCTTCGTATTGTGTCATTAGTAATCAAACTTAAAGTTACGAAGTAAGGCAATGCCGTTTGATTGTTTTCCACATTAATTACCAAGCAAGTGCCATGGCTTATAATGACCGATGGCACTTGGGTTTATATAGGTATTACCTAAACTCGTAATCAACGCCAAATACTTGTGTTAGCAAAGTTTGTGGTGCATCCAGTACTTTGGCATTTTGTGGTGGAGTAGGTGTAACCGGAGAATTGGCTTTTAAATATTCGGTCATGGTGGTGTGTAAGGTGTACTCGGTGTTTTTGGTATTCGCCACATTTTTCATGCGGCAAAGCATATCGCTTGGGTCACCATCACGCTCGCATGCGGCAATGCTGTATGTTTTGGTTAAGTCTAAAGGTTGACCTGCCACTTTAACTTCCTGCACACGTTTGCCCATTTCCTCATAGGCTTTAAATGTTACCGTCATGCCCTGAAATTTAATCACCCATCCGCCAAAACGTTTAGAAGCATCTTTTGCAAATACATTGTTTAACTCTTTTTCAAGCCAATCAAAAATTTGTTTGCCAGTTACTTCTCCTGTTCTAACCGTGCTATCAACAGGCAGCATATCAAAAATAAAACCGTTGGTTACAGGTATGTTTCCGGTATGGTCGGGTGTGGTGCGTGGCGGACAAAATCTAAACCCGTTAGAAAGTACAATATCTGTTTGAGGTAAACGCCATTTTAACGCATTTAAAATCATGGTGTCTATGGTGTTTTCAATAACAAAATAACGGTAAAGCGGCAAGGTACTGTATCCAATAACTTTGTAAATATCTTCTTTAAAAGGTTGTTCGTTGGCTTTAATAATGGCTTCTAAATCTTTATCGGCTTTAAATTTTTTAGGGTCAACTTCATCTAATACATACTCTTCTTTAATTACTTTTCCGTTTTGTACTGTAAGTTGAAGTTTACCCACAAAAGAACCAAATGCACCCGGCTCAACCACTTTAGCATATTTGCATACAATTGGTTTGCGCACACGCTCGTGGGTATCGCCACCAAAAATCATATCAACACCTTTACAGTCGGGAGAGTTGGCCAATGCAATTTGTTGCGATAAACCTAAATGCGATAACAAAATGACATACGCACATTGCTCATCGTTGCGCAACACATCAATATAATGTGCCAAGTTTTCTTCGGGTTTGGTATATATAATGCCTTTGCTGTAATTGGGCGATTGACGAATAGGAACCAAAGGATCGGTGTACCCTACAAAACCTATTTTTATGCCCCCAACATGCCAAATTTTGTAAGGATGAAAAATGAGTTCACCTTTTTTGCCATCACCTAAATCGTGGTACATGTTGGCACAAACCTTAGGTCCGTTTAACGAGCCCATTAAAGTTTGCATGTTCTTTTTATAATATATCACTTCCCAATTTCCGGGTAAGTATAAATCGTAATTAAGGGCGTTTAAAATAGGAGTGATGGCTTTACCTGTTGTTTTAACAGATAATTCACTCCCTTGAAACATATCGCCTGTATCAATTAAAAATGTATTCGGATTTTTTTTACGCTCGTTTTTTAGGTATGAGGCTAAGTGCGCATAACCACCTGTTTTGCGAAACACCGATTGGTTATTTTCCCAAAACAATTCATCATGCGGATGCACTTGACAATGCACATCAGTGGTTTGCAAAATGTTTAACACAACAGGTTTTTCATTTTGGGTTGATGATGTTTGTTCATTAGCTTCTTCATCAAACTCTTGCGCAGTTAATACACTTGGGGCAGTGGTTAAAAGCGAAGCACCAAAACCAAGTTTACCCAAAGACTTTATAAATTTCCTGCGGCTATTTTCCTTATCTGATGTGTTGTCAATCATGTTCTTTTTTGCTGTTAAGAATAAACGAATTTAGCCTTTATGATATAAATCAGTGTAACTAATGTTACACGGATAGTTTGATAAGACAAATTGATTCGTTAGACAACCAGAAATAAAGCACCGAAGCCCGAAGAAGTTTGGATAAAAAACTACCCAACCAAGTAAATCTTAGTTGGGTAGTTAATGCCCTTTTTCGCTGAAGCTACGAAGGGCGAAGGTGGAGCTGCAGGGATTCGAACCCTGGTCCGGAAATGGAATGGTCAAGCTTTCTACACGTTTAGTTCAGCGTTAATTGTCGGGAAAATTCAGGCCGCAAAACCTGCCAAAAAATTCCGTAGCCCATTAAGTTCAATTAACCAACAAAGGCGGTTGGCCAAAAGGCTTTTCCTGATGATGCCTCGGATGCAAGCGCGGTTAAGCTAACACTTGCGAGACAATGGCATGATGCGTAATCTTCCTGATTAGGCAGCCATAGCGAAGTTATTTTCGCCAAATAAAAGTTTGAGCATTAGGTTTAAAGCGCCAACATCTCAATGCGCTACGTGCTTACCTGCCAGATGCTCACCCCGTCAATACCGGTCAGCCCCAGGTTGGTTTTATTCTTTTTCAAGAACCATGCAAATATAGTATAATAGGCTGCCTCTGCTACAATTATTGTCAAACCGTCAGTAAAAAGTGTTTCATTTAACTCAATACTTATGACTTAGCTTACTTTGCATCCTTAAAAAAAATAGTATTTTAGCCGCCATTTCAAACGTATATGATAAAAAAGTTTACATCGGTATTGTTGGTGTCGTTCATCTCTACTTTGGGTTTTTCGCAGGTTACAACCCCAAGTTTAACGGGGCAAAATGCCAATGAAGAAAAAGGGCAGTTTTCTGGAAATTTCCAATCTAATTTTCAAGGTTATGTTAAGGATAGTGCCATTGGTGCAAATACCACGCAGTACGAAAAAGAACTTTCATCGGCTGATGCTTGGTTGTTTTTAAATTACAAATACCGTGGGTTTAATTTTAGTTTGCGTTACGATGTGTTTAACAATACTCCTTTGTTTGATCCGTTCAGGGCTTACACACAATCGGGTGTTGGTTACTGGCAGGTGAGTAAGGATATTGAGAAATTTAATATTACGGTTGGTAATTTTTACGATCAGTTTGGTTCGGGAATTATTTTCAGGGCTTACGAAGACCGTAACATTGGTATCGATTTTTCTGTAATGGGCGCACGCGTTATTTATAACCCAACCGAAAACACCCGCATTAAAGCATTTACCGGTCAGCAAAAGTTTTTATTTGACAGACGTACACCTGTTATTAAAGGGGTTAACATAGAACACCGTTTAAATGTATCAGAAAATTTAATTGCCGATTTAGGAGGTTCATTTGTTAACCGCACCATCGATCAGGCAACCATGAACACCATTGCATCTACCATAAATAGTTATGCCATTGAAGACAGATTTGATCCGAAATACAACGTGTTTGGTTATAATGCTTACACCACATTAAGTTATAAAAAGTACAGGTTATATTTTGAGTACGCTAAAAAAACTCCGGAGGCTATAATGGGGTTGGACCAACGTATGTTTAAAGCTTCAGGTGATGTATATTATACTTCGTTATCCTATTCAACCAAAGGTGTGGGTATAAGCGCACAATACAGACGAATCAATAATTTTCAGTTCCGTACTTCACCTTTAGAAACCAGTCCGCTACCTTCTTATGGTGCATTAATTAATTATTTGCCGGCATTAACCCGTCAAAATACCTACCGATTATTGGCACGTTATAATGCTGTAATGCAAGAGTTGGGCGAAAATGCTGCACAATTAGAAATGACTTTTAAGCCGAACAAAAAATGGCAAATAAACATTAACGGAGCAGCTACCACAACTTTATCGGGTATTGATTTTAGTAGAGGAGCGGATGTGTTAAAATGGGATACCACCACTCGTTTGTTCAGAGAGTTTTATATTGATGTGGTGCGTAAAGTAAACAATAAGTTAAAAGTAATGGGTGGTGTTCAAATAATAGGATATAATCAAACCACATTTGAGTTAAAAGCAGATGCACCTTTTGTGCAAGCATTTACTCCGTTTGGAGAAATTACTTATAAATTAACCCCACAACGCAGTATCAGAATTGAAGGACAATATTTAATGACCCAACAAGATTTAGGTAACTTGGCCAACTTATTGATTGAGTATAATGTTGCACCACATTGGAGTTTTTCGGTAAGTGATATGGTAAACACCAAATACGGGGCATTAAATAAACCTGTTGCCGGAGAAAAGTTTAAATTGGTACATTATTACAATTTCTTTGCTGCATACACCTATAAAACTACCCGTATAACAGCGGCTTGGTTAAAACAAGTAGCCGGTGTAAACTGTACCGGAGGTGTTTGTAGGGTTGAACCTGCATTTAGCGGAGCCCGTGTAACATTAACAACAAATTTTTAAATTTGAATTATGAAAAAATTGCGCATACTATTTAGTTCTGTTGTGTTGTTAACCTTGGTGGCTTGCGAAGAAGTTCCACCACTAATTAACTACGAAGAAAGTAAGTCGCTTAAGGATACTACTTATATTGTAAGCACAGTTCCTGTTGCAGAGCCCAAAAACGTTTTGCTAGAAGATGTGTCGGGTGTTAAATGTGTAAATTGTCCTGATGCTACTATTATCGCAAAAAGCATCATGGCTGCTTTTCCGGGCCGTGCATTTACAACAGTATTGCACCCTAATTTAAACTCTTTATCAAGTTTTGTATCGCCAATTACAAAAGCCGGACACGAAAGTCGTTTTGATTTTAGAACCAACGATGCCAAAGAAATTTTGGAGTTGTGCGGAATACCGGGAGCGTTACCACGTGGTTTTATCAACAGACGTCAGTTTACCGATCAACCAAGCCGTTTTATTGGCCGTACAGATTGGTATGTAAAATGCGAACAAGAAATACAAGGTACTACGCCTGTAAATATTGATGTAACATCTGAATTTGAAGAAGCCAAACAAGAAGGTATTGCAAAAATTAAATTCACTTATACAGCTGCCGTTACCACAAAACAATATTTTTCTATTGTGTTGATTGAAGACAGTATTACTGATGTGCAAGAGTATAATGATCCACAAACTTCAACAGCAAAATACAACAACGAATATAACCATATGTTTGTATTGCGCGATGTGGTTACGTTTGCTCAAGGTGATCCTGTTGCTAAAGATACCGCAACCAGTTTTGTTCCCGGTCGTGTGTTCGAGAAAGAATATAAGTATACCATGAACGTAAGTGATAAAATCAAGGTTAATCCTAAAAACGCTAAACTATTGGTGTTTGTGCATGAGGGTGCGCCAGATTTAAATATTCTTCAGGTTAAACAAATTCGCGTAAAAGAATAATGCGCTCCATTATTCTATCTGTTTTTTTGTTTGGGTTGATGGGTATCATATCATGCTCGAACCAAAACGATTTAGCCTATACCCAACGTGTGATGCAGCATAGGGCAGCTGTTACCTATAAGTTTTTAGACCCAAAAACAACTCCTTTAACACAAGCCAAATTAGCTGATTTTAAAGGATTACCTTATTATGAGGTCAACAAAAATTATTTGGTAGAAGCCACGTTTAATCCAAGTGGAGGTCAAACAATTTTTGCCATGCCGCACACGTTAAACAGAGCTTATGAGTACATAGAAGCCGGAACCTTGTCTTTTCAACTTAACGGCAAAAACCTACAATTAATGAGCTATTTACGCAAAGGTGAAATGGCTGATTCTGTTGAACTTTTTATACCATTTACTGATTTAACCGGAGGCAAAACAACCTATGGCGGAGGACGGTATTTAGATGTAAAGGCCACGTTAAGTGTAAAAAAAGTTTGGGTTGATTTTAATATGGCCTACAACCCTTATTGTGCTTATAATGTTGATTTTAGTTGCCCAATTCCGCCTAAACAAAATCATTTACCGGTGGCCATAGAGGCTGGGGAGATGTATAAAGCAGACTACTAACTAAGCGATACATATTCAGCAATATTTAGGCAATAAATCTGCAAGCTTTGTATAAGATGTGTATATTCGCACCGCTTTAAAACATAAAATTTTATGAAATACGATGTAACCGTTATAGGTTCGGGCCCCGGAGGCTATGTAGCAGCAATACGTTGCGCTCAGTTAGGTTTAAAAACTGCCATCATCGAAAAATATAGCACCCTTGGAGGTACTTGTTTAAATGTAGGCTGTATTCCGTCTAAAGCGTTATTAGATTCATCAGAGCACTACCACAATGCAGTGCATAATTTCACTACGCATGGTGTTGATATTAAAGGTGAAGTTCAGGTAAACTTAAAACAAATGATCGAGCGCAAAAATGGGGTGGTTAAACAAACTTGCGATGGTATCGATTATTTGATGAAGAAAAATAAAATTGATGTGTTTCAAGGTGTGGGTTCGTTTGTAAATAAAAACACCATTAAAATTAGTGGCGAAAAAGAACAAACCATCGAAACCGATAAAGTAATTATTGCTACAGGTTCTAAACCATCAACCTTACCGGGAGTAGACATTGATAAAAAAAGAATTATTACCAGCACAGAAGCTTTAAACATGACCGAAGTACCTAAACATTTAATTGTTATTGGTGGTGGTGTTATTGGTTTAGAGTTAGGCTCGGTATACGCACGTTTAGGTGCTAAAGTTACTGTGGTTGAATACTCAGGAAGTATTATCCCGACCATGGATGGTGCTCTAGTAAAAGAATTGCAACGCGTATTACGCAAACAAGGTTTTGAGTTTAACTTTAACCATAAAGTAAAATCGGCTGCTACAAAAGGTAAAGAAGTTACCGTAACTGCCGAAAACGAAAAAGGTGAAATGGTTGAATTTAAAGGCGACTACTGCTTGGTAAGTGTGGGCCGCAGAGCATACACAAATGGTTTAGGTTTAGAAAACGTAGGTTTAAAAACAGACGAGCGCGGACGTATTGAAACTGATGCACATTTAGAAACTGCCGTTAAAGGTATTTATGCAATAGGTGATGTGGTAAAAGGTGCCATGCTTGCGCATAAAGCTGAAGAAGAAGGTGTATTTGTTGCAGAGGTAATTGCCGGTCAAAAACCACATATTAACTACAACTTAATTCCAGGTGTGGTATACACTTGGCCTGAGGTTGCAGGTGTAGGACAAACAGAAGAAGAATTGAAAAAAGCAGGACGTAAAATTAAGTCAGGTTCATTCCCAATTCGTGCTTTAGGTCGTGCCCGCGCAAGTATGGACATTGACGGTTTGGTAAAAGTAATTGCTGATGCCGATACAGACGAAATTTTAGGTGTACACATGATTGGTCCACGTGCCGCAGATATGATTGCAGAAGCGGTTGTTGCGATGGAATTCCGTGCAAGTGCCGAAGATGTAAGCCGCATGAGCCACGCACATCCAACCTATACCGAGGCCATGAAAGAAGCGTGTTTGGCTGCTACAGCAAACCGCGCTTTACATACCTAGGTTATAAAATACTGATAAAAATTAAAGACGACTTCGGTCGTCTTTTTTTATGCTTTTTAAATTAAGGATGATGAGCAACTACCTTTGTTTGGTATGATTTATAAATCAAATTAGTGTGGCTAATTTCATCCTCGGGCGTATAATTTATCGCCCTTACTTGACAAAGTGGTTTAAAATATTACCTTCGCACCTCATAAAATTATACTATTTTAGCCTAAATAGTGCAGTTTTTGATTTAAAACATTACTTTAAATGAAATTATCTCAGTTTAAATTCAACTTCACCGAAAGCCTCATTGCGAAGTACCCGGCCGATGTTCGTCACGACAGCAAAATGATGGTGCTTGATCGTAAAAAAGGAAAAATCGAGCACAAAGCATTTAGCGACATCCTTAAATATTTTGATGACAGGGATGTAATGATTAACAACAATACCAAAGTTTTCCCAGCTCGTTTATACGGCAGCAAAGAAAAAACAGGGGCTAAAATTGAAGTTTTTTTATTGCGTGAGTTAAATAAAGAAATGAAGTTGTGGGATGTGTTGGTAGATCCAGCTCGTAAAATTCGTGTAGGTAACAAATTATATTTTGGTGATGATACTTTAGTAGCCGAAGTTGTTGATAATACCACATCTCGCGGTCGTACCATTCGCTTTTTGTTTGATGGTACTGATGAAGAACTTTGGAAATTGATTGAGAAATTGGGCGAAATGCCAATTCCTAAATACATGAATCGTGCCGTTGAGAAGTTAGACAAAGAACGTTTTCAAACTATTTTTGCTAAACACATCGGTGCTGTATCTCCTCCAAGTGCAGGTTTACATTTTACCAAAGAGTTGATGATGCGTATGGAAATTAAAGGAGTAAACTTTACTGAGGTTACGGTGCATAACGGCTTAGGTGCCTTCCGTGCGGTAGAGGTTGAAGACTTAACCAAGCACAAAATGGATAGCGAGTTTTTTGATATTCCATTGGAAACATCAAAAGTGGTAAACAAAGCTTTAGAAGATAAAAGAAAAATTTGCGCAGTGGGTTCGTCTGTTATGCGTGCCATCGAATCTTCGGTATCATCAACAGGTAGATTAAACGTAAACAGTGGTTGGACAGATAAATTTTTGTTTCCGCCACACGACTTTAAAATTGCCAATTGTATGATTACTAATTTCCATCCACCTGAATCAACCTTGTTGATGCTAAGTGCAGCATTTGCCGGTCATGATGAATTGATGGAAGCTTACCAAGAAGCCATTAAAAAGAAATACAAGTTTATGGCTTATGGTGATGCATTGTTAATCATCTAATAACCGTATAAAATAGTTAGAACGTCCGACAGCAATGCCGGACGTTTTTGTTTTAGGATAATCGCTTTTATCTTAGTTCACATTATGGAATCAACCCTACATCATTTTGAGCAACTGGATATCAGAACCGGAACCATTAAAGAAGCACGTGTGTTTGAAAAGGCACGCAAGCCGGCCTATCAATTGGTGATTGATTTTGGAGTAGAAATTGGTATTAAAAAGTCATCCGCCCAAATTATCCATTTTTACCAACCACAAGATTTAGTGGGCATGCAAGTAATAGCATTGGTTAATTTACCTCCTAGGCAAATTGCCAATTTTATAAGCGAGTGTTTGGTGCTAGGTGCAGTAAATGCCGATGGTAGCGTGGTTTTGCTTCAACCCCAACAAACAGTAGCCAATGGACTTAAAATAGCCTAATTGTACTTTGAAAATAGAATTTAATACACTTTTTCGAATGAAAAAATGTCAATTAATACACTTTTTAGAATGAAAAAATGTATAAATCAACACTTTTTCGAAGGAAAGTGTATATTTGAATAAAAAATTAATATGTACCGTAACTTAATAAAAGCGTTGGTGGATTGGAAAAACAATCAAAACAGAAAACCATTGATTGTTAAGGGTGCAAGACAGGTTGGTAAAACCTGGTTGATGAAAGAGTTTGGCAAAACGCATTTTGAGCAAGTAGTTTATATCAATTTTGAAAGCAGTGTAAGATTACAGCAAATTTTTGCAGATGACTTTTCCATACCTAGAATAATTGGTGTTTTAGAGATTGAATCAGGAAAAAAAATAGAACCTGCTTCCACTTTAATTATTTTAGATGAAATACAAGAAGCCGAAAAAGGCTTAACAGCATTAAAATATTTTTATGAAAACGCCCCTCAATATTATGTGGCTGCAGCAGGTTCTCTGCTAGGTGTTTCGTTACAGCAAGGCAGTACGTTTCCGGTTGGTAAAGTTGATTTTCTAAGCCTATATCCGTTAAGTTTTGAAGAGTTTTTGACTAACATTGATGAAGGTGCATTATTAAAAGCGCTACAACAAAAAAATTGGGCTGTTGTAAAACCTTTTCATGAGCAGTTAAGTCATTATTTGCGAATGTATTATTACATAGGCGGTATGCCTGAAGTTTTAGCGTCATTCATAAAAAACAGAAACCTTCTTGAGGCAAGAGAAATTCAAAATAAAATTTTATTAGGCTATGAGAATGATTTTTCAAAATATGCGCCTGTAAGTGTTGTTCCCAAAATAAGAATGGTTTGGCAAACCGTATTGGCACAGTTGGCTAAAGAAAATAGGAAGTTTATATACGGGCAAATAAAAAAAGGAGCGAGGGCTAAAGATTTTGAAGAAGCCATTAATTGGCTAACTAATGCGGGATTGTTGTTAAAATCAACCCAAGTTAATAACGCAAGTATTCCGCTTAAATCTTATGTAAATTTTGATGCATTTAAATTGTATTTATTAGACATTGGATTGTTAAATGCAATGGGTGAAATAAGCGAACAAATTTTATTGAATAAAAATCAGGTGTTAATTGAATTTAAAGGCGCGTTAACCGAACAATTTGTTGCACAAGAACTGATTCATCATTATCAGTTGTCTTATTGGACAGCAGATGCCGCTACTGCTGAAGTTGATTTTATTTTACAGAAAGATAATAAGGTATTTCCGATTGAAGTAAAAGCAGAAGAAAACTTAAAAGCTAAAAGTTTAAAAGTGTTTGAAGAAAAGTACAATACAGGCAATGCCATTAGGTTATCAATGAGTATGCACCGTAAAGAAGATTGGCTCGAAAATATTCCGTTGTACGCTGCCTTTACCTTGTAGTAGATATAAATACTTATTTGCTTTGCCGAATAACCATCAACTTTTAACAAGTAAACCAATAACCAACCTCTAATAACTAATCAACCCAAATTATTACCTTGCAGCATGCCTAAAAATAAAAACGCATTTATACGTTACCGCATTATTGATGGGGCTTTACGCAACAAACACAAACGTTACCCTTCTAAACAAGATTTAATAGAAGCTTGCCAAGGATTGGGTAGTGTAAGCGCACGCACTATTGATAGTGATATATATGATATGAAATTTGATGAGGAGTTAGCTTATCAGGCACCCATTGAATACGACCGTAAACTGCGCGGCTACTATTATACCGACCCCAATTACAGCATTAATAATTTGCCTTTAAAACAAGAAGATTTATATGCTTTAGAGTTTGCTTGTTCGTTGCTTAAACAATTTGAGGGCATTGGCCCCATACAGCAGTTTATGCAATCGGTTGAAAAAATTGAAGACTATGTAAACCTGCGCAGTGTTTATGGCAACGATGATTTTTTACAAATTATTGAAACTGAAAAAAGCCTGAGCCAAAAAGGGAATGAATATTTAAGTCCACTGTTGTTAAGTATTAAAGAGCAACAAGCGGTGATGATGCATTACCAAGGTTTTGGACATGCAGAGATAAAACACTACCAGTTGCATCCTTATGTATTAAAAGAATACCGCAACCGTTGGTATGTTACCGGTAAATTGGTTGATAAAAACAGAATTCAAACATTTGCGTTAGAGCGTATCAAACAAATATTGCCAACGGCCAATACCTTTATTCGTGATGTAAACTTTAAACCGGCTGAGTATTTTAAACATTCTTTTGGTATCTCGGTACACGATTACGAATCGCAATTAATCACCTTGAGTTTTAGTCCTACCGAGGCACCCTATATTAAAAGCCAACCTTTGCATCAAACCCAACAAATAGTGGTTGATAATGAACAAGAGTTTAAAATTACGTTAGATGTAATTCCATCATACGAATTAAAATCGCAGATATTAAGTTATGGCGATAAGGTGAAGGTAATTGCACCAACGGAGTTAAATGAGGAATTGAAACAAACCTTACAGCGCGCGTTAAAAAACTATTAGTAAAAGGTAAAATGATTGCTATTTAGCTGATAATTCTCTTGGTTTTGGAATAATGCAACAAAATTTGCGGTAATACCACATATTTTCCTATTTTTGCACGGCAAATAATAGAAGGTATTGTTTGCTATGATAAACGACAAAGCTAAGTTTTACGGTGAAGGATTAACGTTTGATGACGTGTTGTTGCTTCCCGCCTTTTCTGAAGTTCTCCCCCGTGAGGTTAATACTTCAACCCAATTAACAAAAAACATACGTATTAATGTGCCCATCATTTCGGCAGCCATGGATACTGTTACCGAATACAGCTTGGCTATTGCTATGGCACAATCGGGCGGTATAGGCATGCTGCACAAAAATATGAGCATCGAGCGCCAAGCAGAAGAAGTGCGCAAAGTAAAACGTAGCGAAAGCGGAATGATTATGGACCCTGTAACCTTGCCCGTTACAGCAACATTAAAAGAAGCTCACAAAATAATGAGCGAAAATAAAATTGGCGGTATTCCTATTGTTGACGACAACTTTAAGTTAATGGGAATTTTAACCAACCGCGATTTAAGGTTTGAAAAACAACTGAGTAAAAAAGTTACCGAGGTAATGACTAAAGACAATTTAGTAACTGCACCACAGGGAACTGATTTCAAAAAAGCGGAATCAATTTTACAGAAATATAAAATTGAAAAATTACCGGTAGTAGATAAAAAAGGCAAATTAATTGGCCTAATTACTTACCGCGATATTTTAAAAGTAAAAGACAACCCTAATGCTTGTAAAGATAAACACGGCCGTTTAATGGTTGGTGCAGCAGTAGGTGTTACCCCCGAAACGCAAGATCGTATTGCCGCTTTAGTTAAAGCAGGTGTTGATGTGATTACCATTGATACTGCGCACGGCCACAGTGCTTTTGTGTTAAACGAGATTAAACGTTTACGCAAAATGTTTCCGGCACTTGATATTATTGCAGGTAACGTTGCCACAGGCGATGGAGCAAAGGCATTGGTAAAAGCAGGTGTTGATGCCGTTAAAGTAGGTGTTGGTCCGGGTTCTATTTGTACCACACGTATTATTGCAGGTATTGGTATGCCGCAGTTATCGGCTATTTATGATGCAGCTAAAGCTATTAAAGCCAGTGGTGTACCTATTATTGCCGATGGTGGTATTCGTTACAGTGGTGATATTGTTAAAGCCCTAGCAGCAGGCGCAAGTACGGTAATGAGTGGTGGTATTTTTGCAGGAACAGAAGAGTCACCTGGAGAAACCATCATATTTGAAGGACGTAAATTTAAATCGTACCGTGGTATGGGTAGTATTGAAGCCATGAAAGAAGGCAGCAAAGACCGTTATTTTCAAGATGCGGAAGAAGAAATTGCCAAGCTTGTACCGGAAGGTATTGTGGGCATGGTGGCATACAAAGGCAGCTTAAAAGACGTGATTTACCAATTTACCGGTGGCTTACGTGCCGGTATGGGTTATGTGGGTGCTAAAAATATCACCGAATTACAAAAAGCCAAGTTTGTAAAAATAACCGGTGCAGGTGCTAAAGAAAGCCACGCACACGATATTACCATTACCAAAGAAGCTCCTAACTACAGTAAGAAATAAACAGTACAATATACTTTTTGTAAAAGACGGTAACAAACTATGTTGCCGTCTTTTTTATTTTATATCTTACCTCGCAAATACAATGCGAAGTGAAGGCATAACTTTGAACCTGATTATGAGTATAGATTACAACCAATTATTTCAACAAGAGTTTACCAAACTTAACCCTGAGCAACAAGCTGCTGTTACCACCACTGAAGGTCCGGTGTTGGTTATTGCCGGCCCGGGCACAGGTAAAACACAAATTTTGGCCGCACGTATTGCCAACATCATTAGCATTGCCGATAATAAGGCTGAAGATGTATTGTGTTTAACCTACACCGATGCGGGCGCTATTGCCATGCGTAAACGTTTGTTGCAATTTATTGGTCCTGATGCTTACAAGGTTGAAGTGCAAACTTTCCATGCGTTTTGTAACATGGTTATTCAAGAAAACCTCGACCATTTTGGTTTGCGCGGATTGGATGCCATAAGCGAATTAGAACAAATAGAATTTGTACATCAAATCATAGATGGTTTTCCTAAAAATCACCCACTAAAAAGATATACGGGCGATGTGTACTACGAAACCAAAAAGTTATTGGGTTTGTATGAGCAAATGAAACGCGAAAACTGGACGGCTGCATACCTACACCAACAAGTTGAGGTGTATTTAGAAGACATAAAAACACGTGACGAATACATCTATAAAAAAACAACCAAATACGGTAAAGCAGGCGAGTTAAAACAAAAAGTGTATGATGCAGAAGTAAATCGCATGGTGCAGTTAAAAGCAGCTGCCGATACGTTTGACACTTATCAAAACTTGTTAAAAAAACACGGTCGTTACGATTTTGCTGATATGATTTTGTGGGTGATTGATGCGTTTAAGCAAAAGCCCGATATGTTAAGTCAGTACCAAGAAAAATACCAGTATTTTTTGGTGGATGAATACCAGGATACCAGTGGTGCACAAAATGAAGTATTGCAATTGTTAATTCAGTATTGGGACAGCCCAAATGTATTTTGTGTCGGTGATGACGACCAATCCATATATAGATTTCAAGGTGCTAACGTGGAGAATATACAACACTTTAAAAAAGTGTATCAACCACAAGGATTAACAGAAATTTCGTTGGTAGAAAACTACCGCAGTACCCAATATATTTTAGATGCCGCCAAAGCGTTAATCAGCAACAATAAAGTAAGGCTCGACCCTAACAAAACTTTAGTTGCTAAAAATGCTGCGCTCTCTAACTTAACCATCAAACCAACCCTACTGGAGTATTATAACTTGGCGCATGAAGCAGTTGGTATTGCACAACAAATTGAACGTTTAAAACAACAAGGCACCAAACTTAGCGAGATTGCTGTGATATACCGCAAACATGCGCAAGCGGAGGATATTATTAAATACCTTCAAGCTAAAAACATTGGTGTTAATACTAAAAAGAAGGTAGATATTTTGCATGAGCCTTTAATAAAAAAAATTGTGCAAATGTTGCGTTATGTATCGGCCGAAAACCATAAAGCTAATACAGGCGAGGCTTTTATTTATGAGTTGTTGCATTTCGATTTTTTTAAAATACCACCTATTGAAATTGCACGCATATCGGTAAATGTGTCGAGTAAAAATTTTAGCGAACGTAAAACCACTTGGCGTGAAGAAATTCGCAATGCCATTCGTAAAAAACCTACCGATTTATTTACGCAAGAATTGCAACAAGGCAAAGAATTGGCTTATGCATCAAAAATTATTGAGGGTTGGATTCGTGATGGAATAAACTTAACCACACAACAGTTAATTGAACGTATTATAAACGAAAGTGGTTTATTGGCACAATGTTTAACCGGAGCAGATAAACGTTGGAACATGCAATTGTTGCATACCTTTTTTGATTTTGTAAAAAACGAATGCAGCCGTAAGCCCAAAACTACGGTTAAGCAGTTGCTGGAAACCATCGATTTAATGATGAGTCAAAAGGTGGCCTTATCGGCACAACTCATTGCCTTTGCAGAGGATGGTGTGAATTTCCTCACGGCACATTCATCAAAAGGATTGGAGTTTGAACATGTGCTTATGATGGGTTGC
Source organism: Bacteroidetes bacterium UBA6183 (assembly GCA_002422865.1). Taxonomy (GTDB): domain Bacteria; phylum Bacteroidota; class Bacteroidia; order UKL13-3; family UKL13-3; genus UBA6183. The sequence continues at coordinate 20,967 of DITN01000093.1, read as the reverse complement.
ACTACCAAGGCTTGGGAAAAATCGGCCAATAACTTTGATTTTAAATTACCAGATAACATTTTTACGGATGCAGAAAATGTTTCGGGTGAAGACGAAGATGCTGAAAGCCGCAGGTTGTTTTATGTGGGCATGACCCGTGCAAAACGTGAGTTACACATCAGCTACGCTAAGCTTGACAACAACGGAAAAGATCTAGAAAAAAGCAGGTTTGTGGCCGAGTTAGAAACACATGCACAGCTACAAACACAGTTTGTTTCGTTACCTGATGAAGCGTTGGTTGAATTTACCTTACATGTGTTGCAAAGTGTAAAAGCACAAGCTCCTGCAAGTTTATTTGATAACGAATTTGTAGATGAATTGCTGCAGAAATACTCATTAAGTGTTACGCATTTAAACAACTATTTAAAATGCCCTACCGCATTTTATTTTAACAATTTAATTCGTGTGCCGGCACCATTAAGTGCAGCCATGACTTTTGGTAGCGCAGTACATTATGCCTTAGAAATGTTATTCAGAAACATGAATGCAAAAACCGAAAAGGAGTTTGGTGCTGTTGAAGAGTTTATGAAAGATTTTAAGTGGTACATGCGCAGGTTTGAGGATGCATTTACCGAAACCGAATACAAACGCAGGATAGAATATGGTGATGAAATATTACCTAAGTTTTATGATAAATACATCGGTCAGTGGAATAAAATAACCAGTATTGAGCGTAGTTACCGCAATGTGGTAATGGATGGTGTGCCTTTAAATGGTAAGCTGGATAAAATTGAATTTGATGGCAACAATGTAAATGTGGTTGATTATAAAACGGGTCAGTTTGAACGTGCCAAAACCAAATTTGGTCCGCCAAATGTAGAGCGTGTAGAGAAGGCAAAAGCTGAAGATAAAGACGTAAAATTTGAGGATGAATTTGGTGGCGACTATTGGCGTCAGGCCGTGTTTTATAAAATATTAATTGATGCGGATAAAAATACAACCTGGCAAATGCAAAGTGCCGAGTTTGATTTTGTGGAACCCGACAAAGCCACCGGAGAATACATTAAACAACGTGTGTACATTGGTGCTGATGATGTAGAAATGGTGAAGCAACAAATTACATCAACCTACCAAAAAATTAAAGCCAAGGAGTTTAGCCAAGGCTGTGGTAAGGAAGAATGTACTTGGTGCGATTTTGTGAGTACATATTACAAGGACCGCACACCTGTATTAGCAGGTTTGCCCGATGTAAACGAGAGTGAACTTTAAGCCAGAAAATCAGTAAAATCTCTTTTCAGTTCAACAAACAAATCAAAAAAGATGGCCACGTCATTTCTTAACCTGAGGTGAATGCGGCTTACCTTATCTCTGAGTGCCGGGGTAGGAGAGACCTGCAATTTTTGAATATCGTTTTCGTGTTGTTTAACATCATGCCTTAAGATGTCGATGACTTCACGTTGACGAATAAAACGATTTTGGAAGCGTTCTACATTTGCTGCAAAATCTTTTTTGTAGAAAGTAGGCATAAAGTCGGCCAGTTGCTGTTGCATGTGGGCTAATTCCGATTTGTAAAAATCAATTTCGATGAGCCATTGCTTGTACTCCACATCGTGGGGTACTTTTACTGCTGTTGTAGCCATAACGATTTATTATTTAATTAAGGGAAATGAAGGTAAAATCATAAGGTGTTAAAAACAAGTAATTTATGTTAAATTTTAAATTTGGTGGAAAAAGTTAACCTCCTGATAAGCCGTAAATTGACAAATATCCTGTGTATGGGGGCGTAATTCTTATATTTTTGCGCCACTTAATAAAAAATCACACATGGAATTTAGAATTGAACACGACACCATGGGCGAGGTAAAAGTACCTGCCGACAAGTATTGGGGAGCGCAAACAGAACGTTCACGTAATAATTTTAAAATCGGTCCTGAGGCCAGCATGCCCAAAGAAATTATTTATGCTTTTGCTTATTTAAAAAAGGCTGCAGCACATGCTAATTGCGAGTTAGGTGTATTACCTGCCGAAAAGCGTGATTTAATCAGCACCGTTTGTGATGAAATTTTAACAGGAAAACTAGATGGTGAATTTCCATTGGTAATTTGGCAAACCGGTAGCGGAACGCAAAGTAACATGAATGCCAATGAGGTTATTGCATACCGTGCACACGTTATTACAGGTGGTAAATTAACAGATGAAACCAAAGTATTACACCCGAATGATGATGTAAACAAATCTCAATCATCAAACGATACTTACCCAACTGCCATGCACATTGCAGCATACAAAATGGTGGTTGAAACAACCATTCCGGGTATTTTAAAATTGCGCAACACTTTAGCTAAAAAAGCTGAAGCATTTAAAGATATTGTTAAAACCGGTCGTACACACTTTATGGATGCTACACCGTTAACTTTAGGACAAGAGTTTGGTGGATACGTACAACAATTAGATAACGGTGTACGTGCCTTAAACAATGCCTTAGAAATGGTTAAAGAATTAGCTTTAGGAGGTACTGCAGTAGGTACAGGTTTAAATGCACCTAAAGGTTATGATGTATTGGTGGCTAAAAAAATTGCAGAATTTACCGGTCACCCATTTGTAACTGCGCCAAATAAATTTGAAGCATTGGCAGCACACGATGCCATGGTTGAATTGAGTGGTGCATTAAAGCGCGTAGCCGTTAGTGCCATGAAAATTGCTAATGATATCCGTATGTTATCATCTGGTCCACGCAGTGGCATTGGCGAAATTGTAATTCCTGATAACGAACCGGGTTCATCCATTATGCCGGGTAAAGTTAACCCAACCCAACCTGAAGCAATGACTATGGTTGCGGCACAAGTTATGGGTAATGATGTGGCGGTATCAATTGGTGGCAGCAATGGGCATTTTGAGTTAAACGTATTTAAACCATTAATTGCAGCTAACGTGTTACAAAGCGCTCGTTTAATTGGTGATGCTTGTGTAAGCTTCAACGATAAATGTGCAGAAGGTATAGAACCCAACAACGATATCATTAAGCGTCATTTGGAAAACAGCTTAATGTTGGTTACCGCACTTAACCCACACATTGGTTACGAGAAAGCGGCTAAAATTGCCAAGACTGCACATAAAGAAAACAAAACGTTACGCGAGGCAGCCATTGAGTTAGGTTACTTAACCAACGAGCAATTTGATGCTTGGGTTAGACCGGAGAACATGGTTGGCAATTTGTAAATCAACTGATTTAATTCAACTTAAATGATAAACGCGGGCTACCTTTGGGTAGCCCGCGTTATTTTATTATACTTGCCAATCATGCACATGCTCGACCCTATTTGGAAAGGAATTGTAACCGGATTGTTATTTACCTTAACATTCGGTACGGTATTCTTTTCACTTATTCAAACCAGTGTAAAACGTGGATTTAACAAAGCCCTTTACATTGCATTGGGCGTATTGCTAAGTGATGCATTGTTTATTGCCATAACCGTTTGGGGAACTTCTTTTGTGGCTGACGAAATACAAAAGTTCGACATGGAAATTAGAATGGTAGGTTTCGTTTTTTTGGTGGTGTTAGGCATTCGCTCCATCATTAAAAAAGAAGTAGATCACACCAACGATGCTGCTCCAACCGAGCGTAAAGGTATTTTGTATTTTATAAAAGGGGCCATGTTAAACAGCATCAATCCCATGGTACTTATCAGTTGGATGGGGGTTACTACTTATGTAGAAACCGTGATGAAATTTGACCACAACAACACCATCTTTTTCTTTATGGTGGTGTTGGCTACCATGCTCACCACCATGATTAGTATTGTATATTTTGCAGGTAAGTTACGTCATGTATTATCAGCCCAAAACATGCACCGATTAAACGTATTTAGCGGAATTATTTTTCTTGTTTTTGCTTTGGTAATCATTTGGCCGGTAACCGGCTTGGGTAGTTTCTAGCTTTTTTGAGGTGGTTCCCAAAGTTCAATTTTATTGCCTTCAGGGTCCATGCACCAACCAAACTTACCAAATTCACTTTCTTCCGTTTTCTCCATAACATCCACACCTTCTTTACGCAATTCAGCTAATAAAGCATGTAAATCGGCAACAATTAAATTAAGCATAAACGATTGTTTGCTCGGTTCAAAGTAAGTGGTGTCTTCTTTAAACGGACTCCAAAGTTGGTAGCTTTCCGGAAAGTGTTGTTTAATTTCATCAGGATTTAACATGGCTCCCCATCCCGGGTTTGTTAAACCAAGGTGCGTTTCGTACCAAGCACTTAGTGCTTTTGGATCTTTAGATTTAAAGAAAATACCGCCTATGCCAATTACTTTTTTCATATGGGTGGTTGTTAAATTACTTTTCAATTCCAAACTTTTGTTCCTTCGGTGCAGTTGGTACAAATGTCAATTTCCTTGCGGCTTTTTAAAATGGCGTTTCTAAAATTATTGTACTTATCGCTGTGCCACACTTCGCTAAACGTTTGTGTACTCACATCACCAAAACGGTGTGTGGCATCTTTGTCAAAACAACAAGGCACCACAAGGCCATCCCAAGTAATTACGCTGCCACGCCACATGCGCCAACATTGGTTTAGCAGTTTGTTTTTTATTTGGTACAAACCATCAGGTAATTTTTCGTACCGACTTAAATCTTTGTTTTCAGGTATAAAATTATCGCTGGTTTGGTAATCGTAAATTTGTGCAGTTTTAATGCCCAACTCATCCACCCCAACTTGTTTAGCCAATTTTTTTATCTCGGGCAATTGCTGTTCGTTGTGTTTAAACACAATAAACTGCCAAATAATATGAGGCGTTTTGCGGTTCAGTTTTTTCTTCCAGTACAACAAACGTTCAGTGCCCTCAATTACTTTCTCCACATTGCCGCCAATGCGGTATTTGCTATAAGTATCTTGTGTGGTACCGTCAATAGAAATAATCAACCTGTCTAAACCGCTTTCAACCGTAGCTTTGGCCATATCATCCGTAAAATAATGTGCGTTGCTGCTGGTAGCGGTGTAAATATTTTTTTGAGCCGCGTATTTAACAAACTCTAAAAACTGTTTGTTTAAAAAAGGTTCACCTTGAAAATACAGAATCAACCAAACCAACTCCTGATGTGTTTCGTCAATTATTTTTTTGTACAACGGTAAATCCAGCATGCCCGTGTTACGTGTGAATTCACGTAAACCACTTGGGCACTGTGGGCAGCGCAGGTTACAGCTGGTAGTAGGTTCAATCTCCAGGCTGGTAGGTTTGGCATTTACAAAAGCCTTTCCGGTAGTTTTAGATATGTAATAGCTGGCCATCAACTTCACGTAATTCCAAATACGTTTGTTGTTTAGCTTCGATAAAAAATTGATACCGTCTGTTAAATTTTTGTTCATGAACGTGAACAATAATACACTTTTATCGGGTTACTGCATACACAAAAGCACGTGTATGTGCAAGGCAAACACGCTATTGCAATTGATTATTAAAAGGTTACTGTTGAAATGATAAAAAACTTTGCACAAAAAAAACTTTGCTTATATTTGCAACCCGCTACGGTAACAGTCGTTGCCAAAATGCCCAGATGGCGGAACTGGTAGACGCACTAGTCTCAAACACTAGCGAGAAATCATGCCGGTTCGATTCCGGCTCTGGGTACATTTAAAACCGCTTGATAATGAATAATTTCAAGCGGTTTTTTTATGCCCGAAATCTTCAGGGTACACTTGGGGGGACAGTTATTATCTTGTTGTTTTATTAGTGCGTTCCCCCGAGGTTACGCTGAGCTACACTCGGGGTCGGGTTGAAAATCCCGAATTCTCTTCGGGGCTATCGCTTCAAGTCCTCATTTCGCTGCGCTTCATTCCGGGCTTTCCGCTCTAACCCTAACGCGTTTTTACTTTTATAGCAATTTTTACCTTATTAGTAGCTGCAATAGGTAATACATTGTAAATAACTGCTTAGCAAACTAATAGTATCAAAACTGTTATTTAGTAAAATAAAAAGGGCGGTTAGATTTTCTAACCGCCCTCGTTATTAAGTCAATCTTTGTTACTATTCTTTTACAAGTTTATTAAAGGTATCTACACCATTAATAGTTGCTTTGATGGTATAAATACCGTTAGGTAATGTAGCAATATCCACGTTTATATTATTTGAATTTGTTGAGTTGCTTAACACTGCTTGACCTAAAGTATTATATATGGTTATCTCTTGAATAGCGTTAGCTGAAGTTATTGTGAAAGATTTGTTTGCAGGATTAGGAAAAACACCTACGTTCTCTGTTTTAGTAGAAGCTAAACCTGTTTGCATTTTTTTACTAAACAATACATTATCGATGTAAACGATTGATGTGCCCGAAGGAACACTTGCAAAAACTAATTGTGCAATATTTGATTTGGTCGTTAATCCTGTAAAATCAGCAAGAGAAACCGCTACGTGATTCCATGCATTTAAAGTTGGCGTTAAAGTTAGCTCGTGTTCTTTATCATCACCACCTCCAAATGCACCATCAGCACCGAAGTCAACTAATTTATATTTAAATGTTGTTGAATTAGGAGTCCATAAATCAAACTCAAATGAATCCATTGTGCTTGCGTTTATTTGGTTTGCTACGGTTTCAATTCCAACAAAATCTAATGCTGAATATTTTTTTACATCATTTGATGCAACTTGTATTTCGTTAAGTGTTGCTGCAGACCATGAAGTTCTCCAAGTATCAACAGTTACGTTGTTATATGCATTACTAAATAAAGAAATTACATCAGCTGCTAATTTAGTTGGTGTTGGCGCAGCAACAGTTGGTTCAGCATAAACTGGTGCCTTACTAAACATGATATTGTCAATATAAACAATGGAAGTACCAGAAGGAACACTTGCAAAAATAAGTTGTGCTATGTTTGATTTAGAGGTAAGACCTGTAAAATTGGCAATTGGTACTGAAATATGATTCCATCCATTTAAAGTTGGCGTTACAGATAATTCATGGTCTTTGTCGTCACCACCACCAAATGCACCATCAGCACCGAAATCAACTAATTTGAATTTAAATGTAGTAGAGTTAGGAGTCCACAAATCAAATTCGAATAAATCCATAGCGCTGATATTGATTTGGTTTTGCACCATTTCAATTCCAACAAAGTCTAATCCTGAGTATTTTTTTACATCATTAGAATCAACTTGCATATCAGTAAGTGTAGCAGCAGACCAAGACGTTCTCCATGTATCAATATTCACATTGGTATAGGCATTACTGAATAATGATATAACATCAGTAGCCGGTTTAGTTGGTGTTTGTGCAGCAACTGTTGGTTCAGGCAGCGCATTACCTGCCGAGAAGGTAATATTATCAAAGTAAGAAATAACATTAGTTGTTCTACCTGATAAGTTAAAGTCGGGGAAAATAATGATTTGGCTAATACCTGTTGAAGAAGGTTCACCGATTTTTCCGGAGAAGTCGAAAGTTAATTCTTCCCATTCGTTTGTTTTGGTATTAGCAACTTTAATTTCACCTGAAGAAGCTCCACTGTCTGTTGCGAATTTGATCCCTACATCGCTAATAACAGATTTGTATACCATTATTTTAACGATTGAGTTTGATGCTGATAAAGTGAAAGTGCCAATATCAGAACCTTTAAGTGACTCACACCCTGCCCAAGGTCTACCGGCTTGTAGTGCAGTGAATTTTGCAACTTTGCTAGAAGTGTTAGGCGAAAGAGCACTTGGATTGTTTACCACCTCTAAAACTGGATTGCTGTCATTCTCAAATGTTGTCCAAGTCCAGTTTGCGCCTTGTCCTCCAATTTCAAAATTAATTGGAGCGTTTTGCGAATATCCTATTCCAAAAGTAAATAGGGATAAACCAAGAGTAATAATTTTTTTCATGTTAAGAAGTATTTAGTTTTTGTAAATGCAATATCGTGAAAAATACTTAAAGTATATAATACTATAAGTATTTTTTAAAATGACAATTCTATACTTTATTTGCGTCATGAATATACCTGATCAGTTTTATATATCTGATTACAAAAGACCGTTAAAAGATTACATATCTTTCGGATTATCTGTTGATTGTGTAGTTTTTGGGTATCATGATGGACAAATAAAAGTGTTACTTATACAGAGAGATGCCGAGCCCTTTAGGGGGCATTGGGCATTGATAGGTGATCTTGTAGAACCGGAGCAAAATTTGGATGATGCTGCAAACAATGTTCTAGAAAGACTTACGGGTGTTAAAAACATTTACATGAAACAATTCTATACTTTCGGAAGTGTTGGCAGACATCCTCTAGGTAGGGTAGTAACAGTGGGCTATTTTTCTTTAGTGCAGAGTACTCATTATCATCCCATAGCTTCATCGTGGGCAAAATCGGCTGAGTGGTTTAATATTGACGATTTACCGGAATTGGCTTTTGACCACCAAGAAATTTTATTGAAAGGTATTGAAACCTTAAAAGATGAAGTAAGGCATAAGCCGATTGGCTTTGAGTTGTTACCAAGTAAGTTTACTCTTTTGGATCTTCAGTTATTATATGAGGCGCTGTTGGGTTATAAATTTGATAAATCTAATTTCAGGAAAAAGATTCTTGAGATGAATATCTTAAAACCGCTTAATGAATTAAAAGATAATGTATCGCATAGACCAGCTAAACTTTTCAAATTTGATGAGAAACGTTATCGACAATTGGAAAAAAATGGTTTTTCATTCGAACTTTAGTAATGTGTAACAATGTTGTAGTTGATACTTTTTGAGTCAAGAAATTTTCTAACAAGGAACCTAAGTAATTAGTTTAGTTTTACTTTTCACCTATTCGTATCAAGTGCTGCTTAATTTTGGTTTTTTGACGATAGGTGAGTTGCGTGGATAGATTTTATTTGCCACTTTATGTTAGCAGCTTATCAATCAGCGCTCATTTATCCTCAAAACAAAATCAACTATTATTTAGCTTTCTATCATTTAGTTTTTGTTTTATTTCTTTGGCTTTTTCTTCAGTAAGATCATAATTCCACATCACCCACAAAGCAGTTAATGTTCCTAAAATTGGAACTCCGGAGAAAAATAACCTTAAACCGTTTACAGCACCTTCCGGTTGTGTAGAAGCTCCTGCTTTAAATGCAACGGCCGACATGATTACACCGGTTAACAATCCGGCAATGGCAAAGCCAAACTTTACCATCCACCAGTAAATTGCACCAAAAACACCTTCGCGTCTTTTACCCGATTCTAATTCATCCATGTCGCACACATCCGCAGTCATCGACATCATTAATGTAAATAAACTGCCGATACCAAATGAAAAAAATGGTAATGCAATTAGAAACAAGTATGGCTTACCAGGGATAAACAAGAACCACAACAATATGTATCCAATAATAGAGATGCCTTGACAAATTAAGAAGGTAGTTTTTTTCTCCATTTTTTTACTCATCCAGGCTACAATTGGAATAACAATAAATGTGGTAGCCAATGCACCACCACATCCAAATAGGGTTGGCCAAATACCGGCAGCAGCGGTATCTCCATTAAATAGGTAATAAACAATAATAAAAAATGTAAAGCCGGCTACTGTGTTAAATGCATTATAAATAAGAAACGTTGCTATGCATAGTTTTTTAAAGGGTTTATTAGCAAATGCTTCTTTAAAACTAATTAAAATCTGTTTTAAGCTTCCACCAATAGTTTTGGAGGTAAGTGGTTGCAAAGCATCCTCAAATTGGGTTGATTTACTTTTGATAAAGATTGCAGGAACCATGGCCAACAGCATAAATATGGTTCCTATCCAAATGGCCAATGTTCTTGTGGCGGTATCTGCATTTGGAAACCATGTTGTATCATACATAATTACCCAAAACCAAGGTGCAATTACCCATGCAAATTGACCAATCCATTGTGAGATAGCCATGATGCTAGTACGTTCATGAAAATCATCACTCATCTCATAACCCATAGCCACATAGGGTACACTAAAAATTGATAGTCCGATATGAAAGATAAGCGAAAAGGTAAGGAAGAAAACGAAATTGTACATAACACTGTCTTCTCTGTACAACTGCCACATAATCATAAATGCAATACCCATAATAATGGAACCAATAAACACATATTGCCTTCTTCTACCCCAAACCGATTTTGTATTATCAGAGATGAATCCCATAATGGGATCAAAAAATGCATCTACTATTCTGGGAACAAAAAACAATATACCCCACATCCATGAGGGCATACCTAAGTTTTCTACCAATACAACCATAAATATTCCCAAAGCAGCCGGAAACATTTGATTGGCGAGCATTCCCAGTCCAAAGGCAATTTTTTGCCCAAATGGAACTTTGTTTATTATGTTTTGGTCAGGCATCATTCGTTTTGCTTATGGTTGTTTATGAAATTTTTAATTGGGGTGATTTAACATGCATTGAATTGATAGCTTACAATGTATAAAAATAACACTGGTATAAATATACAAAAAGCGTCCTGTTGTTCATTGCTATCTTTAAATTATGTCAGGGTAGTTTAATGGTTTTTATAAGTTCGTTTAAAGATCCGTTAAATGTTTTAACAATCGGATGTCCATCTCTTGTAAGTTCGTTAAATACCCCTGCATCAACCTTATCCCAAATGGCATACTTGGCTTTACCATCCATGGTAAATAATCCGAAATGATTTTCTGAGCCTGCAGGATTTTTGGCATCTTTCCATTGCTCATCAAATGCTTCGAAATAAAAACAAGTAATCTTTTGTTGGTTTGCCCAGTTTTTAATGAGGTGGTTATACCTAGCCGACTTATATTCATCACAAGCTCTCGAACCTTCAGCTCCATAAAAACCATCTGAACTTGATGCCCAACCAGTTTCACCAATGTGTATGGGTTTATTAACTCCAATGGATTTCATGTATTGCTGAACACTCCAATATTGTTTTTGGGCATATGCCAGTGAACGTGCCAGCAAGGTGTCTATTTGTTTTGGTTCATTCCATTGTTTTTCTGCTTTATTTAATTTCCAAAACTCCGGATTGTAATGGGTGTCGTGCATCGGATACGTATGCATAGAAACATAATCCACTGCTTGATACAATTTAGCTAAATCTGCTACATGGTATGACGTATCACCACCTCCCCACGAAGCAAAATTATCTGAAGAGGTAACCCACACACCTTGTGGTAAAGATTTTTCTTTCTTTAAGTGCTGCAAATAATTTACCCATTTTAAAATAATACCAGGCGATACATGATAGTTTGTTGCCCATTTCACCATGGCTTCGTTACCCACCGATATAATCTTTATAATGTGCGGGTACCGATTAGCTAATTTAACGGCTCTATCAATTTCGGCAGCGTTTGCTTGTTCATCTTCCTTTTCATGATTTGGAGTATTGGTCCAAGCTTGCTCGCAATCAATCCAAGCACCAAGCATCATATACATCTCCATACTTGGTTTTTCTTGTTGTAGGGTAGTTAACGCTTGTAAAATAGTACGTACTTCATCATACTTGGTATTGTAAGTACGTATTATTTTAATGCCCATGGCATGAAGTATTTTAAGGTCCTCTTTTACCTGTTCAATACTGGGTTGCGAATCTCGGGTAAGCTTGCGGTAACCACCGTAGCATATGGCTTGGTAGTTCGAATCGCCTAAAATTTGAGCTGCTGTTTTGTTGTTGGCTATCTGATTTGCTTTTTCACTATTGGCTTGCGGCATACCACAAGAAGCTAATGCTACACATAGATAAATAACAAAACCATATTGTAACCAAAATTTAGGCATACTTTTATTTTAACATAGATGCGTTGATGAAAACATTGATTTTTTTAATTTCACCAGTACGGCTAAAGATGTGACTGCTTACCTCTTTAGATATAGCATGTGAATTAACCTTATTGAAACTACCATCTTTCATTTCAATTTCTAAATAGTTATCAGTTGATAAGCGATAGATAATCGGTACTTGGCAGATGGTAAAACAAAGTGAGCCCGGCACAGGTGCAAAAGTTTTAAATTCTTTGTTGATGGTTACATAGCGGAACAAACGTTCTTCAGTTGTAAACTCATCTTTACGAAGCAAGCACGGATTAAAATACAAACATCCATCAGACACAAAAACACCCAATTCGCCAAATCTACTTAAAACATCTTCTTTTACTTGGCCTGTCATGCCAGGTTGTTGTGCGCCTTTATTAGCCGGTGTGTGCGAATAAGGGTCGGTTGGAAATGCACCGTATAAAATGGGCGATTTATGTACACCAACTCCGGCATTAATTTCATAATAATGCGCCAATAGTTTACCAATCAAATCTGCATTTCCTCCTTTTTCGATGGCTTGTAAGCACACTTCTTGCACTGCTAATTGCAATTTAGATACCATGTGCCAGTATATAGAACCAAGTCCTTCGTAACCATAAAAAGTACCCGAACGCCCGGTGAATGATTTGTGATCGAACACCGTTTCGAAAATATTTAGTATTAATTTCTTCTCTTGTTCAACCAATTCACTATAGGTGGTTACATCTATCTTAGCTAATGCATCACTTAAATCGGCTGCGTTTTTAAAGTTACCGTTAAAGCGATATGTCCCGTTGCTATCTCGTTCAATAATTCGGGTATCGCCTGTTGCAAGCATCTTATTTAATAATGTAGATTGCAGCACAACTTCTTCTGCTATTTTATTTTTTTCTAAAAACTTTGGTAATGGTTTGTTTGGATACAACAAGTAACTGTATTGGTCGTGGCGGAAAAGTTTACTGTTTTTCATGCTATCCAATAGGTTTAAACTTTCTTCAGGAGATAAATAACCTGAGCTTAAAACGGCCACTTGCCCTTCCAACATTTCATTAAGGTGAGTAATTGTAACTTTATCCTTTCCTTCTACACTCATTAAATTGTAAGCATGATACATGCTATCATTGCGCTTATTGGCATTAATGGTATGATCAATAAACGCTAAGCTTACTTTTATAAAGTCTTTTATTCTTCGGTACGAAATAGTTCTTTTTTCACCCCAAAAAGAATGTTTGTAAATGTGCTCGCGATATTCACTTCCTGCCTCACCAAGGCTGTCTAAAATTGTTTTGCGTTGCTCATCTGTAATTTCACCGTTTAGTAACTCAGCATGCTCATCAAATGTGGCATGAATCTTTTTAAAGAAAATGATTAACTCATTTGATAAGGCTACACGTTCATCATTTGTTTGGTGAATGAGTTTATCAAAAAACACCAAAAATCTTCTGAGGTAATTCAACGTTACCATAGAAACACCATTACCAACAAGTGCATTATTGGCATCGTTCCACTCTGGGCGTTGCGTGTTCATCCAAATGCCACCACCCGGTATAAAGTTTGCGAGTTTTGATAAAACAGTAGCGAGTATTTTCTCAATAAAATTTACCGTATAAATATTTTCTTTTTGATCAACCAATAGCGTTGCATCTGCACCAAATACTTCACGTTTATTTCTGATTTCGGCATCCAGTTTTTCATCAAACGCAATTGTATCTTTTGCATTTTTCAGTATGGCTTGATACTGCTTAATTTTGTAAGGAACATTAGCATATACAAATACTTCATCACTAAATAAACTACTTAATTTACCCGGATAATACTTCTCGTTTATTTCTAATAATTTCAGCAAGTAAATAATCTGATGGTCGCCCCAATAACCTATATACGACCAAGGGTTATCGTGCTCTACGGTTTCCCAATCAAAGCCACCTTTGGTAAGTCTGTATGGATTGTAGCCTTCAAATGTTGTTGCATTTAAAAACTTAAAAATCATACCACGGGTAAAGGCCGGAAATGAAATTGATAAGGCCTCCCAATTTTGAAAAATATCTCTCCAGTTACCTTCGTAATCTAAAATTTTGGAGTGATCTACTGCACTGCGTGTGTTAATAGAAAACTTGTTCCAAGGTCTGCTTGGGTCACCGTGTCGTCTACTAAATTTAAGTGGCAAATACTCTGTGCAAAGTCTTATAAAATGTTTGTCGATAACCTGCTTGGTAAGTTGTTCTATTTCAAAAACACTAAAGGTTTCATTCAAGCCATCTAATAATTTTTTATGGGTTTCGTAAACGCTTTTATTGGCAGCAGCAATGCTATTAATAAAGTCCCATTTTTCTATTTGGTAGTTATGATCGAAGATACCACCACGCATGATGTTAAATAGGGTGTTTGAAAAATGGCGTGAGTCTCTGTAAACATCATTGGATAGCTGAATACCGTCAGCAGATGCATTCAATTCTATAAGTCGTGTTGAACCTAATTCAATATCTTGTTCTACTAGTTGTTGTAAATTATTGTTGGTTTTTATCTCTTCAATAAGACGCACTACATCAGCCTGACTTTGGTTAACATCTGCAACAATCATCCACTTTTTTTTGTCGCTTGGTTTTAGTGTGATTTGTTGATTAATAAAGTACGCTCCTCGTTCTGCTTTTACATCTTCTTCTTGCGTAATGGGTTGTCCTTTTCTAAAGGCAGAGATTTGTAGGGAAGATAGTAAATACTTAGGCTGCTCACATCCAAGCGACCAAGCAACGTTGGCTTTTAACGATTCGCTGGGTTCTGCTCTATCTACAATAATTGCACTAAGTGCAAAAATGCCCAAACCCGAATCTACATCTAATTCATTGCGCTTATACGCATCAACCAAAATACTGGTAGCATTTTGTAAATCGCTGCCTACACCATCGGGCATAATGTTTTGTATGCCATCCAGCACATTGATGTGTAAGGTCTGATTGCCATTATTCTCTAAAGAAGATTTTCGTACAAAACCATAAATATTACTTGAGTTCCACTCGTATCTAAAAGTAAGTGAAAAGTTGTGGTTGATTTCTTCGAAGATAATTTTATTACCTATGGCATTTTTATATAGGTTTCTTGAGATGTGGTATAGGCCAGATTGGCGTTCAGAAAATGGCTCCCAAATCTGTGTTTCTCCATCTTGGGTGATTTGAAATATAGATTTTGATCCGGTAATGTCGTATGATTCTGTAATTTTATCTGCAGTGTAATAAGGGAAAAGCGCATACTCTGCATTTTTACGTCCGGCAGTAACACCACCGTTGCTTGCTATAAATAACCAATGGTTTGAATCACTGACTACACTCATAAAAAATGGGCGTATGGCATCATGACTAGAAATACAAAAGAAGTTTTCTCCTTCTATTTTTAATCTTTTAATCTCTACTAAAGATTCTTGTTGATCTGTTTTTTGATTTAACATGATTTGCTTACTACTTCACTCATTATTTTGTGGGTTATACCACAAGTTACTGATTATATTTATGCGTTAAGCTATTTACTTAAATAAATTACAATTGCTTGTACACCCTAATATAATCAACTGTCATTGTTCCAGGGAAAGGAGTGTTGTCATTAGGTGGACCACCAAAATTTCCGCCAACTGCAACATTTAAAATCAGAAAAAACGATTGGTCAAATACCCATTCGCCTGTTACGTTTGCCGGTGTAACTCTTTTATAAAGGTAATTGTTTACAAAAAAATCAATTTTACTTTCGTTCCATTCTACTGCGTACACAAAAAAATCCGAATCGAAACGACCGTTTTGTAAAGCGTATGGTGCACTCACGGCTTGTCCGCCCGAGTAACCCGGACCATGAATTGTGCCATAAGTAATGTTAGAGAATTTTCCTTTCTGCTCCATGATATCAATTTCACCACAAGTAGGCCAACCAATTGTTCTGATGTTATTACCCAACATCCAAAATGCAGGCCACATACCTGTGCCCGTTGGTGTTTTAATTCTTGCCTCTATTTTCCCATATTTTTGAGAAAATAATCCTTCTGTTTTTAATCTAGCTGAAGTATATCTACCTGCATTGTCTTTTAGTGCTCTTATCACCAAATTGCCTTTACCATCAATCATTACATTTTGGCGGTTATTGGTGTAGGTTTGAAGTTCGTTATTTCCCCACCCGTTTTGACCAGTGCCTAAATCATATGTCCATTTTAATGCGTTTGGTGCAGTTCCCGAGTCGCCATCAAACTCATCACTCCACACCAACTCAAAATTACGCTCTGGTAAAGTTTGTATAGGATCTACTTCACAACCTGAAAGTGCAACAAGTGCAGTGGCCACGTATATTGTTTTATTTAAAAAATTCATTACTTCAATTTTTAATAGTTGATGCTAAATGAAGACTATTTGTAGAAATAAATATTATCAAGAATAAAGTTAGGACCACCCGTTATGATGATACCTCCAATGTTTCCTTTTTGGTTAAGAATGGCACCGTTAAGTGGTATATCAAACGACTTCCAAGCCCCTGCCTGAAATCCGGTTAAATTGGTTCTTAAGTCTTTATCATCGCCTAATGGATTACCTGTGTTTACATCGGTTTCAATTGTTTTGTTGGCACCTATATCTCTTATTTGAATACCTATTGTGGTGGATGCATTTTCTACATAAGCATCAATGTGCAAATAACCCATGGTAGAAGCATCAACGGGGTTCTCGGTAAACATAATACCGGTGTAGTTATTGTTGCTGTATTGAGCTACTTTACCGGTACCGGTTGTTATAATTTCTGTTACTGTGGTTGAGCCGCCAAAGCCCGGGGTAAAATTACTTTGCGTAGCATCGGTGTATGCATCACTAAAAATTGATTTTACATCAGCTTGTGGACGATTTGGTGTTGGTGCACTTACTAAATCTCCTTTACAATCGATGGTTAATTTGCCTTTTGCTGCAACCCCATTTACACTTGCAGTAATCTCTGTTATTCCGATTGCCAACACGGTTACTACGCCATTGTCATCAACTTTTGCAACAGCAGGGTTAGAACTTGCAAATGTAAAATAAGATGGTGAGGAAAGTACTTTTACATCTTGTCCGGTAACCAAATTAAATGTATTGCTTATACCAGTGATGTTAATGGTAGAACCAATAAACGCTTTAACGCTGCTTGTGTTTCCATCCAAAATATTGGGTGTTGGTGTGCCTACGTTACCCAGTTTTTCAAACTTAATTTCATCAAACCATAAAGCATAACCAGCACCGTTGGTGCCTTGTGTGCCTGCCGCAAACCAAAATACACCTCGTTCATTGGTTAGTTTTGATGGATTGGGAATGGGGATAATTACTTTAGACCAATTGGTGCCCACATTTACATTTTGTACAGATACCCTGTTTTTGTCACCCAGGTAATCAATACCAAAACCTACATCACCCAACTGCACTCCGGTTGATGCTTTTACATAAAAAGTTAACGCATCATATCCGGTTAGGTTTCTGCCTGCACCATCTACCCTAAAAATAGCTCCGGCATAGGTTCCGGTTGGATCGGTATTGTTGGGCACATCAATTCTTACAGAAGCGTTACTTTCATAACCATCTTTCATATCAACCGAAAATACATCTGGTTTTGCATCTGCAAACGGGAAATAAAAATTGGAACCCAATCCTATAAAGTTATCTGTAAAAATGCCTGCAGTAGTTGCGAAAGTTGGCAATACGGCATAGTCAGATAATGGTCTTTCGCAACCCCAGTTAAAAATAACAAGGGTAAATGCGGTTAGTATAAACTTAGTTCTTTTACCTAGAGTGTTCATTTTATGCTCTGATTAAATGGTATAGAATTGCGTTAATTGTTAATGTTAATTTGAATGTACGTACGAATTTCCCATTCGTTTCCATCAGGGAAGCCTATTGCATTCGGGTCAGGTACAAATTGACCTAGACTATTCATAGATAAAATTGGTGCGTACCTATTTGAATATCTATTTAATGTTCTATAAGTGCCTCTGATGCCAATTTTTGTTCCCGGCATCATGAACCAATCAGGCTTACTTATTTCTAACGATAAATCGCCAATTAATTGAAGTGGATATGTTTGGTTAAAATCTCGGTGGTAATCAAACGGACCCCAATCATCAATTTTAGCAATGGTTGTTAACTTTACTTTTTTGTAAATGGTTCTAATGTCCATTCCAAATCTTTGAATGGTTCTTGCATCAACACCATTGGCTTGTCCGTTCCCAAAATAGAAGTTACCTATTACGCCTAAATCACGGTTAATTTTGGAAACCATTCTGGTGTTAAACTCCCATAAATCTTGTGCTGGTGCCGAGCCCGGAAATACAAACGTAGTACGACCGTTTCCTAAAATACCAATTGCTGCATCTTGCACTGTTGGTAAATGGCGATATACAAAACCTGTACTCATCGCAAATTTGGCATCTTCCATTCTGTCGTTATCCCATTCATACATCCAAGTTGCAGGTGTAGGGTCATAACTTAATAATAATTCTCCAGCGACTGTTTCTCTGTTTCCTCTTACCGAAAACGGATCATCCAAAATATTTCTTGGACGGGCAGGAGCTAAAAAGTTGGGTCCAATTGGTCCGGCTAAAGGTTTTTGATAAAGGAAATTTGGAGCAACTTGTAACTTACCAATGTTGTAAGTAAATCCGGTAAGTGCATTGTACATGTTGCCACTTCCAACATCTTTTAATACCCAACCTGTAAAGGTTTTAGTTTGATCAACTCCACCATTTGCAACTAAACCCATGTACGATGCAAGTCCATACCAATTTAATGCACCAACCGAATACGTGAGTTTTATTTTACCGCCAAAATTATCAGTGCTTTTAATTTTATCTACATACACAACATTGTTTTCAATCATCTGAAAAGTTCTGCCATTAAGTGGTTGTCCACCCCAAATTCCACCTAAGTTAAAAGAGAATTTTTCAAACTTCTTTCCTAAAACTAAAGTTAACCTTCTAGTTTTAGGTATAGGAACCGCAAATGAACTTTGCAGGTTTGTTCGTTGCACTAAATCTTCATGAAAAATTCCGGTTACATCAAATCCGGCAAATTGTTTACTGTACTTTAATAACAAAGCAGGGTTTGCTCCCCACCATAATTCTGGTCCAAATGCAGCTTTTAAACCTTTAAACTTTTTCTTTCCTTCTAACTCAAAACCAAAAGGAGCAATGCCATTGTAAATATCAATATTAACACCATAATTGGCCTCGGGATACAATCCAAAAAAGTCGCCTTCGTAACCCCAATGGTAATGGCCTGTTCTGTAAAAACCATTTAATTTAAAATCTCGGGCATCCCAAGTATAGCTTGCCCTGTATAATTGCACACGGTTGTTATCATTTATTTGCACCGGACCATTAGGTGTTAATACCGTAACCGGTCTTCCTCTGTTTTCGTAAAATATTTCATCAATAGGTTTGGTTGCTACATTACCTAATATATTAAACTGAACGTTTGCTTTCATGTTAGGTGCAGGCTGCGCAGTTACACCAACGTTAAACGATTCCATGTGATCAAAACCAAGCGCATTAGGAAAAGTAGATGTGTTTGACGGATTAGCCGTAGCCGGTGTAGAAATTAAACTACCACCGGTGTAATAGGTATTAAAATTAGCTTGTAAATTACTTAGGTATAGTTTGCCTTTGTCTTTCGATTCCAACACCGCTTTATCACCTCTGGCTTTTAACGCAAAATCGGCAACGGTAACACCACTAAAAATTTGGTTGATAGAAGCTATCGTTTCGTTATATGGATTTATGCGGTGTATATTTTGTAAAGCGTAATACGCGGCACGTGGATACAAATCATAAACGCCACGCTCGTTGGTTTGTCCTTTGGCACATATACCAAACCACTCTTCGTTCATGTTATTTTCGCCAAGTACAAAATCATTTTTGTATCCACCATTCGACCAAGATGCTGTAACATCATGCTCATCTAAATTTAAAGTTTGACCCGTTTTCCACCAGCCATCGCTAAACTGAAAAGTAAATCCACCAATACTGTTCTCATGCCTACCAAGACGTGCAGCATTTTCATAAATCTCTTTCCAGTTGCTTAGTAATACTTTGGCTTGGTACTCTTGGTCTTCTTTATTTACAAGTGTGTTGTATGCATCAGCGCCAAACTCAGTCATTAGTATAGGCATGTTTAATTCCTTTTTGGCACGCTCGTATAAATCTGTAAACGTACTACCGCGATAACAGTTAATACCCAAAATATCTACATCCTTACATTCTTTAGCTATAATTTCAGAGAACAATAAATCGCCATTACATATTGCAATAGGATGATTTTTATCTATTGCCTTTAACTCCTTTGCTGCATCATTAAATAGCTTATACAAATGGTATGCATCCTTTGTTGATTTTCTATCTGCAAAAGGAATATTTTCTGTTTCTGCACCCCTCCAAAAAAGGCCGTAGTTATTTTCGTTGCCCAATAAAAACAATAAGATACCCGGAGTTTCTTTGTATTGCGCAACCATCTCTTTGGTTTCTTTCAATAACTGCTCTCTAACAAGCGTATTTGAATAATCTGTATTAGGTTCCCATTTTCCATTAATGGTTAAACCATACCTACCGAATGAATGATTAAGCATGGTGTAAATACCGTAGTTTTCGTAAATGTATTTAATCCATTTGGCTGGCACACCGGTGTACTGTCTAATTACATTTACTTTCATGTTTTTTAGCAGCGACATTTCATTATCCAATGCGGCAGCAATCACATCATCGTTTTGGTTCCATAAACTATAATTATAGTTCGTGCCAATCGGAAAGTAATCCCAATTCATCCCATTTATAAAGGTCTCTTTTCCATTAACCGTTAGCGCAAAGCCGTTGCCCGATTTTACTATTTGTACCTGATCATTTTGTGCAAATGATAATACAGGTAATAGCAATAAAATAAATCGCAGGAGTCGTTTTTTCATACTTTATCGATTTGGGTTTATAGCTTGCATCAAATATTAAATTGGTAAAAATTGATGCAGTATATAATTTTAATTATGGTTGAATTTACTATAACTAAGTAAAAAAAAAAATTTACCCGAGTAGAATTTTTGCAGTACAATATAAGTTAACTATAAATAGCTATAAATCAGTGATTAAATATTATTGTATGTGTGTTAAACAATAGGTAACAACTTTGTTTTAAGTACACATATAATTACATCAAGTTAATGCCAAAAATAGGGTTGTATAAAAATTAATCGCATGTCCGTAAATATACCA
>DITN01000047.1 GCA_002422865.1 Bacteroidetes bacterium UBA6183 | reverse complement strand
TGTTGGACCATCCACATAAACCAAATTAATGACACCATCAGGAACTCCGGCCTCTTTAAAAATCTCCATCAACACATTGGCCGAATAAACTTGGGTGTTAGCCGGTTTCCATACAACAACGTTACCCATCATGGCGGCACTGGTAGGTAAATTACCTGCAATGGCCGTGAAGTTAAATGGTGTTAACGCAAATACAAAACCTTCTAAAGGTCGGTACTCCAAGCGGTTCCACATACCTTTACCCGACTGTGGTTGATCGTTGTATATTTGGCTCATAAAAGCCACATTAAAACGAAGAAAATCTATAATCTCGCAAGCACTATCAATCTCGGCCTGAAAGGCATTTTTACTTTGGCCCAACATGGTTGCTGCGTTTAATTTAGCACGATAAGGACCGGCAATCAAATCGGCTGCTTTTAAAAATATAGCTGCTCGTTGCTCCCAAGGTAAGTTTTCCCAATTTGTTTTAGCAGCTAAAGCTTCATCAATAGCAGCTTTTACATGCGAGGCATCACCTAGATGAAAATGACCTAAAGTGTGTTGATGGTCGTGTGGAGGTGCCATACGACTGGTTTTACCCGTGCGTACTTCTTCGCTACCAATGTACATAGGTACATCAATTTGTTTACTGCGTGCATCAGCCAAAGCGGCCTTTAATTCAGCACGTTCTTTGCTACCCGGAGCATAATTTAAAATAGGTTCGTTTACGGGAACAGGAACTTTAAAAAAACCGTTCATATCAATTTATATATTAAAATGTTATCAAGTAAAATGCCTTTTTATAAAGACGTTGCGAATGTAGTGCTATTTTGTTTGATGGCAAATAATGAATGGTAGAAGTTGTGGGCTGGAGGTTGGATACTGGAAGTTGGACAATCTGTGTGTGTATTTAACATACCCTGCAAGGGTTGAATGTATTAAACAAAAAAGGACTTTGTAAGAAAAAAACAAATCATCCTTTACCGAAACAAGTTAGGGGGTTGCACGCTTAAGCTATGGATGGTAAAAGAAAAGGCTGCCTTTGCGAGACAGCCTTATTTAAAACACTTTAGGTAAAATTATACCGCCAAAGTTTCGCGAATTTCAGCATCGTATAGTTTCATGCTTTCTTCTACTATTTTAATGGCGGCTTCGCGACCCATGAACTCATTCACCACTACCTCTTTATGCTCCAACGCTTTATAGTCTTCAAAAAACCTGCGCATTTCCAATAAAGTGTGCGGAGGTAATTCATTGATATCATTGATGTGGTTCCAACTCATATCGTTGGCAGCTACCGCAATAATTTTATCATCAGCTTCACCTTGGTCAATCATGTGCATTACGCCAATTACTTTGGCGTCAATTAAACACATGTGAGGCAACTCAATACTGGTTAACACCATGATATCTAAAGGATCTTTATCATCGCAGTATGTTTGTGGTATAAAACCATAATGGGCTGGGTAATGCACTGATGAAAACAATACACGATCCAGCTTTAACATACCGCTTTCTTTATCTAACTCAAATTTACCTTTACTGCCTTGGGGAATTTCTACAATTGCGGTTACAACCTCAGGCGCATTCTCGCCAAAACCTACATGATGCCATGGATTAAATAATGTCATAATTCTATTTTTAATTTATTTTAGTGGGCTATACGTTTTTAAAACGGGGGTGCAAAGATAAGATTATTTGGTACAAAAGAAACTACTTACCTTGAAGTTAAGGTTATGTTATTGTGAAGATTGAACTAAAAAAGCGCCTCAACTGTTTAAAGCAGAAAGGATTTCCTACTTTTTCAAACAACAACAATTGTTTTAATTAGTGCTGTAAGCATAGAGATTAATATTAAAAATTATAAGTCTAACCATGACAGCACTTGAAAATTATATACAATCTTACTTTGGGGTGGTAGACACAAACGATTTACAAAAAATTGTTGCGTTGTTTAAATCGGCAACCATTAAAAAAGGCGACTTTTTATTACAAGCCGGTAACCAGTGTAATCAGTTGTGTTTTGTAAAATCAGGACTGTTAAGGATTATAGTAGATAAGGAGGATAAAGAAATTACCCAATGGATTTCTACCCAAGGTTATTTTACAACAGATCTGTCTGCTTTTATATTTAATACCCCGGCACGTTTTTCTATACAAGCATTGGTTGATTCTGAAATATTTTACATCACCAAAACGGATTATGATTTAATTGGAGCCCTTGTACCACAATGGCATCAGTTAGAGAAATTATTTTTGGTAAAATGTTTCATTACTTTAGAAGAAAGGGTGCTAAGTCATTTATCCATGACTGCTGAAGAGCGATATGACACCTTTTTTGAAAACAATAAAGAATTGTTTAACCAAGTACCACTTCAATATATTGCTTCCATGTTAGGTATGACTCCCGAAACTTTTAGCAGAGTAAGGAAAAAACGCATGTTATGATTTCTTGATTAATGTCAAGTGTAATGAAATGATTGTGTTACAACTTTGTGCCGTGATAAAACACCAACACAAAAGAAAACATTCACAACAATTATTTTATACCAATTGTAATTATTTTCTAGTCCAAACTAGAAAATAATTATACAATGGTAATGCCGATGCTACATGAAAATAGTTCAATAAGGATAGAGCCGAAATTAAACTATATTGAATGTGCTTTCGGTATTAATTACATTATTACACTCCAACATCATGGCAAAAGAAATCAAAACAAGCATTGTGATTCAAGCATCACCACAAAAAATTTGGACGATTTTAACCAATACCCAAGCTTATCCAAACTGGAATCCATTTATCAAATCTATTGAAGGAAATTTAGCGGTAGGTGCTAAAATCAAAGCCAGAATAGAACCACCGCAAGCCAAGGGCATGAACTTTACCCCAACTATTTTAAAGTTTGAAACCAATAAAGAGTTTGCATGGTTAGGCCATTTATGGTTTAAAGGGTTGTTTGATGGTAAACACAAATTTGAACTACAAGATAATGGTGATGGCTCCACAACTTTTATTCAGAGTGAAGAATTTAAAGGCATATTGGTTCCATTGTTTAATAAAATGCTTGATAACAATACCGTAAAAGGGTTTGAATTAATGAACCAAAAACTGAAAGAGTTGGCGGAGAAGTAAAGTAGTAAAGCTTTCAACTAGTGAATCGGTAATGAAATGCAAAATAGTTATTTCAAAACATTAATATAAAAATCAAATCCATTTAAATCGTTATACACCAACCTATTTAATTCAAACAATTTTACATTGATTATGCGTGTTTTTAGTTTATTTTCGGATTAACCAATTTTAATCATGTATGAAAAAACTTATTTACATTTTAATCTGCATTGCATTTGCATCACCTTTAAAAGCCCAGTGGGATTTTCCAACAGACAAGTATTACCGAAATGATGGACTTAACTTTGTTGATTTGTTAGGCGCAGGAATTTACTCTAATAACTTTCTTGCAGGTCATCAAATAGCCCAAGTGGCATCAACCTTTAAGGAATGTGATATACAAACTACACCAAACACTGGCCTTTCCGTTTATGGAGCTGCATTCTCATACAGAACATTCAATATTTCGGGTACAGCTGGTAATGTAACTATTAAACTTATGCAGGCAAATGGCGCAAATTTATGTGGCAACGATTCTTTTAATGGTTTTAATTGTAATACATCAATTTCACAATATGTAAAACAACAACCAGGCACCGTTATTCATCAAGAAACATTTAGTTTAGCCAATGCCACCCATAAAATAGTTCCGGACATAAATAATGTAAGATTTGCATCTTTCAGTTTTTCTGGTGGTCCTGTTACATTTAACGCCAATCAAGGAGCGGTTTATATGGTATTCGACTTTACTGCTGTAGGAGACGATACCATTGGGTTGACTGTTTCTCAAACATATCTTGATAATGACATCTATTTGATTAAAGATAGTTTGTGTTGGAAAAAGAATACAAACTTTGATTTGGTGCTTCTCCCATTGCTGAAAAATGATCCTTATATGATTACATCAAAAAAGGTTACTACTTGTAAACAAGGTTTACCGCTTGGATCTATTGAGCGATATTTTGAGAGAAGAATCAACAACACTGTTTCAGTTTGCGCAGATGATACACTAATACTTATTCCAACAGCAAGATTTGGTTTAAGAGACGGATTATCTACGATTAATGTGAAACAAACAAGTTCACCATTATTGACATTTGTAAGTGTAAGAAACGACTACATTTCAGAAAATTGTGGTGGGTTTGCTCCATATGTAGACAACGGATTTTTGGCAACTCCCGGTCAATCTCGTCAATATAGTTTTAACTGGCCAGATAGCATGTACGCGACAACAAACATGAACTTGGATGTAACTGTAAATTTCGTTAACTACCCGACTATTACAACCAATCAAAATATTTCTGTTTGCCCAGGTAATAACCAGCTAAGCACTAATGTTGCTGGTCCGGCAAATACCATTGTATGGCGTGGCGCAACCTTTAGTGATACGACTATTGCAAGCCCAACATTCAATGCTGTTACAGACACTACACTTACCATAACTGCAAAAACAAATTCCGGTTCATGTGAAACAACAAAAAGCATTCAAGTAAGCATTAAACGTCCATTCAACCAACCTATTTGTATGGTTACTGTTGATTCAACCGCTATGCACAATATTGTAGTTTGGGAGAAAGAAGTGAACTCGAACGTGGATACGTTTTTTGTTTACCGTGAAATAACAACCAACAACTATCAAAAAATAGCCAGTGTTGCTTACAATAATGTAACAGAGTTTGCTGATATTACGGCTAACCCAAATCAACAAGCATATCGTTATCGCATTGCGGTTAAAGACTTATGCGGTAACACAGGAGCACTTGAAAGCAACAACTTTCACAATACAATTCACTTGCAAAATCAAGGCAATGGTAACTTTAATTGGAACAATTATACCATAGAAGGACAACCAACTGTTGTGGCATCATACAATTTTTGGCGTGATAGTTTAGGCGATGGAAATTGGAGAAGCATTGCCACTGTTCCTGGCACCCAAAATACTTATACAGATGGTCAGTTTGCAAGTTTACCAAATGCGAGCTACAGGGTTGAAGTAAATTGGGTTGGGGGTAAAACATGTAACCCGTTATTGAAAAGAAAAGCGGTTTATTCATCATCACTATCTAACATCATTAAGCAAAACGGAACAGGATTAATTAATCCGCTTATTAATGCATTTAATTGCTTTCCAAATCCAGCAAATAATGAACTGATTATAAATAACACCACCTCAGCCGACATAACAGTAGCCATTTACAATGCCATTGGAGAAAAAGTTATTGATTTACCAAACTTAAATACTGGCAACATCGCTATTGATATCACTGATTTAAAAAGTGGATTGTATTACGTAAAAGCAAGCCAAAACAATTACACTACAACTAAAAAACTTACCGTAGTTCATTAGTCCTTAACCTAACCTTTATACTATCAGGAAAATCCCGTTTACATTTGTGAACGGGATTTCTTTTTATAACTTGGCTGTAATGGAACTTTTCAAACACTTGGATAAAACATACAAAATAAGCAGTGAAGCTAAGAAGGCACTAGAACCGCTTATTGGCCATATTCAATACCATAAAAACAACATGGTGCAAGAAATTGGCAGCAGGTGTAAAACCATTTACATCGTAAAAAACGGATGTGCACGTATATTTTATTATAAAGAAGGTAATGACATTACCGAACATTTCGCTTTTGAAAACGACATGATAGTTAGAGCCGAAAGTTTGTTTACCGGACAACCAACCTCTAAAGGTATTCAAACATTGGAAGAAACAGAAATGATTGCCATCAACTCTTCCAAGCTTTTTAAGTTGTATGATGAATACCATGATATTGAACGGCTATTTAGAATTTTGTTTGAACGCGAGTATGTGAACAGCATTAAACGTTTGGAAAGTTTACAATTTAATTCTGCCAAGGAGAGGTATTTAGAGTTGAGTAAAAACAAAAACTTGGTTCAAAAAATTCCGTTAAAACACATTGCCTCATACCTTGGTATAACCCAAGTTTCGCTGAGCCGTATAAGGGCTGAAGTGCAATAAACTTGAACTGCATTATTTAACATTTGTAAAAAGATTTGCGTAAACCCCATCCGACCTTTGTAGCATAAAACAGAAGGTTGATATGGATCATGCGCAAATAAAATTAGGCTTAAAAGAAAACTGGAAACAATTTACTTTACTGGTTATTGTTAACGCATTTGTGGGTGGTATGATTGGGATGGAACGCACCATATTCCCACAATTTGCAGAATTGGAATTTGGTGTAGCATCTAAAACTGCTATACTATCTTTTATTACTGCGTTTGGTATAAGCAAAGCCATTGCCAATTATTACACGGGCAAACTTGCCAATAAATTCGGACGTAGAAATCTGCTATTAGCAGGTTGGTTATTGGCCATACCTATTCCGTTTATATTGATTAATGCACCAAGTTGGAATTGGGTAATTTTTGCAAATGTATTATTAGGACTAAGTCAAGGTTTAACGTGGAGCAGCACCGTGGTGATGAAGATTGATTTAGTGGGCGAAAAAGACCGTGGTTTTGCCATGGGCTTAAACGAGTTTGCCGGATATTTTGCAGTAGGTATCATTGCTTTTTTAACAGGTTATGTAGCCAATAAATATGGGATAACACCTTATCCTTTTTATATCGGAATTTTTATAGCTATTGTTGGATTTATACTAACGTTTTTCTGGGTTAAAGACACACGTGTGTTTGTACAAAAAGAAAGCACTACCAACCATTCCACTCAACTAAAAAATGTGTTTTGGGAAACCACACTTAAGAACAAAACACTAAGTTCGGTAACACAAGCCGGTTTAATTAACAACCTAAACGATGGTATGATATGGGGATTACTTCCTATTGTACTTTTATCGCTAAACTATAACAACGAAAACATAGGTTTAATTACCGCCATCTATCCAACAGCATGGGGAATTGGTCAGTTGTTTACGGGAAAAATGTCAGATCATTATTCCAAAAAAGCGATGTTGTTTTGGGGTATGTTGTTGCAGGGTTTGGCTATTCTATTTTTACCCTACAGCACTAATTTTTATATACTAATCATCATTTCAACAATATTAGGTTTAGGAACAGCATTGGTGTATCCAACATTTTTGTCAACCATTGCACAAGCCACCAGTCCGGCACAACGAGCCGAAAGCATTGGCACATTTAGGCTTTGGCGCGATTTAGGCTATGCCTTTGGTGCAATTATTTCGGGTATTACCGCAGATGTTTTGGGTATTGAATATGCCATCTTGTTTATTGGTTTAATAACCGTACTCTCGGCCGTAATTGTTAAATTCCGTATGCCAAACGAAATTAAAAGTACTAAACCATGTGTTGATGTAGATGAGGTTAAACAAGCCTTACGACTGATCAAAAACGTTAAAGTAATTGATGTAAGAAGTGATGAAGAATTTAAAGAAGCGCATATCCCAAACGCCATACACATTTCTTTACAAGAGTTACCCAATCAAATCAACCAACTGAATAAAAATTACCAATACGTAACAGCCTGCGGTAAAGGTGGTGGTCGTTCTGAAGCTGGTGCCAAACTACTTGCTGATTATGGGTTTAATGCTAAATGGTTGTGTGGTGGAACGTTTGGTTGGTTGAAAATAAACACAAATTAAACATATGATTTAAGGCAACTTAGGTTCAACCATAATCACCTCTTCCCTATCCATTACTACTTGTCCGGGTTCAAAACCTTTAGGTTTACGTACAAACTTTTTTAACGTATAACACACAGGTGCTAAGGTATTGCCTTTGTGTTTGCTGTAATATGCGGCTATTTGTGCGGCAATGGTTAATACATTGTTAGGAATAGCCTTTCCTGCTTTATGTTTGATGATGGTATGCGAACCAGTAACACCTTTTGCATGAATCCAAAGGTCGTTTTTATGCGCATATTTTTGCGTAAGCAAATCGTTGTTAGCTGCATTTTTTCCTACCCAAATTTCAAATTCTTGCACCACAAATCGTTTAAAAGGGAAAACCACTTCTTGCTTTTTGCTTACTTGTAATGGTTTAAGTTGTTTGGCATTTTGAGCAGCATTTACTTGCTCCAACATCAACTCAACACCAACTAATTTTTGTTGCAGGTTTAATAGTTTCTGCTCCATTTGCTCAACTTCTATCTTTTTATTTTTAGCCTTGCGGTAATAATAAGCAGCGTTGGCAGCAGCATCTAAATCACTTTTTAGTTTTACCAAAATATTTTTGTTGTTATAAAAATCAAACAACTCTATTTGTTTGGTTTGTTTAGGTATGGCATGCAAGTTGGCCATAATAATATGTCCAATTTCTTCAAATGGCGATTGGTGCAATAACTGTTTAATGCCTTGTTCGCTGAGTTTAATTTGTTGTTTTAACCGTTTTATTTCGCCTTCAAGTGTAGCAACTCGCGATACTTTAGCCTGTTTAAACCCAAGCGAACCAAGTGCATATCTCGCAAAAATGGTAGATGCCTCAACCGAATTATTGGTTTCTAGTATGGGTTTATCTGTTTGCGGATTTAAAGACAAATAAAATTCATCATCTGCTTCACGCTTATACACCCAATATTTACCTGCCTCATATTGGTATGCATCTAATTTATTGATGATGTTTTCATCCGTTACCTCAAACTCTACCGGGTTATATGTCCAATCGTTTTGAATACTTTCTCTGAACATATCAACTACTTCGCCACCATCAACCAAAACCACATTAATTAACGCATCATAACACTTAAAGATAAGCACTTGGTTATTATCGAATACAACCTCAAAAGAACGGTTGTATAAATGTGGTTTAACAGTTATTACTTGCTTGCCAAACAAAGGCTCGAAACAAGCTTGCGCATTACTGCCCTTGTGGTAAGGTGTGTTTTCAAACAACAAAAAACCACTGTGAAATTTGGCCAATACTTTTACCACAAGTTGCTCATTATTTTTATTGAACAACATCACCAACTCTTGCTTGCTAATGGTAAAAGCACTGTCTAAACTCGCCCCTAATAACCATTGGTTTAAGTCAGGTGCAAGTTGTTTTACAAAATGATAGTGTTGATGGAAAGAACCGATGATGGCCATTATATTTCTATACTTAAACCATCGTATGCTAAAAATACGTTTGGTGGTAAGGTAGCCGAAACCTCATCATGTAGTCCCAATTGGTGACTAATGTGGGTTAAATACGCCCATTTAGGATTTATTTTTTTTATCATGTGCAGGGCTTCCTCTAATGTAAAATGACTGATGTGTTTTTCGTGGCGTAAGGCATTTAGTACCAATACTTCGCAGTCTTTTATTTTTTTGATTTCATCATCACCAATGAAATTGGCATCAGTAATGTAAGCAAATGTATGGTTATTATTGGTTTCGGTAAACATAAAACCCAATACGGTCAGTTTGTAATGCATCACCTCCACAGGAGTAACGTGAACACTCTTCACATCAAATGGTACATCATTGTGAATGCGTGTAATGGCTAATTCCGGTACACCTGGGTATTTTACCTCATCAAAAATATAAGCAAACTCCTTTCGCATTTGTTGTTCAACTGCAGCTGTGCAATACACATCAATGGCTTCACGCTGAATAAAGTTAAACCCGCGTATGTCATCCAAACCGGCAATATGATCTTTGTGCGCGTGGGTAAATATCAATCCATCTAAACGTTTTAGTTTACAAGCCAACATCTGTTGCCTGAAATCCGGCCCACTATCCACCACAATATTTTTATCGTTGGCTTGAACCAACACAGAGGTTCTCAGTCTTTTATCAGCAGAATTTTCAGAACGGCATACGTAACAATCGCAACCAATGATGGGAACGCCTTGTGATGTGCCGGTACCTAAAAATGTAATTTTCATGATGCCGCAAATTAATTATTTGCATCGTAAAATATCGTATATATTTGGATAATAAAAATCATTATGAAAGTTATATATACCATAGCGCTTGGCGCGTTTTTAACAGTGGCTTGCAGCAATAGCAAACCCACACAAGCTGATAATCAAAGTGCAACAGCAAGCACAGAATCAACCCAAAACTTAACTGATACAGGTTCTGTGTTTAAAGTAATTAGTGCAGCCGATTTTGGCGACAAAATTGCAAAACAACCGGGTGTAATTTTAGATGTGCGCACACCGGGCGAATACAAAAAAGGATTTATAAAAGATGCACGTTTGTTAGATATTTTTGGCGATAACTTTGATGCTGAATTAAACAAACTCGACCGCAATGCAACTTATTACGTGTATTGTGCCAGTGGTGGACGTAGTGCAGAGTGTGCAGAAAAAATGCAAACTTTAGGCTTTAAAAAAGTGTACGACTTAGATGGTGGAATGGGTGCTTGGCGTAATGCCAAGATGCCTGTTGAAATGCCACAACAATAACTAATTGCGCAGGAGGTGAATGCGCTTATGCACTTCACCTAAAGGTGTTTGTACCAACAACAAATACATTCCATTTTTAACATGCTCGGGTAACACAATTACTCGGGCATTTTTTGTGGGTTGAGTTGTATAAACTTCCTCACCTAAAAGATTGTATAATGTTATATTTTGAATGTTTATATCTGCATCAATAGTAAATATACCTTGTGTTGGATTTGGATAAACGTTGAATTCAACCTTTGTTAATTCACGAACTCCTGTATTAGGAATGGTATCGTTATTAGAGGTATCTATTGGTGTTGCCTTAGGGTAACGTTTTAAATTAAACCTGGTAAGCACCGGATAATGATCGGATGTATTAGATAAGTAGCCACTGATTTGAGCCGAAAACTGTTTTAAAACTGCAGCCGATTGTTTTACATAAAACGAATCGGACAAAGCCCTTGAAGTTAAAATATGGTCAATCATATTAATGGGCTTGTAGTTTGGATAAGTGGTTTCTCCGTCCAAACTCAACTGTTTGCTCGGGAAAAAGTAGCGGGTTGAATCATTACTGAAATTTTGAAAAGGAGACGCTAAATATGAACCATTTATTCTTACCACCGATTGATCTACATCATCATTAAAATCGCCAAGTACTACAATTTTTTTATTGGCACGTTGTGTGTTTAAAAACTGTTGCAAATACAACGAAGCATTGGATCTACGGTTATAGGATGCCTGATCGGCACTGCCACTGTTTGCCTTTAAATGAACTACATAAAAATAAACAGAATCAAAAGGGTAGGTTCTTGTGCGCAACACAACTTCAAATGGATATCTGCCCGAGGCAAAAGCATTGTAATAATCAGGATTACTTGGGTCGGTTATTAAGTTGTTGCTCATCAACTCAAACAAATCCCTGTTAAAAATTAATGCCGTTTTTTGTGTTTGATTATAGGTAGCCAAAACACCTTGATAAGAAGGTAACTCATTTAACAAATTATAAAATGTTGTTGAGTTTGATACTTCACACAAGCCCCAAACATCAACTTCTGTATTGGTAATTACTGTTCTAACATTATTGTATTGCGTTACCTCGTTGGTTGGACCTTCGGTCGCATCTCCAAACCACTCCACATTCCAGCAGGCTACATCATACAAAGTATCATTACCAACTTTAGTAACTTGTGCATGTACAACGCCACTAAACAGTATGGCACACATTAAAATAATATTATTTTTCAATTGCATAATCAGGCTACAAATTACGGCCTTTTTCATCGTACATTAACATTAAATATGCCGTAGAACCGGTAACGATGGTGTAAATTGTTTGTGCACCATGAATGATGATGGCGAGTGCGTTTCCCGTAACCAACCCTACGCCAAACATTAAGAATGCCTGTGCCACCAAATAATGATAAGCACCCATTCCACCGCCTTGTATGGGCACCGATTTCCCAATTGTACCAATAATCATCACCACAAAAACCTGAGCAATGGAAAGCCCACTACTTTCATCAAAAGCAAAAACCCAGAGGTAAGTCATTAAAAAATAACCCACCCAAATAAGAAAGGTATAAAATAAATAAAATCCCTTTTGCTCCAATAACAACAACCGTTTTAACGCTTGTAAAAATGTGGTTGCCCAAACATCATCGTTTGCTTTTTTGTTGATGTAAAAATATATACCACCTAACAATATCAACCCAAACAAAACAATAAGTAACAACCCTTTTATATTTAATCGTTCGGCAATGGGCAAAATAATATTGGTTTGAAAAAAAGAAGAGGTCTCTTGTACGTTAAAAATCAAAATCCCGATTACAAGCAACAACAAACAAAAGGTATCAGTAACACGTTCAATAATTACGCTTGCCAAAGATTGGTTAAAGGGAACATCTTTATACCGTTTTACCAATAAACACCTAGTAATTTCACCACCTCTAGGTACCACATAGCTAACCAAATATCCTGCACAAAGGGATATCCAAGCTGCTTTAAACGGCACTTCAAACTGTAAACTTTTATACAGAAGTTGCCACCTTTTGATGCGTATGTAATAACCCAATAATGTCACCACAAACACCGGTATAATAAGCCAATAGTTGGCTTGCTTGAGTTGTGCTCCAAGCTCATGCAAAGGTAAATTACGCAGGGCTAGCCAAAGCAATGCGACACCAACCGCAGATAACAATATGGATTTGAACCAATTCATCAATGTGGCAAAATAATCAATTAATCAATACAAAAAAGTAGATGAGGTTTAAATTAAAAGCACGAAATCTTAAGCACGAAATTAGCTATGCTGAACTACGTTTCGATACAGGGATTAAACAAGTTGGTTTGGGTTATTGCGTAACGGACTAATCAGTCATATTAAACAAAAGGTCAGCTCGCTTTTATGCTTGCTGACCTTTCATATTTATTGATTCACTAACAAATTTAGCTCTTCGGTTTTTCCAGTTTACCGTTTGCATGTTTGGCAAAACGTCCCAGGTTTCGGTCGTGTACTTGATCGTAACGTTGCCATGGCCAACCACCAAATTGTGTTTTTTGGTAATCTTCAAACGCCTGATGTATTTCTTCTTTGGTGTTCATTACAAACGGGCCATATTGCATCACTTGTTCGTTGATGGGTTTACCTTGTAAAATTAAAATCCCGCATTCTTCACTTCCATTGGTAATGGTAATATCCACGTCTGATTTAAGTTCAGCAGCATGGTATTTATTTATTTCATTTCCCGAAAGTTTAATTGTATTGCCTTGATAAAAATATAACGTACGATTAACTCCGGCTGATGTTTTAGGCAACACCCAAGTGGCATCGACTTGCATTTTTATATTCCAAACAGCAACCTCATTGGTAAGATCGGCTGCCCAAGAATTTGGTGGTGGAGCTGGTGCTTTTAATTTACCTAAAGTACCTGCAATTACTTCAACAGTTGTTTCTTTCTGGTTGTTGTCTTTGTGTTTTAGTTTCGGAATATCCTCACTCCACATCATCTTAAAATGTGGTTCAACCATTTTACTACGAGTCGGTAAATTCAACCAAATTTGAAACAACTCCATGGTATTGTCTTTATCCTTGTTAATTAAAGGAAACATTTCAGAGTGCTGAACACCTTTTCCTGCTGTCATCCATTGCACATCACCGTTACCATAACGTCCGGCTGCACCTAATGAGTCGGCATGATCAACTATACCTTTACGAACAACTGTAATGGTTTCAAAACCACGGTGGGGATGACCAGGGAAACCCGGAATTACTTTACCATGGTACATGCGGAATCCATCTTTTATGATAAAATCATCACCTAAATGACGACCTTTAAAATAATCTGATGATGGTCCCATTTGTTCGTTACCTTTAGGGAAAGCATCTTCGTGATGAACACAAAAAAGAAAAGGATCTGCAGTTTCCCATTGGAAACCCATTGGTTTTATACTTTTTATCGGATTGCTATTTTCCATTTCGTTTGCAATATTATTTTTTAAACTTTTGCTCGCACCTAACAACGGCATAGCTACTGTTGCTGCCAATGCTGCCGACATTCTTGCAATGAAGCTTCTTCGTGGTAAATTATTTTTGTTTGCCATGGTTCTAAATTAACAATCAAAATTAACACAAGTTTTAAAAATAAGATGCCAAATAAAGTTATAGTTTAACAAACTTTAAACGCAGGCTGTTACTTACTACAGATACCGAACTCATTGCCATTGCCGCTCCTGCAATCATGGGATCTAATAAAAAACCATTAACAGGATACAATACACCTGCTGCCAATGGTATGCCTATCACGTTATAAATAAACGCCCAAAATAAATTTTGTCTTATGCCTTTCACTGTTTTTTCTGATAACATGAATGCTTTAGCTACTGATTGCAAATCAGATGTTATCAAGGTGATTTTAGCTACATCCATCGCAATGTCTGAACCTTTTCCCATGGCTATACTTACATCTGCCTGAGCCAATGCCTGACTATCATTTATACCATCGCCAACCATTGCTACGGTTTTACCATTTGCTTGTAATTGCTTAATAAAAGTTGCTTTATCTGCAGGCAAAACCTCCGCTTTAAAATGGGTGATGCCCACTTGCTTGGCCACAGCCTCGGCTGTATGTTTATTATCGCCTGTAAGCATATATACATCAACCCCACGTTTTTGCAACAAGTGAATGGCATTTGCCGATGTATCTTTAATTTTATCAGCAATGGCAATCATCATTAACACATTTTGGTTTGACGCAAAATAAATTACAGTTTGTGCATTACTTTGCCACGATACAGCTTGTTGATATTGAGCCTCATTAAGCTCAACGCCCATATCTAACATCAGTTGTTTATTACCAACATAATATGCAGTTGAATTAAAAACAGCTTTAACCCCCTTACCGGTTATGCTTTCAAAATTTTGTAGGCTAACTCGTTCTTTAATACCATCACTTAAATAATTTACCACTGCCTCTGCTAAAGGATGCTCTGATTGTGATTCGATGCTGAATAAAACCTGCTTATCCATATTGCTCAAATCATCAGATTTGTAGGTATGCATTACAACAGGTTTTCCTTCCGTAATGGTTCCTNNCTAAACTTTCTGCATCTTTAATTAACATGTTATTTTCTGCACCCTTACCAACACCAACCATGATAGCTGTTGGAGTTGCTAATCCAAGTGCGCACGGACAAGCAATAACAAGCACAGTAACAGAAGTTAACAATGCATGTGTGAATGCATCATCACCACCAAAAATCATCCAAACGATAAAAGTTAAAATGGCAATACCAATTACAGTTGGCACAAATACCCCGGCAATTTTATCAACCAGTTTTTGAACGGGAGCCTTGGATCCTTGTGCTTCTTGCACCATTTTTATGATTTGAGCAAGAATGGTATCTCCACCCACTTTTTCTGCAGTAAACAAAAAACTTCCTTTTTGATTAATTGTTCCAGCAAATACACGATCTCCTTCTTTTTTCTCAACAGCAATGGGCTCACCACTAATCATACTTTCATCAACAAATGATGTTCCTGAATCTACTTTTCCATCAACAGGAATTTTATCTCCGGGCTTTACTCTTAATGTATAACCAACTTGCACCTTTGTTATTGCAATCTCTTGCTCGCTGCCATTAATTAATGCAATAACAGTTTTGGGTTTAAGGCCCATTAATTTTTTTAAAGCGTATGAAGTATTCGATTTGGCGCGTTCTTCTAGTAATTTACCCAACGAGATAAATGTAATTACTACCGATGCTGCTTCGTAATAAACATGTGCATGCAAACCTTTATTGTGCCAAAACTCAGGATAAATAGTATTAAACAAACTAAACGCAAATGCAATACCTGTACTTAGTGCTACTAATGTATCCATGTTGGCCTTACCAAACTTAGCTTGCTTATATGCATGAACAAAAAAACTTCTTCCAAACCAAAATACTACTGGAGCGGTTAGTAACATGGATATCCAATTACCATATGGCATATTCATAAAAAACATGCCAATAATAACTACGGGGAGAGAAAGTAGTGCTGAAATGGAGGTTCGTTGTTTAAGCGCTGCATAATATTTTTGTTGTGCCTCTTGTTGAATAGCCTGAGGATCTTCCTCATCAATAATTATATCGTATCCAACAGATTGTAATGCCGTTTTCAAAACAGACAAATCAAACTTTTCAGGAACCTCTGCCCACGCAGTTTGATTGGCATAATTAACAGCAGCATCTTTAACTCCATCGGTATTTTTGAGCATACTTTCTACGCTTACAGCGCAGGCCGCGCAACTCATTCCCAAAACCGGAAATGTCATTTTTGTATATGCTTGTGCTTTCATGATATAGTCCAATGTTGATGGCACAAAAGTAGGTTTACTTTGACACATCAAATTATACAATTTTGTGGTTGATTTACATGATTGAATTATTAAGCATCATAAAAAACAAAAAGACCCGATGAATTATCACCGAATCTTTCTGATAAATTTTTGTTAAATGCTAGTTGGTTACTTACAAAATCAACTTTGCTCCATCCTTTATATCATCAACCACACCCGGGTCTAACAAGGTGGATGTATCACCAAGATTTTCGGTTTCACCCTCGGCAATTTTGCGTAATATCCTACGCATAATTTTACCACTTCGGGTTTTAGGCAAACCACTCACAAACTGTATCTTATCAGGCTTAGCAATAGGTCCAATAATGCGAGATACGGTTTGTAAAATATCTTGACGTGTTAAATTTTCTTCGTGGTGAGAACCTTCATAAATTACATAAGCATAAATACCTTGTCCTTTTATATCATGCGGGTAACCAACTACTGCACTTTCAACCACACCACTGTGCATGTTAATTGCATTCTCAACTTCTGCAGTTCCAATTCTATGACCGCTCACATTTAATACATCATCAACACGGCCTGTGATTCGGTAGTTTCCATCTGCATCACGTAAGCAGCCATCGCCTGTAAAATACATATTGGCATAGGTTGCAAAATAATTAGTTCTGCAACGTTCATGGTCACCATAGGTTGTGCGAATCATTCCCGGCCAAGGATGCTTAATACAAAGGTTTCCTCCAACACCATTACCTTCTACTTCATTTCCGTTTTCATCAACCAATACAGGTAATACACCTGGCAAAGGCAAAGTGGCATGTGCAGGTTTTTGTGGGGTAACTCCAGCCAAATTAGAAATCATTATACCACCTGTTTCTGTTTGCCACCAAGTAT
>DITN01000102.1 GCA_002422865.1 Bacteroidetes bacterium UBA6183 | reverse complement strand
TTGGGCATTGCCGAGATTTTTGTAACACGCGTTACAGCTGGTGAAGCGGCATTTGAATTCCGTATTCAATACACCGGAACTACTATTGTTTCTGTTAACGAAATTAATAAACTAGACGATAACAACTTTGTTTGTTACCCTGTTCCGGCAAATAATGAATTAAATATAACTACCAATAATGGCGAATTATACAGCTGCACTTTGCTTGATATTTTTGGTAAAAAAATAATGTCAACCAACTTATCAAACCAAACAAGTATCAATACCAGTGAACTTGCAGCGGGTGTTTATTTATTAAACATTCAGGATGCAAATGGTAACTCAACTACCAAAAAGATTACGATTCAACATTAATTTTTATAACAACGCTACATTTATTTTATGCAACGAGTACTTAGTTTAGTATTAGCCTTTTTTACTTTAACAACCTTTGCTCAAGAGCCTTATCAGTGGGTTGAGCGTAAATCTATCGATGTTAGATTTACTTACAAAACAGTTCAAAACGATCCGTTAGGTGTGCGTATTTACACCTTACCAAATGGATTAACGGTGATGATTTCTGTAAACAAATCGGAGCCAAGGGTACAAACCTACATTGCTACCAAAGCAGGTAGTAAAAACGACCCTTCTGACAATACCGGATTGGCGCATTACCTTGAACATTTATTGTTTAAAGGAACTGATAAATACGGTACAAAAGACTGGGCTAAAGAAAAAGAACAGTTGGATAAAATAGATGCGTTGTACGAGCAGTACAATAAAACCACCGATGAGAAAAAACGTAAAGAAATTTACCGTAAAATAGATTCGGTGAGTGGTGTTGCCAGTCAGTTTGCCATCGCAAATGAGTATGATAAAATGTTATCAACTGTTGGTGCGCAAGGTACCAACGCATTTACCTCATTAGAGCAAACGGTTTATGTAAATGATATTCCTCAAAACCAAATTGAAAACTGGTTAACTATAGAAGCCGAGCGTTTTAGAGCGCCTGTTTTACGTTTGTTTCATACAGAGTTAGAAGCAGTTTACGAAGAGAAAAATATTGCTTTAGATAATGATGGCCGCAAAGTGTTTGAAGCCATGATGGCCAATTTATTTACCAAACATGCTTATGGTACACAAACTACCATTGGTACAGTTGAGCATTTAAAAAATCCATCGTTAATTAAAATACGCAACTACTTTAATACGTATTACGTACCAAATAACATGGCCATTATTTTAGCGGGTGATGTTGACCCTGATAAAACAGTAGCTATGATTGCCGATAAGTTTGCTTACATGCAACCTAAGCCGGTTCCTGCTTATACTTTTGATACTGAACCAAAACGTGACGCACCAACGGTAGTTAATGTTTATGGTCCGGATGCAGAAAATATCATGATTGGTTTCCGCACTGCAGGAGCAAATTCAAAAGATGCACAGTTAGCCACTTTGGTTGATTATTTATTGGCCAACTCTAAAGCAGGTTTTATTGATTTAAACTTGGTAAAGCAACAAAAAGTACTGGCTGCTTCTTCATCAGTATGGATGAATAAAGATTATGGGATTCATTTCTTAACCGGTAAACCAAAGCAAGGACAAACTCTTGATGAGGTGCGTAAATTATTGTTAGAGCAAATTGATAACATTAAAGCCGGTAAGTTTACCGATGAAGATTTGAAAGCCATCATCAATAACTTTAAGGTAGATCGTATTCGCAACAACGAGAGTAATGAAGGTCGTGCTGCTGTTATGTTAGATGCATTTGTGGTAGATATGCCTTGGACAGAACAAGCACGTATGTTGGAAGACTTATCTAAAATTACCCGCGAAGAAATTATTAACTATGCACACAAAGCATACACCAACGATTATGTGGTAATCAATAAAAACATTGGCGAAGACAAAGGCATTGTTAAAATAGAAAAACCAACCATTACTCCGGTTGAAGTAAACCGCAACGACATGAGTCCTTTTGTGGAGTCTATTGTTAACTCAAACCCTCCGCGTATTGCACCTAAGTTTTTAGATTTTGATAAAGATGTTACACGTACCACATTAAACAAACAGGTACCTGTTTATTATGTTAAAAACAACGAAAACGGATTGTTCAGTATGTATTATGTGCTCGATATGGGTAAGTTTAACAACATTAAATTACCTATTGCTGTTCAGTTGTTACAATACTTGGGTACCGATAAATACACCAGCGAACAAATTAGTAAAGAGTTTTACAAATTGGCTTGCGACTTCAGCGTAAGTGCGGGAGAAGACCAGGTGTATGTTTCATTAAGTGGTTTGAACGAAAACTTTGAGCCTGCTTTAAAATTGTTCGAACATTTATTGGCTAACGCAAAACCCGATCAAGAAGCTTTAAACCAATTGGTACAACGTACTTTAAAACAACGTAAAGATGCCAAGTTAAACAAGCAAGCTATTTTCTGGCAAGCACTGCGAAACTATGTAATATATGGGAGCAAAAATCCTACTACATACAATTTAACTGCCGAGCAGCTTAATGCATTAAAAGCAGAAGAATTGGTGGATATGATTAAGCAGTTAACTTCATACCAACACAGTATTTATTATTACGGACCAATGCAGTTGGTTAATTTAAATACCATGCTTACCAAAGAGCACAAGTTGGCTAAAAAGTTAAAACAAGCACCTGCACCAATAGTATTTACGCGGAACCAAACCACAACAAACAAAGTTTATTTTGTAGACTACAAAATGGTACAAGCCGAAATTTATTGGTTAAGCCGCCAAGCACAAGCATACGATAGTACTGCTTACCCAATTGTAGGTATGTTTAATGAGTACTTTGGTGGTGGCATGTCATCGGTAGTATTCCAAACCATTCGCGAAAGTAAGGCATTGGCTTACTCAACTTTCTCGCGTTACACCAACCCAACTAAAAAAGAGGACCCATACTACATTACTGCTTATATTGGCACACAAGCAGATAAGTTAAACGATGCAGTGCCTGCCATGCAAGAATTGTTAACCAACTTGCCAAAAGCAGAAGCCAGTTTTAATGCTGCCAAAGAAGCCATTAAGCAACAAATAGAAACCCAACGTACCAATAAAGAAGCCATTTTCTTTACATTGATGGGCGCTAAAAAATTAGGCTTACACCACGATACCAGTAAAGATGTGTATGATAACATTGATAAATTAACCTTTGCCGACATTGAGCAGTTTTATAACAAAAACTACAAAGGCGCAACTTACCACTACATGGTAATGGGAAGCAAAGAAAAAATTAATGTAGAAGATTTGAAGAAATATGGTGAAGTGGTGGAGTTAACTTTAGAAGATATTTTCGGTTACTAATCATCAAACGATTTAACACAAAGCCTCCGACATTTTCGGGGGCTTTTTTGTTTTTTATATGACCACAAAGTGGTTAAATTACGCTCGAATAAAAAAAAATGGGATTGACATATTTTAACTTAAATAATATTAAAGCGAAAAACTTGTGTCGGGCTATGTTTGAGTATAGCGACACACTGACGGGATGTCAGCGTGAACTGAGGATACAACCATAAATTCAAGTAAAATGAGAAAAGTATTTTTGTTAATAGTAATTTGTTTGTCGACATTTTTATTATGCGTTTCGATTGGTTGTAGAAATAGCCCCAATAGAAATGTTATTCAATTTGAGTATTCAATTGAAAAAACAGAAAATGCTATTCAAGAGCTAAATAAGCTTATGGATAGCCTAATTACTGATAAGGTAACAAATTATTATTTTGATGATGAGGGTTACTTATACATAAATAGTACAAAACTATTTTTGCCGGTGGAAGGAATTGATATACATAAAATAGATAGTGTCATGATGTTTTCTAAACTAAAACCAAATGAGATTAATGATTTCATTGCTAATGTGTTGTTTCTGAAAAAAAATCACATCAGCGGTGCTTACAAAGATTTGTTCTATGGAGTGTATATGTATAATTATAAAGCAACAGATGAGGCTGGATATGATGACTTAAGAAACATTATTTTGTTGGATAACACCAGTTTTAAACTACCTGTTTCAGAGCAAGAAAAAATGAAACTATTAGATCAAAAGGGTAATTTGTGTTTAGTTTCCTTTATTGGAACAAAATAATGTTAGCAGTAGATTCTCGCATAAAAAGCAAAGCAGCCAGCCAACCCCGAAGGGGTGACATTCAAATAGGAATAAAGTATAAAAAAATGTTTGGCTTTATTTGGAATGTAACTACACAAGGACGAAACGTATGCGTGAACTGAGTAGGATGAAACCTCGATTGATAAAGTTATAAACTGAATAATATGAAATTGATTTGGATATTTTTGATTACATGTCTAATACTCGTTTCATGTGTAAAACATGATAAAAGTTACTTCAGTGGTTTAATTGCTAAAGAGCTAAACTACTCGCTCACAGAGTTTGAGTTACTTAGCTCAAATTCATCCAAGATGCAATTCGGTTCAGACTTTGATGAGCAGTTTGTTTTGAAGTTAGACTCAACAACATTTTACGATATAGAAAGATTGATGAGTAATCTTAATGCTACAAAGTACTCTAGTGATTCAATCATACAATACGACAGAACAGTTGGTGAAGTGGAATACGTTTCAATTCAACTGAACTTAAATCAACAAACTTTAACCTATACACACTGGTCTGATTAGGTCCATAACCTTACCTAGAATTTAATTCATTAGATTAGATAATCATATTTGGCAAAAGCCCAACCACGAAGTTGTGAAATTATTCTCGAATAAAAAGCAAAGCAGCCAACCAACCCCGAAGGGGTGACATTCAAACAAGATTAAAGTGCAAAAATGTTTGGCTTTATTTGGAATGTAACTACACAAGCACAAAACGTATGCGTGAACTGAGTAGTCGGGACGTGAACTAAAGTGGGGGTGAAGTTTTTGAATGTTATAGTGTTAGATATGATTAGTTGTAAATTGAATTGTCAATGAAAATATAATTATTAAATGCAGATTTATTTAGATTTGGAAAATTATTCCTACTAAATCCTTTTGTAATATTTAAGCTTTTTACTGGCGCTACATAGACAGAATCGTCAGTATAGAAAATCAAATGGTTTTTCCATGTTAAGACATTATTGAATTCAAATCCAAATTGTTTTTCCCAAAGAACTTTGTTTCGTTTGTAATTTATACAGAGAATTTTATCCTTATTGGAAATTACAATTGTATCACTATCTGTAAGAGT
This sequence comes from Bacteroidetes bacterium UBA6183, assembly GCA_002422865.1. GTDB lineage: Bacteria > Bacteroidota > Bacteroidia > UKL13-3 > UKL13-3 > UBA6183. Next base: position 1,840 of record DITN01000102.1, on the reverse strand, counting down.
TTGAGTTTTAAAACAATCTTCATTACTTTTATTATACTCGAATAAAATAACACCTGAATACAAATCAATAACGAATATGCTTTTATTGGTTTGTATGATGAAATGTGGGTTATGATTTCTAATTACATTTTTCCTGAGGGTTAAATAGGTATATTCAGCATTATAAATTTTGAACTCATCCAATGGATAACTCTTGCTCCACTCAATTTTAAAACTCACTGGATTATAAGCTCGTAAAGTTACTATCCCTTGCTCTGATGAGCTGTCATGGTATATAGCTTGTGTTAATAGGATTCTATTACTTAACATTAATGGACGAATGAATTTAGAATCAAATTGATTTTTACTACGCTTAATAATTATCTTTTCATTTTTCAAGTTAAAAACTTCAAAACTGTTGTTTACGTGATATACCATTAAACTATCAGTATATCCAAAATCAAATTCCTCAGGAATATATTTATTGTCAAACCGCATTTTTTCAAATTTGCTGCTTAATCCAATTTTACAAAAACCACCCTTGTATTCTGTGTAACCGTAAAAAAAACCATCATAATAATGAAAAACCTCACTTAATCCCGACCCTGGTCTACCCATAGGTAATGTAATTTTTGTCGAAGTATCATTCAATAGCGTAATATATAAACTTGTTTCAGTTCCTGGCTGTTCAACATCTGCAGCATAGAACGTACCAAAAAGGGTATCACCAACTATAAAAGTATAGTCTTTGTACGAGGGAATGTTTGAATTTATTTTTTTTAGCTTAAAGTATTCTATAACCTCTGAATAATCTGCATCAGAATTTTTGCTTTTAGGAAAAATAATTATTACGACAACTAATGATAATATTAAAACTACCAGAGCAATAAATAAATATAAAAGTATCTTAAGAGAGTTACTAAAAATCACTCTAGGTCTTTTTGTTAACTCTTTGAGAAGCTTTTGCATAATGGTCGTTTTGTTTATTAATTAGTTCGCTAATATACAAAGAGTTGTAATGATTTTAGCTATTTTTCTAGGAATAGAATTTATCGGAATTAATGAACATATTTGAAAGTATCACAACCACGAAGTGGTGAAATTATTCTCAAATAAAAAGCAAAGCAGCCAACCAACCCCGAAGGGGTGACACGTTTACCAATTATCTATTCAGTGTTATTGATAAATATCTTTTCTGTGCCCTAAAGTTATTACTTCAACAATAAGTTTTTGGTCAATTATTTCGTAAATAACCCTGTAATTGGCAACCCTTATTCTGTATCCATCTCGGCCTTTAAGTTTCTTATAGCCTATTGGGCGTGGGTTTTGCTCTAAACCCGAAATTGCTTCAATTATAGGTCTTGCTATATTATCAGAAAGTTTGTCCAACTGTTTTTGTGCATTTTTGGATAAGTAAACAGTATATCTTACCATTTTACTTTCTGTTTTTTAAGTAGTCAGAAAATAAGATACGCTCACCTTCATCTTCTTTTTTTGCCTCATCATAAAGCTTTATATCTTCTAACTCTTCCAACTCCTCTAGTATTGAGTTAAAGTCGTTAATTGGCAATACCACTGATATTTTATTTCCTTCCTTGTCGGTTAAGTATTGCGGATGTATGGTAATCATAGTGTGGTGTTTTTACTTGTGTTTTGTCAATCAAAAATAAGCATAATTGTTTAAAATTACGTAGGCATAAATAACAATCTATCATGGCACCCAATACATTTTACGCATGCAGTACATTTCCCATTTGATAAACTCCTGCCATTAGGTATATTGCACCAACGCATGAAATCATACCTCCTTATTTTGCTGCTGCTGTTTGGCGCTGTGGGTTTAAAAGCTCAAGATAGCCTG
>DITN01000024.1:33404-88676 GCA_002422865.1 Bacteroidetes bacterium UBA6183 | reverse complement strand
TTGCTCTACCAGCTGAGCTAAAGTGGCTTATTGAGTTAGGCTATCGCTAGCCTTGTTCAGTATTTTCAATATTTAAAGAACAATCTTGTCTACTTACTTTCCTAAAAAAGGACTGCAAATGTAGTTATTTACAAGATGTATGCAAATTTTTGGAAGCAAAATTTCAAATTAACGCATTTATAGAGGCGTTGTGTTGTGTAACAGCGGGTGCAAAAGTGTTGGTTTGGGAAATAATATGCAAACTTTTTTTTAATCAGTGCTGATTATCAAGCCGAATATTTGCAAAAAAGCCCGTTATGAAGCATAACGGGCTTTAAATTTTATAAAAGTGTGGTGGGTTATTCTTGTTTAGCCACTACTTTTTCTTTGTGTTTTTTTACTTGGGCAACTAGTTTGTCTAATACCAAATCTGTAGCTGCTTCAAATGTGCTCGCTTGTTCTTTGGCAAATATAGGGTTTCCGTTTATGTTTATTTTCACCTCTACCGTTTTATTCTCTTTCTCGCTGTCTTTTTCAACCCTCAGGTATACGTCTGTGCTTTTAATTCCATCATAAAAGGTCTGCACTTTTTCCATTTTTTTAGTGATGAAATCTAACAGCTTGTAGTCGGCTGTAAAGTGGATGGATTGAATGTCTACTTTCATATGTTTATTGTTTAATTGAACCTTTTTGCTGCCTGCCCAGCATTTGGTTCGGTTTATACGTGTGTATGCAGGAATATTTTTATGCTCTTGGATGTCGTGTTTTATGTATGTTTTTTAACCTTTCAATACTATTGTGTGTGTACACTTGTGTGGCGGCTAAACTTGCATGCCCAAGCAGCTCTTTTATCGCATTTAAATCTGCGCCTTTGTTTAGCAGGTGGGTGGCAAAGGTGTGCCTTAACACATGGGGACTTTTTTTATCGATTGTGGTTACCATACTTAAAAAACGGTTAACGATATTGTAAACTGCTTTAGGGTACATTTTATTATTGGAAGACAAAGCAAACAACTGCTCGTTGTTTAACCCCTCCTGAGTCTTAAGTATTAAATATTTTTGTATTTCTTGGTTTAACTCTTTTGTTACAGGGATAATCCGTTCTTTGTTTCGTTTACCTAATACCTTAATGGTTTGTCGGTAGCTATCAAAATCAGTGGTTTTAAGTTCAATCAATTCTGATAAACGAACTCCGCAAGTGTAAAATAGTAACAATACCAATCTGTTTCTTTGTCCTTCAAAATCGTTGCTGAAAATATCTTCCTCATTTTGGTTAATCTTCTGGTCGAAAAGCAGACTGAGGTTTTGCTCTTCAACAAAACTGGGTAGTTTTTTAGCCACTTTAGGAGCCTGCACTTTAGCAACAGGATTGTTACTTACTATTTCTTCTTTAAGCAGGTATTTAAAATAACTGCGTAAAGCAGATAGCTTTCGGGCAACACTTCGGGGTTCGATGTTGTTGTTCATTAAATTAACCAACCAGGTTCTGATGTGTTGATGGCTGATAACCGTTGGAGAATCGATTTCGAATTGTTGTATAATAAATGTGCTGAATTGTGCTAAGTCGTTTTGATAACCACGGATGGTATGGGCCGAGAAATGCTTTTCGTAATTTAAGTAATTTATAAATTGTTGAATGGTGTTAAGCATCTCTATGAAGATTTTTATTACAAATCAAATATAGCAGAAATGCTGAAATTAGAATATGATTAGTGTAATATTTTTTTTAACGTTAAAAACCTAATCTAACTGTTAGGTAAAAATTACGTCCCATGGCGCTTATGCCGCTTGCAAAAAGGCGATAATGGGTGTCTAAAATATTCTCAACCCCGGTTTGTAAATTGATGGCTTTTCCTCTCTTAAAAATATGGTATTGCAACTTCGCATTTATTGTGTACCAAGCTGGCATACCATTATTTGTTGCGTACTGCAAATTATCCTCGCCATTTAGGTTGTAATCGACTAGTTTTTTAGCTCCACTAAATTGGCTATATACATCAAACCTAAACCCTTTTAATTGAAGTTTTGAACCAACATTTCCATACGCTGGAGGAATATGATCGAGTGGGGAAGTGGTTGTTCCGTTATGTTGTATGCGGCCTCGGGTAAATGTATATGCGCCATAAAAACTAAAATTATCTGATACCTGAACTTGTGCATCCACATGCCATCCTAAAACAAAAGCTTCTTGTTTGTTGGTAAGCATATGTACTTTTGATGTTACCCCATCATAAACTAAACTATCGTTGCCATTGGCTTGCGCAGCTGTCATTACAAATGCATTGTACAGTTTGGTGTAAAAAATATTGGTATTAATTTTTATTTTGTTTTTCACGTTGATGTTGGTTCCAAACTCGGCAGTAATACTTTGCTCTGGTTTTAAACTTGGATTAGGTATCACCACAAATTTATCCTTGCTATTGCTATCAAATATTTTGCTCAAATCATCAATGTTTGGCGCATGAAAAGCATTGGATACATTAGCATAAAAACGTAACTTTTCGTTCAACAAATAAATCAATCCAAGGTTACCATTTATGGCTTGGTTAGTTTGGTGAATAGTGGCCGGTAAAAAGCTGAAAAATGTTTGGCTATTACCCATGTTGCTCACGGTATTTACAAACGAGTATCTTATACCATCATTTAAAATAAACTTGGGGTTAATTTCCCAGTTGTGGCTTACAAATACTCCCAGCAAACTCATGTTGCTGCCGCCTTGCGGATAACGTGTGCTTAATGCTATTTGCTCAAATGTATTGATATTGGTTTGATGCGCTGTAGAACTTACTTCGTTATGCTGTATATCTAATCCATACCTAAGTTCATTTTTTTTGATACGTTTAAATACATCAATATTTAAACTCAATACATTTACTTTTTCCGTGCGGCTTCTTAACCAATCATTGTTAAATGCACGGTCATGTCTGCTTTCTTCTATCAATTGGTAAGCTGCAACCGTATTAATTTTATCAAACCAAACCCTACTTAGGTTGTATTGCCAATTGTAAGAAAACAACATACGTTTCTCGGGGCCATAATACCATTGTGCCGATTTGGGTATACCATTATTTACATCTGTTAATCTGTCATACCTTGTAACATTACCTGTGTTTGAATACTGAAAGTTGATTAAATGATGTTGTTTCTCTGATGCCTTAAACAATATTTTTTGCCCGATATCGATTTGTTGGTAATGGCTTTCTTTTTGTTCGTATGGATTTGGGTTTTTAATCACCACATCTTGGTTGCCCAAACGTTTAACAAAGAAAGGCCGTAAACCAACGTTTTGCCATGCAGCATCTCTATTTCTGCCTTGCACAACATTGCCAAAATTACTTTGCGTAATATTGGTTAATGATGCCCATTTTTTACCACCAATGTTTAAGTTATAATGATAAGTATTTTCATTGTTAGCAGACGAAAACCTACTGTACATTTCGTTGCGCACAAATAGCTTTTTATTGCCTTTGTTCAGCTCTGGATTTCTGGTAACTAAATTCACTACACCACCCATTGCATCACTGCCATAAATAACACTTCCCGACCCGTAAAGTATCTCCACTTTATCGAGCATGTTTTGATCAATACGAATAACATTTTGTAAATGCCCCGAACGAAAAATAGCATTGTTTAATCGAACGCCATCAACCACCAATAAAACCCTGTTAGCCTCGAATCCGCGAAGTATTGGACTACCACCACCTTGTTGACTTTTTTGAATATAAACACTGCTCTGATTCATCAATAAATCGGCAGTGGTTTGTTGATTGGCAAAGGTAATTTGCTGTTTGTTGATGGTTTCAATTTGACGCGCGATGTCTTTCGCTTTTTCGTTTATTCGATTTGCGCTGATAATGGCTTCCTCAAGCGGTGGTGTATTGTTGGTAAGGTAAAGCTTATAGTTGTTTAGAATAACCTGATAGGTAGTGTATGATACTGTTCCGATGGATTGGTGTGAAATGGTAAATGTAGCCAACTGTTTGATGGCTTCTTCTTCAATTTGGCAAATGCCTTTATGGTTGGTAATGGCTAAATGTTTGTTTTTAGCCTGTGTTTTATCATTTATCCACTCTTGGGTAACAGAAGCCCCTACAAGAGGTTGCGTGGTTACTTTATCAAACAGTTGAAGTTCGAATTGAGCGAAAGCACGAGAGGAGATTGTTATAAAAAGAAAGCAATAAAAAAGCCTATTCATACCGAGGTAAAAATAGGCTTTAAATTTTATTTACTGGTATTAGTTTTTAACGTAATTTTTATCAAAACGTAATGGTGAAAAGAAGTAAAGCATAAACATACGAGAGTACCTGAAAACCCATGGTAATGTAATGAATACAACACCAATTATACTTACTACATAAACCCAAAACTCAGGGTCGTGGAAGCCCAGCCACAAAATACCTAATGTAACCAACATTAAACCTGTTGTTAGTGCGTAACTTACATACATGGCTCCCCAAAAAAAGCCAGGTTCAATCTCAAACCTCAACTCGCAAACAGGGCATGTTTCGTTCATTTTCATAAAACCTTTAAGGTCTGTTGATTTTGTGATGAACAAATCGCCTGATTGACATCTGGGACATTTACATTGAAGCATAGCTAAACCTTTACTTTCAACGAATTTATTTTTAGGCATGATGATTAATTTAAAGTTGTGTGTTTGTATTCTTCTTGGCCTTATAATTACGGTACCAAATAATACCAAAAACAGATGCTACTATATATGGTAAAGCCAATAAATAGAGTATTCCACTGTTAAGCGTGTTCCCTACTTGTGAGCCGTTTTTACGAGCTTCCTCCAATGATGTTTTACACATGGGGCAACCTTGAGCAAAAACTTCGTAGCTTAAAGTAATGAGTAGCGTAACGATTAATAATGCTGCTATTTTTTTCATGATTTTGTTGTACAAAGTTAATAATCAAAACAAGCTTTGGATATGATATTCATCACCCCAAATAGCAAATTAAAATGCGTAATAAGGAGATATCATTAAGTACACCACCACACCACTTACGGTAACAAAAAGCCAAATGGGGTAGGCAAAACGCACCAGTTTTTTGTGAGTAATAACGTTCATTTTTAAACCATAATAAAACGAAAGTAAAATTAAGGGTAATACCAAGGCCGCAAGAATAATATGCGGAATTAATACCGCATAATAAAGACCTTTCATGCCATTATCCGGATACAAAGTGTTGTCGACAAAATAATGGAACAACACATAAGATACTAGAAATACACTTGATAAAATAAAGGTAATGATGTTGGTTGTTTTGTGTGCTGCAATATTTTTTTGTTTGATAAAGTATAACGATACCAATAACAACGCACTGCAAGTGGCGTTAATTATCGCGTTAAGTTTAGGTAAAAAGTATACAAAATCGGGTGTTGTATCGGGCCTAGGTATTAGTTTTCTGTTAAGTATTACCACTGCGGCAAATACCACAACAGATAAGGTCATTACTACCCTGAAGTAAATTTTATCTTGGTTATTGTTTGTTACTGTATTCATATAAAAGTACTTTAATTTCTCCTTGTAAGCGTTTCATTTCCGAATCGTCTAAGGCATCATACATGCCGCGTATGCGGTTTTGCTTATCTACTAATAATAACTGTTGAGAGTGGTCAATTGTTCTATCTTCTATTGAAACGGGCAACAAAAAGCCTCTACCTATATTAAATATTTGTTCTTTACCTGAGGTTGTAAAGTACCAGTTGTCACCGGTTATTTTAAATCTTTCGGCATAAGCTTTTAATACAGGTACAGAGTCATTCTCGGGGTCAACAGTAAACGAAATAAACTTCACCGGGGTTTCTGTCATTTGCATGCCTTTTTCTTCGGCAAGTTTTCTGTTTTTGTAAGCCAATTCTTGCATCTCGTCATACACCAATTTCACCCTTCTGTTCATGCTTGGGCATACATCTTCGCAGCTGGCAAAAAAGAAATTGGCCACATAAATACCATCATTTAGGTTGGCTTGAGAAATGCTGTCACCATATTGATTCACTACTTTAAAATCGGGTATTTGATAATAAATGGTGTCTTTGTTGTTTCCTTCAGGTGGAATTTTCTCGCCAAAAATTGGGAGGGTTACATACCGTTGTTTGCCGGTATTTAACATGTAAAATATAATTACCGGTAATGATAGGATGGCAAGGCCTAAAAAGAAATGTTTCCTTTTCATGTTGAATTTGATTTTTTATTACGCAACAAGAGGTAGTGTTTTGGCACTACCTCTCGCTTAAGTTTATCTTTAAAAATAATTTTTAGTGAGCGTGTTTATCATCCACTTGTTCAGTGGCTGGTTTTGCTACTGAATCTTTGTTCACATGGTCATCAACGTATTTGGCTTCGGTAACCATTAATGTGATTAGATATATCACCAATATCATCGGTAATACAATCATCCAAGCTAAGAATTTACGTTCAAATTTCATGTGCATGAAAACAGAAACAATGAAAAATGCTTTGACTACACCAAGGATAATAAATATCCAGTTTCTAAGCATGTTTGGACTTAAAACAAAGTAAAGGGCGATATCAACCAAGGTGAATGCTAAAAGTATCCAAAATGTTTTCCAAATTTGGGCTTTCATATCTGAAGGTGATTCTGTATGCTCTAGATGTTCTGCTGTATGTGCTGACATAATACTGTAATTTTAAATTTATCGGTTAGTAAAAAGAGTTAATGTATAATTAGATAAGGTAATAGAAGGTAAATACGAATACCCAAACTAANNCAACTTTTTCAACCATTTCATAATGACCGCGTTTTTCAAACGTTCCGTTCATGGTTTGTAAAAGGACAACGATGTTTAACACCACGCCACTAAATACGTGAACCCCATGGAAACCGGTTACAATAAAGAACAAATCGGCAAAAGCCACAGGTCCGTATTCGTTTTGGAATAAGTTTGCACCAGCAATTATAGTTCCATCTGCTAACGTTTTAGGATTTGAACCATGAATAAAGTGTGCCCATTCCCAAGCTTGACAACCAAGGAAAGCAGCGCCACCAATAATGGTTAAAATCATGTATTTAACTACTTCATTTTTTGCCATACGGTGACCGGCTTCAACAGCCAATACCATGGTTACTGATGAGAAAATCAAAATGAAAGTCATTAAACTAACGAACATTAATGGTAAGTGTGCATCAGTAAAAGGGAAATGGTTAAACACCATATCAGGAGAAGGCCAAGGCGTTTCTAAATTGCCTGAAAAGCTGTAACGGACAAAACCGTATGAAACTAATAGTGATGAGAATGTGAATGCATCAGATAGCAAGAAGATCCACATCATTAATTTACCATAGCTAATGCTAAATGGAGACTTTCCGCCTCCCCATTGTGTTTTAGTGTCTGTTGTTAAAGTAGCTGAGTTTGCCATATATTGAGATGTTCTGTTATTTCTAAAATATTATCTATTCAACAATAAGAAAAAGTAAAGATAAATCCATGCAGCACCTAAAAAGTGCCAGTAGGTTACGCATAGGTTTAAACTTAATATATTCTTTTTGTGTACGTTTGAATTTAAAGCTTTTCCAATTACCACCAATAAAAATATCATTCCTCCTACCATGTGCGCCAAATGCACACCTGATATGACGTAAAAGAACGACTCTGATGGATTACCTACAAAATGAACATTATTGGCAACAAGGGCTTTCCAGCCTAACCATTGGCTAATGCAAAACGCAACACCCAACAATAAGGTTACCAATAATGAAATTTTAACCTGACCCAATTCATCGCGTTTTGCAGCGCGGTATGCCCATTGTATGGCGGCACTGCTTAAAACTACAATAACGGTACTGTAAGCAAAAAGGGAAGGAATATCAAATAATAACCAATTGCCTTCACCCCTGCGTACAATGTATGCACTGGTAAAACTGGCAAAAAGCATTACACTCGCTACTATTAATAACCAAACAACGAACTTGGTTGGATTAATTATTGGAGGTGTGTCGTTTAAGTTTTGTTGTTTAACTGTTGCCATCATATTTGTTATATTTTATCAAATAAGTATGCGAATTGTACCAAAGGCAAGTATAAGAATGATGCAAACATCAATCGCTTTGCATCTTTATTATCACAGGTAATGTATAATCTAAACGCAAAATAACTTAACATTAAACCACCTGCAATGGCTATAATACCAGATATCAATCCGGTAAAACCTTCAAATGTTGGCATTAAACCAATTGGTAATAAACAAATGGTAAAAGCTAAGGTAATTAATGCTGATTTTTTATCTTTTGCGTAAGTAGGTAGCATTTTGAATCCTGCACGTTTGTAGTCGTCATCTAAAATCCATGCGATACTCCAAAAGTGAGGAAACTGCCAAAAGAATTGAACTCCGAATAATATCAATGCTTCGTAGGTTAAAGCGCCACTAAAAGCGGTATAACCAATAAGTACAGGCAATGCACCGGGAAAAGCACCAATAAAAACCGAGATAGGGGAGATGCGTTTCATCGGTGTATAGATGAATGCATACAGTACCAATGACAATGCGGCAATACCACCGGCTAATGGATTTAAGAAATAACCCATTAACAATACCCCTGCAATTCCCATTAATGCACTTGCAATACCGGCTTCGGTAGTACTCATGCGGTTTGTTGCTACAGGACGGTTGGCTGTGCGCACCATTAACTTATCGAAGTTTTTTTCTATAATTTGGTTGATACCGTTTGATGAACCGGTAACCAAAGTACCTCCAACAATAAGTATAAACATATCAAACCAAATAATGCCTTGGTTAAATGCAGCGGTGGCATAAGTAATTGCAGCCGATAATACCACCAAAAAAGTTAAACGTGTTTTAACCAATTGGTTGTAGTCGGTTACTTTTTGCTTAAAGCTACTAACTGCGATGACTTGATGTTGGCTTATGTTTTCCAATTTTTTGTTTGTTATGCTTTTTATGCAGTAACTGTTTTTACTCGTGAAAATAAAACGATGGTTATAAATAGTTGAACACCACAAATTAAACTGCCCACAAATAAGTGTACACTTTGCATTTGAGCCGGGAAACCAAGGTTATCCAATACTTTACCGCTTAGTATTTGTGCAGCTATTAGTAGTAACAGTGCTAATACTGATTTATAAATAATGCTGTTTCTTTCGAAAGCTAGCCTGAATTTATAAACCACAAGTAAGGTAAGTAAGGCACTAACAGCAGAGAATGTTCTGTGAAATTTAAACGTGTTACCAAGTAACTCAACCAAATGGGCTCTGTTTTGTTCTCCGGCAACAAGCGCTACAGCATCCACGTTTTCTCTAACTTGTGTTCCACTTACGGTTTGAATTGCAGAAACAATAAGTACTGCAATCATAATCAACTTCAATGAACGATCGTTGTTTAACTGAAACACATCAAATTGTTGCGATTTGGTTATGGTGTATATTAACAATCCAACAATAACCAAGGCTATAACCATGTGAATGGTTACCATCCAATGTGCCAAGTTTGTTGCAACCACCTTGGCTCCAATCCAACCTTGAAATCCGGTAAGTATCAACGCTAAAAAACTTAGCCAAAATACCGCTGGGTTGGTTTTAAGATAAGGTATTGCAAAAAATACAGTGAGTGCTATAAATAACCCGGTTGTTACACCAATTAATCTATTTATATATTCGGTCCATGTTTTGTAAACGTCAAATTCCGCTACTTCATGGGTTGATGTTTTAAACAACTCTCTGTAATTTTCGGGTAATTCGCTTACGTGTGATGGTGGAACCCATTGCCCGAAACACTTTGGCCAATCAGGACAACCCATTCCACTACCCGTGCTGCGAACCAGCCCTCCAACAAAAATCAAAAAGAAGACAGAGGCGATAGTAAGTATACCAAACCGTCTGAATCTTCTTTCTGATTTTAATTGATTGTTTATCATTTTACTTAGCAGTGCTAAATACTACGATTTATGTTATGCTTCTTTTGTTTCTACCAATGGTAAGGTAGTGTTTTTCAAATCAAAATGAACTGCTTTTGGTTCATCCAAAGGGTCGTTTTGATCTGAGTCAGGAACATTTTGAGGGATGTAATCCAACTCAGCACCTGGTTTGCTATAATCATATGGCCAACGATATACATAAGGAATATCACCCGGCCAGTTACCATGTATATGCTCTACAGGAGCAGTCCACTCTAATGTGTTAGAGTGCCATGGGTTTTGTGGAGCACGTTTACCTCTGTAAATACTTCCGAAGAAGTTAACCAAGAATAAAATTTGTGCAGCACCACCAACAATAGCCGCAATGGTTACAAATTGGTTCATATCGATAAACACATCAAACTGATCGTAAGCTGTGTTTGCATAATACCTGCGTGGTACACCGGCCAAGCCCATAAAGTGCATTGGGAAGAATACGCAATACGCTGAAATTAGAGTTAACCAGAAATGTAAATAACCCAATGTGTTATTCATCATACGGCCAAACATTTTCGGATACCAGTGGTAAATACCACTCATCATACCAAATATGGCAGCACTACCCATTACCAAGTGGAAGTGGGCAACAACGAAATAAGTATCGTGTAAGTTAATATCTAATGCAGCGTTACCTAGGTAAATACCGGTTAAACCTCCTGAGATGAAGAATGAAACCAAACCTATAGCAAACATCATAGCAGGAGTTAACTGTAAGTTACCTTTCCATAAGGTTGCCATGTAGTTAAATGTTTTTACTGCAGATGGAACCGCAATAATTAATGTACCCAACATAAATACCGAACCTAAGAACGGATTCATACCGGTAACAAACATATGGTGACCCCATACTATAAACGATAAGAATGCGATAGCTAAGATAGAGCCAATCATTGCACGGTAACCGAAGATTGGTTTACGTGAGTTGGTGGCAATTACTTCTGATGTGATACCTAATGCAGGTAACAAAATAATATATACTTCAGGGTGACCTAAGAACCAGAATAAATGTTGGTATAACACAGGACTACCACCTACACGCTCAATACCTCCGGCTAATTCAGCAACAATTTCGTTTAAATAGAAACTTGTACCAAAACTACGGTCGAAAATTAACAACAAACCTGCGCCTAATAATACAGGGAATGATAATAAACCTAATACCGCAGTAATTAAAAATGCCCAAATGGTTAAAGGTAAACGGGTCATTTTCATACCTTTTGTACGCATGTTTAATACGGTGGTGATGTAGTTAATACCACCTAATAATGAAGATGCGATAAAAAGAATAATAGCTACTAACCACAACGTCATACCCGTACCCGAACCCGGAATGGCTTTAGGTAAAGCCGATAAAGGTGGATACACTGTCCAACCTGCTGAAGCAGGACCACCATCAACAAATAGTGAAGATAATAACACTACTGAAGACAAGAAAAAGAACCAGTATGAAAGCATGTTCATGAAAGGCGAAGCCATATCACGAGCACCTACTTGTAATGGAATAAGTAAGTTTGAGAATGTACCACTTAAACCCGCAGTAAGTACATAAAACACCATGATTGTACCGTGGATGGTAATTAAAGCCAAGTAGAAGTTAGGGTCTAGTTTACCATCTTTACCCCATTGACCAATGATGCTTTCCAAGAAAGGAAACTTCATGTCGGGGTAAGCCAATTGTAAACGGAAGATTAATGACATACTCATACCAATTACTCCCATAATGATACCGGTGATTAGGAATTGCTTCGCAATCATTTTGTGGTCCATCGAGAAAACATACTTGCTTATGAATGTCTCGTGGTGATGGCCATGATCATGAGCGTCATGGTGTGCTCCATCTGTGTGTGCTGTGTGCGTGCTCATATACTTTTGTTAGTCGTAATTATTGTTATTAATAATAAAGAATTAATTAGCCGCTTTTGTTTCAGTTGATGTTTCAACTTGTGCTGTTGCTTGAGCAGCAGGTGTACTTTTATTAACCAATCTAGGTTGTTGAGCTAACCATTTTTTGAATTCTTCTTTGGTATGAACCACAACCTTCATTTTCATTCGGTAATGTGCGCTACCACAAATTTTGTTACATAAAATAGCGTAATCAAATTTAGGGTCGTTTAATTGTTGGCGCATTTCTGCTGTTGTTAACGATGGTGTGAAACCAAATTGGGTTGGTAAACCCGGAACCACATTCATTTGTACACGGAAGTGCGGTAGATAGGCAGAGTGAATAACATCTTTAGCACGGAATTTTAACATTACCGGCTCGCCTACTGCTAAATGTAATTCGTTTGTAATAATATCATCTTGGGCTTTCACATCATTGGTATCAACACCTAAAGCGTTAATTACACCTATTTGACGGAAATCGTGTTTACCCAATAGATTATCTTCACCAGCGTAACGTGCATTCCATGCAAACTGGAAACCGTATACTTCAATAACACGTGAACTAGGGTCTTTCTCTCCTGTCATATCCGTCCAAGTTTTCAACCCTCTTACTACCAATATAGTTAAAACTATAGCAGGAATAACTGTCCATATTAATTCTATTTTATGGTTATCAGGATAAAACAACGCTCTGCGTTTTGAACTGTGTTTGTATTTGTATGCATACCAAAATAACAAGCCTTGTGTAATAAAGAACACAATACCTGTAATAATTAAGGTGATCATAAACATGTTATCGTATTCGGCACCGTGTGTTGACGCAGGAGTTTGATTGAAAACGGTTAGTTTACCATGTTCCCATATTTCCCAAGCAGAAGCAACAATACCAATAGCACCAAAAGCTAACATTAACTTGGCGTTGATTCCGTTCCAATTGATTACTTTTTTGCCTTGTATTTCGCCAACTTTACCTAAGATGTCTAAAACCAACACTATAACCATTACCAATAACACCAAAATAATGATGATTAACCAGTTAATGCTTGTTTTCAGCGTATCGCTCACTTCAGATGTTGGGTTTGCGGTTGCTGAAGCGTCTGTTGATGATGTTCCGGTTGGGACAACAGCAGCTTGCGCAGGAGCTTCACTTTCTTTCTTGATGTAAGCGATAATTGATTTGATTTCGTTGTCACTTAAGTTTTCAAACGAAGTCATTACCGACTCGTTGTTTTCTTTGTAAACGGCTACAGCCTCGGCATCACCACTCTTTACAAGTGCTTGCGAGTTTTTAATCCATTTAATTAACCAAGCTTCTTTGCGTTTGGTGTGAACATTTTTTAGGGCAGGACCAACAACCTTTTCATTAATGGCGTGGCATGATGTACAGTTTGCGTTGTAAAGTTTTTCACCCTCTTCCGCACTTTGAGCAAATGCAGCTGTTAAAGAGAAGCTGAAAAGTGCTGTTACAAGTACAAGCGATTTTAAAACAGAAGTAACAATTTTCATTTTGCGTGTATTAGAAAATAAAATTTTTGTCAATTTTTTTCAGATTGCGAATGTATAGTATTTTTAAATGTGTCACTAACATAAATCACAAATTTTTAAGAATTTTAGAAGCGTTCCAAACTCCTGTCGTAACTAGTTGTGATTAAAATATTTGCAACTATTTTTTTTGTTGAGTTGGGATTTTGTTTGGAGGGGTTGCTGGTGTTTTTGGACCTTTAATGGGTTCTTTTTTTGCACTGTCTGCAGGATTTGTATTGTTTTTTAAAGAAACATTGACCGCAGTCAATGAAATTTTACTTTGGTATACACGTAATCCATACTCAGCACTATTGCGCAACATAAAAGCGCCTAAAATATGTTGGTTAGTTTTTCCAAACATCACATTTCTAGCAATGCTTCCGCTAAAATCAATGCTGTTAATCAGCTTACCTGTGGCCAACTCCCATACTTTAATGCTTCCATCGTTACATCCAGTTGTTGCATATTGGTTATCGTCACTAATACTTACTGTGGTTACTTTCCAGCAATCAACAGGTAAAATGCGTACTTGTTTACCTGTTGTTAAATCCCAAACCCTAGCTGTTTTATCGTTAGATCCACTTACCATAAATTTACCATCACGCGTAATGGCTATATCGTTCACCACATCTGTATGTCCGTCAAGTGTTTTTATCACTTTGTTTGACAGCATGTGGTATAACTTAATTTTGGGTTCGGCACCTGCAACATATACAAACTTAATATCGTTGGTTGGGGCTATGGCATTGATGGGCTGACCATGCATAATTGTTTTTATTTGTTTACCGGTTAGTATGTCCCAAACAATAAGTGTTTTATCATCAGAACCCGAGTATAAATAACGGCCGCGCGGGTCAAAAGTAAGGCAGTTAATTTTATCTTTATGAGCTTCAAATCTTCTGCTTTGGCGCCAAAGCGAATCCCATAATACAATTACCCTGTCTTCGCTGCCACTTGCCAACAATTTGCCGTTGTTGTTAAATGATACCACGTTAACTGGACCCATATGGCCACTTAAAGTTTTAAAAAATGTAAATGGGCTGTCTGATTTGTAAATGTTTATTTTATGATCAAACGAACCTGTTGCAATGTATCCCTGATTAGAAAGTGATACCGCATCCACATCGTTAGCGTGACCTCCCAATACCGCAATGGGTTCGGTTGGTGATTGTGCAAACAGGGGTAAGGTTATGGTTGTTAAAATACTAAATAAAAAGCGCTTCATACCGTCAAATTTTAGCTTTTAACATTAAAAACACACACCTACACCACCAATAGATATTAACAAAAAGGCCACAATCAGCATTTGGCAGTTGTAATGGTTTGATTATCTGTGTTAAGTTGAATTGTAAAACTTGGTATTTACTCATTCCAAATCTGCCAGGCTTTTTCGGCTTGCAGTTCTAACATTTGTAAACCATTTTTGGTAATGGCCCCATTTTCTCGTGCTTGTTTTAAAAACAGTGTCTCGGCCGGTAAATAAATTAAATCGTATACTAGATGTAGGTTGGTGATGTAGTGGTAAGGTATAGGTGGACAATCTTCAACAGCCGGAAACATACCTAATGGCGTACAGTTTATAATAATTTGATGCGAACGCATGAACGACTTATCCAACTCTTCATAAAGTAAACCAGCCTCCGGGTTACGACTTACTTGTGTATACTTAATGCCTAATTTATTTAAAACGTAAAGTACCGCCTTTGATGCCCCGCCTGAACCTAATACAAACGCACTTTGATGCCAAGGTTTTAATAGTGGCAAAATGCTTTTTTCGAAACCAAATACATCGGTATTGTAGCCAATAAGTTCGTTTTGGGTAAATTTTATGGTATTAACAGCACCTACTTTTTGTGCAACCACATCCAGGTGATTAAGGAAGGGAATAACAAGTTGCTTGTAGGGAATGGTAACATTTAAGCCGTTTAAATCTGGGTAGTTAGTTATTAAATCAGGAAACGCTTCAATACCCTCCATAGCAAAGTTTTGATAAACGGCATCATGTCCCTGCTCGGCAAATTTTTGGTTAAAATAATTTGCTGAGAAACTGTTTTTTAACGGAAATCCAATCAAGCCATATCGTTGCATGTTGTTATTTTGCTTTACGGTAAAATACAATTTCAACCCTGCGGTTAATTGCTTTGTTTTTATTGGTTTGATTATTGGTTATGGGTGCCGAACTGCCTTTACCAATGGCAATGTATTTGGCGCATCTTAAATCTGCTTGTTCAAATAATTGGGTCAAATATATTGCTCTATTATGCGAAAGTAACTGATTGCTGTCAGCATTACCCGAATTGTCGGTATGACCAATTACAACAATGCTATCAAATGCAAAACGACTTAAACTGTCGCAAAGTTTTTTGGTTTTTAACAATTCCTTTTGGTTCAACGCATATGAACTACTTTCAAAGTTAAACGTATAACTGCGTGTAATCGCTTCGTACTTTTTAGGTTTGGTTGATAGGCTGCGTAACGAGTATGCTTCAAGCAATACACCACTATCGTATTCGCAATCCTCTAAATCGACAACCATAATTTTTAAACGATAAGGTTTGCCTTTGGCCACGCGAACACCGGCATACATGGGTTTTAGAAAGCCATCAAACTCCAGTAAATTGTAATAGGGGCCGGAAGGTGAGGTATTGTCAATGTATAATTCGGGAAGTTTTAGGTGATTAACATTGTTTATGGTAATCATTTTTTTGTTGGGCAATACCGCTAAATTTTTAGGCTTTGATTTAACAAATAAAGGTTCTAACAACAATTGAAACATGTCGTTAAATTCTTTGTCAACAAACTCGGGATATTCTTCGCTACCAAAAACAAAAGCAAAACACAAGCTATCGCTATCAGGTATAAATTCAATTTCCAAAACTGCTCCATCACACTGGGGGGCTTTGGTTAACAAGTCTTCATCAAAAAAGAAATGATCGGCAAAATTGGCGCCAGCGTTGGGCCTTGAGTTGTTTCCTGCAATCAATTCAACACGGCCGGTGCTAAGCACCAAACCTTTTCCAAATCCGGTGATGCGGTTAACATCGGTAAAAGAACCTATGGCCTCAGGGTGGCCTTTGTAGTTTACTTTAGTAAGTTGTATGCCATCACCCAAAAAATAATTTTTAACCAACGATTGTACCTTTTTAACATCGCCCACCTCATTTACCTTAATCTGTGCCGACACAGTTAAAGCAAACAAGACAAACCATATTAATAGTGGTGTTTTTTGCACGGTTAAAAATGTAGCAAGTGTTTAAACTTACCTTGTAAATGCTATTTTTCTATAAACTTAGGAACACGGAAGTAGTCACTGTCTTTTGCAGGTGCATTTTTTAATGCTTCTTCCTTGGTAATGGGGTGATGAACTTCATCAGCACGCAACACATTTACTTCATCCGTCATAAAAATTAATGGCTCAACATGGTCGGTGTTCAGCTCATTTAGCTTTTCGAAAAATCCGGTAATTCTACTTAAATCACCTTTTAGTTTTTCTTTTTCTTCGGCAGTAAATTCTAACTTAGCAAGGTCTGCCAGCTTATCAATCATTTCATTGTTTATGTCCATACTCTGCTAATTTATTTGCTATTAAATCGTGCACTTGTTGTTTAAGTGCAGGTATATCTTCTAGTGTTAATCCTTCTGTGCTTATGGGTTGATGCACATATTGTATTACCCTTCCCGGTCTAAATCTAAATTTTCCATTATCGGGTAATATTTTCCAATTGTTAATAATGGTTACCGGCAAAATAGGTGTTTGTGTTTCTACCGCCAACTTAAATGCTCCTTCTTTAAACCTGCCTAATTTAGGTGTATGACCCGGTATGGTTCCTTCCGGAAAAACCACAATGCTGCGCTTTTCATGTTTTAGTTGATCTACCGCACGTTGGTATGCTTTGGCGGCATGACGTGGGTTTTTACGATCAACGGCAATATCTATGGTTCTGAAAAAAATACCAAAAACAGGTACATGGGCCAACTCAATTTTAGCCATAAAGTTAAAGTTGATTTTTAACTTTACGGTTAAGGTAACAATATCAAGTTTACTGGTGTGATTGGGTGCAATTACGTATGCTTTACCTTTGTGTTTAAAACGTTTTTCTTCAATTTGTTTAACAAAAATGGCCCCGCAAAAAAACAACCAGCGCCCCCATACTTTGCGTAGTTTATGACCGTATTTGTACCATTTTGGATTGCTTAATGTAATGGCAAAACCAGGGTACAAAACAATAAACCCGATGGCCGTCATTATCGCAAAATAAATGGCTAAAACAAATTTTATGGCTTCAATTATTGGTCTCAAATTGTGTGTTTGGTTAGTAAGGTAAATGCATTAAATCAACAAGCCTATGTTAACGACCCCATGTGTCAGGGCTTTTTCTCCATTCAGCCAAAACGCTCATTTGGTCGGGTTGAATGATGTTTTTACCTGCAGCAACATCAACCAAAACATTGTAATTACTTAATGAGAAATAAGGGCATTGTGCCTCATCAAAAGCTAATTTAGCCGCATCAAAACCATAAGTAAAAATAGATACCATACCCAAAACCTCGCAACCATATTCACGTAATGATTGCACGGCTTGTAAACTGCTTTTTCCGGTTGATACCAAGTCTTCCACCACCACCACTTTTTGTCCGGGTTTAATATCGCCTTCTACTTGTTTGCCCATGCCATGCTTTTTAGCCTCAGAGCGCACATAACCAAAAGGTAAATTAATTTCATCAGCCACCAATGCGCCCGGGGCAATCCCTGCTGTGGCTACACCTATAATGGCTTGTGCTTCCGGAAACTCGTTTTTTACCAATTCGCCTAACGATGTTTTGATAAAATTGCGAACATGTGGGTGTGATAACGATAAACGGTTATCACTGTATATGGGCGATTTCCATCCGCTGGTCCAAGTAAATGGGGCATCAGGACTTAATTTAACCGCGTTAATTTCTAATAAATATTCCGCTATCTTCGCGGCTGTACTATCAACTTGTTGCATCACGCAAATGTATAAAATTTTCATTAACGATAAACCTTTCCTGTTAACATCAACAGATATTAATGATGCACGCTACAAAGCATGCACTAGAGTTACCTACGATCCAGCCAAAACTGCGCGTTATTTGAAAGATTGTGAGGCGAAAAAAAATACAGGTTTTGTATTAATTACTGATGATGAAGAATTTGCTTTTTTAGATGTGTGTACCCATGTTGCTGTTATTGAAGCAGCGGGTGGTGTGGTATTTAACAGCAAAAACGAAGTATTGCTGATAAAACGTTTGGGTAAATGGGATTTGCCTAAAGGCAAAATGGAAGGTGAGGAGTTGCCCGAAGAAAGTGCGGTGCGCGAGGTGATGGAAGAGTGTGGGATTGATGGATTAACCGTGTTGGAGAAATTGCCAAGCACTTACCATATTTATAAAATGCATAATTTTAACTTTTTAAAAATTACGCATTGGTACAAAATGCAAACAGATTTTGATAAGCCATTAACGCCACAAACCGAAGAAAGTATTACAGAAGTAAAATGGGTACCATGGGAGAGTATCAACCCTGATACATTGGATACTTACATTTCAATTGCAGAGCTGCTAAAGGCAGTAAAATAAGTTGATTTGATTAAAGTATAAACGCCACTTCAAGCAAATGAAGTGGCGTTGTTTTTTCGTGTTATGATTAACGATTATTAAGCGGCTTGACCAACTTGTTTTAAGTGCAACAAATGTGATTTAATTGCACTAAGTACGGTTGGAAATTCACGGTAATTTACACCATATTCTTTGCATGTTTCTTTTACAATTTTATTAATTGCGGGATAATGCACATGGCTGATTTTTGGGAATAAATGATGTTCTACTTGGAAGTTTAATCCACCCAATAACCAACTCATGCTTCTGCTGCGTGTAGCAAAATTTACGGTAGTATTAATTTGATGTTTGGCCCACTCTGTTTGAATTTTAGTATCGCTTCCCTCAGGAACTACGAAATGCGCATCTTCAACAATATGTGCTAATTGAAATACTATGGCAATAACAATACCTGCCGATGCTGCTAAAATTAAATACCCCACAATGGTTGAGATAATGCCAACGAAAAAGAAAGGTAAAACAATAAAAAAGAATACATACAATACTTTCGAAATCCAAAAGTTAAAATGCTCAGGTAAATCCATTTTACGCATTTTAGTGTGTTCGGCTATTTTACCGCTGAAATATTTGTTAAAGTCGTTGAAGAAAACCCAAAACAAGTAGGTTGTACCATATAAGAACAAACCATAATAGTGTTGAAACTGGTGGTACCATTTTTTCTCTTGGTCGGGGTGAACACGAATGTACGGTTTGATGTCAATATCATCATCCATACCCTCTACATTGGTGTAACTGTGGTGGTTAATGTTATGTTTCTGACTCCATATATACACATTGCCACCTAAAATATTCAAGCTAAATCCCATAAATGTGTTTACCCATTTACGTGAGGAGTAACTTCCGTGTGCGCCATCATGCATAACGTTAAAGCCAATAGCAGCAACGTTTACACCAATTAACATGCAAATAAAAATACTCAATAAGTTAGATTCAGGGGTGAAGAAAACCATCCAAATGTAGCCTGCTACAAGTGTGGTAAGAAGAATAATTGTTTTAGCGTAAAGTTTGAAATTACCCGATGCTTTTAGGTTGTTCTCATTAAAATAGTTGTCAACTCTCTTTTTCAAATCATTAAAAAAGGCGGGCTCACTGTTGTTAAATTTGATTTTTGACATGTACAATTGATAAAAATACTTAACAAATGTATGCTTTGGCAAGCAGAAATTGCAATTCCCTATCAAGATTTATGTCACTTAGTTATCTACAATTTTCCCATAATAGTAATTAATTACACATACATGATACTATATTCGCACACTTGGTTTTTGTTTAGCACAAGTTAAACAACCTAGGGAATGCAGTGAGAATCTGCAACAGTACCCGCTGCTGTAAGTGTAGAAAAAGGGTTTTACATGTTTTACCACTGTGAGTTTACGTCATGGGAAGGTTTGTAAAATTTTACACAAGTCAGAAGACCTGCCAAGGAATTTAATGGTTAAACTTTCGGGAATAAAGGTGATAACTGCATTTCATGCTTGTGCATGCCTTGTGCTTATCTGTTGTTTCCATTTAAATTTTATTGATGAAAAAGACATTATTTACAACATGGGTGTTGTGTTTGTTATTGCTACAAACACAAGCACAATTTGCACCACAAGCGGGTGTTATTGGAACTACCGCCATGCACAAAGACAGCAGTGCTTTTATTGCGTGGGCTAAAAGCGGTATTATTAGCCGTGGTTGGCAAGATGTGTCGGATACCACATTGGGTAAAGCACAAGTTGGAGATGAAACTTATATACCCGGACCTGCCGGAAACGGAATTGTAAGTTTGGGAGATGGAGGAGCAGCCATCATAACCTTTGAAAAGCCCATTAAAAACGGTGCAGGTTTTGATTTTGCCGTTTTTGAAAATGGATTTATCGATCAAACATTAAAACCCGGTACCGCTTTTTTGGAATTGGCATTTGTTGAAGTAAGCAGTGATGGCATAAATTATTTCAGGTTTCCTTCAACCTGTTTAAATGATACCACTACACAAATAGATACCTACGAAGGCATTGATGCCACTAAGTTGAATAATTTAGCAGGTAAATACATTGCCAACTACGGCACTCCGTTTGATTTGGAGGAATTTAAAAATACACCCGGTTTGGATGTAATGAACATTACCCACGTTAAAATTATTGATGTAGTTGGATCTATTACCAATAAGTTTACAACAAGAGATAATTATGGCAACAAAGTAAACGATCCGTGGCCTACGCCTTTTTCGCAAAGTGGTTTTGATTTAGATGCCGTTGGTGTTATTCATCAAAACAACAATGTTGGTTTAACAGAAATAGTTACCAAACAACATCAAATGAATGTGTATCCCAATCCGGCTTCAACCCAAACAAACATTAAGGTAAATATTGATGGTATAAATGATGCAATGGTAAATGTATACACGCAATTGGGTAAGTTGGTTAAAACATCTAATATAAATACCCCGATTAACCTTGATGAATCGGGTGTTTATTATTTACAGGTGAATACTAACGGTACCATTTACACACAAAAAATCACAGTGTTTTAAATGAATGGTGATGTAAAAACATGCGAAATGTGCGGGCAAGAATTTGTTTGTAATCCATACAATGTAAGCAACTGTCAGTGCTCGCAAATTGTATTATCAGGTGAAGCCAAACAATACACTAAAGCACACTATACGGATTGTTTGTGTTTAAGTTGTTTGAAAAAGATAAACGATAAATTTAAAGAAGCTTAATTGGTAATGAACAAAATTTTTAATGCATGTATTGTTTTATTGGTGTTGTTATCTGCCTGTAAAAACACACTTGACGATGCCTCAAATACACTATTGGTTAATCCGAAACAGGTATATTTAAAAACTGGAGATAGTATTCAGTTTACCATGACCAATGCAACTGCAAATACAGTAATTAAGCTTCAACCCAATATTGGCGATTTGAAACCCGGTAATTGGTATGTGGCACCATCAAGTATGCTTAACGATTCAACCCAAATAATACTGGCAATTACTGATGATACAAGACAAGTTAATGCAACCATTACACTTATTAAATCTAATGTAACCGATACCCTCATTTCATTTAGCAAAACTATTTTACCACTAATGGTGGCCAATTGTAATTTTCAATTTTGTCATGGTAATGGCTCTCGTGCAGGGAAAGTAGAGCTAAGTACATACGATAGTGTTATGAAAATAGTTAGTGTTTATCAGCCTACCCAAAGTTTATTGTACACCAGTTTGTTAAAACCGGACCCTTTGCGCAGAATGCCACCTGCCGGCCCATTACATGCCTATAAAATCAATTACATAAAAAAGTGGATTGAACAAGGATCACTGGATAATTAGTGTTTTTCATGGTGTTAAATCATTGATTTAGTAATCGGGTTGTGGCTAACTTTGTGTCCATTTATTTTATAATAATTATTGTTGAGCAACTATGAAAAATTATGTTTTGGGTTTCTTGATGATGTTTGTTTTTTCATGTAGTAATTCTGTTGAGGATGAAAAAATAGATATTAAAACACTTGAAAAAGAAGTAATGGACATACATGATGAAGTGATGCCGCGTATGGGTGAAGTTGTATTTTTAACGGATGCCATTGATAGCATCATTAAAGTTGAAAAGGATACGATTAAACTGAAGGAATTAAACTTAATTCACGAGGCTTTGGTTAAATCGGATAAGGATATGATGCATTGGATGCGCAGTTATGAATCTCCGGTGCAACCTTATGATAGCAGTTCAGTAAATTACATCAACAAAGAGAAAGAAAAGGTGATTAAATTAAGGGCTTTAATTTTAAAATCGATTGCGGATGGAAAAGCCGCTATACAAAATCAATAACATGAGAAACAAAATTAGCTATTCAATACAAGCCATAACACTAATTGGGTTGATAGGATCTTGTAATTTTTCAACCCAAAATAAACTACCCATTTTAGGTAACCGTGTTGCCGAGGAAAAAATGATTGATGGAAAATTGGTAGTTGATACCATTTATCAAACCATACCTGCGTTTAGTTTATTAAACCAGGATAGTGTTGTGGTGAATAACGAGACCGTAAAAGGAAAAATATATGTAGCCGATTTTTTCTTCACCAGTTGTCCAACCATTTGCCCGGTGATGAAAAAAGAAATGATTAGGGTGCACGAAAAATTTAAAGGTAACAATCAAGTTGTAATTTTATCTCATACCATAGATCCTGACTTTGATACTTTAGCCGTGTTGCGCGATTATGCCAACCGCTTAGGTGCTGATGGTAAACAATGGATGTTTTTGTGGGGCGAAAGAAAACAAGTATACGAGTTAGCCGAAAAAGGTTATTACGCTTCGGCTGCGGTTGATAGCACAGAGCCGGGTGGTTTTATACACAGCGGTGGTTTTATTTTGGTTGATAAGCAACAACGCGTAAGGGGCATTTATGATGGAACTTCAACTGCAGATGTAGATAAATTGATGGGTGACATGGAGGTGCTTTTAAAAGAAGAATGAGAGTAATCATCACCTTATTTATTGTTTCTTTTTTTGTGGCCTGTATGGAGGCTCCGCAAGTTAACATGCAACAAGTAGCGCATGGACAAGAGTTGTATGAAACACATTGTGTTAATTGTCACCAGCAAGATGGGAAAGGCATAGCACGTATTGTTCCTCCTTTGTTAAATGCCGATTATATCGTACAAAACAGAAATTTGTTGCCTCAAATTATTCGTAATGGCATGCACCAACAGATTGTTGTAAATGGTGTAATGTATCAGCAAAAAATGCCCGGCAATAGCCAATTAACCGATGCTGAACTTACTGCATTGGTAAATTTTGTAGAGTTTAGGTTTGCGAAATCAACGCAATTGCTTTCGGCAGATAGTGTGAAGTTATTACTTCGTAAATAAAATAGTATTATTTGATTTTTTATTGCTAATGCCTGTTGCTTCGCGTTTTTTTAGTATTATTTATTTTACTAAAAGTGTAATTATATGGGTAATACTACATCCTATTACAAAAAGTATATTCTACGTTTCTTTTATACTTGCTTTTTATGAAACGTTTTTCAATTTTGGCACTAATTGTTACCGGGTTAACAATGGCCACCATTTCAAGTTGTTCAAAAGATGAAAGTTCAACGACAACAACAACTACTACTACCGATGCAAGAGATCTTTCGGTTGGTACTTACATAGGAACATTCACCTCTGTTATTGCAGGTCAATCTAACTCAGATTCTACCATGTTTGTTTTGTCAAAATCGGATAACAATACATTGAATATTTTGGAGGATGGTCTTAATATAAAAACGGGATCTATTGTTGCCTCAGGAACAAATTTTAAGGCAAGCATACCTGCTCAAAGTATAAAGATAATTGATGAAACTGATTCTACAGAATTTAATTTGGACATCGTTGGTAATGG
Source organism: Bacteroidetes bacterium UBA6183 (assembly GCA_002422865.1). GTDB lineage: Bacteria > Bacteroidota > Bacteroidia > UKL13-3 > UKL13-3 > UBA6183. Next base: position 64,328 of record DITN01000024.1, on the reverse strand, counting down.
AACTGACCATGTTACTTTTGAAAGTAACTCTAAAAAGTTTACATACAGCTTTAAAGTAGTTGGAGGTCAGTTAGATGGTTTAGTAGTAATTACTACCGGAGTTAAACAGTAACTGATTAATATTAAAAAAGACGGGCGCGGAAACTTTGTTTCCGGNNCCGTCTTTTTCAATAACAAACCATTTTAGAAAGTAACCGATAAGGTAACCGGATTTCCACCCCTTAACACCGTTGCTTTAACTTGCTGTCCTTTGCTGTGTTTTGATAATGCTTTCATATAATCCTGCATGTTGTTTACCGTAAATTCACCTAATTGTATCAAAACATCTCCCGCTTGCATTCCTGCCAGTATTGCTGGTTTACCTTCATTCACTGCATCAATTTTTACACCCTTTCCTTCAAATGAATAATCGGGCATAATGCCTAACGTAACTTTAAAACTTACACGTGCTTGTTCCGGTTGTTTGGTTTTGGTAAAAGGAATGTTTTCCGTCTCTGCCAGAGCAGATGCAATTTGTTGAATGAATTGTAATACCTCAACTTCACCTGCAAAATTAATCTTCTCGGTATCGTCAGTTGATTTGTGGTAGTCGGTATGTTGACCGGTAAAAAAATGTAATACAGGAATGTTTTTTAAATAAAATGAAGTTTGATCGGAAGGGCCAATGCCTGATGAATCAAAACCTAAAGTTAAATTGGTTTTTGTGTTAGCAAAAATGTTGGTGTAAGCAGGGCTTGTTCCAACACCGAATACCATTAACTTTTTGGTCGAATCATTTAATCTTCCAATCATGTCCATGTTAATCATGGCGCTTATTTTACTTAAATCCATGGTTGGATTATTGGTAAAATATTTCGAGCCAATTAAGCCATCTTCTTCTGCCGAATAACACATGAATAAAAAGTTACTTTTTTCTTTAATGCCATTGTTTGCAAAGTAGTTGGCAAGTGCCAAAACGCCTGCCGTTCCCGATGCATTATCATCAGCACCATTGTGTATTAACTTTTTATTTTTATCTAATGATGAACCATGCTCTTTAAAACCAAGATGGTCGAAATGCCCACCAATAACAATGGTTTTAGCTGCACCATTATCTAAAAAACCAATTACGTTTGAACCGTTTTTAGGCGTGCCATTAGCCACGGTATCGTGTGGTGTTTTTTTAGTTTTATAAGTAAAAGGTTGTGCGTAACCTTTGGAGCCCATTGGTTTTAAACCGTAACTTTTAAATTGTTGGCTGATGTATTTAATCGCTAATTTTTCGCCTTTGGTACCGGGTTCACGACCTTGTAATTTGTCATCGGCTAAATAGGTAATGTGTGGTTTAATTACATCAACCGTAATATTTTGTGCAATACCAACACCTGCAATTGATAATAATAAAGTGGCTAAGCCTAATTTTAAGCGCATAATTTTTTGTTCTAAATTCTAATTGTTAATCAACCCACTCTGCAATAAATAAATTGGTATCACGTGTGCCACCGTTGTTGCGGTTTGATGAGAAGACCAGTTTTTTACCATCAGGAGAAAACATAGGAAACGCATTAAACATACTTTGGTTGGTAATACGCTCTAGGTTTGTTCCGTCAATATTAATCATGTATAACTGAAAATCATAACCACGTTCTGAATGATGATTACTCGAGAATAAAATCTTTTTACCACTTGGGTGAAAAAATGGAGCCCAGTTGGCTTTACCTAAATTGGTTACTTGTTTCAACCCCGAACCATCTACATTACAAACATAAATTTCCATGTTGGTGGGGGCTACCAATCCTTTGGCCAATAAATCTTTGTATTCTTTTATTTCTTCTTCTGTTTTTGGGCGCGATGCACGAAACACAATTTGTTTTCCATCAGGTGAAAAAAATGCACCACCATCGTAACCTAAACCAAAAGTAATTTGCTTCTGGTTTTTACCATCAATGTCCATGGTCCACAATTCTAAATCGCCACTGCGTGTTGATGTAAACACAACTTTTTTACCATCTGGAGATATCGTTGCTTCTGCATCATATCCTGGTGCATTGGTTAATTGTTGGGTGATTTTACCATTTAAATCAGCCACAAAAATGTCGTACTCAGGGTAAATGGCCCATAAGTATTTTCCACCATGTGGCACATCAGGCGGACATTCTTTACCACCTAAATGTGTTGATGCATATAAAATGTGTTTGTTGTCTTTTAAGTAATAGCTGCAAGTTGTTCTGCCTTCGCCTGTGCTAATTTGGGTTGGTTTGTATGTGGTGTCGGTTGATGCTGTGGCAACATCCATATCAAAAATCTGGTCGCATTTTACACCCCAAGCTTTGTTGTTACTTTGAAAAGTTAACTTCTTGCTATCATAACTCCAGTATGCTTCAGCATTACCACCTCCAAAGGTTAATTGGGTTAAATTTTTAAAATGTTTTTCTGTGTTTTGTGCTTGTGTTGTAATGCTACTTGTTAAAAACGCAGCCACAATAAGTCTAATCTTCATATATTAAGTTTTAGTATTAAATTATAAGCGCTGATAAGCCATTTTAGGCACTCCTTTAGCGCCTTTGTCATCATAAAAATCAAGGAAACGAATTTTGTAGTAATACCCATCGGCTGTTTTTACCACAAATATTTTATTCATGTTTACCAAATATTTTCCTGATCCATTCAGGTCGAAATATTTCCAATCGTAACCAATTTCGTCTTGCTTTTTGGTTAAGATAAGCTGTTGTGCTTTTATAATGTCAAGCTCTTCAAAAGGTATGGTTGTGGTTTGTGCAACGGTTACCTGTTTTGTGTTAATCAAAGCACCATTCACTTGGTATGGTGTAATTGGAGTCATGTTGTAATACACATAACGGTAACGAGTAAATACCAAATCCCACTCGGTTGAGTTGGGTTCGTAGTCAACCACTTCTTTTAAATCGAGGTTAAAATAAGTGTAGTTTTTTTGATGGTCTTTTCTAATGGTAAATGTGCTTCCTACAGCATTTAAACCACCCAATTTAAAACTATACGAGCTATCGGTTACCGCAAGCATTTGTATTTTGTGGTAACGCGGGTTGTTTTGTTTGCCGATATCAACAATATATATTAGTTGTTTTGAAGTACGGTTGCTGTTAAAACAATTGCCAAACGCGGTGCTGTCTAAATTACCATTCGGGTTATCCCAAGTCCATTCATCAGGTGCCGTTTGATTTTTGCTAAAATCAGTATCGGTTGTGGCATGCACTTGCACTTCTTTGCCACCATTAATGATGATGTGTTGCGCGTTGCTGTCTGATGCAAATGCAATATCCCACAATTGTAAATAACGTTGCGAAATATTACCCGTGCTTAAATGCAAGTATGTGGTGTTTTCGTATGTTTCGCCCATACTAAACGAGGTGATTTTTTCGCTACCCGGTGCAGGTAAAGTCCATAGTTTTTCTTCCTTTTCGCAAGCAGCAAAAAGTGTAGAAAGTAATGTAATTACAAAAATGTGTTTACTATTTTTCAAGGTTAATACGTAATGAAGTGAACATAAATCTACCCATGGCCATTGGCATGCTTCCTGCGCCTGCACTGTGTGCCGATGAGGTAGTGTTGAATGAAATATTGGTTACGTTTAATAAGTTTTTTACACCAACTGTAAGTTTTACTCTGTTTTTATAAAACGATTTTGTTACGCTGGCATCCATCATGCTGTAGGCTTCAACAAAAGTTTGATAAACTTGATTGTTGGCATTTAAAGCAAAACCAGGTAATCTTCCGTTGTATTTATAAAATAAGTTTACATCGGTTCTGGCTCTTTTAATGGAGTAAGTAACATTAGCGCGATACTCATTTGCATAAGAGTATTCGTTTAATGCTTCAGTTTTGCTTAATTGGTTATAGCGTGCAATACGTCCATAACCAAGTGTAAGTTTTAATAATTTGTATTGAATATCATTGTTAAAATTCAAACCAAAAGTGCGGTATGTATCTATGTTTACATAACTGTAAGTTTGAGTTGATGCATCAACAACAGCTAAACTTATTAAATCGTTTATGGCATTGTAAAATCCCGATAACTCTGATTTTACAAGCCAAGTGGTGTATTGTTTTTTGTAATTGAAGCTTAAGTTGTAATTATTTGATGTTTCTGCCTTAAGGTTGGTATTGCCTTTAATGTTATGATTCACATCAACAAAAAATAAACTCAATTCTTTTAACGATGGTGCTCTGAATCCTTGTGCATAAGATGCCCTGATGGAGATGTCTTCCGTAACATCATACTTTAAATTTACACTTGGTATTATTGGTGCGCCATAAGATGTGTTATAAATAAAACGAATACCGGGACGAAGGTTTAATCGTGAAGTAGCTTTTAAATCGGCAATATAAAACACTGCGTAATCGCCAATAAAATTACTTGCATTGGCCAAACGTTTTCCCGATCCGTTTTCTAAATTTACATCATAACCCAGTTGTGAGTTAAACTTCTTTTGGGTTTTGGTGGTGTAGGTTCCTCGTAAGGTTACCAAATCAAATGTTGTGGTATCGTGGTCTTCGCTGTTGGGTGTTAATTGTTCGGTTCCGGTAACTAAATTTTTGATGTATGCGTTTTTGGTACGGCCAAATAGGGCATACGAGTTAATGAGGTTTAAAGTGGCTTTGTTTTTAAAATAAATATCAGAGTAAACAGCTAAGTTTATACGTGTGGTTTTAAAATAATCATCAAAACCGCTAATAGAGTAGGGGGTAATGGTTGGATTGTTTCTGGCTGTTATTTTTTCGTTAAAGTACCTTGCATTAAAACGGTGACTATGTGTTTTAAATTTGTAGTTTACACTCAACTCACCAAAATATTGCTCGCGTGGTTTCCATTGTTTCCACCTGATCTTTTCACTTTCGTTGGCCGAGTAACCGTCAAAAAAGTTTCTTCCGCCTGATGCCGCCAATTGCCAAGCTTTGTAGCGAAATCCGGTGTTTGCATCTATGTTGTATGTTCCTACTGTTTCGTAATAGGTATTTACGTTTAGATTGTATTGTTTGGCTTGTGGTTTTTTAGATATTAAGTTGATTACACCTCCTAAGGCATCCGTGCCATAAATAACACTCATCGGTCCTTCAACTACCTCAATACGCTCTATGTTGTTTAAATTTATTTGACTGATATCAATATTGCCATCCATTCTTCCAATCACAGGCACACCATCAATTAATATCTTTACGTTTTGTCCGCCAAGTCCCATCATGCTCATTTGTGTACCCAAAACTCCATCTTGAGATAAACGAATATTTAACTCGTTGCTCAACACATCTTTTAAATTAACAGCACCTTGTTGTTCAATTCTTTGGCGATCGATAACTTTAATTTTGTAAACTGATTTATCTGTTGTTCCGGTTTCAAATTGTCCGGTAACCACTAAATCTTTTAAATTGGTTTTGTTGATTGTTAGGGTATATGTTTTGGGTTGATTGGTGGTTAATGTATCGTAAATACAAACAAAGCCAACCTTGTTAATTTGTAAGGCTGCTGTGGTATTTGTGGCTAAAATAGCCTTGCCAGATGCATCTGTTATCGCAACTTTTTGTAGTTTTTTAATGGCTTGTGGTTGGTAAAAAATCACAGCATCTTCTATAGGCTCTCCTTTTGGGGATAGCACTAAAATATGCTGTTGCCCGCTTGCCTTATGGGTAAAGGCAAGCATGGCAGCACATATAACCACAATTATGAAAATTAAACTACGTAAATCCGATAACATGTTTTAAGTAATGCTTAATTACTCAACAATAATTTTTTGAATGCTTGTGCTGTTTCCGTTATTTACCTGCAAGAAATAAATGCCTTTGTTTACATCACTTAAACTAATTTGATGTGCATTAAATCCGTTGTTTTGTTGGGTTCCAATTTGTTTAACTAAACGACCTGATAAATCAACCAAAGTAATATTACTGTTGTTGTTATCTGCATCAAACAAAACGGTAATGTTGTTGCTTGCTGGGTTAGGATAAACAGTTAAGTTTTTAACTTCATTACCAATTGTAGTAACACCTGTTGCAGGAGTTAATTTGGTTTTGTTAAATACAGTATTACCCGTGCTTGAACCTGCAAATTTTGTAAATGCCAATTTCCAAAATGCACCATCTTTTGCTTTAACAAAGTAGCACAACGAATCAACCACATAAAATTGGAATGTTTGGTTGTTTACTTGTTTCCAATCTGCTCCAATTACCGAGATGTTATCAGAAGTATCGGCAATAAAATTGTTTAAAGCAGCATCTGCTACTGCAGTACCGCGTGCTTCGGCAGTAACTACACCTGCATTGGTTAGAATACCTGTTGATGCATAATACACACCTTGTGCAGGTTGAAATGCTTTGTAACGGGTTAATACAAAATCCCAATTGCTGCTTGCCGGTTCTCTGTCAACTATAGTGTTGTTTATTAATGACACATATACAAAGTTTTTTCCGGTATAATCAGATGATTTTACGGTTAGTACTTGTTCGTTGCTGCCATCAATGTTAGCAAATGCAATTACCCAGTTACCTAGTTTTTTACTTTTAATCCAAAGTTTTTTGTATAAAGTATTGCTGCCTGATTTTACGGTAACGAAATATAACCTGTTTCCGGTAACGGCATGTGAGGTTTGGTCGTACTCGCCCCAACCGTAGTCAAACTGACCTGATGCATTTACGTTTAATGCACCCATTTCCCAATTCTCGTCAGAGTTTTCCAATGCTTCCCAAGTTTTGTAACCGGTGGTGTCGAAGTTTGCCCATGTGGTGGTGTCTTTGTTTGGTTGTTCGTAAACAACAACAGAACCATCGCCACTGCTACTTGTAGTTGCATTTGTTCTAACAGCTACGTTAAATGCACCAATGCTTAAAGCCAATTGCCACTCGTTGTTTGCAGCCGATTTTACTACACCGTTTTTTAAGCTGTAATAAACATCATTGCTGTAAGCAGCACCTGTTTGAATAGAATCGGTAATTGTTGTTTGGGAAAAGGCGGTAAATGTTAATCCTAAAATGGATAAAGAAAGTATAAGTTTTTTCATGATGAATTTGTAAAATATGGATGCGAATGTATAGCGAGTTTTCGCATCTGTATTTTTACATCATGTGGTATGACAAAAGAATTACACAGATTACAATTTGATGACTAAAAACGCGGGTTGACGCTTGTATTAGCTGATTTTAGTCAGTGTTTACAAGGGTTTAGCCTTGTCGGTAATTTACCCCTGCGGGTAAATAAGGACTTGCGTCACCTCCGTTACGAATTAAATCGCGAACAACACTGCTGCTAATTGGTGTATATGCAGGGTCGCACATTAAGAAAATGGTTTCAATATTTGGGTTCACCAATTTGTTCATTTGGGCGATGTTTTTTTCGTAATCAAAATCACTCATGTTACGCAAACCTCTTAATATATATAACGCACCAATTTCTTCACAAAAAGCAACTGTTAAACCTTCATAAGCTTGTACACGTACTTTGGGTTGATTTTTAAAAATATCTTTAATCCAGTTTTCTCTTTGCTCCAATGAAAACAAAGTACTTTTGGTGCTATTATGCCCAATACCAATTACAATTTCATCATACAAATGCATAGCGCGCTCAATCAGGTTGATGTGGCCAATGGTAATGGGATCAAAAGTGCCGGGGAACAAAGCAATACGTTTCATGTGTATGTAATTGGTTAGGCGAATATGCAGAAAATTTTCTAAAGGGCTGCACTAAAAAAACTAAAGCACGATTGGCCATAAACCCGCTTATTTAAAAAGTTGGGTTCTTTATCCAAATCCAATGTGTTTTCATGTTCAACAATCAACCATCCATTGGGGTTAAGTAACTTACGTTCGGCTACTAGTTTGGGTATTTGGTTGATGTCACGATGTGCATAAGGCGCATCGGCAAATATAATATCGTAAGGGGTAAGGGCACTTTTTAAAAAAGTAAACGCATCTTTTTTTTGTACATCTAAGTTGTTTAATGCATGTTTTTGCTTAATGCTTTTAATAAACTCCACACACTTAAAATTTAAATCAACAGCAGTAATTTTTCGTGCATCACGTGAAGCAAACTCATAACTGATATTACCCGTTCCACTGAATAAATCCAGCACATCCAACTCATTCATATGAAAGTTGTTTTCAATAATATTAAACAAACTTTCTTTGGCCCTATCGGTTGTTGGGCGCACGGGCAATCCTTTGGGTGGGGTTATTAATATACCTTTTAAATTTCCGCTTATTATTCGCACAATAAAGTATGTATAGCTAAGTAATGTTGTTGCTCTTGAAATTCTCTAAACGATAATGGGTATTGTATGCCATCAACCCTGTTAATGGCTTGCACATGCGGAATATACTTTTTAAGTAAACCCATGGTTGCCGATGTTGTTGAAATATCACCCATTACGTAAATACCAAACTTATCAGCCTGAAGTTTTAACTGCTCAGCTACTGATAAAATAAAATATACCGTATCGGTATCGGCATCAACATGGTAGGTGTTTAGAAATTTAACTTCGTTTTGGTTGTATTGTAACACCGCAATAAACGACTGTGATACGTAAACCAATATATGTTGTTTAAGGTCTGTTTCGTTAAACTCGGCAGCTGTTTGAACCAGTACCATACTTTGGTGCATAATTAACGGAGCACCAAAAATGCTATTAATGGCGGTGTAACAATGTTGCGATAAACCAAAAACACATACCGTTTGGTTTTTGGGCAAACTGCTGTGCAGCACTTGTAAGTCGGGTAGTTTTTTATGAACCAAGTTTAAGTAAGTACCGGCTTGATGCACATCAAACAGGGCTTCAGGTATCATGCTAAAAGTTTCGTTATCAATAAAAACACGGATGTTTTTGTAGGATGAACTGTACCATTCCAATTCGTTTACCAATTTTAGCAATTGAGAAGCATTACTTTCTAAAAGATTAAAATGAGTATTGAGGTAACGGAAACCCAATACCCTATTGGCATTAAATACAGTAAAACTAATACGGTTTGCGGCCAAACAAATGTCTAATGCATAATTTTCCTTGGCCGATAAATCTAGCTCACTGTCGGTATAAGTAAAAGTGTGGTGTGAATCTATTTGGCTTTGCATGTATGCTTGTGTACTTTCGTAGGGCGTAAAAGTAATAAAAATTATTATATGATGAAGTTTAAGCCTGCTGAACCTGATTTTGAGGAAATGGTTAAAGAGAAAATTGGTGGTAACTATTTTTCCAAACACATTGGCATAAACATACACCGCATTGATTTAGGTGAGATAGAGGCAAGCATTGATTTACAAGGATATCATCAACAACAAATGGGTTATGTGCATGGAGGAGTTACCGCAACATTTGCCGATGTGGTAAGTGGTTTTGCAGCATATACTTTGGTTAAAAGAGGGCAGGGCGTGGTTACAGCCGATTTGCGTATAAGTTATTTAAACCCCGGTATTGGCAGCAAGTTATATGCAAAAGGTTGGGTAATAAAAGCCGGTAGCCGCATGCATTTTTGCGAAGCCGAAATATGGACTGTTGACGAAAACGGCAAACGCACCGATGTTGCCAAATCTAGCAGTACCATGGTGGTGGTGTGATTTGTGGTAAAACCCAAAATGTTTCTAGTATTTAGATTATAATCCATTACAAATTACCTTAAACTACCCCTTCTTTTTTTTCTTATCACCCTCTTCCCGCCAAGGCAACTTGCCAATTTTATACATGTAACGCTGCACCACAGATGCTTTTCTGTTGATGTATTTACTTGGTTTGTTAGCAATAAATTTACGCGGATTTGGTAGGCATGCTGCTATTAAAGCACACTCTCTTTTGGTTAGTGTTTGGGCATTTTTATTAAAGTAATGTTGAGCTGCGGCTTCTACGCCATAAACACCATCGCCCATTTCGATGATATTAATGTACACTTCCAAAATGCGCTTTTTGGTCCACAGCAACTCCAAGCAAACCGTTATACCCATTTCGGGTAATTTTCTTATCCAACTGCGGGTTGGTGTAAAAAATAAGTTTTTGGCTGTTTGTTGGGTAATGGTGCTTGCTCCACGCATTTTTTTTCCGGTTTTCATACCGGTTTTTACCGATTTGTAAATTTGTTCAAAATCAAAACCATAATGACTAATAAACTTGATGTCTTCACTGGTTAAAACGGCATAACAAAACTTATCGGTTACATAGTCTATGCTTCTCCAACTTTTGGTAAGTTTAATGGGTTTGTCGTTGGCAACCTGCTCAAACACACGTTTAACATGCAAAGGAGTTAAGGGAACAGGTACAACACGGTATAATATGATTAACAACATGGCAAACTGAAAACCAATAACAAACAAACTAAATAGGAGCATGCCTATTTTTTTGAGTGCTTTAGTAAGATTAAATCCACCTGCCTTTTTAACCATGTTGCAATGATAAGAAGTATTGAATACACATCACACAACTTTTATAATTTATACAAACATGGGGTTGTTGTTTGTTGTAATTTATGGAAAAGAGGGTGTTCTAAGGAAATATAACCACAGCGATAACAGCGTTTTTCACGGAGAGCACAATGCATGGTCTTTCACCGAAATCCCAGAAATTTACAGACTGTTCGCTGTTATCGCAGTGTTGTCGTTGCTATCGCTGTGGTTAATCCCAAAATATCCATTGCCCCAAGCCAACTATTTACGATTATTGCCAACACATGAGTGAGTTTGTATTTAAACAGTTTACGGTAAAGCAACAACAAAGTGCCATGAAAATAGGTACGGATAGTGTGTTGTTGGGGTGCTTAGCTGAAGTAGAACACGCGCAACAAATTTTGGACATTGGCACCGGTACCGGCCTACTTGCTTTAATGTGCGCGCAAAGAAGTGATGCAATTATTGATGCAGTTGAAATAGATGAACAAGCGGCAACAGAGGCTCGGTTTAATTTTAATGCAAGCAAATGGAACAATCGCTTAAATATACATCACCAATCACTACAAAATTATACCCAAACCTGCACGCATTTGTATGATGTAATCATTAGCAATCCACCATACTTTGTTAAGCATAATAATTTTAGTATTGATGATGAACAGCGCAGCAAAGCCCGTCATGATGCTGATTTACCTTTAAACGACTTGGCACAATATGCTTATCAATTGTTAAAAGAGGATGGTAGTTTTTGGCTGATTTTACCAACACAAGAGGCGCAGTTATTTGCATCTTATGCAAAAGAATCCAGACTGTTTTTAAAACAACAAATTGAACTTTTACCCAAAAACAATAAACCTGTTAATCGTGTTATTCAGCAATGGTATAAACAAGAAACAACAATTGTGAAAAGCAGATTTGTTATCTATGAACTAAACGGAGAACCCACATTGGCTTACAAAAAAATTGCACAAGCATTTTATACCGGGAAACAATTTCAGTTGTAAGTGGTAGCTCACAGAAGTCACAGAATTTTACGGAAAAGTTTAAACGACAAAATTAGATAGGCTAAGAATAATACTCATCAATGACTCCTATTCTCGATACTCGCGCATTCGCACAATCAGCGCAAAGCGAACTCGAACAGGCTTTAATCAATCAACCTATTGACTTATCAACTAGTCAACCAATCAACCAATCAACCAACACCTAGTAACTTTTCTCCTCAAACGAAATACCGTACTCGGCCAATTCATTTAAAATAGGGTTGTACAACTCTGGCATGGTTGGTATTACCACACCACGAAGTTTGATATCACCCAACATTAAATGTTTGGCGGCAATGGCCATTGGTAGTCCAACTGTTTTTGACATAGCGGTTAATACTTCGTTTTCGCCTTTTACCACCAAAGCGCTGCTTATTTTTTCTTTCTTGTCAGGGTAACTTGCCTCAATTTCGTGATACATCACAATCATATCCAACTCACCTTTTTGCAGCTTCCATTTTTGTTGCAACAACTGCTGTAAAATAAAGGCCGGAGAGCCTTCTGATAAGTTAATCTTTGTATCATTAAACAACCCTAGCCAAACTAATTTTTTAAATTCATCTTGCTCTTGTGTTAAGTTTAAAAAATCACACACACGTTTTTCCAATTGGGCTAAATCGTTACCGGGTGTAAATGCACTTACCAGCTCCCGATAAGTTAAATTTTGTGTGTTGTGAATAATAAAACTATCATCTGTTAACCCCAATTTCACCAAGTTGTTCCATGCTTTTGCGTACCCTTTTTTTCTGAGTGTACCACGTAAAACAGTGTGCGCATTTTCAATGCCATATGGTTTAATGTAGCTCAACGAATCACGGTTGGCATAACTTTCAAACGAGCCATGATTTTTTATATTGACTTCTTCTGTTTGGGTGAAAATACGTTGCGGAGGAATAAACTTAAGTTCTTGGTGTTCTAAGTATTGTGCCGTACTTTGTCCGGCAACTACCACATTCCTTGGGTTCCAAGTAAACTTGTAATTCCATGGGTTATCGTCAAACTCAGGCGCAACCAATCCGCCACAAAATGATTTAAATACATCAATACTACCGCCTTTGGCTTTCACTTCATCAATCATTTTCATGGCTGATAAATGGTCAATACCCGGATCTAAACCACACTCGTTAAGTAATAACACATCATTTGCCAACGCTTCATGGTGTAAACTTTGCATTTCTGCGCTCACATAACTGGCCGTAATTAAATGTTTCTTTAACATTACACAAATACGCGCTACATGTATGTGCATGGTAGCAGGTAACAACGAAATGATTAGATCGTTGGCCGAAACTAATTGCGCTACTTCTTCGTTATTGCTGGCATTAAGGGCAAGTGCTGTTGCATTGGGGTGGTTTGCTACTTTGTTTTGCGCAACTTCAATGTTGCTGTCAACAACAGTAATTTGCCAGTGGTATGTGGTAGCTTGCGCTAATAAATATTTTATTAAGTACGATGATGAAAGTCCTGCACCAATTACAAGAATGTTTTTCATAAAAAAACGATTGTATTTAAGGGTACGAAGCTATACATTTACTTTACAATTTTTAACGAAACTTGCACAACCATGAGCGAAATCAGAAGAGAATCTATTTTAAAAAGATATACAGATATAAACGAATTGAGTGAGACCGATCGCATGTTATTGGCTGAGGCAAAAAAAGCAGTTGAGACCTCGTATGCACCGTATTCCAATTTTCATGTGGGTTGTGCTTTGCAACTAAACAATGGTGTTATTGTAAAAGGTAGCAATCAAGAAAATATTGCTTATCCAAGTGGTTTATGTGCAGAGCGTGTAGCAATATTTAGTGCAGGTGCAACTTATCCCAACGAGGCGGTTAAAACCATGGCCATAACAGTAAAAGCAGATAAGTTTAAGGTAACCGAACCCATTATGAGTTGCGGTGCTTGTTTACAAAGTATGAGTGAGTATGAAATTAGATTTAAACAACCCATGCGTGTTATTTTACAAGGTGAAACAGGCGACATATATATAGCAGAAGGCTTAAAAAACTTTATGCCGTTTATGTTTTGGAGTGATGAATTAAAGGGATAAAAATGACCACACTTAAAGCTAATTTGGTTGATGTAACACAGCGTAAAATTTATGCTGCTGAGGTGAGTTTTGAGCATGGTGCGATAACCGCAATTACCCCTGTAGCAGAAACTGTAACAGGTTTTTTGTTACCGGGTTTTGTTGATGCGCATGTGCATATTGAAAGCTCACTTTTGGTGCCTTCTGAGTTTGCCAGAATGGCTGTTGTGCATGGAACTGTTGCAACTGTCAGCGACCCCCACGAAATAGCCAATGTGCTTGGTGTGCAAGGTGTAGAGTACATGATAGAAAATGGAAAACAAACGCCATTTAAATTCTTTTTTGGTGCACCCAGTTGCGTTCCTGCTACCATTTTTGAAACTGCGGGAGATGAAGTTACGGTGGCTGATATTGAAAAATTAATGCAACGTGCCGAGGTATTATACTTAGCAGAAATGATGAATTATCCAGGTGTTATTTTTGATGATGACTTGGTACATCAGAAAATTAGGGCCGCACATAAAGCCGGCAAACCTGTTGATGGACATGCACCCGGACTAAGAGGTGAACAATTGCGGAAATATATTGCTGCAGGAATTTCAACTGACCACGAATGTTTTACCTTAGAAGAGGCCTTGGAAAAACTAAACTTAGGCATGCAGGTTTTAATTAGAGAGGGTAGTGCTGCACGTAATTTTGATGCGTTAATTCCTGCACTTAAATCTCATCCGTTTCAAATTATGTTTTGCAGTGATGATAAACATCCCGACTCACTTTTAGTAGGCCACATTAATAAACTTTGCGCAAGAGCAATTGCTTTGGGCTACGATTTGTTTGATGTATTGCAAGCGGCTTGTATTAATCCTGTAAAACATTACAAACTTCCTGTAGGGTTGCTTCAACCCAATGCCGCAGCAGATTTTATTTTGGTTGATGATTTGGTAAATTTCAATGTAAAACAAACCTACATTAACGGTAAGTTAGTTTATGATGAAGGTAAAATTTTGATTGATTCGGTGGAGGCAAGTGCGGTTAATAAATTTAACATTACGCCATTGCAGGTTGACAATTTTGCATACACACCAAAGGAAACAGAGCATATTATTATTTGTGAAGATGGACAATTGGTAACACGTAAGTTGGTTTGTAATAAAGCCAACATCAACCCACAAAATGATGTATTAAAAATTGCGGTGGTAAATCGTTATGCAAAGGCAAAAGTTGCTACCGCATACATTAAAAACTTTGGATTAAAGCAAGGCGCAATAGCAAGCAGTGTGGCGCATGATAGCCATAATATTGTGGTTGTTGGTGTTGATGATGAAAGTATGTGTAAGGCCGTAAATTTGTTAGTTGAAAATACGGGTGGATTAAGTGCTGTAAGTGCAACCGAAAGTTATGTATTACCCTTGCCTGTTGCAGGGTTAATGAGTAACCGTGACGCATGGGAAGTAGCAAACTTATACACGCAAATTGATAATTTTAGTAAGCAAGTTTTAGGTTCTACATTGCGTGCCCCGTTTATGAGTTTGAGTTTTATGGCCTTGTTGGTAATACCAAGTATAAAACTAAGCGACAAGGGATTATTTGATGGTGATACGTTTACTTTTTTAAGAGAGGTTTAACGTTTTTAACCAGAGCGGCTGGAGTTGAACCGCAACGATATAGCTATCATTTAGACTTTATTTGAATACACATCTCGCTGTTATCGATGTGAAAAGCGCTGCTATCGTTGTGGTTAAAAATCTTTCAGAATCCTACACATTCGGATCAATCTGTAAAATCTCCGCGGTGCTCTTTTTAATATTTTCGCAGATGGAAGTCATGGGTAAGTCGTTGGCATCATTACCAAATGGGTCTTCAATCTCTTCGGCAATCAACTCTAAACTCACCAACACATAAAATACAAAAGTGGTAATTAAAATTATCCAGTACCCAAAATCACTTACAAAAGAGAAGGGCATGGTCATGATGTAAATAAACAAGAACTTTTTAATAAACAAACTATACGAGTAGGGTATGGGTGTTTTTTTGATGCGCTCACATGCTCCGGTAATATCTGTTAACGACTGTAACTCGTTATTTAACGCTAAAAATTGATACCCTGTTATACGTTCGTTTTTGTGTAAATCGTGCACCAACTCATACAATTGTGTGGCCAATAAATTGGGTTGATGTTCAGGCTCTTCATCACCAATAAATTTTTGTTGTTTACTTAATTGATGGGTTAAATGGTATTGTAATGCAGTAGCAAAATTACTCATCAACTCAACCACTTTAATACGCGTTTCTTGATCAGTAAGCGGAACCATGGCATTTATTTTAATGGCTATATTGCGTGTGTTGTTCAATAAACTTCCCCAGAGTTTTCGTCCTTCCCACCAACGTTCGTAGGCCGTGTTGGTTCTAAATACCATCAACAAACCAATAACCACACCCAGCAACGAGTGCATAATGGTGGTGGTTTTAAAACGCATATTTAATATTTCTATCTCTAAGTAAGCAACTGCTCCCGAAAACACGGCAATAACCAGCATCATGCCCGCAAGTTGCCTAAACGTGTCGCTTTTATGAAATTGAAATATCAGTCCGAACCAATCTCTTGGGTTGTATTGTACCATGGGTTTTAGTTAAAGAAGTTTTTGCAAAATAAAACTAACATTTCAAAGTTTACTTTATCAAACGGATGAGGAGTGTTAGGCAAAACTAATAACGCTGAGTTAGGTAATTGTAATTGTGCATGCAGGTTTTCGGCTACGGTGGCAGTGTTATCTCTATCGCCTACACCAATTAAAACAGGGTGTTTGATGGTTGACATTATTGTATCATTTAATGCCGGTTTATCGGCCAATTGTTCCATCATGGTTTTGGTATTAGCTAACACATTTTTCCAATTGTTTGTGCCATGTAATTGCATTAACGATTGCGCATAAGCAGGAACTTTTGCCTCTATTTTTTCAGCATTGAGCATGGCCGTTTCTTTACCCACTTGTTCTTTGTTCCAATCAAATTTAGTGTTTAAGGTCATGATGTTTTCTACCATATCTGGGTATTTGTGAGCAAAATACAAGGCAGCGTAACCTCCCATGCTGTAACCAAAAAAGCTTACTTTGGTAAGTTGATGTTGTAAAAGATAATGCAAAATATCTTCCGCAAAATCTTCAAAATAATTACCACTTAATAAAGTTGTATTTTCACCATGTCCCCTGAAGGTTAGGCAATGTATGTGGTAATCATTTTCAAGCAATGGTGCAAAATGATCAAACTGGTTTTGGGTTGATAAAGCACCGTGTAACAACAGTAAATCTTTCATTTATTATTTATTCTTATTCAGGCATATTGCCCCAATTGTTTAATACGGCAAATTCTTCCCATTTGCCCTTCTCGAGTTTAAATACGCGAAGTCCGCCATAACTCTCTTCATCTTTTGCACTAACATAGTTTAAGCTAACCAAGGCATATTTACCATCAGCACTAAAAGTTGGTACACTAAAGTAGTAAAAGGCTTGGTGTTGGTATCTGTTTTTTAAACATGGCCACATATCTCTTACCACATTTTTGCAGGTGTAAATGTCTTTGTCGTTTACCCAATACAGGTTGTTGTGTGTTTTGTTGGTGTCGGCTAAAATCTCCAAATCTTTATTGTTTAATGATGTGGTATCAAATGTTATGTCGGGATATTTTTGGTTAAATGCCTTCAATCCTTTTATGTCGCCTTTGTTAATGTACCTGTTGCGAAATGTATTAGAAACTAAAAACGGTTTAGGATAAGTTACAGATAACCCAATGATAAATTGTTGTTGGATATCATTTAGCAAAACAACATTTGATGTTTCGGTTTTGGTGTGGTTGTTTTCTGTTTGATTAGCATTTTGGTTTCCGCAGCCAGAAAAGGTTAAACCAATTAAAGCTAACGCAACTAGTTTTATATTCATTGTGGCAATATACAAATCGGGTTATTTATTTCATGAGTTTGTAGTTAAACTCATTCGATTTTCCTTTAGCAATGCTCAATGTTTTCCAATCTTCGTTGCTTATCATTTTACATAAAAATACAATTTGACCTACATGAGAAGCATAGTGCGCAATTTGCCTGTTAATTCCTTCCAATACACTATGTGGTTCATTTCTAATCAACATGGTTTTAGATAAGTCGGCTTCAGTTAATGGATTTAACGCATCAAACAAACAAGTCCAACCGGTTTCCCAAAGTGTAAGTATTTCTTCACGATTAGGTTTTTCGTTTTGCTCAAACTCATCATCTCTGTTGCGCCAAGGTTTTTCCCCATCTGTTGTTAAAAAATCGGTCCAGCGACTTTTCATATTGCCACTCATGTGTTTTACAATTAAGTAAACACTGTTGCTTGCCGTATTGGGTTGCCAGAAAAAAGACTCTTCATCAATTTGTGCCATGGCCTTGTCGGCAAGGGTTTTATATTGTTTGAATATAGCAATACTTGATGCTAAATAGTTGGTTCTTGTTTTGTTCATAAATTGAGGTGTTTAAATTTTTTCGCCTTACATCCACAAGCATTTTACACTTTTTGTTTAAGCAAGGTTGCACAAAATTAAAATATTAAAATACATTTGCTCCATCTTTTGGTGCATGTTAGTTTTTTATCATGCTTAAAAGGGAATTAGGTGTAAATCCTAAACAGTACCCGCTGCTGTAAGTACCAAATCAATGCAAATTGGTTTAAAAAGATTGTTTAAATCTTAGTCACTGTTCTAACAAAACGAATGGGAAGGCCAAACAATCCGGTATAAGTCAGAAGACCTGCCAATAGTAATTTTACCATGTAGCTTTCGGGAAAAAAAGCGAGGGGGAATAGCATAAGCTTTACCACTAACTGTTCCTTTTTACACTTTTCTATCCGGCACAGCTGCATACTTTTTATACTAAAAATGAAAAAAGTATTGGCAATTATAGGTTTGTTTTGGTTGAGTTGTTCGCAACTTACAGCCCAAATATTGCCTGCCGATACGGTGAAGTATTTGCCTGATTTTACAGCACGAGGCCAACGTTTTGAATCGTTTAATACCGGTGTAAAAATGGTGCAAACCGATTCGTTGGTTAAACTCATTGCCATACACGATAACATAGCGCAGTTGTTAAGTTACAACAGTCAAGTGTTTGTTCGTGCTTATGGTCCTAACCAAATTGCCACCACCAGTTTTAGAGGTGCCGGAGCGCAACATACTGCTGTGTTATGGAATGGCGTGAACTTGCAAAACAGCCTTTTAGGACAAACAGATTTAAGCTTATTACCGGCCGGTTTTATGGATGATATTTCTGTTTATTATGGTGGTAATTCGGCTTTGTATGGTGCAGGTGCAATTGGCGGTGCTATCATGCTAAACAACTCATCGGCATTTAACAAAAAAGGTGCAAGTTATCAAATTGGAATGGGTAGTTTTGGGTTGATACAACACCGTTTGGCATTAACTTATGGTACAAAAAAAATCTACATCAAAGCCCGTGCTTATCATCAATCGGCACAAAATAATATTGAATACCATAACTATACTTTAGCCGAAAAACCTTTGCAAAATTTGGCTCATGCGCAACAAAAAAGCAATGGGTTGATGTTAGAAACTGGCTACAAGATTAATGCAAAACAGGAGATTAATTTGCGTTATTGGTACGGTTTTACAGATAGAAATATTCCACCAACAATTGGGATGGCCGTTAATAACGCCTATCAAATTGATGAAGCAAACAGATTAGGGCTTGAATGGAAACGTGTAGCATTTAAAACCCGATGGATAGGTCGCGCTGCATTTGTAGATGAGTATTTAAATTACAACGATCCTACCACCTACAATTCGGGTATCAGTAAAAGTAAAACCCTTGTTGGCGAGTTAGAAAATACCACACAAATCAACTCCAAAACAGCTTTAAATATTGGTGTAAATTACACCGGAAACTTTGCGCAAAGTAGCGGATATAAACAACATGCATCACGTCATAGTTTGGCTGCATTTGTATCGGTAAATAACCACTGGAGCAAAAAAATAAAAACCACAGTAAACTTTCGTCAGGACTTTGTTGATGACAACTTCCAGCCATTTACTGCTGGTGTTGGTGCAGATTATAAATTAAACCGGTACTTAAATATCACTGCTCAGGTCAACAAGTCCTTTAGGTTACCAACACTAAACGATTTGTATTGGGTAACAGGTAACCCCAATTTATTACCCGAAAAAGGATATGCCCAAGAGTTGGGTTTAACGGCAAAACGCACCACCGAGCATGCTTACATCTATACACAACTTAATATGTTTAATCGCCAAATAAGCAATTGGATTTTATGGCAACCGTATGGCGGAAGTTGGACACCCCAAAACTTATTACAAGTATGGAGCAGGGGGATAGAATGGAATACACGTTACACTTACTGCTATAATAAATTTATGTTGAGTTTGCGTGGCGATGTAAGTTATCTTTTATCAACCAACCAAAAAGCCAATGTTCAAAATGATGCAACTGTGGGCAAGCAACTTATTTATATTCCGAGGTTAACCTATCAAACTTGGTTAACATTTAGTTACAGCAACGCGTATTTAGCCATTAATCAAACCTACACCGGTTACCGTTTTACCAGCAGCGATAATACTTCCTTTGTTGATGATTATTTGTTGTTAAATGTATTTGTGGGCAAACGTTTTAAGTTCAAAAAAGTAGGTTTCGACACCAAAATTCACATCAACAATATTTTAAATAGCGAGTATCAGGTGTTGCCATCCAGACCAATGCCCATGCGCAATTTTTTATTCAGTTTAGGAGTTACAATCTAAGATAACAATACATGAAAAAACAATTATTACTTTTGGTTTCATTGGCTTTTGCGGCAACGGTTGGGGCACAAACCAAAGCAGGTTTCGATGACATTAACTTATCGAACAACAGCGTTAAAAATGGCTCGGGTGCAGCAGTAAGCGGAAAATTTAACAGCGGAAACGTGGAGTTTCCTAACACTTATCAAACCAATTATGGTGGTTTTTGGAGCGATGGTTGGGCCTACTCAAACATTAAAAACGATACCAATGGTACCTATGGTAACTTGTATGCGTCATACGCAAATTCGGGTGTAAACAATTCTTTAAAATATGCAGTTGGTCAACAAGGCAGTGTAATGCGCATTACAGGTGTTGATGCCGGTGATACAGTAAAAGGTTTGTATGTTACCAATGCTACTTACCCGGCATTAACGGTTAAAAACGGTGATGCTTTCTCTAAAAAGTTTGGTGGTGCAAACGGTACCGATCCTGATTATTTTGTGTTGATTATTAAGGCATGGAAAAATGGTGTTAAAACTGCTGATAGTGTCAATTTTTATTTAGCCGATTTTCGTGATAACAACAATGCATTAGACTATATTGTTAAAGATTGGACTTGGGTTGATTTAACCTCATTAGGTGCAGTTGATTCTCTTGACTTTACCATGCACTCAAGTGACGAAGGTCAGTTTGGTATCAATACACCTTTGTTCTTTTGTGTGGATGAAGTGGTAACCAAAAATGATACAGCAGATTTTGAAAATTTGAATTTGGCAGCCAATAAATTTTGGACAAAACCCAATACTTCAATTCGTACAACTTACCAAAGTGGTAATGCCATTTTTCCTTCGCGTTTCAGTGTTTCAAGTTTTGGAGATTATTGGAGCGGTGGTTTTGCCATATCAAACAAAACCGATGCACAACTTGATAGTGGTGTGGTTGGATATAATAAATTAAATAATGCTGTTGTTGCGCATGGTGCCGACTCAACCGATAATTACGCAGTTGCACAACAAGATGCCCGTATCATTTTAACCGGAAATGCAGCCGGAAAACAAGTAGAGGGTGTATATGTAACCAATAGTAATTATGCTTATTTAAGTATGAAATGGGGTGATGGTTTTGCGCGTAAGTTTGGAGATACTGACTTCTTTAAATTAAATATCATTGGATTTAAAAACGGTACATCAACAGATACAGTTCCTTTTTATTTGGCGCAAAATGGCAATATTGTAAACAGTTGGACTTGGGTTGATTTAAAACCATTGGGTAATGTAGATAGCGTGTTCTTCCGTTTAACCTCCTCAGATGTGGGCCAATTTGGAATGAACACGCCCGGTTTTTTTGCCATAGATGAGTTTACCACACGTGATGCTTTTGTAGGATTATCAACCATAAACAATAGTTTAACAGCAAGTGTTTATCCTAACCCAACACAAGGTAAAATTAATGTGAGTTTACCTGCTAAAACCAATGGTGTTAAAGTTACAGTGTATGATGTAATGGGTAAACAAATGGTAAAGCAAAGTTTAATGAATAACACATGGGTTGACTTAAGTGATTTGGCCAATGGTGTTTACTTTGTGAGGATAGAAGATAAAAATGAATCTACCACTATTCGTGTGGTAAAGTACTAACAGAACCAATTGGTAGTGTTGATTGACTTATGATTAATCATAAGTCAATCAACCTATATTTGAACAAACATGAAATTGAAAAGTAATTACTTTTTACACCTTATTTTGATGGTTGCGTTTGGCGCTTGCGAAACGCAACCATCTATTACACCTGAATATCCGGTAATACTTAATCCTAAAGGAGGTTTGTTTATTTTAAATGAGGGTAATTTTCAGTTTAGCAATGCCACGTTAGACTATTACGATTTCGAAACGCAAAAACTATCAACCAATGCGTTTGAAACAACAAATAACCGTAAGCTGGGCGATGTGTTACAATCCATGACGCATTATGGCGGCAAAGGGTATTTGGTGGTAAATAACTCTCAAAAAATAGAAGTCATTAACATTAATTCTTTATCATCGTTAGCCACCATCAGTGGTTTTGTTTCGCCAAGGTTTATGGTTATTCATGGCACACAAACAGCCTACGTAAGCGAGTACTACAATGGTGGAGTAAAAGTGGTTGATTTAAACACCAACCAAATTATTCAAACCATACCCGTAAGCGGAAACTGCGATGAATTATTGGTACACAACAACAAACTTTATGTAACGGTATCAAACAAAAAAATGGTATATGTTATCAATACACAAAGCAATGTGGTAATGGATAGTATTGATGTAGCTTATGGTCCCAACAGTTTATTGTTAGATAAAAACAACCATTTGTGGGTATTAAGTTCGGGCAGGGTTATAAATGGCGGTGGTTTTGAGAATGGTGCTTTACAAAAAATAAATACGGAAGCCGATAGCGTGCTTCAATTGTTTTACATCACGCGCCAAAGTGATCATGGGCCAATTAAATTACGCTGTAATGGCAAAAAGGATGTGTTGTATTGGATTAATAAAAGTATTTATAAGCATCCCATAAACGATAATGTAGTTTCTCAAAACCCTTGGATTCCATCGTTTAATAACAACTTCTGGGCATTAAATTACGATTCGTTAACGGATGAGGTGTATGTTGGTGATGCCATTGATTTTGTGCAACGATCAACAATTAATAGATACGATGAAACGGCTACTTTGAGGGGGATATTTAAGGCTGGTATCATTACCGGTGATTTTTATTTTTACTATAAATAATGGATAAAAAAGAAGGAATAAAGATACCTAAATCGGAGTTGGTTAAAGATGTACATTATTACATTAACCATAATGGATTTTGGGTGTTTACAGAACACTATCATAAGCAAAGAGGGTATTGCTGTAAAAGTGGATGCAAGCACTGCCCTTATGGGTTTAATAAGAAATAGGAGAGGTGTCTTCTGATTTTGCGTGAGGTAGTTTTATAATAAATTTAGTGCCCTTAGATGGGATGGACTCTACATTAATTTCCCCTTTGTGTAAATCAATAATTTTTTTCACTAACGATAATCCAATACCATGTCCTGCAATTCCGCGGGTATCATTTGCTCTGTAAAATGGTTCAAAAATGAGTGGTAACTCACTTTCAGGGATGCCAATTCCTTTGTCAGTAATGGTTACCAAAATATAAGGTTGAACAAATATCATACTTACCTCACATGTTTGGTCAGGGCTAAACTTACAGGCGTTTTCTATCAAGTTTTTGAATGCGGATTTTAATAAAGCGGCATTTCCAGGAACGTAATTTTCATGTTCTTGCTCGGGTAAATTCTCTATTTGGAGGTCAATCCTGTAATTGGGTTTCCCTTTAAGCAGTTCAGATCTTGATTCTGCAATGATTTCAATTAATGGTACTTTATTGGTTTTGTTATCAAGGCTGTTTGCATTAGCCCTTGCTAGCTCTCCTAAACTCGAAACCAACTGCATAAAACGATCAATATCTTCATCAATAGATTTTAAGGTATTGATGTATTCATCTTTGGAGCGCTCTTGCATCAACATGACTTCAATTTGTGCTTTGATGGCTGTAATTGGAGTTCTAAACTCGTGTGAAGCATTTGACACAAAGTTTTTTTGCATTAAAAAAGATGCTTCTAACCTGTCCAACATTTTATTGAATGTATTGCTTAATGCGCCAATCTCATCATTTTGTTTTCCCAAAGGCAAACGTTTGTGGAGGTTATTTGCTGTAATTTGATCAACTTCTGTTATTACCTTACTAATTGGATTTAATGCCTGACGAGCGAAAAACCAACCTAACACAGCCGTAATAATAAGTGCTATAAATAGTGAAATAAGAATAAGGCGACCTAAAAAGTTTAATTTCTGAGCACCAACAAAGTCGGTACCGGTGCAAATTACAATAAACTTTTGTCCATTATGAACCATCACAAAGCCCGTATAGTAAGTTTCTTTGATGGATAACTCAATATTGTTTTTTTCTCTTATATCATCAATAATGTTTGGGTATGGTAATTTGGCAATTCGAGTTGAATCTCCCAGGAAAAATCCTGAAATAGAGTAAACCGATACCCTGTGATTTGACATAGGTTTAACCACATTTTCACGTTCAATAACCTCATCTAATAAGTTAGGATCGGTAATTTGAATCATATGTCGTGCAATGGTTTCACTTCGGTCTCTTAACCTTTCAAAATAATCATCTTGACGGTATCTCGAATAGTTCTCATAAACAACCAATGAGAAACTTGAAAGCAATAAGGCCACCAAGATTAAGAAACGAAAGGTTAATGAGCGTTTAATGTTCATAGTTAAGGGCTGTTTTTTATTCGTCTGATTTAATCACATACCCCATTCCTACCATGGTTTGAATTAGTTTACGGTCGAACTCTTTATCAACTTTTTTGCGCAAGAAGTTAACGTAAACATCAATTACATTGGTACCGGTATCAAAGTGTATGTCCCAAACTTTTTCACTTATTTCAGCTCTAGATACCACGCGGTTTTTGTTGCGCAATAGGAACTCAAGCAAACTAAATTCCTTCGCTGTTAAATCAATAGATTTGCCGCTGCGTCTAACACTTTTCTCGTCAAGGTTCATTTCTAAATCGGCTACCTTTAATATTTTTGGTAATTGAACGGTATCTGTATATCGTTTGCTTAATGCACGTATACGAGCTACCAGCTCTTTAAACTCAAATGGTTTTACCAAATAATCGTCAGCACCTGTCTCTAAACCAGTAACTTTATCATCCGTAGTACCCAAGGCCGTTAGCATTAAAATAGGTGTTTTAATACCTTCCTCTCTTAGCTTTTTACATAATTCCAAACCATTCATGTAAGGTATCATTAAGTCGAGCACAATTACATCAAACTCGTTTTCGGTGGCAAGTTTGTGCCCGAAAAAACCGTCATAAGCAATGGTCACATTATTAGATTGCTCTTCTAAACCTTGCTTAATAAACGAGGCAACTTTAGGTTCATCTTCAATTACAAGTATTTTCATATGGTTGTATTATTAAAGAAACGAATATCATTTGCTGGTATTAAAGTATGAGGGGTAAACTTATTAAAAACTTATTAAAGGGTTGAGTAAACTATCCGCCTGCTTTTTTAGCTTTATATCCTTTTGAAATCAACCAGGCAACAATTTTATCTCGATGGTCGCCTTGAATTAGAATCTCTTCATCCTTTACACTGCCGCCACCTCCACAATGCTTTTTTAAGTTCGACCCTAATTCGTTTAGGTCGTTTATTGTACCAATAAACCCGTTAACACGCGATACTAGTTTACTACCTCCTTTTCTGTCAAGGTACACTTTTAATTGTTGTTGTTGAGGAGGTAAGGTTTCAAACGCATCATCAGAGGATGAACCTAAATCATAATCACTATTGGTGGAGTATACCATACCACCATTTTTATTTTTCGAACTCATGCTACAATTATTTTTAAGTTGGCCGGAATTATTTTTATATCTATAGTTGGATTCATTATTACCGGTTCTCCATCTATGTTCACCACTTCAGTTTGTTCACGATCAATAACAATGTGCTTACCACTTAGCACTTTAACGTGTGCCGATTGATGAATGGTTTTATTGAAAATCCGCGCACCCAATTGAGGCATTTGATGTATCTTAAAAGGTTTAAGTATGGTAACCTCAAAAACACCATCATTAATGTCGGCAGTAGGCGCTATATAGGCATTGTTACCGTATTGCGAGCCATTGGCCACACAAACTAAAAATGCTTCTTCTGTTACCGATATGCCATCAATTTTTATTTGGTACTTTCTGGCTTTGTATTTGGCAAACTCGGCCAATGTAATTTTGGTGTATTGCCAAAAGCCTCTTTTTGGGGCATTTGCAAACATCCAACTTACATGTGCATCAAAACCCACACCGGCAACGTTTAAAAAAAACTCATTGTTGGCAAGCCCGGTATCCATGTATGTGTAATCAAACTTGTTGATGGCTTTAAGTGCCTCTTCCTGGTTCATGCTTAAATGTAGGTGACGTGCCAGCCCATTTCCCGATCCAACAGGTATAATGCCAAAGGTAATATCTGTTCCTGCAATGTATTTTGCCGTGTTATTGATGGTGCCATCACCACCAACAGCTATTATGGCATCATATTGTTGTGCCACACACGATTTGGCTATATCTTTATTATGTTCGGTCGATTGCGTATAATATAAATCGTAATCAAAAATATTTTTGTTGATGTGTCTTTCCACCAACACATGGAAGTTTTCTTTAGAAATGCCTCCTGATATTGGGTTGATGATAAATGCAAGTCTCTTTTTCACAAATAGCGGAGTTTTTTATACACGCAGTACAAAGTTAATTATTCCCGAATTTATACCTAAGCCCAACATGCAAATCAATTCTGGAAATGTTATCGGGTTCGGTATAGGTTACAGTTCGGGTTGTTTGGGCATTTACATCAGTAATCTTAGCCTTGGTTAAAGAACCTGAATATGCCCCTGCCTTTAAACTTATTGCCATGTTGTATCCCATATTTATATCTAAAATTCCTTGCAAATGAATACCTATTGTTGAAGATTCTATTTTAAACGGAATAGCCAAGCTCGCATCATTAACATAATTGGTATATCCAAAACCAACAGCTAACATGGGTAAAACGGGTTGTTTGGTATTGCCAAATTTTAAATACAGGGAGGGGGCAAAGTAATGGGTTCTAATATTATCGGATAAAGGACCAATCAGTGTGTCTGTATTGGTATATACAACCACTTGGTCAATTACATTATGGGTGTTAAAACTACCATAATGAAAGCCTAAACCTATGCGCTCGTTCAAAAAATAAAACCCACTTACATGATAGGATGTTCCTGAGCGAAGTTCCGTTAAGTATTCTTTGTAAAAATCAGGTATATATCCATCCGGTAAAGGTGCAACTAAATAACCTAAACCCACACTTGCCGAGATGTAAAAACCTTCTCCTGAATGAAAGCTTGCTTTTTTGTTTTTTTTCAGAAATACAGAATCAGTTGGAAGCACATTGTATTGAAACGTTTTAACCTGTTGTGTAGGTATGTTTCCCTGTGTAACAACACCATTATTGTTGTAATAATAACTTATGTATAAAGCTCCAAGTTCCTTTATTTTGCAAGGAATACTATCACCATTGGTTTTTATAATTAAATCCTGAGCCTTCGTGTTTAAAAAGGCAACAATTAGAAATGATAATGTAATCCACTTTTTCATAGAAAAGATAATCAGTTTATTTCAATGGTAATGGTGGTGCCGTTACCCGGACTAGAGTCGATATGCAATATACCATTTATGTATAAAACCCTACTCTCAATGTTTCTTAAACCCATGCCAAATTGTTTGTTATCAGGGGTAAATCCTTTACCGTTGTCTTCTATCATTAATGTTAGATGCTTCGGGTGCTGGATAAGTTGCAAGTTAACTTCGGTGGCCTGTGCATGTTTAATAATATTATTAAAACACTCCTGCACAATACGGTATAAAGTGGTTTGAACTTTTTCATCCAAATCATGTGTTAAATCCACAAATCGGGTGTTAATGTTTAGTTGTTTGCTTTGGTTTATTTTATAAGCTAAGTTTTTTATGGCTTCAATAATACCATTGCTTAATAACACGGTAGGCATCATCATGTGCGATACATTTCTAACCTCCCTAACTGCTTCATCAAGTTGTTCCATAATATTGTTTAGCGCCTTGTCGGAATTTTTATGAGCTAATGCCGAAAGGTTCATTTTTATGGCTGATAATTGTTGACCGGCCCCATCGTGTAAGTCTTTAGCAATACGTTTACGTTCCTCATCTTCTGCCGTTATTACAGCAATGTTACGCAGTTGCTCCTGCTCAACTTGTAACTTAATGGATTTTTGTTTTTGTCTATTATTATAGGTAATATAAAATAAAAGCGCAGCCAATGTTAAGGTTACAAAAACAGCAATCAATAACAATAATTGGGTTCTTTTTTTGCTTAGTTGTGCCGTTGTTTTTAGCAGCTCTAGATTTTTGTTTTCTATTTCAAGGTCCTTTTTTTCTGATTGATAACGCGCTTCTAATTCGTTAATTTGTTTGGTGGTTTCCTCACTCATCAAAGAGTCTTTATAAATGGTATACTTCGATCTATAACTGTATGCATTTTTATAATCGTTCATACGCTTGTAGTAAACTGATAGCCCGAATGAAATTCGGCTCAGCAGGCGGTAGCTTTTTATATCTTGCGCCAAATTATACGCTAATAATAGGTCGTTAAGTTGCTGTTTATAGTTTTGTTTACTGGCATGTGTATTAGACCGGTTAATAAGGACAGATGCCATGCCGAATCTATCGTTGTAATTGTTTTTTATCTCAAACGATTTGTTTAAATAAATCAAAGCAGAATCATACTTTTTACCATCATTATAGGCTAATCCTAAATCGTTGTATGAAATACCTAATCCGTATTGGTCGTTCAGTTCTTCTTTAATGGCAATTGCTTTTTTTGCATAATAAACAATCGAGTCGTTATTAATTTCGTTAAACGACAACGATATGTTGGTATAAACAGCCGCAATGCCTTTTTTATGATGAACAGCCTGATATAGTTTTAGTGCTTGATTTGCATACTGAAGGGCGAGTTTGTTTTTATAAGTATCGTTATACAACACAGCAATATTGTTTAATGTATTGGCCATGCCAACAGTATCCTTTAACGTTTCAAATGCTTTTAGGGCTTCAAAATACATTTTTACCGCTTTATCATACAATCCTTGGTTGTTGTAAACCATGGCTAAATTGTTTAATGCACTGGCCTTTCCTTTACTGTCGTTAATGGCGTTATACCATGTTAATGCCTGGTTGTAGTAATGTATGCAGCTATCGTATTGGCTGGTTATATCATAAGCAATGCCCAAGCGTATACAAGCTTTTGCTGCGCCTAAAGTGTAGTTTAATTTTTTTGCTTTTTCTAAAGCTTTAAAACCATATTGTTTGGCTGTTACTACATCATAAAACACCATGGCATAACATAATTCGTTTAGTGTTTTTACCTCGTTGGTATCGGTTTGTATTTTTAAGGCATGTTGTAAACTATCTATCGATAAAGACTTAGCCTGTATGGTAAATACACAAGCAATAAAAACACAAAAGTATTTCATTTTTAAATTGGATTAGGTGTTCCAATATAGATGATGCCGCATGAAATAGAAAACGAGAATTAGGTAATTGGTAATAAATATTTCCAACATAACAACCAACTGTAGGGTAGGCTCAAGATCTTTTCAGCTTTGGGCACAAAAAAACGCTGCAGTAATACCACAGCGTTTGAATAAGATTCGGAGAAAATATTAACCTGCACTTTGTGCGGCAGCACCACTCACAATTTCCGAAATCTCGGTAGTAATGGCTGCCTGACGGGCACGGTTGTATTCTACTTTTAAACTCTTTAATAAATCACCTGCATTTTCTGTAGCTTTATCCATTGCCACCATACGAGCGCCATGCTCTGATGCAAACGAATCAAGTAATGCACGATATAATTGTGTTTTTAAAATTCTAGGAATCAACTCTTCTAATATCTCCACATTCGATGGTTCAAAAATGTAATCATTCTTTTTGCCATCTTTTGCTTTACCATTAAAGTTGTTTACGTTTATAGGTAAAAACGGTTCGTTGGTTAAAATTAAAGTAGCTGCGTTTTTAAATTGGTTGTACACCAATTCAATGGCATCAAATTTTTTGCTTTTGTATGCATCAAGCAAAAACTCACCAATGTTAAAACCGGCTTCGCCACTTAAGTTTAAAAACGTATCGCGGAAAGTGTAATCTATATTAACAGTTGTTTTTGCAAAAAACTCACCACCTTTTTTACCTACTGGTAATATGGTGATGTTTTTACCTGCATATTTTTCTTTAACTAAAGTATTAGCAAGTTTAATTACGCTGCTGTTAAAACCACCACATAAACCTCTATCGCTTGTAATTACAACCAACAGAATGTTTTTTACCTCGCGCGGTTCAAAATACACCTTTAACGAATCAACTTCAACGCTATCGGCTAAGTTGCCTAAAATACCGTTTAGTTTTTCGGCATAAGGGCGCATCTGAATAATGGCATTCTGAGCCCTGCGCAATTTGGTAGCACTTACCAGCTTCATCGCTTTGGTAATTTGCTGGGTTGATGTAACCGAAGTGATACGTGTACGTACTTCTTTTAAGTTTGCCATTTTTAATGATGATTGGTTGATGATGCAACCGGTTGAAGTGGTTTAACAAATCAACCGGCTACTGTCAACTATTTTCTAAACGCTTACGCGTTGTATTTTGCTGATAAATCTTTAGCTACCGACTCAATGGTATTGGTAACTTCATCGCTTAGGTTACCTTTTTTCAACTCAGCTAAAATGTTGCTGTGTTTGGCTTCCATAAACTGGTGGAAATCGGCTTCAAACTCACGTACTTTATTTACCGGAATATTGTTTAATAAACCCTTGGTTCCTAGGTAAATAATAGCAACTTGTTTCTCAACAGTTAAAGGAGAGAACTGACCTTGCTTCAAAATTTCCACGTTACGTGCACCTTTTGCCAATACTGCTTTTGTTGCAGCATCTAAGTCAGAACCAAATTTAGAGAAAGCCTCTAACTCGCGGTATTGCGCTTGATCTAACTTTAAAGTACCCGCTACTTTTTTCATTGATTTAATTTGAGC
>DITN01000024.1:33091-33340 GCA_002422865.1 Bacteroidetes bacterium UBA6183 | reverse complement strand
CCGCTTGTGTTTCGATAATTGGTAATGCTGTTAACGATCCTCCACCTTTTACTAAGTGCTTAATTGAAGGTGGTATATCATTCATTGCTTGAGCAATGCTGTCTGTAGCATTAATTTTTGCAGCTCTTTCCAATAAACGGCTGTGTAGGTAAAACACGTCACCAGGATATGCCTCACGTCCTGGAGGGCGTTTTAACAACAACGAAACTTCACGGTAAGCCACAGCTTGTTTTGATAAATCATCATAAA
>DITN01000024.1:0-33054 GCA_002422865.1 Bacteroidetes bacterium UBA6183 | reverse complement strand
CTTTTTGTCCGATAGCCACATAAATACAATATACAGGCTTACCTGCATCATAAAATTCTTTTTGGTTGATAATGGTATCAATACAAACAGCTGTTTTACCAGTTTGACGATCACCAATAACTAACTCACGTTGTCCACGTCCGATTGGAATCATCGCATCAATAGCTTTGATACCAGTTTGAAGTGGTTCTTTAACCGGTTCGCGGTAAATTACACCTGGAGCTTTACGCTCTAAAGGCATTTCATATAAATCACCCGTAATAGGGCCTTTTCCATCAATTGCGAAACCTAAAGTATTCACAACGCGACCTAACATGCCTTCACCTACTTTAATAGATGCAATACGTCCGGTACGTTTTACGGTATCACCTTCAACAATTGAATCTGATGAACCAAGTAATACCGCACCTACGTTGTCTTCTTCCAAGTTAAGTACAATGGCTTGTACACCGTTTGCAAATTCTACTAATTCACCACTTTGAACTTTGGTTAAGCCGTAAATACGAGCAATACCATCGCCCACTTGGAGTACGGTACCTACTTCTTCTAATTCAGCTTCTGATTTAAAGCTGCTGAGTTGCTCTCTAATGATTGCAGATACCTCATCAGGTCTGATCTCTACCATAAATTGTTTTATTTAGAAATGTAACTGTTTAATAATTCTTGTTTAAGCTTGCCAAGTTTTCCTGCAACACTTGCATCAAATAACTTGTCTCCTACCTGCACCACAACACCACCAATTAAGTTAGGGTCAACGGTTGCCGATATATTTATTTTTTTGCCTGTTTGGCTTTCAATATGTCCTTTAATTTCATTAATTACAGCTTCGCTTAACGCTACAGCCGATTTAACACTTGCATTAGCAATGTTATTTAACTCGTTGTATTGTTCAACAAAACCTTTGGCAATTGCACCTAAAAATACTTCACGTTTTTTACGGATAATAATATCAAAAAACTTGATGGTTAATGGTTGAAATTGGTTTTCGAACAAGTGTTTTAATACGGCAAACTTTTTATCGCCCGGAACTATCGGACTTGCTAATAAGTTGCGCATGTCACCACTGTTCGATACTATGTTAGCAAAAGTTTGCATGTCGCTCAAAACGGCATCAAGGCTCTTTTGCTCAATAGATAAGTCTAGTATCGACTTAGCGTATCTGGCGGCTACCCTGTATTCTGACATGTTAGTTTAAGCTAATTGATTTTAAGTTTTCGTTTACAAACGCTTCTTGTTGGCCACGATCTGCCAATTGTTTGCGTAATACTTTTTCTGCCATATCAATTGATAATATAGCTACTTGCGACTTTAATTCGTTCATCGCATTTAGTTTTTCACGCTCAATCGCATCTTTAGCAGCGGCAATCATTTTATCACCTTCTGATTTGGCATCGTTTTTAGCTTTCGCTAAAATTTGGTCTTTCATTTCGCTGGCTTCTTTCAATAAACGATCACGTTCTGCACGTGCTTCGTTTAATAAACGCTCATTGTCGTTTTTCAACAACTGCATTTGCTCACGAGCAGCTTCTGCTTGTTTCAACGCACCTTCAATGCTTTCTTCACGTTCTTTTAATGCTGCTGTAATTGGTTTCCAAGCAAACTTGGTTAACAAAAACATTAAAATAAGAAACGATAATGTAGACCAAACTACTAATCCTATGCTGGGTGTAACTAATTCCATACGTAAAAATTCTTTTTTCTGTTTGTGATGTTTTAAAAATCGGAAAAGAAAGCCCGATTAGATTTTAAACTACAATCGGGCTTTGCTGTGATTAATTAACCGTTGCCTAACAAAGCAACTACTACCGCGAATAATGATACAGCTTCTACGAAGGCTGCAGCAATAAGCATAGCAGTTTGAATTTTGTTAGCGGCTTCAGGTTGGCGGGCCATACCTTCCATGGCTGATCCACCGATTCTTCCGATACCTAAGCCGGCACCAATTGCAGCTAATCCAGCTCCGATTGCAGCGATACTTCCTGTCATTGTTGTGTTTATTTATTTTGGTTTAACAAAAAAAAGTTTCAATTTTAAAATAGTTTAATGATGCTCACCTTCATGGTGTGGCTTTTCTAATGCCATACTGATATAAACAGCCGATAAAATGGTGAAGATGAATGCCTGAATAAAGGCAACCAACATTTCAATTACACTGATGAATACAACAAATGGAACTGAGACGCCTGCAACAGCA
Source organism: Bacteroidetes bacterium UBA6183 (assembly GCA_002422865.1). GTDB lineage: Bacteria > Bacteroidota > Bacteroidia > UKL13-3 > UKL13-3 > UBA6183. The sequence goes on along the minus strand of DITN01000024.1, from coordinate 30,860 downwards.
ATCGACTTGAATATAAAAATTAAACAAATTAAACTCAATACTAAGATGTGACCTGCAGTAATGTTCGCAAATAAACGAATCATTAATGCAAATGGTTTGGTAAATAAACCAATAATCTCAACCGGAATTAACAATGGATATAACCATTTTGGAACATGTGGTGTAAATACGTGACTCCAGTATGTTTTTGTTCCGTTAAGGTTGGTAATGATAAATGTGGCAACTGCTAGTACCATGGTAACTGCGATATTACCTGTAACGTTTGCTCCTCCCGGGAAAAATGGAACCAATCCTAAAACGTTATTCATCCAAATAAAGAAAAATACAGTTAATAGGTAAGGCATAAAACGTGCGTAGTTTTCACCTAAGTTAGGACGGGCAATATCGTCACGTACAAATAATATTATTGGTTCTAACCATGAGCCTAAACCTTTAGGAGCGCCAATACCACGTTTTTTGTATCCGTTGGCAATACCAATAAAAATCACCAACAATAAAATAACTGATAACAATAAAGATGCAATGTTTTTAGTGATAGAAAAGTCGATAACAGAAGCAGTGGCTGTTTCATCAATGTTGCCTGCAGCGTCTACTACTTTAATGTTTTCTTTTTGTTCGCCCGGATTTTTTACAATACGGTAGTTATAATGTGAGCCTTGGTGTGTGGCGTGACCATGATCGAATTTACCCGAAGAGAAAAACTCAAAACCTTTGTTGGTGTATAAAATTACAGGCAAATGAATAGAAGTATGTCCCCATAAGTGCCAATCGTGTGCATCGGCAATATGCTCCATAATTACTTCACTGGTGTTAAATTTCTCTTCAACTCCTGTAGCATGTGCATCGTGTGCAACTGCTTCGGTTTTTATGCTTGAATCCGATTGTTCAACCATTGCCGCTACTGGCTCAGTCGCATGATCGTGCTCATGTTGAGCGTTAGCTACATTGTTTAGAAGTAAAAATGTAACAAAAAATACAGCAGAAAATAGTGTCTTTTTGGCTGAAAATCTAGTTGTTAGTGGATTCATTACTGCTTTGTTTTTCCTTTAAATCGGGTCGCAATTTAGCAGTAAGACTCGTAATTTCAAACACTGTGTAAAAAATGTAGGTTATAAAGAAGGAAAAAATGAAACCGAGTTCATAATTGGTTCGTGTGTATTTGTAATATACAACATAACACATGCTTAAAATAAAGCGAATGCCAATGGTTAAATAGGCGGTGATAATAAATGTGTGTGCATCTTTGTTTCCCGCTCCTATGTTGGCTATGGGGTAGGTTACGGCCGTTAAGATGGCCATAAATGTAATCACTTTTAGCACATCATTTACCGGTACCAAATGAGGAATGGCCAACACAACGCCAACTTGTAAAAGGCTAATAGCAACAAGGAAAATATAAAACCTGATAAAAGTCATTAGTTGTTTGTTAACATGTTTTAAAGGGATTATTTTGGAATTACGCTTCGTTATTTTGGTTGTTTTTGTTTATTGAAGCGTACAAAGTGTAAAAAATAGAAATAAGAGATACCAATACCCCAAGTAGCGTGAAATAGGGGAATTTTAAATTCCAGTGTTTATCAACCCAATTGCCACCTAAAGATAAGGCCACAAAAATACCTATCATTTGAAAGGCAAATGCACTGTATTTAGCGTAACTAGTTAGCGATTGCTTCCGGCTGTTTGGCTGAGGCTTGTGGCTGTTGCTTGGCTCCATTGTTATTGTTGGTTAATGAAGCTTCTTTAGGCTTGTTCATTTTACTGGTGCCGTTAAATATAGCACCGGCTTCAATAATTAATTTATTGGAAACAATGTCTCCTGAAATTTTTGCTGTTGCCTTCACGGTTAATAATTCGGTGGCGTATATGTTACCATTCACCTCGCCTGATATTTCAATATTGGCAGCTTTTACATCACCTTCAATAACGGCTGTTGGGCCAAGTACCAATCGGGCTTTTGATGTAAGGTACCCTTTAATGGTTCCATCAACACGCATATCGCCATCCGAGTTTACATCACCCAAAATTTGAGTGCCACTATTAATAATGTTTAACGTGTTAGGGTTAAATGCTACTGACTGGTTTTTGGTGTTGTTAAATAATGCCATAGTTTGTTTTACTTTATTGGTTGATGGTGTTTATTCATCAAACAGCTTGAATAAGAGTGGCAAATGTAGCCAAAAAATAAACTAAAGCAAAATGGCAGGCGCGAATTGCGACATTTTGTTTAATTTGTTATATATCAGAATGATGTGCGCTATTGCTTTAGCATGGTTGTATCTCTGGGGATATTGTCGGTTACAATATTCATCAGGTTTTTGTAGTATAAATCTTTGTCGTAAAGTGCCTTTTCTAAAGAGTCGGTTTTATACAATGTCTTGGCCAAATCTTGTTTTAAATCAGGGTCGGCATAACCCGGAATATACTCACGCAGAGGCGTAAATACGATGAGTAACGAAATGATGATGGTGAAAAACACCAGAAAACTGCTGAAACCAACAAACACATTCATAGGAGTAAGGCTCAACGAAAACTTCTCTTCAAAGGTGGTATCGTTAATTAAAACAATGCGATACCTGTTTTTTAATTTATGTATGAGTTTTTTCTTTTTCTTTTCCATAATATGCGAATGTTGTTTTATTGCTCGCTGCCCTATAAGTTTATTTTGTAGTATGAGCCAATAAAATAATTTTGCGTTTTCAAAGTTAAGTATTCAAAACAAAGCAATTTTAAAGAGTTTGCAGTATAGCATAAAATATTTTAGTTGGAGCATGTTGGTATTGGTGTTACTAACGCTGGTAATGGCTTGTAATCCAACGCGCGACAGGTGGCTTAACCGCAAGTGGCACACTTTAACCGGCCACTACAATGTGTACTTTAATGGTGAAATTAAGTTTATTGAAGTTGTTGAAGGATACGAAAAAGGTGTTCAAAACGATTTCAGTAAAATTCTCCCCATACACATTACACCTGATGAAGGTGCGGCCAAGGGCATGACTTCTGCTATGGATGAAGTGATTAAAAAAGCATCTAAGTCAATACAAATGCATACAGTAGGCCGGTACACCGATGACAGTTACCTGCTTATGGCCAAGGCGCAATTTTATAAACGTGATTTTTTTGCTGCATTGGAAGGGTTTCAATACATTAACTCTAAATACCCCAATACCGATTTAACAAAAATAACCACTGCTTGGATTGCCCGTTGTTATGATGGGTTGAATAAACAAGGTGAAGCGGAAGCTGTAATGGGACTATTAATTAGTGAGATTGATCCCACAAAGTTTGCAGGCAAAAAGAAAGTTCCCGAAAAGTTTATACTTAAAACTCAAAAGTTAACCAAACCTCAAAAGGTGTTTATTTATGCTACCGCTGCAGATATTTACCTTAAACAAGAAAAATACAACCTTGCAGCCGATAGGTTAAAAGTGGCATTAGCCAATACGTCTGTTAAAAGCGAAAAGATTCGTTACAGTTATATTCTTGGTCAATTACATTTATTACAAGACAGTATTCAGCAAGCCAAACAATGCTTTGTGAAAGTAACCAAGTTATTGGCTCCTTACGATTTTGAGTTTAATGCAAATTTAAATCTTACACGTACCTATAATCCCAACAACAAAAAAGAGGTTAATCAGGTTAAGCGTAATTTAAAACGTATGCTAAGGGATGATAAAAATGAAGGATTGTATGATCAGGTTTATTTTGAGTTGGCAAAGGTTGAACACAGGGCCAACGAAATTCCTAATGCCATTAAACATTACCAACTGTCTATTGCCAAAAGCACCAAAAATGCCACACAAAAAACACTAAGTTATTTGGCTTTGGGTGATATTTACTTGGCTATGCCTAATTATCGTTTAGGTCAGGCTTATTACGACAGTGCGGCTAGTGTTATACCAACAGACAATAAAGATTACAAAAAGGTTCAAGACAAAAAAAATGTATTGAGTGAGTTAATCAGTAATATTTTAACCATTGAAACAGAAGACAGTTTACAACGCTTGGCTAAACTAAGTAAAGCCGAGTTAGAGAAAAAAGTAGACAGTTGGATTATTGCCGCTAAGCTAAAAGCTGAACAAGATGCTAAAAATGCGATAGCGCAGAAGGAAATAGAAAAACAAGCCGAATTAAATAAACCCATTGGTGGTGGTCCGGCATTGCCAACTTTAGGAGTAGAACAAGGACAGTGGTATTTTTACAACGCGTCAATTAAAGCAACAGGCGAACAAGAATTTTTTAATGTGCGCAAGTGGGGAAGAAGAGAGAACGAAGATTTTTGGCGTATTGCGGCCAAAGAAAAAGTGAAGGATCCAAATGCTAATTCAGGCGATGGGGCACCGGCAAAAGACAGCACATTGTTAAGTAAAGACGGAGACGGTAAAAAATCTCCGGATGAAACTAAAGATGGTAAGAAAGACAATGAAAAAGTAAGTGTGTCGGAAGAACGTGCTGCTTGGGTTAAAAATGTACCATACGGAGCAGTTGAATTAGAAAAATCGAATGAGAAAATTAGAGAGGCTTATTACAACTTGGGTAATATTTACGAAGAAAAAATAAACGACCCTAAAGAAGCCATCACGAGTTTTACTACGTTAAATAAACGTTTTCCGGCAAGCAATTACGAGCCGGAAGCTTTGTATCGTTTGTTTAAACTATACAACAACACCAAACAAACAGACAAAGCCGAAAATGCAAAATCTGAATTAATCAATAAATATCCGGATAGTAAGTATGCGCTGATTATTCAAAACAAAACAGTGATTTCTTCTGAAAATTCAACCAATAAAGAAATTTTGAAAACCTACGAAGGTATTTACCAGATGTATTTGGACGGAAATTACTTGGCGGTAAAACAAGCGAAATTGGAAGCTGATAAAAAATACAGTGGTAATGCCATGCAAGCTAAATTTGATTTGGTGTATGCATTAGCTGTGGGTAAAACAGATTCTATCGGGGCTTTTAAATTAGAGTTGATGGAGATTACCAAAGCCTATCCTAAAACAGATGTGGCCGAACGTGCACAAGATATTTTAAACTTGATAAACAACCCAACATCGGCAACAGCAAAAGTAGAAGAAACCAACAAGCCGGAGTTTGCTTTAGACGCAGATGCACCACACTATTATGTGTTTGCAACCAAAGCAGAGAAGTATGATATGAACGATTTGTTGCAAAAAATAATTAACTACAATGAAGAGTATCATCAATTGGAAAGTTTACGTGCAAACACTTTAATTTCTAATGATGGCTACCAAATTTTATATGTGCGTGAGTTTAGTAAATTAGATCCTGCAGTTAAGTATTTAGATGGTTTTGGTACCGTAGATTTTTTCAAGAATAATGTAACCTCAGGTGTAACCTATTTACAATTTGTGATTTCAACTGATGCCTTTAAAAAAATGCTAAAAGAGAAAAAAATTGAAGCATACAATACCTATTTTAGCGAACAATTACCAACCTTATTAAAGCAAATAAAACCGTGAGTTTAAACGAATACTTTTTTAACAATCCGTTTTCGCGATTTTTTAAATGGTTATGGATTCTGGTGTTTGCCGGCATCATCTCCTTTACCTTGTTTGTATTTATGGTAAGTTGGGGTTGGTTTGGCGAGTTGCCTCCTCTTGAAGAATTAGAGAATCCTAAAACTTATTTGGCATCAGAAATATATGCCGAAGATGGTGTGCTGTTGGGTAAGTATTACCTTCAAAACAGATCAAATACAACATTTGATGAATTGAGTCCTAACCTGGTAAATGCATTAATAGCTACAGAAGACGTAAGGTTTTATGACCATTCGGGTATTGATTTCAGGCGATTTACAAGTGCAGTTTTGTTTTTAGGTAAACGTGGTGGTGCCAGTACAGTTACCCAGCAGTTGGCCAAAAACTTATTTCCGCGAAAAAAGTTTGATAACGTTTTTAACAAAGCAACCACCAAACTTAAAGAATGGATTACGGCCATAAGAATTGAAGAGCGTTATACCAAAGAAGAAATCATTACCATGTATTTTAATACGGTTGAGTTTGGTGGAAATTCATTTGGTATAAGCAGTGCTGCCAAAACTTTCTTTGGTACTACACCACTAAAACTTACCGAAGTGGAGGCCGCTATGTTGGTAGGTATGTTAAAAGCACCAACCAAATATAGTCCGGTGCGTAACCCGGCCAATGCGTTGTTTAGGCGTAATACAGTACTTAATCAAATGCGTAAGTACGATTATATAAACAACGAAACGTACGATACCCTTAAAGCGAAACCTATTGAGTTAAAATATCAGGAAGAAGACCATAACGATGGATTGGCTCCATATTTTAGAGAACATTTACGTCAGGAATTATTGGATTGGTGCGCTGAAAATGGTTTTAACTTGTATAAAGATGGTTTGAAAATTTACACCACCATTAACAGTAAAATGCAAGCCATGGCCGAAGAAAGTGTAAACACCCATGTGAAGTTAATGCAGGGCAAATTCTTCGAACATTGGAAAGGTCGTGAACCCTGGGGACAATACAAAGAGTTGATTACTGCTGGGATGAAACGCAGCGATCGTTACCGCATCATGAAAGCTGCAGGTGCAACCGAAGCGCAAATTGAGAAGGCGTTTAATACGCCCGTTAAAATGAAAGTATTCAGTTACACGCGAGGTGAAGTGGATACCACCATGACTCCTTTAGACTCGATAAAATATTACAAGTATTTTATGCAGGCCGGACTGATGAGTATGGACCCAACAACCGGTTTTATTAAAGCGTGGGTTGGTGGCATTAACCATAAATACTTCAAGTATGATCACGTGAATGTTGCAGCTAAACGCCAGGTGGGTTCTACCTTTAAACCATTGGTGTATACCCTGGCTATTGACAATGGATGGAGTCCTTGTTACAAGGCACCTAACCAACGTGTGGTGTTTGAAGATTATGAAAATTACTCACCCAATAATGCGGATACCAAATACAACGACCCTGAAATGACTTTGTTCCGCGGATTACAATTTTCGGTAAACAATATTGTAATGCAAGTGATGAAACAATTGGGCCCTACGGCACCAAAAAGTGTTATTGAGCTGGCGCGTAAAATGGGTATTCAAAGTGATTTGCCGCCTTACCCTTCCATAGCGTTAGGTGTTGCTGATATTAGTGTGTATGAAATGGTGGGTGCGTTTAGTACTTACGCCAATAAAGGTGTTTGGACTGAGCCCATTTATTTAACACGTATTGAAGATAAAAACGGAAATGTAGTGCGTGAAGTTGTGCCACGTAAAGTAGAAGCCATGAGCGAACAAACAGCCTACATCATGGAAAAAATGTTGGAGCGTGTAACTGCACACGGTACTGCTGCTAAAGTAAAATATTTATACCAAGTTCCGGGAGCAGTGGGTGGTAAAACAGGTACCACTCAAAACTACAGCGATGGTTGGTTTATTGGTATTACACCAACTTTAGCTACAGGTATTTGGACAGGTTTTGAAGACCGTGCCATACATTTTAGAAGCATGAGTTTGGGTAGTGGTAGTGCCATGGCTATGCCAATATTTGGTACTTATATGAAAAAGGCTTTAAGTGATTCTTCATTGGTTAAAGTGCAGCAAGTTTGGCAAGCACCCAAACAACCTTTAAGCGTAGAAATTAATTGCGATAGTTACGAAACCAACGACCCTAAAAAGTTGGAATTAATTGAAGAATAATGGCCATTGAAACCGGACTTTACAAACATTACAAGGGCAATTTGTATGAAGTGATTGGCATTGCACGCCACAGTGAAACTTTAGAAGAGTTGGTTGTTTACAAAGCCTTGTATGATACCCCCGATTTTGGCTATGGTGCTATTTGGGTAAGGCCATTGGTTATGTTTGAAGAAGTTGTTGTGGTTGATGGGAGAGCGTTGAAGCGATTTGAGAAGGTGATTGAAGGAGTCTAATGATCTTAATGTTCTGACGTTTTTTAATTGTTCTAACCTTTATTGCGTTTCTATATTTTTTAAAGTTGAAAGTTTAAACTCAAATATGCGGGCTATGTTGGCCGCACGTTCTTTGGCTGTGTTAGCCACTTCTCCTTCAAAAAGTTCGTCAATGGTTTTATAAAACAAATTTATCCATTGTTTAAAATGGGTACCATCAATGGGTAAACCTATGTGTTTATCAAAAGGACTGCCATTGTAGTTTTGGGTGTATAACAAAATGCTTCCCCAAAAGCGGTACATTTTTTCTAAATGAATGGGCCACTGTTCATCACTGATGCGTAATGCAAATATGGGTGCAAGTAATTCGTCTTTTTTGATGTTATCGTAAAACGTATTTACCAGTTTTTTTATATCGTGGGTTGTAAGTATATCGGCCATAATGATTTTAAAAGCAATGCAAGGTTAGTGTATTGTTGTGCATTTGTATATGACCCAAATCATAGCCCATTTGCTGCTGCGGCTATGGCCACTGCATCTTGCAAATGCATGCAATTAAAATGTGTTTTAGGACAAGCCTTAAATCCTATTTTAGAACAGGGTCTACACGACAGATTGTTTACTTCAAACAATTGTTGATTGATGTTGTAATTTCCATAATAAGGCATCATGCCAAACTCAGGCACTGTATTTCCCCAAATAGAAATGATTGGCTTTTTAAATGCAGCAGCAATATGCATTAATCCCGTATCGTGGGTAATTACTTTTTGTGCCAACTTTACAACCAAAGCCGATTGATGTAAACTTAATTTACCTGATAAATTAACCACGTGCGAACCACTTTGTTTGGCAATTTCATTGCCTGTGGTTTCATCTTCCTTGCCGCCTAATAAAATAACATGGGTATTGATGTTTTTACACAAATCAATCAGTTTTTGGGTGGGTAAACGTTTGGTGCTGTGCTGTGCACCAATTGCAACAGCAATGTATGGTTTTGATGTAAGTTGTTTTACTTCATCGTTCAGGCTAACATCCTCTGGTATAAAATAATCTAATCCTTGGCCATCATTACTTACACCAAAACTTTTTAAAGTATCTAAATACCTATCAACAATATGAACTTGTGGTAAGGTATTCTGTTTAAAGTTTACCAGTTGTGCCTTTTCTGTATTCAGTTTGTCAAAACTAAATGCAGGAACATCGATGGCACTTTTTATAATGCGTGTACGCAGGTTATTGTGTAAATCTATGATGTAATCAAACCCTAATTGTTTTAACTCCATTACTTTTTTTAGCAAAGGTTTATCTAACACATGTACTTGGGATATATATGGATTATTTGCTAATATGCTTTTAAAAGCGGGCTTGGTTAAGTAATGAATTTCGGCCTGGGGATATTGTTGCTTAAGGCAGCGCACTACCGGAGTGGTTAATACAATATCACCAATAGAACTAAAACGTAAAATTAAAATTTTTGTCAATGCCTGATTACTTGTTACGAATTACGTATTCGCATGTTGTTATTCAAAATTTTGTAATGAAATAAATTGTGGTGTTAACCACAGCAATATTATTGTAATGTTTTTTTGGACCATGAAGAATACGAAAAGTTGCCGCTCACAGAAGCCACAAAATTGCACAGAAGTTTCTAGTCGCTGCTTTCGCTGTGTTATCGTTGTTATCGCTGTGGTGAATTCTCCGTGTAATACACCGACATAAAAAACTCTAATATTTTGTAATAAAAACCAACCCGAAGGCTTAAACACACCAATAACTCGTCAACTAATCAACCAATAACCACACTATGGTTTACGCTGGCTAAAATACGAATCAATTTCGGATAACGACAATGCGTTAAAACACATGTCTCTGCTCAATCCGCCTTTACGTGCCACACATACACCAAAGTGCATGTCGTGGTAACCTTCGGTATGATGCGCATCGGGGTTAATGCTAAGTTTAACACCTTTGTTTAAGGCATAATCAATATGTCGCCAATCTAAATCCAATCGGTAAGGATGTGCATTGATTTCAATCACCACACCATTTGCTGCACATGCATCAATCATTTTTTTATGATCTACCGGATAACCTTCGCGCATCAACAATAACCTACCTGTTGGGTGACCAAGTATAGTTGTGTAAGGATTTTCAATAGCACGTAACAACCTGCTCATGGCTTTTTCTTCGGTCATTTTTAAATTGCTGTGCACACTGGCCACTATAAAATCAAATGTTTTCCAAACCGACTCATCATAATCCAAACTGCCATCACCCAAAATATCGCACTCTATGCCTTTAAAAATTTTAAACGGACCAAGTTTTTGGTTTAATACATCAATTTCGCGGTGTTGTTTTTCTATTTCTACTTCGGTTAATCCACCTGCATATTGCGCAGCCTTGCTGTGGTCGCAAATACCCAAATATTCGTAGCCCAGTTGTTTGGCATAAACAGCCATTTCTTCCAAGGTATTTAATCCATCGGAGTAGGTGCTGTGGTTGTGTAAAATGCCTTTTAAATCGCTTAACTCTATTAGTTGAGGTAAAGTATTGGTGTGTGCTAATGCTACTTCATTAAAACCTTCACGCATTTCGGGTTCAATGTAACTTAACCCAACCGATGCATAAATATCTTCCTCTGATGTTGCTTCCACAACATTTGGCAAACGTTGTTGCTGTTTTAGTTTTTGCATGTGAGCTGCACTTGCTGTGGTTTCAAACAAGGTGTTGTAAAACTCATCATCACTGCAACAATATATTTTAATGGGTATGGTTTGGTTAAATCGGAAAGTAATTTCTGTTCCGTTTACAGCCAATTCATCAGGATTAAATCTATCGCTGATGTAGGAAGCAAAATCATTTTCATCGCCCAAAATAGCTGCACAATATTCTACTTCATCCAACACTTCACACTTGCGCCTAATGGCACCTGTTAAACTTAAATTGGTAATGCCATCAAACTCGTTTAATGCATCAAACAATTCGTTGGCCAATTGTTCTAGTTTAGCGTAATGAAACTTGTGTGCATTAGCAAACAAAAACTCAATGCTTTGTTTTACGCTGTCTTGTGTTTTTTGTCCAAAACCTTTGGCTTGAGCCAAGCGGTTTTCGTTACAGGCATAAAGTAACTCGCCCGGACTTTCAATACCTAGGTTGTTCCAGATGTAGGCAATTTTTTTAGGGCCAATTCCTTTAACGGCAAATAGTTGCTGCACACCAACAGGCGTTTTTTGTTCCAATTCACTCAACTCATCAAAAGTGCCGGTGGTGGTTAGTTGAAACACTTTTGCAGCCACACTTTTACCAACGTTATCTATTTTTTCGAGCTCGGCTATTGATTTTCCTACAAGTGGCTCCAATAATTTATCAATGCGAAAAGAAGCCGCAGCATACGATTTTATTTTAAACGGGTTGCCATTATGCAGTTCACTTAAATCAGCATACCATTTTAGTTTTTCAGCAATTTGCTCGTTGGTCATGGGTCAAAAATAAGGGTTGCGTAGCTAAAAATATAATACGGTTTTGTTACGTTAAATTATAACGCGTTTTAGTTATGTTTGATTTACGCTTAACAGGGCGTGTTTGATTCTGATGGCAAATAAAGATAACCCGACTAAAAGAGCTAAGTTATTAATTGTAACTGGAGTAATCACATTCATGTATTGTGTAGTTCCTATTATTCAGTTTCATGTTTTTAATACTATTGGTGATAGATTTAATCACCACTACATTTTCGTGTTTTCTATGAAACCATTTGAGTTGATGGAATTTATTTATACGAACACGATTATTCCATATATAAGCCAATCAATAGTTTGGCTATTTTATTGGTTAGTTTGTTATGGTGCATTAGGTCTATTCAAACGAACAAAATAAATAACAACATGAGAAGTATGACTCGGAAAAATTCACTTTGGCACTTATATGGGATATTAGTTTTTGTATGGTTGGGGTATATATTACTAATAATAATCGGTGAGCAGACTATTACTCTAACTCCAATAATCATTCTGGTTATATTCTCCCTTCTAATTCTCATTTCACAATGGTCAAGCACTGTAGAAGTTTGTTTTTCAAGCGATTTTTTAACAGTAAGACACCTTTTCAAATCAAAATCTAAAAGCTTTACATACGCTGAGGTAAAATCAGCGGAACACATATATATGAGGGTTTATGGACGAAGAGTAATTTTTAGATGTATAGACTCTGGTCATAAACTAACTGTATTTATGATTTATGATCCAGATGATGAACTGCTTGACTTTTTGGGTAGTCATATTAAAGCATACATAAATAAGGTTACCTGATTTTATAATCGAGAAGGAAATGTTACTAAATGAAAATAATAATAAAGACTAGTTATTACAGCCTTTATGGTACAGACACTACTATTCATATAGTTAGGGATAGTTCGTGGTTCTACATGAAAGTTATACTGCTATCAATCTTAGCCTTAGCTATTATTATTTCATTTCATTTGTGTTGGCTATTATGAAAGGCTTAACGATACAATATTTGTGTTGATGGTAATATTTTTGTTAGTGTATTCAATAACTCACCTAAAAAAGCATTTAAAGACTACAACAAGTGTTGCGTAGCTAAAAATATAATGTGGTTTTGTTACGTTAAATTATAACGCGTTTTAGTTATGTTTGATATACGCTTTATTTGGGATGAATGAAAAATTGGATTGACAGTATTAGAATGTTTTACGACACACGGGCGACACGCACGCTTGAATAAAGAACATAGAGCCTAACTAATTATAAAATGAGAAAACATTTATTAAGTAATTGGATAAATATATCTGGAACTATCGTTGGAGTATACTGTATTCTTTTGTTTATAGCAATACAACAACTTCTTGAAAGTAAAAGAGGTTTTACCATAGAAACAGTTTTCATTGAAACCATAGGTGGTAGCTTAATATACACTTTTGGAATACTTGTACAACGACAAATTCCAATTGTGTTATACATTGTTTTTTTGTTTGGTTTTGACTACTTTGTTTTACGATTATTAAAAGGTAACCAAAACTTATCAAAGCGAATGAACATTGAAACAGCCGTCATTTGTACTTTTTTTATAGTTTATGCCATAAGAGCGGACGCACTGAGTTTATTAGTACTTCCTTTAGTTTTTACGATCACTCAACAAACCAGGAGGAAATGGTTAAAAAACATACCTGAATAGAATCGGCAGTATATCACAACCGCACGAAACGAAGTTCTGTTAAGCTAATCCTTTCGTGTGGTAAGATAATAACTTACTACTTCGCTCATTAAATTCCTTTGAAGTATCAGCACCAACAAAAGTTAACTATTAGCTATGTTAGTGTTCAATATAAAATCAAAATAATAGTTTCGTTTTAAAATAAGAAGAACTTTTTGACGCTATGCTATTTACATCAAGCAAAAGTTAAAATAAACGTAGTTCCTTTTCCAACCTCGCTGCTTACCTCTACATTACCGCCCAATGCATTAATTTGAGATTTGATCAAGTAAAGTCCAATTCCCTTGCTGTCTTTATTGTTGTGAAAGCGCTGATACAACCTGAATACACGTTCTTTAACCCTGTTTGCATCAAAGCCCGAACCATTATCACTAAACTCAACTGTTAACTTACCATCAACCATTTTTGATTGAATGTTGATGATTGGTTTGCGCTCTTTAGATTTATACTTAAGCGAATTTGTAATCAGGTTTAAAAATATACTTTCTAGGTAGGCCGTAGAAAAAAGTACCTCGGGAGCCTGCGTAAAATCTGCAATAATTTTAGCCCCGTTTTCGTGAATCAACAGGTTGAGCGAATGCTTTATTTTATCTAATGTTTCCTCAAACCTTATGTTTTTTAACTCCACATCGGTCGATTCTTTTAACAGCAATATTTTAATTAAATCATCTAAGGTTTCATTTAACCTATGGGTAGAAATTTTAAAACCTTCAATTAGTTTACGTGTATCTTCATCAATATTATCTGGCAAAACCAGCAATTCTGATATGGCAACCAAATTGGTAAGTGGAGCCCTAAGGTTATGGGAGGTGATGTAGGTAAATTGCTTTAGGTCATAATTTTTTTCGGTAAGTTCTTTTATTAAAAGTTCTAATTCTAACTTGGTCTCTTTCTCTTTGGTAATATCGCTTTCTATGGCAAAAAAACCTTCAATTTCTCCACCCGCACTAATCAATGGTTGACACTGAATCCTGGTCCAATATTTATTTCCGTTTTTATGGTAGTTTATAATTTCAACATCAAATGGGTGTTGATTTACCAACTGGTGGTGCATGTATTCAATCACATATTTATCCGACTCTTCACCTTGTAACAAATCTCCCGGTTTTTTACCCATAGCCTCGTCAAATGTAAACCCTGTGGTGGTTTCGAATGCTCGATTAACCCACGTAATTTTTCCTTTTTTATCGGTAATAATGGCAACATTAGTAGTTTCACGCGCTATTAATGAAAGTTTATTAATTTCATTTTGAGAATCGATGATATCGGTAATATTTCGTGCAGAACAAATTAAACGGAAACATTTACCGTCTTGATTAATAAGCGGTGTAACCGATACTATTGCAGTTCGTTTACCTGTTGGATACCAACCAGTCTCTTCAAATACAACTGTGGTTTTATTGTTAATGGCTTGCAGGTATTTATCTATTTCCAATTCTTTTAATTGAGCTGGAATAACATCATCTACATATTTATTAATCCTATCATCAACAGATAGGCCGGTAAGTTTTTCGAACGACTTATTGATGGTAACATATTTTAAACGGTTATTTTCCTCAATATCTAACACATAAATAACATCCGAAACGGCATTAAAAACCTCCTCAAGTACTTGTTGTGTTGACTCGATTTTTCTCTGGTAGTTAATTCTTTCTGTGATATCAACCATAATACTTACATTAAAATCTTTTCTTATCCGTATGGCCTGATACAAGGTTGCAACCTCTCGTCCTTTTTTATTTATAAAATGAAACTCGCCATTATCTATACCCTTTTTTACATAGTCTTGATACATTGTTTTAGCAGGTTTATGGCTGGTAACAGTAATATCGGCCACATTCATCATCAACATTTCCTCCTTGCTGCTACCAAACAAACTACATGCGTATGGATTAACATCTATATAGTTACCATAATCATCAGCAACTATGATGGCAGTGAGTGAATAATCGAATATTGTTCTGAGGTACTCTTCATTTTTTTGCAGGGCATCTAAGTTTGCTTTTTCTTCAGTTATATCTGTTCTAATGGATATAAATTGCAATAACTCGTTCGTATTTGTATCATAAAATGGAACTATAGTTGTTCTAACCCAATATAATGTGCCATCCTTTCTTTTATTGCAGATATCACCATGCCAAACCTCACCTGAATAAATGGTCTTGTACATTTCATCAAAAAAGGAACGTTGATGAACACCTGAGTTAATAATTCGGTGGTTTTTGCCGAGCAACTCTTCGTGTGCAAAGCCACTTATCTCACAAAATTTGTCATTAACGTAAATAATATCTCCCTTTTTGTTGGTAACAGCCACAATCGAGTGTTGATCTAATGCAAATTTTTGGTGGTTTAATTTATTGAGTGATTCTTCAGCCCTTTTAACTGCCAATTTAATTTCAGTAACATCATGCACATTACCTATTAAAAACACACATTTACCTTCAGCATCAAATAAAGGACTTACACGTACAAGTCCTGTTTTTTCAACTCCTGCATAAACGGTGGTTTCTTCCCACTCAATTGGCTTCTGGGAGTGAATAGCCTCTGCATATTTTTGATGCACCAAATGTATGGAAGGCTCAGGAATAATTGCGGTTGTATATTGATTTAAAACTTGATTAAGGCTGTGGCCGGTAGCCTTACAAAATGCATTGTTAACATTAATAAATTTATATTTACCAATATCCTCTACAGCTATTTTAAAAACTATATCAGAGATGGTGTTGTATATTTCTGTTATTTCAGCCTCCTTCTCTTGAAGTTCTATTTCTCTCTTCTTTTGGTCGTTTATGTCTTGAAAAGTTCCAAAAATTCTAAAGCAAACTCCTTCATTAAATTCTGCATGGCCTAAGGCTCTTACCCAAACCAGTTTACGCTTTGCCGTAATAATTTGTAAATCTAATGCATACGATTTGCCCTTGCTGAGTAGGCTGCTTACTGCATCATGTATTTTATTTTTACTGTAATCAGGCTCATAAAAGTTAATGGCAGTATTTAAATCCGGCTCAAAATCGTTACTCACCTCATGAATTTCTTTGGTTACTTTGCTCCATATTAGTTTACCTGTTTGTGGGAAAAACTCCCAACTACCTATTCTAGCTTCCGAACTGGTTTGTTCCAGAAAACTTTTGGTGACGAATAATTTATTTTTAAATTCAATTTGTTTGGTAATGTTGGTTAATGTTTCTATTACAATTGGTTCATTGTTCTTGTTAACGGCCGGTTGTGCGTCAACAATCAACCACTTTATTCTGTTTTTTCGTTTTAAACCAATTAAAGCACCACTAACTCTTTTTTTCTGAACTTTTGCCACCACGTGGGGCAGCTCACTCATTTTAATGGGTAACATTTGCTCATCTACGAGCTCCCATTCACCCTCCAATCGGTTTCCATCAACTGCAATACCTTCATTAACAAACAAAAGTTCTATTGCTTTATTATTAAATTCAACAATTGCACCATTTTTATCATGAACAATAACTCCAATGTTCATTAACTTTATCAACGACTCCGGATCATTAAAATTAAAGCCTCTGTTACTCACTTGTTCCAAATGGGCTTGTTCTGCAACATCACCAATAATAATTGACCTGTTAACATCAGCTACTTCATCATAAAAAGATCTTGCGGTGATGTGCAATGATTGAATTTTTCCATTTCTTAACAAGGCATTTAGCACTGCTGTTGCAGCGCCTGTCTCTTCTCGTTGATTCAGATACTTCTTAAAGCTTTCATCATTTAAAAAAAGCTTATGTTTGTTTAAATGTTTAAGCTCTAAACCGGTATATCCAAAAAACGTACAAGCTTTTTTATTGTAATCAATCAACTTTCCGGTATTATCAACAAGCAGATAAATTTTGGAAAAACTATCCCAAAATTGTTGGTAATGATTTAGGGTGCCAGTCATATTAAGATGTGGTTGGTCACTGTAATATATGTTGTTTGTATTTTACTTAATATCAAGCAATATTAAAATATTGATATACAGGGTTTTAAATATTAAATAAACTAAAGATATCTTTATATGGGCGGTGGTAAATCATAAAACACACCAAATTGATTTGAACTAAAAGAACAACTAAAGATAAAAAAATACCATAAAACAAAAGCCATGCGAATGAGTTTGTGGTAGCTGTGATACCAGAAAAATACACGCAAGAGGATGTTTTAATTATAGTTGATTTCTCGTATTCTTATTTCATATTCATCAACCTATATTTTTGCAATGGTCATTTCATTGTTTTTTAGCTTGCTTGTTTCTAATTGTGGTTTAACAATTTGTTTAATTTCAGCAGCTATTGCGTTTATCAAACGTTTTTTGGCAAAGGGTCTGTAATACACCAAGCTAATTTCCCTTACCGGGTAAGGTGCAATAAAATCTTTGGTAAGCCTTTTACGTTCTTCGGGTAAATCGTTGTAATACAATTCCGGAATCAATGTTATTCCTTTCATTTCATCCACAATATTTAATAAGCTATCAAACGAACTTGGCGTAAAACTTAAGTTGGTATTCATTTTTTTTAAGTTCAACGAACACACATCAATAATTTGGTCTGTCAGGCAATTGCCTTCTTCAAGTAGCCATATTTTTTCATCAGAAATGTCTTTAGGGCTTTTGTATTTTCTGGTTCGTTGTACCGATGGTCCGTAAGCCATTAGTTTCTCGTAATACAAAATATCTTCCTCTATATCATCATCATTTAGTGGTGTAGAAACAATGCCCACATCAATTTCATTTGTTCTTAGTTTGTTGATGATGTTTTTGGTGGTAATTTCTTCAATGGCTAATTTTAACTGAGGATATTTTGCTAAAATTACGGGTAAAATTCTGTGCAATAAATTTCCGGCCACTGTGGGTATAATCCCTATTTTTAAGCTGCCTAAAACGGTTGATTTAAGCTCGTCAGCAAGTTGTTTTATTCTGTTGCTGTGTCTCAATACACTTTGTGCCTCATTAACAATTTCTCTACCACAATCGGTAGTTATTATTGGATTGCCTTTTCTATCAAAAATTGTTAGCTCTAGTTCGTTTTCTAACCTTTTAACCATGGTGCTAAGTGTGGCTTGTGTTATAAAACAGGCTTCGGCAGCCTTGCTAAAACTTTTATACTTGTCTAATGCCACTATGTATTCCAGCTGTTGTATATTCATTTTTTTTTGTGTATTGATGCTGTCAATAATAGGTATAAATATTATTTTCTTTTTCAATAGTTTATTATAACCCAACTTCGTGGAGTAAATTTTGTAAAAATTAAATTAGTTTGATATTACAAAAACAGTTAAGCATGCTAATAGCAAGTAACAACATTCCAGTTTTCAATATAACGTTTCCAAGGTTGCAACCAGGTCTAACAAAACAATATTTTGTGTCGTAGTTTCATCAACAATAAAACCATGAGGGTTGATGCTTTGTTTAATACATAAGTACAATATTAAAAATAACAAAACCAAACATATAATTATGAAAAGAACATTAACAACGATTGGAATCTTATTTGCCATATCCGCTGTGGCTCAAGAAACCAAAAAGGCACAAGAGCCCAACACCAAAACTGAAACTACGCAGTACCGGGAGGCTGCAATAAAAGGTCAAACCAACAAAGACTGGTGGCCTAATCAGTTAAATATTGATTTACTGAGACAAAATTCAGAAAAGTCTGATCCAATGGGAGCAGAGTTTGATTACCTGAAAGCATTCAGCACCCTCGATTATTTTGCATTAAAAAAGGACATTGCTAAAGTACTTACCGAGTCTCAACCTTGGTGGCCGGCCGATTTTGGAAACTATGGTCCGTTTTTTATACGCATGTCGTGGCATAGTGCCGGAACATACCGTTCTGGAGATGGTAGAGGAGGTTCACGTTCAGGACAACAACGTTTTGCACCTCAAAACAGTTGGCCTGATAACACCAACTTAGACAAAGCGAGAAGGTTATTATGGCCAATAAAACAAAAATACGGCAACAAAATTTCGTGGGCCGATTTGTTTATTTTAACCGGAAATGTTGCACTTGAAAACATGGGCTTTAAAACCTACGGATTTTCGGGTGGTAGGGTTGATGTTTGGGAACCTGCAAAAGATGTGTATTGGGGTTCANNGGGGTTCAGAAAAAAAATGGTTAGAAGCCAACAGAACTACTGCTGATGGTAAGCTAGAGCGCCCTTTAGCTGCTGTGCAAATGGGATTAATTTATGTTAACCCGGAAGGTAGAAATGGAAATCCTGACCCTGTTGAGTCGGCTAAAGACATACGTGAAACATTTAAACGTATGGGGATGAATGATGAAGAAACAGTTGCGTTGATAGCGGGTGGTCATACTTTTGGTAAAACACATGGTAAAGGACCTGCATCTAAAGTTGGACCGGAACCTGAGGCAGCCGGAATTGAAGAACAAGGTCTTGGATGGAAAAGTACACACGGCACCGGTGTTGGTAAAGATGCAATTACTTCAGGATTAGAGGTTACTTGGACATCAACACCAATTAAATGGGGTCTAGGTTATTTAAGATTATTATATGCACACGAGTGGGAATTAACTAAAAGTCCGGCCGGTGCGCACCAATGGGTAGCTAAAAATGCCAAAGCAATTATTCCTGATGCTTTTGATTCAACCCAAAAACATTTACCCACCATGTTAACTACCGATTTGTCGTTACGTTTTGATCCGGCTTACGATAAAATATCAAGAAAGTTTATGGAAAACCCTGAGCTGTTTGCTGAAGCTTTTGCCAAAGCATGGTTTAAGTTAACACACCGCGATATGGGACCTAAATCAACCTACATTGGACCTGAGATTCCTAAAGCAGATTTAATTTGGCAAGACCCAACTCCTGTGGCAAATTACAAGATGATTGACGCCAACGACATCAGCATGTTGGAGGATAAAATAGCAAAATCGGGTTTAACTGTTACTGAAATGGTGAGCACCGCTTGGGCGTCTGCTTCAACTTACCGTCACTCTGATAGAAGAGGTGGAGCAAATGGAGGCAGAATTCGATTAGCTCCTCAGCGCAATTGGGAAGTAAACAATCCAAAGCAGTTAGAAAAAGTACTTGCGGTATTAGAAAAAATACAAAAAGAGTTTAACGATAAAAACAAAGACAAGAAAGTTTCTATGGCCGACTTAATTGTGCTTGCAGGTGGTGTTGGTATTGAAAAGGCCGCAAAAAATGCTGGTTTAACAACAAAAGTACCTTTTACTGCCGGAAGAACAGATGCAACACAAGAACAAACAGATGTAGAATCATTTTCTTTATTGGAGCCAATGGCTGATGGATTTAGAAACTACCAAAAAACAAGATACACGTTAAGTACCGAGCAACTATTGGTTGATAAGGCCCAACTTTTAACATTAACTCCTCCTGAATTAACAGTGCTTGTTGGTGGAATGAGAGCTATTGGTGCAAATTATGATAACTCAAACACTGGCTTATTGGTTGCAAAAAATGAAAAATTAAGCAATGAGTTTTTTGTTAACTTATTAAGCATGCAATACGAATGGAAACCTGTTGATGAAACTAAAGAACTATTTGCAGGTAGCGACAGACAAACCGGAGAGAAAAAATGGACAGCTTCTAGAGCGGATTTAATTTTCGGTTCACACTCTGAATTAAGAGCCTTAGCAGAAGTATATGCAAGCAACGATGCGAATGAAAAATTTGTGAAAGATTTTGTGGCAGCTTGGACTAAAGTGATGAACCTTGACAGGTTTGATTTAAGAAAATAATAATGATTTGATGATTAAAAAACGGGAGTAACTTTTAAAGCTACTCCCGTTTTATTTTAGGTTATTTACCTAATGGGATTTTTAACCTGTTAACCTGTTAACCAATCAACCAATCAACCAATCAACCAGTCAACCAATTAACCAGTCAACCAATTAACCAATCAATGCGTAGTACTTTTTATCATTTTACCCGAAGCCCATTGTTCGGTGCGGATGAGTTTACCCTTGTTGTTGTAATGTTTCCAAACACCTATTTTGGTTCCTCTGTCGTATGTGCCACTGCACTCTAAAGTACCATTTTCAAAATACTTGGTGTATGGTCCGCTTTTTACCAAAATCATGGTATCACGACTGTTCCCTTTGTTGTCGGTAAATATTTTAATTTCTTGGGTGTGGTGAAAAATCTCTTTTACTTTTTTGTTGCTAAGTGTGTCGTAGTAAAAAAAAGTTTTTCCGTTTTCTTCATCAATAACTTGTGCTTTAACGCCAATACTAGTGAGGCCTACGGCACATGCTGCCAAAATTAATTTCTTCATGTATATAAAAATAGTGTTTGTAATTATTCTAAGTTGTATTGTTTAATTTTACGGTACAATGTACGTTCGCTGATGCCCAATTCTTGTGCCGCTTTTTTCCTTCTTCCGTTGTATTTGTTTAAAGCCTTTTTAATCAGCTCAATTTCTTTGTCTTCAATAGATAACGACTCCGGAACCGGAATGGCTTCATTTAATTCAATAACCTGGTTGTTGGGTTGATTATGGCCCATTTGCATCGGTTGTTGGTTAACATTTGGGTGATAAAATGTGGGTGTTGGAGCAGCCATAGGGCTATTATCCGTAACCGGACTTGCGCCCATATTATCAGGAGCATTTCCATTTTGAATCATACCAAAAACAATACTTTTTAAATCGTTCATGTCTTTACGCATATCGTAAAGTACCTTATAAAAAATATCACGTTCGCTCATGCCATGGTCCACGTTGGTGCCCATCAGCATAGGTAAACTTTGGCGTTCGGCAGGCAACACACGCTGCAATTCACTTGCATTAACAATTTTATCTTCGTCAAGTACACTTAACTGTTCGGCAATATTTTTTAACTGGCGGATGTTACCCGGCCAAGTGTAGTTTACTATCATTTGTGCAGCATCCGGCTCAAGGGTTACGATTTTAGAGCGGTATTTTTCCGAAAAATCAGCAGCAAATTTCCTGAACAATAAATGAATATCTTCTTTACGCTCACGTAAAGGTGGAACCTTGATAGGCACGGTGCTTAATCGGTAGTATAAATCCTCACGAAACTTACCACGTGCGGCCAATTCCAGTAAATCTTTATTGGTAGCCGCAACAACCCTCACATCTGTTTTTTGTGTTTTTGATGAACCTACTTTAATAAACTCACCACTTTCTAACACACGTAACAAACGTGCTTGAGTTTCTAATGGAAGTTCGCCTACTTCATCTAAAAAAATGNNGATCCTTTTTCGTGGCCAAATAATTCAGAGTCGATGGTGCCTTCTGGAATTGCACCACAGTTTACCGCAATAAAGTTTCCGTGTTTACGGTTGCTTAAGGCATGAATAATTTTACTAAACGCTTCTTTACCCACACCACTTTCTCCGTTAATTAAAACAGAAATATCAGTTGGTGCTACTTTAACTGCCGTTTCTAAAGCAATATTAAGCAGGGGAGAGTTGCCTATAATTTCAAATCGTTGTTTTATTTCTTGAATGTTCATGGTGTGTAAGTTATTTTTTTAGATAGCACTACATCAATTCCCAATAGTCCCTTTGCTATCTTGTATTCTGCACTATAGTTGGTAAAAGTTTTGGTGGGCAAATCATCATATTCAAACTTCCTTGCCCTATAATATTTGTTTAAAAATAAGTCATCATAATCAAGAATAACTCCTGTGTAACTGTAGTTGTTTCCTCTTCGTGCCTCTCGTATTAAAAAGGTATAACTTTCTATTTTATGAATACTTTTTTGAGTAGCTCCAACAATAATATTGTTGTTTAAGTATAGTAGTGTTGTTAAAGTCAACGGGGTTAATCCCATTAAGCAAAATACATACAACCATATTTGATGAGAGTAAAGTTCAAACTTTTTGTTGAGTCGATATAATGCTGTGTAAAAAACAACACTTATAATCAGATATGCCAAACCAAAATGAAAATCGGTGATGAGTGCGTCTATCATGCACATGTATATACCTATAGGAGCTAAAATAGGCATGAAAACTGTTAAGTTATAACTCCAATGCCATTTATGGTGTCTGTATATTTTTCGAACCTTTACCGGAACTGTCGTTAATAGATTCAGTCTGTTAAGTGACTCAACCGAGTGTTTGTAGTTCTCCGTAATGTTCAAAGGATTTTGATTTAATAAAACACAAGTATGAGCGTAAACATCATTCGAAATTTCTTTCAACTCAAAAGGTCTTTCAAAGAAAATCTCTGATATTCTAGGGAAGAAATTATCCCTATCATTTGTGTTTATCAACTCTCTGAATTTTTGATTTTGTTTAAAAGCTGATTCAACATGTTCTGTCCAATCATCAATATAGCTGGCAAAGTGTGTATCGAAGAAAATACCGTTGTTCACTGTTCTTAAAAGTGCCTCTGCATGATGGTAAATGCCAAGGTTAATTCCATCGGTTTGGTTTAAAATACCTCGCTCATAATTACTCCATGAGAGTGCAATTATTTTGCTCGAATAAGTTATGCCATCATAAAATGAATCTGTTTTTTTTAAGTGAAAGGTATCTTTGTAAAGTCTTATTTCTTTGAAATTATATAGTCCGAGTTTTTTTAAACCAAAAGTTAGTTGCGCCAAAGAAGCCATAATTAAAACACGTTTTGAAGCATCAACTTCTATATCTATACCAACAATATCGATCCGTTTTAAAAGGGCTTGGGTTTTATTGCAAAAAGCAATTTGTCCATCATTGTCGAGATTACGGTAGTAAGGAAAGAACTTGTTTAAGAAGTTACTCCATTCTTGATGAAACTCTTCCTGTGATAAAGTAATTAGTTCTTTGTTAGTTAATGCGACCTCCCTTAAATAAGTATGCACTGCATCTTTTACCATAAAAAACAGGTATAAAAATGCAAGAATGCAAACAATGGTTATGGGTATGTATTCAGGATTCAAATTCAAACTTTATTATTTACTCAACCACCTTACCAAATAAGCTGGTCATGGTTGAGCGTTCTATTTTTACATTTACATAATCGCCTACTTTGTATCCTTCGCCAACCGGAAAAACCACCAATTGGTTTTGGTCGTTACGGCCTTTAAAATCATCATTCGATTTTTTAGAATAACCATCAATTAATACCTTGTAGGTTTTACCGATGTAATCTAATTTTTTATTCAAACTGATGCTGTTTTGCAATTCTACCAACTCTGCAAGTCTGCGCCCTTTTACATCAGCCGGAACATCATCAGCATATTTGCGTGCAGCCAATGTTCCCGGACGTTCGCTGTAGGCATACATAAACGCAAACTCAAATTGCGCTTCTCTAAACATACTTAATGTATCTTGAAATTCTTCTTCCGTTTCAGTACAAAAGCCAACAATAGAATCGGTACTGATACCTACCTCAGGTAATATGCTTCTGATGGTTTTTAACCTTTCGCTAAACCAAGTTCTGTCGTAAGTACGGTTCATCAACTTTAAAATACGGCTATTGCCGCTTTGTAAAGGGTAATGAATATACTTACAAATGTTGTCGTACTTTTTCATGGTGTAAAGTACCTCATCGGTAATGTCTTTTGGGTGCGAAGAAGAAAAACGTATGCGTAACTCAGGTGATATTAAAGCCACTTTCTCTAATAATTGTGCAAAGTTACACAGTGTTTCACCGGCTTCGTTTTGCCATTTGTACGAGTCAACATTTTGTCCCAATAAAGTTACCTCTCTGTAGCCTTGGTTAAACAATTCAGTGGCTTCGCGTATAATGCTTTCCGGCTCACGACTGCGCTCACGACCCCGTGTAAAAGGCACTACGCAGAAAGAACACATATTATCGCAACCCCGCATAATACTTACAAATGCATTTACACCATTGCTGCTTAAACGCACCGGAGTAATTTCAGCATAAGTTTCTTCTCTGCTCAACAATACGTTAACCGCCTTTTGTCCCGCTTCTACTTGTTGTATCAATTTAGGAATATCGCGGTAGGCATCAGGTCCTACAACAATATCCACCAATTGGTCTTGTTCCAGTAATTTTGATTTTAAACGTTCGGCCATACAACCCATTACACCCACTATCATTCCCGGGTTTTTACGTTTGTTGCCTTTCATCTCTTTTAATCGGCCCCAAATTTTGGCTTCTGCATTATCTCTAATGGCACAGGTATTTAAAAATACCACATCCGCTTGTAATGGGTCGTCTGTTGTGGTAAACCCTTCTCCTTGCATAATACTGGCCATTACCTCACTATCCGCAAGGTTCATGGCACAGCCGTATGTTTCTATGTATAAACGTCTTTTGGCTGTATCTATCGGTGTATCGGCTACTAATCCTCTCATTTGTATTTGAATTTTCGAGGTGCAAATATAAAAGAATTTCTGACAGACTGTCAGCTATTTTTCGGTTAAAACCATTTGTATTTTAATATTCAATAACTCAATCGGTAACAATTGGTTTAAATGTTGCTAAATGCTAAATTCCACCCAATAACCAACACCATGATGAAACAATTACTGCTATTACTCGCCACTCTTTTAGGCATAACTACTTTTTCTCAAACACCCTTTTCTATAGGTATCAACTCCTCTTTAGATTTTACCGGACTTCAAGCCAGGCCTAATTTTGTAGAGCCATGGATTGGCTATCAACTTGGCGTGAGGCTTAAGTACGATTTGAACCAAAACTTCTCTTTAATTAGTGGTTTCAATCACCAAAATCAAGGATCAAAAGCTGATTTATCTCGGTTAAGATATAGAGACGCAACGGATTTAACTCCAATAAGCGTGGAGTCTTATGATAAAATTAGCCAAGTGCCTTTGTTGTTATCTTTTTATACCGGTAATAAACTCAAGTATGGATTTAACGTGGGGGCGGCATACAGTTTTTCGTACCGTGTAAATTCACATATTACATACCAAGACAAGAATAATTTAAACAAGGAAACAAAAAGATATACCACTGCTGTTTCTAGTCAGTTTATTTCTGGTTTGTTTTCTTTTGGTGTTGAGTATAATTTAAATCGAACTACTTTTAGGGTTGAACCCAACATGGCTTATAATATTTTAAATGTTACATCTGCTTCCGTTAACTACCTGAACCTTGGTTTAGGAGCTTCTGTTTATTACAGGTTGGAGTAAGAAAGTATCCAGTTTTTTATTTAAGTGTTTATTGAATAACAATAAAAAAATATTGTTATTCGTTTAATTTACATATATTTGAACTAAATAAAAAACATGGAAACAAATAATCTTAAAACCATTAAAGTTCTTTATTGGGCTACCTTAGTTGGGTTTGTAATACATATTGTTGTTGTCGGGCTCACAACATTTCAAAGCTTATTTCCCTCACCTTTATTGTATGGAGAGGTTAGGTTAATTCCAATTGATTTTATGACTCGTGTTACTAAAAACGCAACAACTTTTGGTGAAGTTAGGTTGTTTGATATGACCAACACACATGGAGCGATTGTTTTTAACAACACCTCTTTTATGAACACAAAAGCAATTGTATTAGTTGTGCTGAATGTGATAGGTCAACTTGTTTGGCTATATTTCACTTGGTTATTATTGTCTATTTTTAAGTCGTTAAAATCCGAAAATGTTTTTGTTGGTGCCAACATAAAAAGGTTGAGGTTGATTGCTTCAGTTATAGGGATATCACCCATAATACAATTGATTAAAAATATGTTATTTGCCGATTTAGTCGGTCAAGAAATAATTTCAACAGATAAATATGTAGCTTTCAATTACGACTATTCTATGTTTTCTGGTGTGCTTTATATGGTATTGATTTTAATATTGGTTGAAGTGTTTAGGTATGGTATGAAATTAAAACAGGAATACGATTTAACAGTTTAATCATGGCAATAGTTATAAATTTAGACGTGATGATGGCGAAGCGCAAAATGAGCCTAAATGAGTTGTCAGAAAAAGTTGATATTACTTTATCTAACTTATCTATATTAAAAACAGGTAAAGCAAAAGCCATACGTTTTTCTACATTAGAGGCTATTTGTAGAGTATTAGATTGCCAACCCGGTGATATTTTGGAATACAAATCAGAATAAATTTTATCATTGCACCATGAAAGTACTTGTTACAGGAAGTAATGGTTTGTTAGGGCAAAAGCTAACCGACTATTACAAAACACGCACAGATATTGAATTAATTGCCACCGCCAGAGGAGAGGATAGGTATACCGATAAAACAGGGTACACTTACCAAACCTTAGATATTACCAACGAAACCGAGGTAAAAACGGTTATAGCACAACATAAACCGGATGTGGTAATTAATACTGCGGCCATGACCAATGTAGATGCTTGCGAAAGCGACCACAATGGTTGTGATGCGTTGAATGTACATGCGGTAAAATATTTGGTTGATGCCTGTAACCTAAATCAAGTGCACTTGGTTCACTTATCCACTGATTTTATTTTTGATGGAACCCACGGCCCTGTTTTGGAAACAGAAGTACCTAAGCCATTGAGTTATTATGGTAACAGCAAACTAAAAGCAGAGCAAATTATACAAGCCGAAAGTAAAAGCTGGGCTATACTGCGCACGGTGTTGGTGTATGGTGTGGTACATGATATGAGCAGAAGCAATATTGTGCTTTGGGCTAAAACCAATTTAGAGCAAGGCAAATCGTTAAATGTAGTTGGCGATCAGTTCCGCACACCAACGCTTGCTGAAGATTTGGCGCAAGGTTGCGTATTGGCTGCCGATAAAAAAGCCCAAGGCATTTACAACATAAGTGGCAGCGATTTTATGAGTGTATTTGATTTGGTATACCGTGTGGCAGCATACTTTAACTTAGATAAAAGTTTGCTAAACTTAAGTACCAGCGAAGGCATAAAACAGCCTGCTAAACGTCCGCCAATTACAGGGTTTATTATTGATAAGGCCAAAACAGAATTGGGTTATAAACCACATACGTTTGAACAAGGTTTGGCTATTGTTGCCCAACAATTGTCAGCGGCTTCTGTTTAATTGTTATTAATTAATAAAGTTAAAAATGTGTTAGGTGTTCCCAAATTGGGAATATTTATTACATTTGTATGGTAAATACCGATAGTGAGAGTAATAGCAAAGAAAACACTAAAAGAGTTTTGGGAAGACCACAATGATTGCGAGCAACAATTGAAGGCCTGGTATGAAGAGGCTTCATCGGCAATTTGGAGAACCCCGAATGATATTAAAAAGAATTATCCAAGCGCAAGTTTTCTGGAGGATAATCGTGTTGTCTTTAATATTAAAGGAAATAACTATCGCTTAATTGTTAAAATCAATTACAAGTTTGGCATGGTTTGGATCAGGTTTATTGGTACACACACTGAATACGATAAAATTGATGCAACCAAAGTTTAAAAAAAAGGAGCAAGTAATGGATATCAAGCCAATAAAAAACGCAAAAGATTACAAGCAAGCAATGCTTCGCTTAGAACAAATATTTGATGCTCGTCCTGGAACCAAAGAGGGTGATGAGTTAGAAATTCTTACTCTTCTCATCGAAAAATATGAAAACGAAAAATATCCAATTGATGCTCCAGATCCAATAGAAGCAATTAAATTTAGGATGGAGCAAATGGGTTATAAGCAACGCGATTTAGAAAATATTATTGGCCACAAAGGTCGAGTAAGTGAGGTTTTGAATAGAAAAAGAAAACTTACGTTAGAGATGATTCGTAAGATTCAGGATGCGTTACATATTCCTGCTGAAGTTTTGGTTAAAGAATATTAGTTCCCGCATTAAAATTGTAGTCTATAAGTTTTTACTTGCAAAAGATCAGACCTACAAACCGTTTATTTGTAGTTTAGAAAAGGTATTTCTTAGACATTCAACCCAACTTTGCTTCAATAATTACCCATAAAAACGCATCTTTGTATCATGATTTTACAAGCAACCAATTGGGGCGATAATTTTTGGATTTGGATGGCTACCGAAACTTTTTTTGGAATCTTTGTAGCGGTATTGCTATATTACTTCTTTATTAGAAGATTCCAAAAAGAACGCGATGAAAGGGATAAAAAGAACTAGCCACTTTTTAAAACAGTACTTCGTATTTAGTAAAAGTGAACGTAAAGGCATTTATGTCTTATTGGTTTTAATAGCCATTGCATTATTTGCACCCATGTTGTACAAGTGGGTCTTCCCTCCTGAACCCATAGATTTTTCTATTACTACGCTTGTGGCCGCAAAAGAAAAGCAGGAGTCCTACCTAAACGATTCATTGCCTCAACCTATTGAAGGTTCAAGTAACTCCTTATTTTATTTTAACCCCAATACTGCCGACTCGGCCACCTTGATTAGTTTGGGTTTTGCCGCTAAAACAGCACGCAACATTATTAATTACCGCAACAAGGGTGGTGAGTTTAAAAAGCCCGAAGATTTATACCGCATATTTAATGTAGACAGTAATTTTATTTCAACCTTGTTGCCTTATGTGCAATTGGATAAGGAAGAGGAGTATCAATCCCAATTCAAACCAAACCAATATGCCACCAAAGAGAAAAAAGCTTTTGTGCCGGTTGAATTAAATACGGCTGACTCTTTACAGTTGGTTGAATTGTATGGAATAGGTCCTAAAATGGCTTCAAAAATTATTGATTACCGCAACCGTTTGGGTGGTTTTTTTAGGGTTGAACAATTAACAGAAATTTGGGGTATCGATGAGTTTTTGCTGGAAGAACTAAACGGGAAGATTTATGTTGATGTAAGTAAAGTTAGATATTTACCCATTAACAGCATTACTTACGATGAGTTAAAGTTAAATCCTTATTTACGTTTTAAAACAGCATCAGCAATCATTAATTACCGCAAGCACCATGGTGCTTTTAAACGTGTTGAAGACTTGAAACAGGTGATACTTTTACCTGATAGTTCCTACCAAAAACTATTGCCTTATTTAAAACTTGATTGAAATTTTTTTGAAAATAATTGGCACTTCGCAGATAGGTTGCGAAGTGGTATGCGTTACTTTGTAGCATCAAATTGAAAATAGTTGCTAAAAAATTTAGCAAAAAATGGTTTTTAGGTTTGATTGATTGAAATTCGAAAAATGATTTACAGAAACAACTAATAAAAAACACATATGAGCGCAGACAACAAAGAAAAATTAAAAGCCCTTCAATTAACCATTGATAAGTTAGAAAAAACTTACGGTAAAGGTACCATCATGAAATTAGATGGTGGCACTGTTGAAGGAGTAGAAGCCATATCAACAGGTTCGTTAGGACTAGATATCGCTTTAGGAATTGGCGGTTTCCCTACAGGCCGAATTATAGAAATTTATGGTCCTGAATCATCGGGTAAAACCACTTTGGCACAACATGCCATTGCACAAGTACAGAAAAAAGGTGGCATGGCTGCTTTTATTGATGCTGAACATGCTTTTGACCCTGCTTATGCACGTAAGCTTGGGGTAGACACAGATAATTTATTAGTTTCTCAGCCCGATAACGGAGAACAAGCTCTAGAAATAGCAGAGACTTTAGTCCGATCAAACGCCGTTGATATAGTCGTCATAGATTCTGTAGCGGCACTGGTTCCACAGGCCGAAATTGATGGTGATATGGGCGATAGTCATATGGGTTTGCAAGCTAGGTTGATGAGCCAGGCTCTTAGAAAACTAACAGGCATAATTAGCAAGAGTAAACCGACAGTAATATTTATTAATCAAATTCGAATGAAAATAGGTGTTTTGTTCGGTAACCCAGAGACTACTACTGGTGGTAATGCCTTAAAATTTTACGCGTCTGTTAGATTAGATATTCGTAGAACTGGCCAAATTAAATCGGGTGAAG
>DITN01000014.1 GCA_002422865.1 Bacteroidetes bacterium UBA6183 | reverse complement strand
TGTTCGTGGATGATAAGCGTTAGGGCTCTCTAAATAAGGGAATCGGGCTGTACAGTTTTTGGTTTCGTTGGTGGTTGGGTTGGTGATACTATCTTCGCCCAACAAATCTATCTTATAGGTACCGGGTTGTGTGTAAGTAAACGTAATATCTGTATCACTTTTGGTTGAGTAAATTGCACCTGCCTGATCGTTAAAATACCAAATCCAGTTACGCAATTGTTGCCCGGTTTGGTTACGTAATTTTACAGTAAACGGAATACAACCAAATGTATCTTCCACAATTACAAAGTTTGGTGTAGGCCCAATTATATTAACGGTTACGCTAGTAGTATCATAACAACCATAAACAGACTCGGAGTAAAGCTTGGCCGTATATTTACCATTTTGATTGTAAAACACCGCGGGTTGTTTTAGCGTACTGGTTCCTTTTCCGGCATCAAATTCCCAAAATCGGCTAATAATATGTGATGGACGAGGCGTGGTGTCTCCACGCATACCATATGATTCATCAGTAAATGTTACAACTGTTGGTGCACAATAAAAAGTATCATTTACCATGGTAGCAACTGCCTTGGTAGCACTAACTAAAACACGGAATTGAAAACCTTGAATGGTATCGAAACAAGTGGCACTTGTACTATCTTTATGTGCCACTTTAATAAAATAAACACCGGGTTTATTGTATCTATGACTTGATTCTTCTTTTCCTTGATACCAAACTGTATCATCACCATAGTTCCAATAAAGCTGTTCTTTACCTGCATTAAATCTTGAAGTATCACTCCAATACCATGTAGCAGTATCATTACGGTAACGAATTCGCGCAAAAAAAGACGCTGGGTTATAAGTACATACATCTGGTGTATAAACTTTTAATTCGGCTTGGTTGCCTAATTGTATGTAATTGAGGTCTGAACCAATACAACTATCTTTTGTTAAAAAAGAAAGACTTGCAATAAATACCCCATTACTGTAATAGTTGTGGAATACTGAAGGAACAATAGTATCACTAGGATTAACAAAGTTGATTGTTGTATCTAGTGTAGCATCTCCAAATCTAAATGTTACTGATAATAAATCTTTTCGAATTGAATCGGGTGTATAGAACTTTACTTTGTGAGGTAAACAAAAATCTCCATCTAAAATTACATTTCTTAAAATAATTGGTAGAGCCGGTTTATACAATTGATAAGAATAATATCCTGTATCATAACATGCATTACCAAACGCGTCTAACCCATTCCTTGCTATTACACCAAAAACCGCAATTGAATCTGTGCTACAAATCCATTCGGGATAAATATCCTGAGGTGCTATTTTAGCCCCTGGAGGTGTAAAAATTAACGACCATTTTTTATCGAGGCATGATGTATCAGCCATAAACCAAACCTCTTCCGGACCACAACTAGGTTGTACCCCATCAAAATATACTTTAGTAAGGCCTTGCGTACATTTGGTAGTTAATGCTTTTGCTCTAGGATAAGGAGGTACAACTGAATAATCCCAATTAGCCTTAGGATAAGCCAATCTTAATGTTTTATAAGCTGTATCTGCACAATGCATAACGGTATCGGCAATAATCAAACTTACCTGATAACACGTTTGTTCAGGATTTGAATAACGATGTTTGACCATTATTGAATCAACACTGTACCTACAATTCATGTTTAAATTAATACCCGCTCTGGTATTGGTTGTACAGGCAGGAGCATTAACATCGCCCCAGTCCCATAAATAGGTTAAACGAGGATTTGAATAATAACAACTCTTATCAATAAATGCCAATCGAACTGTATCATAAGAACCACATTGTATAGATCGTTCCAAGTAAATACTTGTATCAGACATGATTGATCGTGGGCCATATACAGTTACCTGTGTATCTGACTCAAAAGAGCAATCATAATAGTTGAATCTTAGCTTTATGTTGTATATGCCACAACTAGGAAACCTTGCTCCTTCTATTCTTCTTTTTAAACTGTCTACTTGATAAACATCTTCCGCTTTGTAAAATGTCCAAGCAAATGAACTTCCAAATTCTAATTTGGTTTTGTTATCAAAATTAAAAACATTATCCCTAAAACACGATTTATCTACCGGAGTAATTTGTATCACAGAATCAGGAATAAATGTGTGAACCTCCCCAACAATATCAGAAGTATCTGAACAGCCGTTTTTATCTTTAATAATTAAAAACGGTCTAAAGGTGGTATCACCATAATAAGTGTAGTAAAAACTTTCATTTGCTGTGTCATTGGTTAGGGTTTGACCATTACCAAAAAGCCAGGTGGTTTGCAGTCCAGTGTAATCAACTAAACTCAAGTTTCTAAACCTTACAACAGTTTGACCGCACCGCAACTCTTCGAAAAATGTCATATCGGCAACAATTCTAGGATGAACCACAACCGTATCAATCAACTGAGCAACACAACCATTGGTATCTTCCACCTCAAGCACTACTGTATAACTATTACCATTAACATCTGTGTAAACATGAGAAAGTTGGTTACTGTAAGGTGCTATATTGTTATCAAAAGCACCATCACCATAAATCATTGTTCTGCGTTTTATAGGTGCGTTGCTGGTTCCGGGACCGGATAAATCGTTAAATACAAACCTATTTTGATTAAAACATTGCGTATCATTTGGGCTGATGGTGTAATTGGCTAAAGGCTTAGGAAAGACCTGTATTTGTACTGGTGGCGCATCACAAAATGAACCGCCAACTTTGTAAACCCTTAAATTAACGGTGTATGTGCCTGCTTGGGTGTACTGGTAAGTAGGTGCTGATTGATTACTGGTGCTGTTATCACCAAAACTCCATACATAAGCCGAATCTGTTGCGGTTAGTGGCGAACGGTTAAACGTAATGGTTGAGCCAATACAAATTTTTTGTGTATTGGGTATAATGGTGCATGATTGTGCTTTTAAGGCCCAATCACCCACCAACAAAAACAATAAGGCTAAACCAATATATTTCACAGGGCTAAATTTACGGATTACAATTCTAAATAAATTATTAATAACTGCACACATTCTTATTTAAGTATAGTATCTGTATCTTTGCCGTAATGAGTAAATCAGTAGCATTTTATACTTTGGGTTGTAAGTTAAATTTTTCAGAAACTTCAACCATTGGCAGGCAACTAACAAATGAGGGTTTTAACAAAGTACCTTTTGAAAACGGTGCGGATGTTTATGTAATAAACACCTGCTCGGTTACTGACAATGCCGATAAAAAATGCAAGAAGATTGTAAACGAGGCATTGCGCCACAACCCCAATGCATTTGTGGCTATTATTGGATGTTATGCTCAGTTAAAACCAAAAGAAATTGCCCGTATTCCGGGTGTTGATTTGGTTTTGGGTGCTGCCGAAAAATTTAACATCAACGATTATTTAACCAATACCACAAAAAAAGAAATTGCCGAAATTAAAGACGGTAAGATCAAAGAGGTGTTGGATTACCACAGCTCCTACTCTATTGGCGATCGCACACGTACGTTTTTAAAAGTACAAGATGGTTGCGATTATTTTTGTTCATTTTGTACTATTCCTTT
>DITN01000103.1 GCA_002422865.1 Bacteroidetes bacterium UBA6183 | reverse complement strand
ACAACATAAACAATGGATGTAACACCTTGAATACCCAATACCAGTTCGTTTGCATAAACAGTAGCGGTAAAAATCAATGTGGCCAATACTCCTTTATTTTGTGTAGAAAGTAATCCCTTAATGTGCATAAACACAATTAAAAATAAAGAAATAATGGCCAATAATATTAAATGTAAATAGGCGATTACTACCGCACGGAAACCAAATGCCATCTCGCTAACTTCGGGTATGGTTGAGCCCAACTGAAGCAAAAATTTGGCACTTAACGCCAATGCCAGAACAATAATTACATACCCAATAATTTTCCCTGATTTTTCAACCAACTGTGCATAGTAAGATTTAATCACCAGCAAAAACTTAACCCACGCATACGATTGTCCAATGGACGCAACAACAGTTATTCCGTATAACCAAAGTGGTAATTTAGCCCAAAGGGTTGATAGCATGTATGCAGGAACACAGCTAATTGCAAAAAACCAGAAAACTAAGTTCATGTTACCGCTATCGGTTATCGAAATTTTCACCTCACTCAACAACAGTCCCATGCAGGCAAAAAAGAACCAACCATTGTACTGAAAGTGTAAATACCAATAAACCGAAGCCAAATACAAGTGTTGCTCCAGCTGTTTGGTTACCATCATGTAAGCCAATGTAAAAGTTCCTATGGATGATATGACCATAAAAAACATTGCTGCTTTAAACCATTTTACAGCAAGGGTTTGAAAAGTGGTTTTATGTGTATCAACCCAAAAGAAAAAAGCAAACACAAAGGATATAAGAATAGAGAACGTACTAAATGCAATAGATACTGCACCGTAACCTTGAAACAAAAAGGAGACCAACATAACATAGGCCGTAATTAGGTTTAAATACAATAGGATTTGGTATTTTTTAAGTTGAATGCTGAAATGATTATTGACTAAAAACGAAGTAATAAACACCATCAAGGTTTGTGTAACCCACCCCGCAAAAGCAAAATGAGAATGGGCATGTTGGGTATGTTTTTGGTCGATAAATGGTAACTCGTAACAAATTTTGTAACGCATTAAAACACCCAATAAACCAACAGTTAATAAACTTATTAATGATAATTTAAGCCAGCCTTTTAAATTAAACGATTGCATTAGTAATAAAGCTTATGATTAATAATTTTAACGGTATTGTTGGCCTCCATTTTTTTAAGCGAGCGTATTACTGTTTCAACCCTAAGTCCAACTAAGTTGGCAATCTCCTGACGGGTATGTGGCACAAACCATAACTCATCTTGAGAAGTTCCCGAGGCTTTTTTAAACTCCTTTAAAAATGCTAGTATTCTATCTTCGGGTTTATTATGAATAAGCTCCCGTGCCGTTATCGATTTATTATAAATTCTTCGTGAGAGTTGTACCAATAAACTTTTTTGAATGACAGGATACTCATCCAATAACTTTAAAAATGTGGATTTAGATAACTTAATTATAATAGAATCTTTTTGAGTAACTGCTGTTGATGGATAAACTTCATTTAAAAATAAAGGCGGCTCACCAAAACTGCATCCATCCTGAAAAATACCTTGAATGTATTCTTTACCATCATTGTTTATATTCATCAACTTCACCTGTCCTTCAATAATTTGATAATAAAACAATGCATTATCATCTTCATTAAAGATAACTTCGTTTTTAGCATATTTTTTTGCCAAACCACCCCAAGCAATTAACAAGTTGGTATCTATTTGCATAAATTTATAACGCTGTTTAAACAAATATATAACTGAGATGTACTATTTCAATTTTTCTCGTCAAACAATTCTTTGCCTTTTAGTAAAGTGTACACAGCCATATCACTATAATTTCCGTTAAAGTAAATTCTATCTTTAAAATGTGCTTCTTTTTCAAAACCCAATTGTTCAAGTACATATATTGCCCCTCTATTTTGTGGCGATACTTTAGCCTCAATCGTGTGTAAATTCATGTGATACAATCCGAAACGTAATATTTCACGAACAGCTTCTTGGGCAATGTTTTTACCCCAATATTCTGTAGCCATTTCACCACCAATTTCAGCACGCAAATTCATCACATCAATACTATTAAAACCACATGTACCTATTATTTCTTGGTTATCGCGTAAAATACCTGCCCAACCAATCGCTTGTTTATTATGGTATGCAGCAATGGTTCTTTCTGCCAACTTCATGGCATCATCTTCGGCTTGCATATTGGTGCGTGCAATAAACTGATTAACCCTTCCATTAGATCGCATATCGTATATACGTTTTGCATCTTCAACCCTAATTTCACGCAATGTAAGCCGTGAAGTTTTTAATACCGGAAATTGGTTAAACACATCTTGATTAAACACTTCCATAATTTATTGCTTGTGAACAAAAGGCCTTGTAATAATACGTATGGCACGTTGATAGCTGAAATAATTCCACATCCAATTCAACAACACAACTATCCTATTTCTAAATCCAACCAAGAGCATTAAATGTAAAAACATCCAACCAAGCCAAGCCGTATAACCTTGCATTTTAATACCAAATACTTCTAACACTGCTTTATGCCTACCCACAGTAGCCATACTGCCTAAATTTAAATATTTATATGGTTTTAATGGTTTGTTTTGAAGCAGATTTAATATGTTTTTTCCCAACAAACGACCTTGTTGTTGCGCCACTGTTCCCACCATAGGATGTCCATTAGGATAAGCAGCATCGGTTGTCATCAGTGCAATATCTCCTATTGCAAAAACATTATTACAATTTTCAATCTTATTGTAAGCATCAACCTTATAACGATTACCGCGGGTTATACTTTCTTCAGGAATACCATCAATGGTTTTGCCTTTTACTCCTGCACTCCAAATTACGGTGTCTGTTTTTAAAATTTCACCACTACTTAAAGTAAGCTCACCTGTTTTTGCGTTGTATGATTTAACAGCAGTATTCACTTGTACTTTTACGCCTAACTCTTCCAAAAATTGCTGTGCCTTTTTTGAAGAAATTTCGCTCATGGATGAAAGTACACGAGGAGCTGCCTCAATTAAATGCACCTTCATTTTTGATGCATCAATTTCTTTATAATCAGCCGGTAAAACATGGTTCTTAATTTCGGCTAATGCGCCTGCAGTTTCAACTCCGGTAGGGCCTCCACCAACAACCACAAAATTCAAATAACGTTCCACATCACCGGTTTTGCTCTCACTTAGTGCTTTCTCAAACTCTTGTAAAATATCACTGCGTAAGTCTAAAGCATCCGGTATTGATTTAAGTTGCATGCTGTATTTTTCCAACTCGGTATTACCAAAAAAATTGGTTTGTGCACCGGTAGCAATACATAAATAATCGTAGTTAAACTTCCCAATGTTTGTTTCAACCTCGTTTAGTTTTGTATCTATTCGTAAAACTTCTGCCATCCTAAAAGCAACATTGGGCATAGGTCCAATAATTTTTCGCAACGGATAAGCAATAGCATCTGGTCCTAAACCACCCGAGGCTACTTGATACATTAAGGGTTGAAAATTGAAATAGTTGTGTTTATCGAAAACAGTGATTCGAATGGATTTACCGTTGAGTTTTTTGATAAGCTCTAGTCCGGCAAAGCCGCCACCTATTACAATAAGGTGGGGTAAATTAGTGCTGTTGTATTCAGCCTTCATAGCTACGCAATGTTTAATTTGCGCTACAAAGTTTGCCGAATTAAATTGAGGTTAACAAGTAAAAAGTGATTTTATTTCCAATACCTCAAGTATTCCTTACTTAAATCAACGTATGACTGCGCATTGCGTTGCACTTTTTCAATATGTTCGGGAGATAATTGTTTAACTACTTTCCCCGGAGCGCCCATTACGATACTGTAATCCGGAATAATCATTCCTTCGGTTACCAGAGCATGCGCTCCTATTATGCAAAAATTACCCACTTTGGCTCCGTTTAACACGGTGGCATGCATGCCTACTAAAACATTATTACCAAGTGTTGCACCATGCACTATGGCTCCATGACCAATAATACAATCCTCACCAATTTGAGTAGGAAAACCGGGATCAACATGTACCACAGCATTTTCTTGTATGTTACTTCTATTTCCTACGGTAATGGTATCTCCATCACCACGTAAAACCGCACCAAACCAAACAGAACATTCGTTACCCAATGTAACCAATCCAAAAACACGTGCCGTATCCGCTATCCAAACATCATTACCCTTTTTAATAGGCGTTTGCAAAATTTGTTGTAGGTCTTTCATCGTTATGCAAAGTAAATCATTCAAAAATAAACCCTGAGTGATTTATTTTTTAAATTATTCAACATGTTCGTTATTTGCTTTTGTTATGAAATCAGTCTTAATAAAAAATATCAAATCGCTTTATGGCATTATAAACGATGTATCCGTACAAAAAAAATCGGGTACAGAAATGGGCCAACTTGATGCCATTGATAATGCCTATTTATTAATTGAAGATGGTGTTATTACTGATTTTGGTAGCATGAGTAACCTACCCGAAACATCAGTACAAACAATAGATGCCAATAATGGTTACGTGTTACCAAGCTTTATCGATTCGCACACACATATTGTATTTGCTAAAAGCAGAGAGGAAGAATTTGTGATGCGCATAAAAGGTAAAAGCTACGAAGAAATTGCTGCGGCAGGTGGTGGTATTTTAAACTCTGCACGCAAACTGCAAAGCATGAGTGAGGATGAATTATTTGAAAGTGCCAAAGAGCGTTTATTTGAAGTGATTAAATACGGAACAGGTGCCATTGAAATAAAAAGTGGTTACGGACTTACAGTAGCAGATGAACTGAAAATGTTGCGTGTGGTTAAACGTTTAAAAGCTATTTCGCCCATTACCATTAAAGCCACTTTTTTAGGTGCACATGCCATTCCTGCTGAGTATAAACAAAACCGTGAAGGTTATATTGATTTGGTAATTAATGATATGTTGCCGAAAGTAGCTGCTGAAAATTTAGCAGATTACTGTGATGTGTTTTGCGACCAAGGATTTTTTACAGTTGAAGAAACCGAACGTATACTTATTGCAGCAAAACAATACGGTTTAAAAGCTAAAATACATGGTAACGAATTGGGTTATACAGGTGGTGTGCAAGTTGCAGTTAAACATCAAGCGTTAAGTGTAGATCATTTGGAATATACCGGAGATGCTGAAATAGAAAGTTTAAAAACCGGAAACACCATGCCGGTGGGTTTACCAAACTGTTCATTCTTTTTAGGCATACCATATGCACCAGGACGGCAACTGATTGATGCTGGTTTACCCTTTTGCTTGGCCAGTGATTATAACCCTGGTTCATCACCAAACGGACGTATGAGTTTTGTGGTGGCTTTAGCTTGCACACAGATGAAATTGACACCCGAAGAGGCCATCAATGCAACAACCATTAATGGAGCATATGCATTGGAATTAAGCCATACACACGGAAGTATTAGTAAAGGTAAATTGGGCAATGTGTTTATTACAAAACCTATCTCTTCATTGGCTTATATACCTTATAGTTTTGGGGTTGATTTGATAGATAAAGTAATTATAGCCGGAGTAGAAATAAACTAGCCATGTACAAACAAGCGTTTAACAATATTGATTTTTCTGAGCAAAAATTAGCAGACAGCGAATACGAAAACTGCACATTTAACAACTGTATTTTTAACAGCATAAAAGGCATTACATTTAACGACTGCGAGTTTATTAATTGTAATTTTAGTAATGCAAATATTGATGTATGCATACTAAACGATTGTACGTTTAATGATTGCAAATTAGTTGGGTTGAATTTTAACCGTGTGAAAGATTTTGGGTTTTGTATTACAGCAAACAATTGCAACTTGAGTTATGCAACTTTTGAAAGAAAAAAATTGAATAAAAGTAAATTTTATGATTGTTTAATGAAGGGTACAAACTTCACGCAAACCGACCTTTCATCAAGCAAAATAAACAATTGCGATTTTACAGAGGCTGTGTTTGAACAGACTAATTTAGAGGGAGCTGACTTTACCACTAACATTAATTTTTTGATTGACCCTGCGATAAACAAGGTAAAAAAAGCAAAATTTTCTCGTCACCAATTAAGTGGTTTGTTGTATCGTTACCCAATAATAATTGAATAACAAAAATGCTCAATCAAAATAAACTTGATTGGGCATTTTTGTTACGTTTCGTTTATAGTTTTACATCTAAATTCCAGAAAATAAAACTATACATATCTGTGGCATCTTCTATTAATTTGGTAGTTGGTTTACCTGCTCCGTGTCCGGCTTTTTTATCAATCCTAATCAATATCGGATTTCCAGTTGGTAGTTGTTTGCTTTGCAATTCTGCTGCGAATTTAAAACTATGCGCAGGCACCACGCGGTCGTCATGATCCGCTGTCATAATCATGGTAGCCGGGTAATTAACTGCTGCCTTTACATTGTGCAGTGGCGAGTATTTAATTAAGTAATCAAACTGTTCTTTTTTATCGCTGCTACCATACTCAACAGCCCAACCCCAACCAATGGTAAACTTGTGGTATTTTAACATATCCAATACACCCACGGCAGGTAAAGCCACTTTAAATAATTCAGGTCTTTGGGTCATGCAAGCACCCACCAACAAACCGCCATTACTTCCACCATTTATTGCAAGTTTACTTGATGAAGTATATTTTTCCTTGATTAAAAATTCGGCTGCTGCAATAAAATCATCAAACACATTTTGTTTTTTCTCTAGCATACCTGCCTTGTGCCAGTCTTCTCCGTACTCACCTCCACCACGTAAATTAGCAATAGCATACACACCACCATTTTCTAAAAACATAATGCGTGAAACACTAAATGATGGTGTTAGCGAAATGTTAAATCCTCCGTATGCATACAATAAAGTTGGGTTGTTGCCATCTAACTTCAATCCTTTTTTATGCATGATAAACATCGGAATTTTAGTTCCATCTTTTGATGGATAAAACACCTGTTTGGTTTCGAAATCATTGGCATTAAACTTTACTTCCGTTTTGCGGAATAATTCTGATTTACCTGTACTTAACTCATAACGATAAATTTCTCCGGGATTGGTAAATGAAGTAAAGGTATAAAATGCTTCTTTATCCTCTTTTTTGC
Source organism: Bacteroidetes bacterium UBA6183 (assembly GCA_002422865.1). Taxonomy (GTDB): domain Bacteria; phylum Bacteroidota; class Bacteroidia; order UKL13-3; family UKL13-3; genus UBA6183. Next base: position 3,624 of record DITN01000103.1, on the reverse strand, counting down.
CACTGATACCACTTGCTGTTCCAATACCAGGGAGTGTTATTTCTTTTTTATTTTGTCCGTTCATATCATAACTGTACAAACGTGTGCTGGCATCTTTTAAATAAGTTGCAAATAATTTACCTCCACAAGTTGAAGCACCCTCTAATAAATCAGTTCCTTGAGGAATAATATCTTTCCAATTTTTAGACTCAGGATTTAAAGGATCAACCAAAACCAAACGATAGCGAGGTGCTCCAAAATCGGTTAATGCTAAAATTTTATCACCAATATTATCAACCACATTGTAGTTGTTATCAAACCCTTTAAACATGGTAATAAACTTTGCATTGGGTTGAGTTAAGTCGCGCACCAAAGTTTCCGATCCACTAGTTCCTTCACTTACATTTATAAATAAATACCTTTCATCTTCGGTTACACTGGCATTAAAATAACGCAAAGGATGAGCCCTATCCTCATAGATCAATTTATCTTCCTGCTGAGATTTGCCTAACTCGTGGTAATAAATTTTCATAAATTCATTAGCGTTGCTAAACTCTTTACCCTTAGTTGGTTCATCGTAACGGCTGTAATAAAAGCCATTTTTATACCAAGTAGCCCCGCTAAATTTTACCCATTTAATTACATCCGTAGTTTTTTGCTTGGTTGATACATCCATCACAAAAATTTCATTCCAATCGCTACCGCTTTGTGCAATACCTACTGCGCAAAATTTATGGTCTTTACTGAATGTTAAACTGGCTAATGATGCCGTGCCATCTGTACTTAATTTATTGGGATCTAAAAACAGTTCGAGTTCACCACTCATTCCCTTTTGACGATACATTACGCTTTGGTTTTGTAAACCATCATTTTTAGAAAAATAATAGTAATCACCCTCTTTAAATGGAGAACTGTATTTAGGATAGTTCCATATTTCAGTTAAACGCAATTTTATTTTATCTCTAAAAGGAATTTGAGACAAATAGTTTTGGGTCAATTTATTTTGCTCATCAACCCAAGCATTCACCTCTGCTGCCGTGTCATTCTCTAACCACTGGTATGGGTCGTTAATTTTTGTACCAAAATAATCATCCACTACATTACCTTTCTGAGTATCCGGATATTTTAAACTTTGCATGGTTTGTTGTGCGTATGTTTTGTTTGCCAATGTAAACGCAACCAACGCGGTTGCTGCCAATATTCTTTTCATATATAATTTATGATAACAGGTGGGTGGTATCGTTAGCTTTTAATAACTCAAATTTTTCACCATCATATTCCAAATGGTATAAACACAAATTGGTATGTTGAAACTGCTCCATTTTAGTGAGTGGTTCATCTAACATTAAACATAAAAAACTTTTCATGGCCCGTCCGTGCATACAAATCAACACCAATTCTTCTTCTGCATTAATAATATGGCTCAGTGCAATTTTTTGCCGCTCTTGCATCTCAATGGGACTTTCGCCATTAGTTATTTTAGCATGTAAATCTCCTTTATTCCAAAGATTTACGGTATCCCAATAAAGGACTTTTTGTTCAGGTGTTTGTAGTTTACCCTCAAAATCACCCCAGCTAATCTCGTTTAACTCCGGCAGTACTGAATGTTTAATTCCCTTTTTAATGAAGGATTCGACACTTTGATGTGTGCGTATTAGAGCTGAAGTAAATATATGTTGAAAGGGAATCTGCTGATAATGTTCATAGAACTGTTGTGCCTGCAAGCGACCTAGTTCGTTGAGTTCTTTGTCAACGCCACTACCCTGAACGATGTTGAGGCGATTAAAATCTGTTTCGCCATGACGTACAATAAAAAGTTGTTTTTTAGCCATTAATATCACAAAGTTGCAGATTTTTATTTAATTAAATATGTTTAAATTCACGGAAATTATTTGAGCGTAAGCATGCCACACAATCAAAAATTAAAGCTTACTTTATACCTGAAGCAAAACACCATCGTATTTTCATTTTTAGCAGTATTTTCTGCCATAAATATTGTGTACGCTACAAATTACTATTGGGCAGTTATTTTTTGCGGTTTAGTATGTATTTTGTTTTACTATTCTGCTAATCAATTCATAAAATCTAAGAACCCTGAATCTGGGATATTGATTATTCTTTCTATAACCATACTTTCTCTCACATTTGCCCAAAGTGTGGGACACGATGCTCCTGTCTGGCTGTTTCATTTAATCATTATTTTTCAAGTACTTTTTCTGGTATCAAATGTTAAGCACCAAATACTTCTTATTGGTTTAAATGTTGCAACAGGAATGCTCACCGCATTTATACAAGACCAACCTATGGCCAATATATTCTCGAGGGGTATTGTGTTAATTTTGTTTAGTATATACGGACATAGTACTGTTAAGTCTTTAATAAAATCAGCTGAATCATTACATGCAGAAATTGAAGATAAAGTTAGGCTGAATGCAAAATTAATAGCAACTAGAGTATTTCAGCGCCAAGTGCTTGACAGTACTAACTATGCCATCATAGCAGTTAATGACGAGGGGCTAATAGTTGAATACAACAAAGGAGCTGAGCAAATGCTCGAGTACAAAGCTGATGAAATACTTGGTAAAGTAACCCCAATGGTTTTTCATGACATCAATGAAGTTGAAAAAAGAACGGAAGAGCTAAACAATAAATACAACGCTAACTTAAAGCCAAGTTTTGAAACATTTGTTTTTAAAAATAGAATAGGCCTAACAAACACCAGCGAGTGGACATACATTACCAAAAACAAAAAACGGATAACCGTTTTACTAACCATCAATAATATAAAAGATGAAGATGGACGCATTAAAGGTTACATTGGTGTTGCACAAAATATTACGCAAAAAAAACAGCAAGAAGAGAATCAGCAAACAGCAGAAACCATAATTGCCAATAGCCCATCCGTGCTGTTTAAGTGGCTGCCTAATAGAGATAGAAACATACTTTATGTTTCAACAAATGTTTCGCAGGTTTTAGGATATACCTCGATTGAATTAACCAAAGGAGCGGGTTTTTCTTACAATAGCTTAGTTTCATCTAAAGACGAGGTTAATTTGTTCGATAAAATTCTTACTGCAACATCAAACAGAACCAATCAAATAGTTAATGAGTACAGAGTAAAGCATAAAAATGACAATTGGATTTGGGTTGAAGAAAGAACTTTTATTAAAAGAAACGATGATGGTGAAATTACATTTTTTGAAGGAATTGTAAGTGATATTAATGCCCGAAAACTTGCGGAGACTAAGTTATTAGATAGCGAATTAAGATATGAACTAGCCGTAAAAAGTACTGCTGCAGGTGTTTGGGAATGGATTAATATAGAAGAAGGAATTGTATGGTGGTCCTCCAAATACTATGAGTTACTAGGATACAAAGATCAAGAAATAAAAGCCTCTTATGAAGCTTTTTTAGAGATGTTACATCCTGAAGATATGCTACGTTTTGAAGAAACCATTAAGAGGCATGCAGAAGATAGCGAACCCTATATGATAGAGTATCGTATAAGAACGAAAGACGGTAGTTATAAATGGTTTTTAGCAAGTGGACAAACGAATAGAGATGAAAATGGAAAACCTCTAAAAATGGTAGGGTCTATTATTGATATTCATCATAAAAAATTCGCATGTCCGTTATATTACCAGT
>DITN01000059.1 GCA_002422865.1 Bacteroidetes bacterium UBA6183 | reverse complement strand
GGCATCCTTTTGCCAATGGCCTCGCGCTTTGCCTCAAAAGATATAGCGTAACACCCGGCCCATTAGGGAAACACCATGATGTTTATCGGAATCAGTATCATGCAAAAAAAAACACCAAACAATAAGTTGGTGTTTTAATGTAGCCCAACCAGGGTTCGAACCTGGGACCTACGGTTTAGAAAACCGGTGCTCTATCCAGCTGAGCTATTGAGCCATTATGGTTAAGACTTTATTAAATCTTTAACGGGATGCAAACGTACATTATTTTGGCTTTTAATGCAAATAATTTTCTTAAATTTACACCTTAATTTATTACATGATTCCTAGGACCAAAATAGATGAAATTGTTGATGCTGCCCGTGTAGAGGAGGTTGTTGGAGAATATGTAACTTTAAAAAAGAGAGGTGCAAATTTAACCGGTTTGTGTCCTTTTCATCAAGAAAAGTCACCATCGTTTAGTGTGTCACCGAGTAAGGGAATTTACAAGTGTTTTGGTTGTGGAAAGGCGGGTAATTCGGTTAACTTTATAATGGAAGTTGAGCAACTGAATTATATAGATGCCCTCAAACATTTGGCTGAGAGGTACAATATAGAATGGCCTCAGCAGGAAATTTCTCCTGAACAGTTGTTGGAAGAGAAGCGTAGGTCGGGGGAGCGAGAAAGCTTACAGATAGTAAACAATTTTGCTGAGCGGTATTTCGCTGATTTGTTGTTGAATGATGATGAGGGGAGAACAGTAGGGTTAAGTTATTTTGAAGAGCGGGGTTTTAGACCTGAAACAATTGAGAAATTTAAACTTGGATATGCTAAGGATAGTTGGGATCATTTAACAAATGCGGCTAAGGCCGGTGGTTATAATATTGATTTGCTTAAGTTAGGTGGATTGGTAAAAGATAATGACCAAGGTAAGGTTTATGATGCTTATAGAAATAGGGTTATTTTCCCTATTCATTCGATAAGTGGGAAACCTATAGCTTTTGCTGGAAGATACTTAATTAAAGATCCTAAGAGTCCGAAATATGTAAACTCTCCTGAGACACCTTTATACCATAAAAGTAATGAGTTGTATGGTTTGTTTTTTGCGAAGCAGGCCATTGCCAAAAACGCGTTAGTGTATTTGGTGGAGGGATATACAGATGTAATTAGTTTACATCAAGCGGGAATTGAAAATGTTGTTGCATCATCAGGGACTTCGTTAACTGAAGGTCAGATTAAACTGATTAAGCGGTTTACAGATAATGTGTGCGTACTTTATGATGGCGATGCCGCTGGTATCAAAGCTTCATTAAGGGGGACAGATATGTTGCTTGAGGCTGGATTGAATGTAAAGATTGTTTTATTTCCTGATGGAGAAGACCCTGATAGTTATTGCAAAAAAGTAGGACCTTTAGCATTTAGCGCTTTTTTAGACGAACAGCGACAAGATTTTATTCTATTTAAAGCGTCATTATTATTAGGTGACGCAGGTAATGATCCGGTTAAACGCGCTGAGTTAATTAAAGATATAGTTAGTAGTATTAGTAAAATTCCGGATGCGTTTAAGCGAAGTACTTTTTTACGAGAGACGGCTATTTCATTAAAAATAGATGAACAGCTACTAATTAACGAAGCGAATAGACTAGTTAGGGGCAATGCACAGCGGCAACAAAAGATAGTGGAAACAATCCCACTACAAACTGTAACTGAGCAAGAAATGTTGATAGAGTCTGTTCAAGATTTACAACAACAAGATGTTCAGGAAAAGGACTTAATAAGGGTTTTACTTAATTATGGTGATAAACCATACAGTGAGGATTTTGCATCTGTGGCACTTTTTATTATTCATGAAATTACAACAGAAGAAATAGAATTACAGCATCCGATTGCGGTGCAAATTCTTTCGATGGTACATGTGCAAATAACGGAGGGTAGTATAAACTTACAGTATTTTGTAAGGCATGAAGACCCGATTATTACTGCGTTTGTTGCCGATATTATGTCGAAAGATTTTGAGGTTAGTCCTAATTGGCAAAAGAAGTATGATGTGTTTATAGACCCTGTTGGTTACAACTTTAAGGAGGATGTTGATTCTGCATTATTAAGATTGAAAATAAAGCATGTGGAAAAGTTGATGAAGCACAATCAAGAAGAATTGGAGAAGTTTGAGAAAAATGGAGATATGGAACAAGTGGATATGCATGTACATGTGCATATGCATTTAACACAGAAAAGACATGAACTGACGAGAAAAATAGAAACAACAATAACGCGCTAATCTAATTAAACCTTGTTTACAACCAACTTTATTTACCAATAAAAAACAAGAGGTTGAGGTCGATAATTTACTTTTTAATTTTTTTAGGCGGAACTTTAAGTGCTCAGCCTATTGCTGATTTTAGTGCGTCTACTAGATCTGGTTGTAGTCCATTGAATGTTCAATTTACTGATTTGTCATCCGGAAATCCGACCTCTTTTTCTTGGAGTTTTGGTAATGGTAACATATCAACATTTCAAAACCCATCAGCGATATACATTGTGCCCGGTACTTATACTGTTAGTTTAACTGTTTCGAATGTCTCAGGAAGTGATGTTGAAACTAAGTTGGCATATATTACCGTTTTTACATCACCAGTTGTTGATTTTTCAACAACTGTAACGGGTGGGTGTGTTCCGCTTTCAACACCTTTTGCAAACAACACAATAATTGGATCTGCACCAATAACAACATGGTTGTGGGACTTTGGTGATGGTAGTATTGGTTCAACCCAATCTCCTACTCACACATATACTAGCTCAGGAGCTAAAACAGTATCTTTAACTGCAACTGATGCTAATGGTTGCTTTTCAACTGTTGCAAAAAATGCTCTTATCAATCCAACACAAAGTCATACTGCTGATTTTACAGTTAGTAATCCTATTGTTTGTAAAGGGCCAACCAATCAAATTTTTACGCCAACAGTTAATCCACCTAACGCTTCATATACTTATGAATGGACAACTAGTAATGGATTAACATCAACAGCCGTTACTCCAACATTTAATTTTACCAATCCCGGGGTTTTTGGAGTTTATTTAAAAGTAAGTGCACCTTCTGGCTGTGCCGCATTTGCCGATAAAAGTACCGCAGTTTATGTTGTAAATACACAAGCTAATTTTGATATACCTAATCCACCTTTTTGTAGCGGCCAACAATATTTGTTTAAAAACAAATCTACCCCAGATACATCTATTGCAGTAAATAAATGGACAGTAGACAATGGAGGTGCTATAATCGGTAAAGATTTGACGATAAACCTAAGTGTTGGAACACATATCTTACGATTAATTACAGAAATAAACGGTTGTGTTGATACAGCATTTAATACTATAAATGTTAATGCAAAACCAACAGCAAGTTTTGTTAAACAGCCTTCATCGATCTGTTTTGTTCCGGTTGATGTGACCTTTAACTCTGCTTCAGTTGGAAATGGATTAAATTTAAAATGGGATTTTGGTAATGGTGACTCTTCTTTGGCAACTACAGATACAACAACTTACGGTTTGCTGGTTGATCATTACATAAAGTTATTTGTTACAGATGCAAATGGTTGTAAAGACAGCTCGGAGCAAGTATTAAGTGTTTCAACTCCACAGGCACAAGTAAATGCACTAAACACTAAAAGAGGTTGCAAACCTTATCAAACAAATTTTGGCATAAGTAATCCTGCGGTTTTTAGTTCGTTAATATGGGAATATAATGGCGATACTATTGGGACAACTAATTTGTTTAACCATACTTTTAACAACATAGGAAGGCACGTTGTTAAGTTATCAGCATTGACATCTAACGGATGCAGGTCGGAGGTATTTGACACAATTTGGGTTGGAGATACTATCGCATTTGACTTTGTTGCTGATAAACTTAATGGTTGTTATTCTCAGATTAATCCGGTTACATTTACGCTTTTAGAAAACAGTGGTAATCCTGATTTATTATATGGTTGGTATTGGAAAAATGGTTCATCAGATGCTAGGAATCCTGTTGTTAACTTTATAGATACGGGCTCACACAACATTAAAGTAATTATTGATTATTATGGCTGTACTAGTGAACTAGAGAAAATTAATTACATAAATATAATACCTGCACTTGCTAGGATTCAAAATCCTTTAGTTGGTTGTAGCAGAGATACAATTACTTTTGACGCCACCACCTCGGCAGGAGCTAATAGGTATTTATGGTTATTTGGAGATGGTGATACCTCAAATATTATTGTTTCTAAACACTTTTATAAAAATACCGGAAACTACCAAATTAGGTTGATTGCATTTGACACCATAACCAACTGCAAAGATACTGCTGAATTAGACCTACAGATTCCTGATTTACCTGTATTGAATTTTACAGTTAGTGATACCATTGGCTGTAGTCCTTTAAGCATAGATTTAAATAATACTACCATTTTAGGAACATTTGCTGCCGTTATTACTAATACCGATTGGGTATTTACAAGCGGAGAAACTTCTTTCGGTTCGAGCGTTACAGATACGTTATTAACTTATGGTTGGAAAGGATTAACAATGACAGTAACAGATACTCGAGGTTGTGTGTTTTCTTTGTCAAAGGATTCGCTGGTACAAGTATCCGGTTCAAATACCAGAGTTGTTTTTGATAAATATGCAGGGTGTACTCCATTGGCAATAACTTCGTATGATAGCTCTTCGTCAGATTATCCTATTGTTGCAAGGAAATGGTTATGGACATCTTCAGATTCAACTGTTACGGATACATTAAATTATGCTTCACACATTTTTAATAATCCTCAAAATATACAGTCTGATGGTTATGATGTTAAGTTAGTATTAACTGATAGTTTAGGTTGTGAGTTTATTACTACTCAAAAAATTGTTCCATCAAACCCTATTGCAGAAATTACCATAACAAAGAATATAGCTTGTGGGTCAACTCAATTTACAAATGAAGCTAACACTTCTAACAATAAAGTTTTCCCTCCAGCTAATTACACTTGGAAGCAAGGTGCCACAACATACAATGGTTCAGTTTATAATACAACTTTTACCCAAGCCGATTCAACGTTTTTATTTGAGTTACAAATTATTGATTCTAATGGATGTGAAGCACGAGCTGATACTTTGATAACCGTAAGTAACAAAAAAACCACACTAGGTTTTTATGCAAATCCACGGGTTAGAGATTGTTATTTTCCGATAGTACCTATTCAATTATTTGATACCTCGGTAGTTGGTTCGAGTGGTATAAAATCCAGGTTTTGGACTTTTGCATCAAACACCAGTAATCAAGAAAGTCCGATTTTTACGATTAACAAACCCGGTAAGTATGATGTAAGTTTAACGGTTACAGATAGCGCGGGTTGTGTTGACTCACTTAAAATAACTGACTATTTAGATTTAGGAGGACCAATAGGAGATTATACTTATAGTCCTAACAAAGGGTGCTTACCCCATACTGTTAGGTTTCAAGTGTCATCACCAAATGCGCGTTATCACATTTGGGATTTGGGAAATGGTTTGGTTGATACTATGGAGGTATTGGATGAAAAATATACTTATACGGAAGCAGGTGTTTATTACCCAAGATTAACGTTGTATGACAGTAGTGGTATGTGTGCTTATTCTTTTGATGCGGTTGATTCGATTATGGTGTTTGATAAACCCAAACCTGATTTTTTATCGGATACAACCAAAATATGTTTTAACACTGAACTTACTTTTGAAAATATAACACCCAACAAACCATCTATTGTAACTTGGAAATGGTTATTCAACAATGAAGAAATATTAGGAGAGGGGCCGATAAAAAAGAATTTTACTCAAGCAGGGAAATATGACATTACCTTGATAGCTATCGATTCAAATGGATGTAGTGACACACTTACAAAATCAGATACACTTACGGTGTACAATGATGTTGTTGCTCCAAATGTCCCTTCTGTGCATAGGGCCACGGTTATTGATAATAGCACCAACTTATTCGTGTTTACTACTAGTAAAGAAGAAGATTTTTACAGTTACAGAATATTTTACAACTATTTGGGCACTTCACCTCAATCATTTATTGATGTGCTATCAACACAAGATACTTTTTATTTTGAAACGGGAATTAATACACTGCTCAATCCTTATTCATATGCAATATCGGCAACGGATATCTGTAAAAATAGGAGTGCGGTATCACCCACACATACAACGGTAGAACTACGAGCCTGGCCAATTGATAATGCCATAAAATTAGCTTGGACACCTTACAAAGGATTTGGTGCAATTAAGCGTTATGAGATTTGGCGAAATAATCCTGATTCGGGCAGTGCCTTTTATTTAATAAAAGATGTTTCTGCTGGTACACTTCAATATATTGATACATCGATATATTGTTTTACCAATTACTATTATAGAATAAAAACAGTTGCTCAGGATGCTGATACAAGTAAATATAGTTGGAGCGATACAAGTGGCGCAACACCTGTTTATGTTAGTAGTTTGCCGGGTACAAAAATAGTTAGGGCAACAGTTTTAAATGATCAGTTTGTGCTTTTACAATGGAGCAAACAAGCCTATGAGGTAAGTTTTAAATATTTAATTTATAGGATGCGAGATGATGAAGTTGTATCAACTTTTTATAAAGAAGTTTCGGATACGTTTTTTATTGACGAAAATGTAGAAGTAGATGCACACAGTTATTCATATTTTGTTTATTTAAAAGATGCTTGTGGTGGAATTAGCTTGGCGAGTAATGAGGCCAAAACTATTCTGTTAAATGTAGATTTGGTAAGGAACAACAAGGGTTTATATGATCCAATTATTTCCTACACAAAATATCGTGAATGGATTAATGGAGTTAAAGATTATGATGTTTTTTTCTATTATGATTCACTTGGTGCATACAGCAAGCTTACTACTAATTCTTTTGCTGATACCACATTTATTCATCAATACTTAATGTTGCCTCAACGAAATTATTGTTACTCGGTAATGGCAAAAGAGCTCGAGGGTAATAACTCAATTAGTCAATCAAATATTTCTTGTATAGGAACAGAGCCTAGGGTTTATGTTCCTAATGTATTTACTGTAAATGGTGATGCGATTAATGACCGTTTGGTTGTAGGTGGTTTATTTATTGAAGAATATAAGATTAATATTTTTGACCGATGGGGAAATAAAGTATTTGAAGGCAATAACCGGGATGTATCTTGGGATGGTAGTTTTAATGGCAAGCCAATGCCATCAGGGGTGTATGTTTATGTAATTGAAGTTATAGGAAGAAGTAAACAAAAGGTAGAATTAACGGGTACAGTAACATTGATCAGGTAGTTAAATACCCAACCACTCTTTAGCGGTTTTGTACAACATTTGTGATTTTTCTTCCGCACTTAAATCCTTCATTAACTCAATAAATTTACCGTGCTCTAAATCGCCCAAAGGAAAAGGGAAATCGCTACCTAAAGCAATACGCTCTGCACCAAATAACTTTAAGTTGTAACGCAACGCCTCTTCATCGTGCACTAAACTATCAATGTAAAACTTCTTTACATACTCGTATGGGTCGGCTACTTGGTTAATATTACACAAATCGGGGCGGGCATGATACCCATGAGAAACTCGGCCAATGGTGTGCGGAAAACAACCACCGCCATGTGCAAACATTACACGTAGTTTAGGGAATTTATCAAACACACCGCCAAATATCATGCTGCAAATGGCACGTGAGGTTTCGGCCGGCATGCCTACTAACCAAGGCAACCAATACTTTTTCATTTTATCTTGTCCCATCATATCCCAAGGATGCACAAAAATACACATGCCTAATTTTTCGGCAGCTTCGTATAAAGGGAAAAAGCGTTCGTCATCTAAATTGTCATCTAAAATATTGGTGGCAATCTCCACACCGGGTAAATTTAGTTCGTATTTGCAACGTGTAAGTTCCTCCACAGCGAGCGCAGTATCTTGCATGGGCAAAGTTCCTAAACCTACAAATCGGGTAGGGTAGTCGCGCTGAATTTGTGCCAAGTGGTTGTTGATGTATTGGCTCCACTCGTGCGTATGCTCGGGCTTAGCCCAATAATAAAACAACACCGGAATGGTAGACAAAGCCATCAGTTGTACATCATGTTTATCCATGTGTTGAATAATGGCTTTAGGATCCCAACACAAATCATCAATAGCCCTAAAAAAAGTACCGTTGGCTTTCATCATGTTTGCACGCCCCGGTTGGTAATGATCCAAGTAGATAAACTCATCTCCATAACCATAACGTTCCTTTAGGTTAGGAATAAACTCGGGCATAATGTGCGCATGAACATCTATTTTATACGGTGCTGTGTTTGACATGATACTTGTGTTAAATGAATGCGCAAAATAAGGTGTTTGGGGGGATTGACAAAGTGGAAGTTGGGGGTGAGTAGAGTTTGTTTAGCGTCCCATTGCTTGGTACAGTGGGAGATTTAATAACTAACTTCCAATTAAAAAGAACAATTGGATTGTGAGTTAGAATTTATCGACACACGCACGACACGTGCGCGTGAACGAGGTGGGGATTGGCAAAGTGGAAGTTGGTAATATACACTTCACATATTTTTCATTATTGCCAATTTACACTCGCTTTATAATACTTCTCAAGTAATCTTTTAGATTCTTTGTTATTATAGATTTTGAGATAGTTTAACGTAAACGTATCTTTTAATTTATGATAAATGGCCGCATCAACAAACCTTCTTAAATACGGCATTAGATAGGGTATGAAATGTGGATGTGGGAATCTTTTTATAGCACCATAGTTTAACTCATAATTTAGTCCATAATCGTTGTTTGTTTTTTTATGTACGATTAAAAAAGAAGTGTCTGCCAGATTATGGTATTCAGCCAGTTTAAGTATAGCCTCTTCTTTAACGTGGTACCTATCTTCCTTTGCTAGCTCTAAAATTCTGGCCCTGTAATAAGGTGTTGGGGGGATTTTTTCTATTACGCTCCGAATACCTTCTATATAAAATGGAGCATAAAATATTAGGCTATCTAGCTCTGCTTTTTGGGGATATTTTAGTTTTTGGCTTGACCACCTTGCAAAAGAAGATATTCTGGAGTGATCTTCTGGGTGCCTAATTGGATATTGGTTATTTGCAAGTTTAATGCATGATTTTAAGTGTTTAATTGGGTCAAAACTATTATCCTCAAGTAATATATTAAATACACAACTCTGAATTTTAAAATGCGGGTGATACAATAGCTTTTTTAAATCATCAACAGTACAATGTTTTTTAATAATAGCAATTAATCTATCCTGCATTTTATGTACATAGCTAAAATTTTTTTGGCTAATTTCGTACCAAATGTCTTCTTTACTTAGCCAGCCGTATGTGCCAGCATTTTGGTCATCCAAATATTCAAAAATTGCTACAATAACGGTATCGTTTAAGTTCTTATAAATTTCACGTAAACCAACAAAATCTGTATAACCTATCATGTAATGGTGTGTCTTGGAAATGTATGCTAAAGCGGCATCATTATTTTTATGAATGGCTTGATAAACAAGTTCTTTGTATTCTTTTACCAGCCTTGTATCAGTTAAATATTTAAGAGAATCAGCCTTTGAATGCATGAATAATTCATAATAATAAACATCAAAAGCATAATAAGTTGGATAGATAAAATTTGGTGTTCTAATGAGGTCATTTGTAAGTTGAACAAATAATTCATGCTGTTGACTTTTATAGTTGGGGGAGTCAATGTCTATATTATCGTATAGGCATAGGTACCCCGTAGAATTATAATATCCATTACGGCATTCAAATAATAAGTCGCCAACTCTTGCTTTGGTAGAGTCAATTGATGTAAAAAAATCAGGATCGTTGTCAATAGGTATGCATTCCGTATCGTTAAGGTGTTTATACAAGTTAGCGTACCTTTCTGTTATGCTTTGGCTCATTAATAGACTTACTGCATAATATCTTACTCTACCATTTGGGTGGTTTCCTAGTAATTTAATTTCTGATATATTGGCTATTTCTTTTAGTTCTTTTGCTAAATCTAGTTGTTTTTTATAAAGTGAATATAACTCCTGTTGCCGAACAGAGTCGCGGCCTATTAATGATAAAATAATCATTTTTTGAGCACAAATTTTGTCTGTTACTTTTAAAGTACTGTCGCTTATTTCCTTCTTTGCTTCATTCCATTCACTCTCATTCATGGGTTGGTAAGGAGGTAACACTTGTTGTGTATGCCTAATCATGTTCATCTGCTGTTGTGCACGCGCAACATTTGCTTGGATGATTAAGCCAGGTATTAGTAGGAGTATATAGCTTAGTTTTGACATGGGTTAGTATTAACGTGATTACTTATTCAATTTACTTAAAACTTCCGTAGTTATGGTATCCATTTTAGAAAATGCAAACCATTTTTTACCAAGGTCTTTTAATGAAGCGCCAATGTGGTACAATTCTTTTTGGTCTATAATTAAAAAACGATGATGGCTATCGTTAAAGTATTTTACTTCTACAATAGGGTATTGGCTATTGTGTTTATCAAGGTCTAATTGGAACTGTTTGCTTATGTTTTGGTGTAAATGGTGGCGGTTACTTTTTTGTTGCGTTTAGCAAGTAGGGTTAATACGGTTTCGTCTACATAATTATCAATGAGGATAATGCTGTGCTTTGCTTTTTTAATGATGTCGGCTACAAACACATACGCATCAAAAATTTGCCCTTCAAAGAAAATGCCTTTATCTGGTTCTGGTTTTCCTGATTCTAACGCTTTAAAGATTTGTTCAATCTTTTCATCGTTTTTAAGTTGTTTCAATTCCACTTGGTCGAGGCGTTGAAATACTGAAGCGTTGTTTAATAAAAACCTACGCATGGCAACAAAAGCCTGCATAATTTGAATGCTGGCTGTTACGGCCACCTCACTTCTTAAAATAGCGGAGAGCATGGCTACACCTTGTTCGGTAAACACGTATGGATTATATCTTCTGCCACTTTTTTATTTGAGGTCACAATTTGTGACCTCAAACTAAAGTTATCATTATTTTCAATGAGTTGTTTCCACTCTTCGTTACTCAGTTGAAAGCGAAACGAATCCGGAAATCGCTCAATATTTCGACTAACAGCTTGATTTAATACTTTAGTTTCTACGCGATAAAGTTATGCCAAATCACTATCAAGCATCACTTGGGTACATCTTACATCAAAAATTCTTGACGCAATTATTTCGTGGGTTAATTGTTGCATGGTTAGTGGGAGTTAATTGAGGTAAATTTAATTGATATCTATCGAAATCAAAAATAGTCTACTGTTTAAGCAACTCTTGGCCTGTTACCGTTTTAAAGATATATACTTTTTAAGTTCATCTTATGGATGATTCAAATCAAAATAATAGTTTTACCTAATGAAAAAGATTTCCCTCTCGTTTAAAAATACCACCAATACCGGATTTGGCGCACAAGCATCAACACAAGGTGAGCGCTTGGTAAATAGTGACGGCACCTACAATGTACAGCGCAGCGGAGTACCTTTTTGGAGTCGCATTAACCATTTTCATGATTTAATTACCATGAAATGGTGGAAGTTTTTCAGCTTCGTTATTTTGTTCTATACTTCCATGAATCTACTGTTTGCGTGCTTGTTTTTATTGGTAGGAATGGATCAAATTGAAGGGGACCGTGGTATGACCGATTGGGAACATTTTTGGGATGCTTTCTTTTTCAGTTCTCAAACCATGACCACGGTTGGATACGGACGTACAAGTCCTATTGGGTTTACCGCAAATATTGTGGCTGCTTTTGAATGTTTGGTTGGATTGATGTCGTTTGCCATTTTAACAGGGGTATTATACGGACGATTTTCAAGGCCTCAGGCTCGTTTAACTTATAGTACAAATGCCCTTATAGCGCCATACAAAGAAGAAACAGCCTTAATGTACCGTATTGCTAACCTCCGACCTAATCAATTGATTGAATGTGAGGCACAGTTAATGATGAGTTACATTGATAGTGAAACCAATATCCGCAGGTTTATTCAATTACCACTTGAGTTTAACAAAGTATCGGCATTGGCTTTAAGCTGGACCATTGTGCATCCAATAGCAGTCGATAGCCCTTTACGCGGACTGAGTGCTTCGGACATGGAAGCGCTGGATTGCGAGTTTGTTTGTTTATTTAAAGCCTTTGATGAAACGTATGCACAAACCATTCATAATCGCCATTCTTACCCTTATAGCGATATTGTTTGGGGCGCTAAATTTGAAATGATGTACAAGCGAGCACCCAATGGAAAAGCTACGTTGCTCGAATTGGATAAGGTGGGTGCTTATTATGAAACACCATTACCGGGATAATAAAAAAGAGGCTGTAAACACAGCCTCTTTTTTTAGTCGAATCGGTGAGCTGTTTTGTTCAACTCTTCCTGTGGTAAACTTTTAAAATATTCGTAGGTAATTTTTAAACCTTCAGCACGACTAACTTTTGGTTCCCAACCTAAAATTTCGCGGGCTTTTGTAATATCAGGTCTGCGTTGTTTAGGGTCGTCAGTTGGTAATGGTTTTGAAACCAATTTTTGTGATGTTCCGGTTAGTTTAATAATCTCTTCACCAAATTCTTTGATGGTAATTTCATCGGGGTTACCAATATTTACCGGATAAGGATAATCGCTTAACAACAAACGGTAAATACCTTCAACCAAATCATCTACATAACAAAATGAACGTGTTTGTGATCCATCGCCAAACATGGTTAAATCCTCACCACGTAAGGCCTGACCAATAAATGCCGGTAATACACGTCCATCATTTAAGCGCATACGTGGGCCATAGGTATTAAAAATACGCACGATGCGTGTTTCTAATCCATGATACGTATGGTAAGCCATGGTCATGGCTTCTTGAAAACGTTTGGCTTCATCGTACACACCACGCGGACCAACAGGATTTACATTGCCCCAGTACTCTTCCGGTTGAGGATGAACAGTTGGGTCGCCATATACTTCGCTTGTTGATGCAATGAGCACACGTGCTTTTTTAACACGCGCTAGGCCTAAACAATTATGAATACCCAACGAACCTACTTTTAAGGTTTGAATCGGTATTTTTAAATAATCGATAGGACTTGCAGGCGAAGCAAAATGTAAGATGTAATCTATTTTGCCCGGTACATGAATGAACTTACTTACATCGTGGTGGTAAAATTCAAACGCTTCCAGTTTAAATAAGTGTTCAATGTTTTTTAAATCACCTGTAATTAGGTTATCCATACCTACTACATCGTAGCCTTCTTTTATAAATCTATCGCACAAATGTGAGCCTAAAAAACCGGCTGCACCTGTAATTAAAACGCGTTTTCTTGTAGTCATGTTTAGTTATTAGTTGATTCACTTCTTCGCAAAAGCTACGAAGTGCAAGGGTTGACTAGTTTAAAGTTCGTGGTTAATGGTTTTAGGTTTATTGTTTGCGGTTTATTGTTTGCGGTTTATTGTTTGGAGTTTGTGGTTTGAAATTTTCCAATCTCCAACTTCCAACCTCTCTCATCATCCGTAGCTTCAGCGAAGGATGACTCTATTTCTTATTAATTCCTATGCAGTAATACTCAAACCCTAATTCTTTCATTTCGTCTTGGTCGTAAATGTTACGTCCGTCAAAAATGGTTTTTTGTTTAAGCAGCTTTCCAATTACATTAAAGTTTGGTGAGCGGAACTCAGGCCACTCTGTTGCAATTAGTAAAGCATCTGCATCAATCAACGTATCGTAAGGATCTTTGCAATAGTTAATGGTTTCGCCCAAAGTCTTTTTTGCTTCGTGCATAGCCACCGGATCGTATGCTTTTACGTTGGCACCGGCATGCAATAATTTTTCTATAATAACCAATGATGGAGCTTCACGCATATCATCTGTTTTGGGTTTAAACGATAAACCCCAAAGCGCAAATGTTTTTCCTTTTAACTGTCCGCCAAAATGTGCCGCTATTTTGTTAAACAACACTGTTTTTTGGTCGTCATTTACATCTTCAACCGCTTGTAATATGCGCAAGTCGTGGCCGTACTCTTTTGCTGTTTTTACCAAAGCTTTTACATCTTTAGGAAAACAAGATCCACCATAACCAATACCAGGATAAATAAATTTATTACCAATACGCGGGTCGCTGCCAATACCTTTACGTACCCAATTTACATCAGCACCAACCAACTCGCACAAATTAGCTATATCATTCATAAAACTAATTTTGGTAGCCAACATGGCGTTAGCAGCGTACTTGGTCATTTCTGCACTGGCTATGTCCATAAAAATAATGGGATGGCCATTTAATAAAAACGGCTTGTACAGCTTGCGCATAATATCTTCCGCCTTTTTACTTTCTATACCCACCACAATTCTGTCCGGCTTCAAGAAATCATCAACAGCCGCACCTTCTTTTAAAAACTCAGGGTTACTGGCTACATCAAATGCAATGGTTACCCCACGTTTATCTAAAGCCGCTTGCACCTCTGCTTTTACTTTGTGCGATGTGCCAACAGGTACGGTACTCTTGGTAACCACCACACCGTAATCATTCATGTGTTGACCAATTTCGTTGGCAACGCCTAATACGTATTTTAAATCGGCACTTCCATCTTCGCCCGGAGGAGTTCCCACAGCAATAAAGGCCACATCAGCATCTTTAATGCTCTCGCTTAAGCTGGTGCTAAATTGTAACCTACCGGCTTCGGTGTTACGCGTAACCAATTCTTCTAACCCCGGTTCGTATATGGGTAAAATACCTTTTCTTAAATTTTCGATTTTAGTTTTATCAATATCAACACAAATTACATTGATACCTACTTCGGCAAAACAAGTTCCGGTTACTAAACCTACATATCCTGTTCCTACTACTACTATTTTCATTTTATTTATTTAGAGGCTGATTGTTGTTTGCAAAATTCGTTGATGTGACCAATGATGTATTCCATTTGGTCAGGTGTTACTTCGGGGCTCATGGGTAAAGAAATTACCTTGCTGCATAAACTTTCGGTAACGGGTAAAGAGCCTAGCGGGTACTTATCTGATTGATATGCTTTTTGTGCATGCAACGGAATAGGGTAGTACACCATAGATGGTATTTGTTTTTCGGCTAAAAACTTGCGCAACTCATCGCGGTTAATTCCTTTACATTTTAACGTGTATTGATGAAACACATGTGTTGAGTTTTTTACGCGAGTCGGTATGTCAAAGTTTGGATGATGGGCAAATGCTTCATCGTATTGTTGAGCCACTTGGTTGCGGGCATTTTCGCAAGCCGTTAATGTTTGCAATTTTACATTAAGTATGGCTGCTTGTATGGTATCTAACCTTGAGTTTACACCAATGTCATCGTGGTGGTATTGTATGCTTTGGCCATGGTTGGCCATCATTTTTAATCGTTTTGCCAATTGCTCATTGCGGGTAAACATTGCACCACCATCACCCAAACAACCTAAGTTTTTTGAAGGAAAAAAGGAGGTACAACCAATATCACCAATGGTTCCGGCACGTAAAACAGTGCCATCAGCAAAAGTGTATGTAGCACCAATGGCTTGGGCGGTATCTTCAATTACAAACAAGTGATGCTTATTGGCAATTTGCATAATGGTTTCCATATCGGCACATTGGCCAAATAGGTGTACAGGTACAATTGCTTTTGTTTTTGGGGTGATGGCCTTTTCTATTTGAGTAACATCAATTAAAAAATCATCTTCATTTACATCAACCAAAACCGGAGTTAAGCCAAGCAACTTAATTACCTCAGCAGTGGCCACGTATGTAAATGCAGGTAATATAACTTCATCACCGGGTTTTAAATTTAATGCCATCATGGCAATTTGTAGGGCATCTGTTCCGTTTGCACAAGGTATTACGTGCGGTACTGCTAAGTATTGGGCTAGGTTTTGGCTAAATTCGGCTACCTCCGGTCCATTAATGTATTTAGCCGATTGAATTACACGCGCAATGACCTCATCCAATTGTTGTTGAATTTTTTGGTGTTGCTGCTGTAAATCAACCATTTGAATGGGTTTCATGTTCTATGCAATATTACGGTTAGGCAACAAATATAATTAATGATGCAGGCAAACAAAGATTTCTGTTATTTTTGGGGCAAGATTTATTTAACTATGCGCAAATCCATATTGGTTGTTTTTATCATGTTTGGCGTAATTCAGGCCAATGCTCAAAAGAAAATTTGGGTGGGTAAAAGCAATAAAATATTCAACTTTCAATTTCATTACACGCATTTTACTCCGGGGGGCGATTTTGCAAGTAGGTTTAACGAGTTTAATTCATTAGGCGGAGGTGTTTTGTTTAAAAACACGCACAACATGTTAATGGGAGCCGAAGGCAGTTACCACTTTGGCAACAACCTTAAACCATCAAACATGCTTAATAATTTAACCAATAGTGTTGGAGCCATTAATACCAACTCAGGCACACCGGCATTGGTTAGTTTGGGTATGCGTGGGTTTAGCGTATTGGGTAAGGTAGGGTATTTAATACCTGTAAGTAGTAAAAATAGAAATACCGGTATAAAAATAATGTTAGGCGGTGGTTTAGTGATGCACAAAGTTAACATCAACATTACCCAAAATAATGTACCCAGTTTAACAGAAGAAAGAGCAGCAGGGTATGATAGGTACAGCAGTGGCTGGGCTTTTAATCAGTTTATTGGATACCAACACCACAGTGTAAACCGATACACCAATTTTTATGTAGGAGCTGAGTTGATGCAGGCTTATACATACAACAGACGTAAATATAATTACGATGAGATGCAGTACGATTTAAAAATGCACAACGATTTTTATTACGGCATTCGTTTCTCGTGGATGATTCCTGTTTACATGCGCACCAAAACAGGTAGTGACGAATTTATATTCGAGTAATGATTTACGATTTAGCGATATCGTTTTACGGGCTTTCAATAAATGTAGCAGCGTTGTTTCAAAAAAAAGCCCAACTATTAAAAGTAGGACGAAAAAATACGTTTAACATTTTAGCAAATTTTAATCGCGATCCATTAAAAAAGTTAGCGTGGTTTCATTGTGCTTCGTTAGGAGAGTTTGAACAAGCCAGGCCTTTAATTGAAAAACTAAAAGCGCAACACAACATACAAATAGCGGTCAGTTTTTTTTCACCTTCAGGTTACGAGGTTCGTAAAAATTATGAGTTGGCTGATGTGGTGTTTTACTTACCGGCCGACACCCCCAAAAATGCAAACTTTGTACTTGGTGCACTAACACCGGATATTGTATTTTTTGTGAAGTATGAAATATGGCTGCATTACATTAAAGCTACTAAACAACGCACTATTCCGTTTTATTTAATTTCGGCAACTTTTAGGCCTGCTCAAATTTATTTTAGGTGGTATGGTGTTGCATTTAAACGTGCTTTAGAAAGTTTTGATTTAATATTTACACAAGACCCAAAATCAACCCATACCTTACAAATTAATGGTATTGGAAATGTTTTGAAAAGTAACGATACGCGTTACGATAGGGTTTTTGAAACATGTCAAAACCCCAAGAAATTACCAATTATAGAAGCGTTTAAACAACAACAACGATTATTGGTTGTAGGTAGCAGTTATGCCCAAGAAGAAAAGCTGGTTGAGTGTTTTTTGAAAGAAGATAAAAACATAAAAATAGTAATTGCCCCACACGAAATTTCGGATGAAAGAATTAATGAAGTTGAGAAAATATTTAAAGGTTTTTCAACCATAAAATACTCGGTTGCCGATGAAGTTTCGGTGCGCGATAAACAAATATTAATTATTGATAATATTGGCTTGTTAGCCTCCATATATCAATATGGTGATGTGGCTTTGGTTGGTGGTGGCTTTGGTAAAAAAGGCATACACAACACATTAGAAGCAGCAACATTTGGTATGCCCATTTTTATTGGTCCCAATAACCACGATAAATTTCCGGAGATAAAACTATTGCATGGTGCAGGGGTATTGTTTTATATCTCTACCCAAGAAGAGTTTGATATTAAATTGTTATCGTTTATAACCAATACCAATTTGCTGCATGATGTAAAACAAAATAGCAGCAAAGTAATGGCCTCACACAGGGGTGCAACACAATTAATTTTAGATAAGATACGTATGTAATTTTTGGTGGTATTATTTGCCAAACAAACTTCCCAAGCCGGGTAATCCGCCCATCAGGTTTTTCATTTCGTTGGCCGAAACCATATCTGCTTTATTAATGGCATCTTCTATAGCGATGCACAAATAATCTTGCAGTTCTTCTTTGCGTTCGGGCAATACCAAAGCGGTTTCAATAGTTACGTCTTTTACTTTTTTATTGCCATCCATGGTTATGGTTACATCGCCCGATGCTGCTTGACCTTGAACGGTAACACCCGCTAAACGTTGTTTAATTTCTTCTGCTTTTTTTTGTGCTTCTGCTAATTTTCCGAACATAAGTTGCTTGCGTTTTTATTAAAGTGGCAAATTACTTTGTTTATGTTCAAAAATAAAATAGCTAGTCAATATAAAAACAGTGGGGTTGTTTGGACTTTTGCCAAAATCAATTCAGTTTAAGTATAAAACAAAAAAAGCCTTCGAAATATTCGAAATCTTTTTAATACGTCAATAATCTAAATAAGTGATTAATTACAATTTGCGGGGTTATTAGTGGCATATTCTAGTAAAACCGCATCTACAGCAAAGCCAGTTTCTATAGAGGAAGAACATCCACCCTCTCCCGTTGCACAAACACATTGAATTGATTCGCACTGTGTAACAATTTTTAAATCGCATGCGCATGTTCCAGTAGAAGAGCACGAGTGTTTACAACCCTTTTTTAGATAAAGAAAATTACCTTGAGTTTCTAATGTTACTCCAACTGTAGCACCAGTTGTTTCGCTTCTTATATAAAAAAAGCCATTTCCATTCTCATCAGTATCGTATTTAATTGAACTATTGGTATAAGTATTGCCGTCATTTAAGTACAATTTCATGATAATGTCAAGTTTTGCACTGCTATATCCCATGCTGGGAGTAGAGCCAGAGAAACACCCAATTAAAATTTGATTTTCTTGTGCATTTGATGCAAACGTTAAAGCCACCATTAAAAGTAGTGTTAACAAAATTTGTTTTGTTTTCATAATTGTATAATTTGTTTTGTTTTGATAATCAAAGATATAAACCAACAAATAAACCAACAAATCTTTTTATAAGTTGCACATAATCAGTTTTTTAAAGAAAAAATATTGTTTGTTAATTGTCTATTTTAACAGCCTAAAGTATTCAATACGTGTCTGTTGTGTTGTTTATGTATTTATCTGTCCAAATGTTCACCATTTTTACCAACTTGCCTTAAGAATTGTATGTCAAAAAAAAGCTGTGAAAGTCCAAAACAGGGTTTCTTGAAATGGTAACTTAATTTTAAGAGTAAAGTTTATTAAATACTCCTTTTAATCATTACTGCTAATTTTATGCTGCGATATAATTTTTTTGTTTGACGCTTGCCATAACTAAGTGCATATTTTGATTGTATTCATGATTCATTCTGAGTTAAGCCCGTTTGATATTGTCAGATAATCATGTACAATCAAATTACATTTTTCAAGCGCATCTGCATTTTTTAGTTTAGGGGGTGCTTAGCTTTACTTTTGTGTCATCAACCCAAACAAAACCTTTGTTTACGGTGTTTTTAGGATATAATTTGAGGTGTTTTTTAAAAAGTCAAACAAACTTAAATCATCCTTTGAATAGTGGTTAAATTGGTTAAATTCGCCCAACTTTTAAGAAAATAAAACAACAATAAAAACCTTATATGCAAATCTCAAGCAACTATCGTGACGAGTTTATTAAGCGTCACATTTCACCGATGGAAAATGATACTGAGGCTATGCTAAAAACAATTGGTGTAGCAAGTATCGATCAATTAATTGATGAAACTATTCCATCACACATACGCCTAAAAGAACGTATGAAATTACCGGAAGCCATGGGCGAAATGGAATTGTTAGCCATGCTTAAGGAGATTTCAGAAAAAAATATTATTAACAAAAACTTTATTGGTATGGGTTATTATGGTACGCACACACCAAATGTAGTATTGCGTAACATATTTGAAAATCCGGGATGGTACACGGCCTACACACCTTACCAAGCAGAAATTGCTCAAGGTCGTTTAGAAGCGTTGTTAAATTACCAAACCATGATTATCGACCTTACTGGTATGGAAATAGCCAATGCTAGTTTGTTGGATGAAGGTACTGCAGCGGCTGAGGCTATGCACATGTTACATGCCGAAAGCAAAAATGATAAAGCTACAAAGTTTTTTGTTTCTGAGTTATGCTTCCCTCAAACTATAGATGTATTAAAAACCCGTACAGAACCAATAGGTGTTGAGCTGGTAATTGGTAACCACGAAACAATTGAGTTTGATGAAACTTATTTTGGTGCTTTAATTCAATATCCTGCCGGTAACGGTGAGGTATTTGATTATAGCGCATTTATGTCTAAAGCAATGGCTGCAGGTGTTAAGGTTGCTGTAGCTGCAGATTTGTTAAGTTTAACCTTGTTAACTCCTCCGGGTGAGTGGGGTGCTGATGTGGTATTAGGTTCAGCACAACGTTTTGGTGTGCCAATGGGATACGGTGGACCTCACGCAGGTTACTTTGCAACCAAAGATGCATACAAACGCCAAATGCCAGGTCGTTTAATTGGGGTATCAATTGATGCCCAAGGTAACACAGCATTGCGTATGGCTTTGCAAACACGGGAGCAACATATTAAACGCGAAAAAGCAA
>DITN01000084.1 GCA_002422865.1 Bacteroidetes bacterium UBA6183 | reverse complement strand
TCCACTTCCTCTTGGGCATCAATCATGGGAACTTTACTAATTTCGTTCAGGTACTTGTCTAGCGATTTACTCTCACGGTTGGTAAACTGCTTACTAATTTTTAACTGTCTCATTGTTGGATGTTACTCCTTACTTTTAAATTTAAAGGGATGCAAATTTGGTGAAATATAAGTGATTTTACAGTATTATCAACAAGTTTTTTACATAATTGATTTTCTTAGACAGCGTTCTGTCGCTGTAATTTTTATTACCCTGATTTACAATTAACTACTAAAGCATAACACCAACTTAATTTTCGTTTAGTAACCTTTGCAGCTGCACTAATGATAAAAATCATAATCAATATGACTCATCTAAAATCAATTCTACTCACTGCTTTTGCCTTTTTTGCTTTAGTTTCTTTTGCCCAAAAGTCGACCATTTTAGCCGGACCAATGCCCGGATACATCGAACACAGAGAAACTGCGATTTGGCTTCAAACCCAATGTGCTAAAAAAGTAAGCCTGCAATATTGGTTAGCAAACGATAACCCTAAAAATGCATCAACCCTGACCAAAACCGTTGATAATTGCCAAATAACCAACCACCATTTTATAATTGGCGATTTGGCTATGGGTAAAACGTATAAATACCAGATTTTATTGGATGGTAAAGCGGTTAACTTTCCATATCCGCTTACTTTAAAAACCAAACCCTTGTGGGAGTGGAGAACCAACGCTCCGGACTTTAATTTTTTGGTGGGCAGCTGTTTATATGTTAACGACAGTGCTTACGACAGACCCGGAAAACCATATGGACAAGGCACTGACATTTTTGTGAAAATGAATGAAAAGCCAAGTGATTTTATGCTGTGGTTGGGTGATAACACCTACACGCGTGAAGCGGATTATGGCAGCGTAAGCGGGCTACATTACAGGTACCAGCATACCCGTGCCGATAAAAACTTACAACCATTTTTGGCATCACGCAATCATTATGCAACATGGGATGATCATGACTTTGGAAGTAATGATGCCTGTAAAACATACCCATTAAAAGAAACCACGTTAGGACTTTTTAAAAGCTATTGGGCCAACAAAACTTATGGCGAAAATAACCAAGGTGTTTACAGCATGTTTAGTTTTAGCGATGCTGATTTTTTGATGCTTGACGATCGTTATTTCAGAGATTATCAGTTTTTAAACGACTCGTTAAACCCTGACAAAACACAACTTGGCGAACAACAAATACAGTGGTTGTTTAATAACTTGGTATATAGCCGTGCTCCTTTTAAATTTATAGCATTGGGTGGACAATTTTTAAATGAAAACACCGATAAAGAAAGTTATAATTTTTTTAAGAAAGAACGTGAACGTATCATCAATTTTATAGTAGTGAATAAAATTAGTGGCGTGATATTTTTAACCGGTGACAGGCACCATACAGAGCTCATAAAAAATGCTAATGTTGAAGCCAAACTTGGTTATGCTTTATACGATTTAACCAGCAGTGCCATTAGCAGCCGCGCAAGTGATTTAAGCAAAAGCACTGAATTTAATAACCCTATGCGCGTACCTAACACATTGGTAATGGAAAATAACTTTTGTAACCTAAGTATTAGCGGAGCCCGAGGTAAACGTGTGCTAAACATACAATGTTTTGACAAAAACGGTGCATTAAAATGGGAGCATAAATTGGGCGAAGAAGAGTTGAAGGCTAAACGGTAAATACAACAATTAACTAACTCTAAGTTTTAAATATTACTTGAACTCGTTTCGCAATTTCTAAACATGTAAAATAATTGAAAATATTAATTACCAAACATAAGAAATACCTTTGCTTATTGAGCTAAAATGCACTGCATGAAAATGCGGATATAGAAAAAATTTGAAGGTTAAAACTGATAGCCTAAATTAAACGTTAAATCGAAAAAAGCACCTGGGCCTGCGAAGTAAAAAAAACCACCAAATCCACCTGTACCAGTATCATGTTCACCTTTAATATTTGGGCATAATTTTAAACCTTGCGAACAGTACAAAGAAAACTTTCGGTCTCTATCGAAATATATTTTCTGTCCAACTCCTGCACCCGCCAGAGCATATAATCCTACAGAACCAAATGTATGCCCTGCGCCTACTTTAGCGTATTGCACATGTTCTATATTACGCTCAGTTTTGGTATACTTCCTTAGCTCTACATATCCATGCTGACCAGGGGTAATTTGATAAAATCGGGCATAACTTAATACCCATGAAAGGTTGTCTGTAAAACGGCATTCTATGGCAATTCTAGCTTTAGTTACAAAACCAATAGGCTGATTTACAAATACAGTAATTTGATTTTTGAAAGTTGAATCTTGGGGCTCTGCATGTAAATTATTTAAAATTTGCATGATGATTAGGGCAAAAAGAGTGGTGAAAATTTTATTCATATTTTAACACTAGTTATCTAAATCTTAAGTCGTTTTTATATCCATCTTGTTTGTATGGAACTATAAATTTAAAATCATTAAAACCTGTAACCGAAATTAAACTGAAGGTCGATAATGGCACCTGGACCCGAAATATTAAAAAAGCCTTTAAAAGGGTTTGGCGCAGTATCATGACTACCGCTGGTGGTAGGACAATACTTTGCACCTTGCACACAATAAAGAGAGTAGCGTTTGTCTTTGTCAAAATATATCTTTTGTCCTGTTCCAATACCTACTACTCCATAAGTACCTGACGCACCAAAAGAATAGCCTGCACCAAGTTTGGTATAAATGGTATACTCAACTTTTTCGTTGTTTCCAAAATACCTACGCAATTCAACATACCCTTGTTGGCCGGGAGATAAGCCATAAAATAAGGTATGGTTAAATAGTACCGAGGTTTTGGGTGTAAACCTACATTCGAATGTTAATCTCACTTTTGTAACAAGCCCGATGGGTTGATTAACATATAAGGTATACTGGTTTTTAAAAGTAGAATCTGTTGATTCTGCCTTTAATAAGTTGTTGGATAATGTTAAAAATAGGGCGATGCATAAAGTAAAAATTCTGATCATGAATGGTGTTTTGTTTGATAACACAAACATGGTAGCTTTAAACTAACAACGTAAACTGACTTTTACTAAATGTGAAACTAATATTTGCACAAAATGCAAATTTAGAAGAGATAAGTTGCAGATGATGATGAGGTGAATACTCCAGAAATGAATGCTGTGATTAGGCTGTAACTTAACAAATTGAATCCTCAGCCGCCTCGAGTGATCCGAGTAATCGGGTCGTATCGAGAGGCGGATTGTTCAATAAAATCCCACTTTAGCTCCGCTGAACTGCGTTTCGATACAAACACTTACACACAGCCAACCCAAAGCAAAAACAGACGCTGCGGTCTGTACTTTAAGCTCGATGAGGCTGAATCGCATCAAAGGCAAATCTCAGCCACCTCGAGTGATTGCTGCAAAGGGCCAAGCATGGGGCAATATTACCGAGAGGCGGATTGTTAACCAGAACTGTATGTAATGGTTAAATATTTATATTTGACTATGCATGTACACCCTATATTCTATGATTACATCCTAAAGTGTTCTGATAATAGCTTTTATATCGGAATGACTAATCATCTCGACAAGAGAATAAATGAACACGAATTGGGAAAATACCCTGGTAGCTATACATTCAACAGAAGGCCCATCGAATTGATGTTTTATGAAACATTTACCGATCCTGAATCTGCATATTATTTTGAACAAAAAATTAAGAAATGGTCAAGAGCAAAGAAGTTGGCATTGATAGAAGAGAACTATCATAAGTTACCCGAATTGTCGAAAAAGAAATTTAGAATGAAGTAAATTTAACTATCCTACTCTCGATACAAGCACCTACCCAACACCAACCCAAGGCTCACTCGAGTAGGCTGTATCTTAACAAATGGAAACCTCAGCCACCTCGAGTGATTGCTGCAAAGGGCCAAGCATGGGGGCAATATTATCGAGAGGCGGATTGTCAGAAAAATCAAAGTTGGTTTAATAAGTAAATTATTTCTTTTACTCATTCCCACTTTAGCTCCGCTGAACTGCGTTTCGATACAAACACTTACACACAGCCAACCCAAAGCAAAAACAGACGCTACGGTCTGTAATTTAAGCTAGATGAGGCTGAATCTTATCAAAGGTAATCCTCAGCCACCTCGAGTGATTGCTGCAAAGGGCCAAGCATGGGGCAATATTACCGAGAGGCGGATTGTTAAGACATTCTAAAACCAGTTCGACAAAATTAATTCTTTTGCTCATTCCCTCTTTAGCTCCACTGAACTGCGTTTCGATACAAGCACTTACGCATAACCCGCCCAAGGCTCAAACAGACGCTGCGGTCTGTAATTTAAGCTCGATGAGGCTGAATCGCATCAAAGGTAAATCTCAGCCGCCTCGAGTGATTGCTGCAAAGGGCCAAGCATGGGGCAATATTACCGAGAGGCGGATTGTTAAGACATTCTAAAACCAGTTCGACAAAATTAATTCTTTTGCTCATTCCCACTCTCGATACAAGCACTTACGCATAACCCGCCCAAGGCTCACTCGAGCAGGCTTAATCTTATCAAACGGAAGTATCAGCCACCTCGAGTAGATGAACGAATGAGGTACGAAATGAGTTCTGCGTATCGAGAGGCGGATTGTTCAATAAAAACCTACTCTCGATACAAGCGCATACGCACAACCCGCCCTAAGCGCACTCGAGTAGGCTGAATTGTATAAAATAAAACTCACTCGAGCAGGTTGTAACTAAATAAAAAAGCCGCTCCGTGGAGCGGCTTAATGATGTAAGGTTTAAGGGCTATTTTATGATTACTTTATATTGTACTTGTTCTTCAGCGCCATTAATACGTAAGGTGTAAACCCCTGGTGCCAAGTTAGCATTAATTTGAATGGTTTGCTCTCCTGCTTTTATTGTATGTTGCGCATTCCATATTTGCTGGCCTAACAAGTTAACCAAACTCATTTCAACTGTTGATGATTTAAGTGCATTGAATGAAACTGCAAATGTTCCATTACTTGGGTTTGGATATACCACCAACTCTTTTAAGTTGTTTAAATCATGTAAACCAACATTGCCAATGGTAACCTGAACAGCAGTGGTATCATCGCAACCTTGGGCATTAGTAACTTCTACTTTTAGGTTTCCTTTTCCGTTGCTTAACCACTGCACTGTTGCTGCGTTGGTTCCTTGACCAGAGGCAATAATTCCATTACTTACTACCCAATTGTAGGTATGATTTGGCTGTTGTGCTACTGTATAAATGTATGGAGTTGCAACAGACAGTGCGTTTGTTTCACCAAGCATAGGACCTGCAGTTGGGTTTGGAAGTACTAAAACCATTTTAGTTAGACTATCCTTACATCCATAGTTGGTGTTTACTTGTAATTTAATTGGATAGGTGCCTACTGTTGCAAAATTAAATGAAGGCTCCATTTGGGTTGAAGTATTGCCCGAACCAAAGTTCCATAATATGCTATACGTACCACTATCTATTAAGGTAGAGTCTTTAAATAGGAACAGATTATCATTCACACATTGCGCACTATCATTTATAGCAAACTGAACACTTGGTAAAGGTGCATTGAATACATGTAAAGTATCTGATGTATTTTTACAACCAAAACTATCTGTTAAAGCAACACAGTATGCACCTTGCTCTGCAACATTTAATGTTTGTAATGAACTTACTACACTATCATTTTTGAACCAATTATAATTATAGCCTACATTTACACTTAAAGTAATAGTATCATTTTTACATAAGCCAAGTTTGGTGTATGAAACATTATTATTAGGTAAATCACTAACGTTAATCCTTACACTATCTCTAAATGTATAACTACCAACGGTAATATCACAGTAGTATGTTGTACTCGTGTTTGGTGATACGGTTATTGAATTGGTGGTATCGTTGGTGGACCAACGAATATTATTGTATTGATTATACCCTGAGTTATAGGTTTGTTGTATTTCCTGAGGTGTTAATGCCCTATTCCAGATAGCGACATCATCAATCTCTCCTGTTACATATTGATTGTCATTTCCACCACCAATATAAAAAGCATTACTATTCTGATAACAATTTAAATTATCACCAGAGGTAGTTGTTGAAATTAAATTTCCGTTCAAGTATATTTTGGTTACAGTTAACGAATCTACTATTACCAAATGTTTCCAGGTATATTTCAAGTTTATTTGAGTGTAAGGATTACTAAAACAATATGTATATAAGTCAAGATTTGAACCGTTGAAATTATAACCATATGCTAGAGTATGTTGTCCGTATGCACCATATTGAAAAAACTGATCATACTGCATTCCACCGGCATCACCAGTATACTTTAACCAAATTGAAAAAGTAGTATTAGAGGTATTTGAGAAGTTACTGATTGTGCCAGATATATAATCATCAAGACCATCAAAGGCAAATGCCGAATTAGCCCTTCCAAATCTATCAGTTGTGGGTGTAGCCCCGTATACAATTCCATTATTCCCATTTCCGCTTCTATCTGATGCATTGCCTTCAAATGGATACCAAGAAATTAAATTATTTTGTGGTAGGTTTAGTTTTTCGTTTATAGCCAAATCGATACTATTACCTATACAGATAGTCGTGTCCTTTTGTTGAATACCCTTTACAAATATTACTTGGGTACTATCGCTTACTGAGCAGCCAGTAGCGTTTTGAACAGTAACTTTATACAATGAAGTACTCCTCGCCCAAATTGTTTGTGAGGTATCGCCCGTGCTCCATAAATAACTTGAAAAACCAGATCCTGCATCTAAAAGTACGCTATCTTTATTAAATGTTATTATTGTATCAGTAACAAAAATCATATTTGAGTTCATATAAAACTCCAAAACGTTACTTAATAAGTTCTGATTTTTAACCCTTAATCTCACAAAATAATTACCAGAGTTAAGATTTATATTGTTTGAATAAGAATGAGAAAATGAATTAAACGTTGAGAAGGAATCATACTTAATAATATTACTAAAAAAGCTATCTGTAGAAAATTCAAATATTCCAGTATCTGCCAAAAAATTCCCGTATTGAGAAATATTAAAAACCATTGGTTGGTTCATAAATGCACAACGGTTAGTGTTTATTGACAGGCCATAACATGAGGTATCGCAAGTGCTAACATCATCGGGTGTGATTGGTGATATTCCAAAACGTGATACACCGCCTATTTGATACTCTCCAACAATACCTCTTATGTAATCTAGTGTTGTACCAACTGCTGGAGGAGTAAAATTGTTTGGGATTGAAGGTATGATTGATTCATTGTTATCATTACGATAATATGCTGAAAAATCACGCACATCAATTTGATTTCCAAAAGTGTCCTGTAAAGACCAATTCCAACGTGTTGCACCTAATGGTGCTCTTGATGAAACTCTTACATTTCTGAATTCCACCAAAACACCTTCCCACTTTTCGCCTTGTGCTTTCTTTTGTATCCAATTACCTGCTGTAGGATTACCAGTCATTAATGAGTCTACCGTAATAACAGTGTAAACTGGTTGATAATTATTTGAATCTACTTGCTCAATCGCATTACTGAAATTATCGTTATTTCTTAATAAGTTAATTTGGGTTTCACCTTGAAAAGCAGCGAATTTACCTGTCACACGAACCTTGTATCCCCTTTTCATGTTTTCATAGAACTTAGTTTCCGCAGTAAAATCTGCTAATGTTGGACGGCCGATAGCAGGTAAAGTGGTCGGATCACACATGACCAAAACACCGCTCCATGGCCCTCCACCTTGACGTTGAATATAAGCGGCTTTACGTAATACAGACAATCCGTAAATGTTTGGACTTGTTACAACAACTCCATCAAAACGAACGGTATCTCTGTATGTTGTGTTTACGAAAGTTGGACTTATGTAATCAGGTAAATCCACAACAGGAGTTGCGGTCAACTTAATCTGGTTAACAAATTGGACTGAGTCAATTGGAACAATCGGATAAGGATTCTGCCCTGAACTAATTGAAATAAACAATAAAGTTGTTATCAAGATAAGTAATATGTTTTTCATGTTATTTGTGTCTCTATTTAAAAATTATATAATATTGCTGTAGGTAGCTTTATAGACTGTTACCTAAAATAAAACCAGTGGCTTAATTGTTGCTAATGGTATTATTTGATTTCGGTTTTGATAAAGTCATTAAAAATCTCTAGGATATTCAACATTTCTATACCACTGACCTGCATAATTTGCTTTTAGCCCACATTGAATAGGCTTCTTCAATATTTCAATTTTCTCGTATTTAAGATTCACAAGAAAAGAACTGTTGTCATGATTAGATGCAATAATGTTTGAGCCAAGAGAATGGGTAATTGCTTTTTGAAATAATGGATAGTCTTGTCCGAAAAATATTTGAGATTGCTGAGTAAAGTAAATCTCATTCAGGTGCTGTTCAATTAAATCTCTCAGGCTCGGAATATCATTATCCCCAAACGATTCAACATCATACAATGTTGCGTAATGCTTGTAACACTTGGGTGCTGTTTTAAAAATCAACCTAAGTTCCTTAATGAAAGGTCGTTGATAAAATCTCTTAGTACCATAACATGGTACGTAAGCCACCTTATGATTACGATAAAATGAATTGAAATTAAACTCTTCTAAACCAAACGTTTTTTTGTTAATTAGAATACCAAACCTATCAAGCAAAGGTCCTGTAGGGTATTGCCATGCGTTTGCTCTGTCCTTTTCTTTAAGAGTAGTTCCATATGTTCTTGCGTAATGGGTCATATATTCTCCTTTAATTATTCAAACTAAATCCATCATCCCGACAATTAATGTCGAACCACCACACGGTATACTTTTTTGTTGTTGGTTTCGGTGGTGGCTTCAATCCACTCGTTGCGGTCGTTTACCAACTCGCATAGGCTTACCATATCGCGTTGCAGTTGCCTTTCGCTTACCTCATAACCACAAGCGCGGCAATGCAACAGCAATTGGTTTATGCTTTGCGGCTTGCGTTTAAGTTGTTTGTAAATGATAAAAAAGCGTTCGGCCCTGCCCATGTTTGTGGTGCGTTTAATGCAGCACAAATCAGCAAGTATTTGTCAAGTAAATAAGTATAAATCGGGTTTCAATTGGGTTTGAAACCGGTTACAAAACTTGATAATCAAATGTTTCTGAAAGAAGGATGGATTAGTTGATGTTAGCTTTTATTCTAACTTTTTTGGATAACATAAATAAACCTGCGCTTATCGGTTTCGTCTTTTTGGCGTGTAATTAAACCGGGATTTGTTTTTTCTAAATCGCTTAACAAACGGTGGCGTTTTAATTTTCGGCTGTCAAACTCCATGTGGTTAATTTCAAGTAATGCATCCAGTTCATCAATATCTAATGTAGTTTTTGTTGATGCTTGTAATTTTTCTAACAGAGGATTAGAAAATAAATCTAAGTTTAAATTATCCGATATTTTTTTTCTATTCCTAAGTTTTTGTGTTATGAATAACCCGACAATTAATAACAAAACAATTATTACAATTAAATATTGTACCCAAGGTATATGATACCAAAAAGGTTCTAATATAAGTTGTTCAGCCTTTGTGGCAT
This sequence comes from Bacteroidetes bacterium UBA6183, assembly GCA_002422865.1. Taxonomy (GTDB): domain Bacteria; phylum Bacteroidota; class Bacteroidia; order UKL13-3; family UKL13-3; genus UBA6183. Next base: position 1,008 of record DITN01000084.1, on the reverse strand, counting down.
TTTTACTCCAAACACTATCTAAATTAACTTTAAAATCAACTGTATTACTTGGCGTTGATAGGTAATTTCTGAAATATAGGTTATTCCCATTAACACTAAAATTAAAAAGGTCCTTAATGCTAATTCGTAATTGTTCCCTTGGGATATAAATAAATTCAATGGTTTTCTTATTTACAATTAATGCTGTATTGGAAAGCACAGCAACACAATAATCTTTTGTATAAACTTTATCAAAAATTTGGGGTTCGGGTTTATTCAAATTGTTAAATCGTTGCCAAATATTTGTTTTTAAGTCAAGTCTATAAATGTGGTTATCATATGAATCTGCCTCAACCATGTTACCATTTTTACTGTTATAGAATGAGTATATATAATCCCCCTTTCTGATGCACACACCTCTTATGAAAGGTGGTTTGTCACCTGTGGTTTTAATAACGCCCCATTCTTTGGACTTAAAATCAAATACTTCAATGTTGTTATTAGTATTAAACAAGCCATAACCACCCATTAGGTGTATTTTTCCATCATAGCCATAAAGATATCTTTCAAAATTTCCACCATGAAAAAAAGAATGATCAAGCCGCTCAGCAGAGTCATTCTTTAACCTGAATAAGTAATGATATCCTTGTAAAGAAAGGAAAGTATCATTTTCTATAAAAACAAAAGAGTTTTCCCCCAAATACAAAGCAGTATTGTTGGCCATTTCATCATTAAATTGTTTTGCTATTACACCTCTAACTATCTGTTCCTGTTTTGGTGTTAATGTTTGGGCAAATAAATTAAATGTGATTAGGGAGGCAAAAACGAGAAGGTGAAGTTTCATGTTATACGCGTGAACTTTTATAAAAGTACACAAAAATAAATTATTGCCCGACAATAGTTGTCGAGCATGATTTATTTCAATGAAAATAGTTAATGGAGCTATGAATGGAAACCTCAGCCACCTCGAGTGATTGCAGTAAGGGCAAAGCATAGGGCAATATTATCGAGAGGCGGATTGTTCAAGTG
>DITN01000033.1 GCA_002422865.1 Bacteroidetes bacterium UBA6183 | reverse complement strand
CTGTTGGATGATGCGCATAATCATCTATATAAACCAAGTTAGGTTGTTTAATGATATACTCAAACCTACGTTTTACGCCTTTAAAAGAGGCCAAAGAAACAGTTAGTTCATCTGCGCCAACACCGGCCTCTAATGCTGCTGCCGAAGCTGCAACTGCGTTTTCTACGTTGTGTAAGCCAGGTATACCTAAATGTATTTGCGTTAAATGAATATTTACAGCATGTAAGTCAAAATAATAAGTATCGCCAATAATGTTAATGTTATCGGCATATACATCGGCTTGCTGTTTTATGCTGTATGATTTTATACGATTTGTATGATCCTTTTCAAGTAGCTCGGTATATAAATCCAATTCCTTTTTTACAAATAATACCTCGCGTACTTGAGCAGCATAATCGGCAAACGATTTTTTTAATGCATCATGCTCACCATAAATATCTAAATGATCTGCATCAGTTGATGTAATTACACCGATACTTGGATGTAAAGTTAAAAACGATCTGTCAAACTCATCAGCCTCAACCACCATTAATTGATTTTGAGCTGATGGTGTTTGTGCTGTTGTATGATGTAATAATAAATTGCTATTGTAATTGGTTGATATACCTCCTAAAAATGCTGCACAATCTATTTTACTTTGTTTTAAAATATGTGCAAGTAGGGTAGAGGTAGTTGTTTTTCCATGTGTGCCTGCAATGCCTGCTGTTTTATAAGTATCGGTAATTACACCTAAAACTTGCGAACGTTTTAAAATGGTGAACTCATTTTGTAAAAACCAATTATACTCCTCATGGTTTTTAGGAATGGCCGGAGTTAAAACCACCAATACATTTTTTTTATCAAATCCAAAGTTGGCCAACTCACTTCCCAAATCTTTGTAATGAACTTCAATACCTTCATTTACCAGCGCTTTGGTTAATTCTGTTTCGGTTTTGTCGTATCCCATTACAGGTATATTTTGGGTATGAAAATACCTGGCAATAGCACTCATGCCTATACCGCCAATTCCCAAAAAATATACTTGTTTAATGTCTTTAAAGTTCATTTGTTGTTTATTAACGTTCTTCAATTACACGTAATACTTCTGTTACTATTCTTTCGGCAGCATCCGGCATTGAAAATGAAGCAATGTTGTTTTTTAGTTGTACCTGTTTAACCTCGTTTTTTATCAAGGCCATACATTCGTCAACTAAAATCTGTCTGGCTTCATTATCTTTTACCAATATTGCTGCTTCACGTTCAACCAAAGCCATTGCATTTTTGGTTTGATGATCCTCGGCCACATTAGGTGAAGGAACCAATATTACTGGTTTTTTAACTTGCGCCAATTCAGCAATACTTAAAGCACCTGCTCTTGATATCACCACATCGGCAATGGCATAAGCCAAGTTCATTTCGTAAATAAACGGTTGTACATTTACTCCTGTTTGATTAACATGTTGTGCTGCAGCAAAGTTTTTACCTGTTTGCCATAACAGTTGTACGTTGTTTTCGCTAAACTTATTCAGTCCGTTTAAAATACTTTCGTTAATGGTTCGTGCGCCTAAACTACCACCTATTACTAAAACGGTTTTTAGGTTTGGTGATAAGTTAAAATGTTTAAATGCTTCAGCACGTAAACCATCAACCTGCATTAAATCCTGACGAATAGGATTGCCTGTTTTTACCAATTTTCTTTCCGGAAAAAAGCGGCTCATGTTGTCGTAAGCAACACATATGGTATCAACCCTATTTTTTAAAATTTTATTGGTGATACCGGCATACGAGTTTTGTTCGTGTATAACCGTTGGAAGTTTTTTGATGGTGGCGGCATATAACATGGCACCGCTCGCATAACCTCCAAAACCAATGGCTACATCGGGTTTAAACTCTTTTATGATGGATAAACTTTTAACAACACTGCTTATTACTTTAAAAGGGAAAAGTAAATTCTTCGGGCTTAAACTGCGTTGAAACCCGCTTATCCATAAACCAATAATTTTATAACCTGCTTTCGGAACTTTTTCCATTTCCATGCGGTCTTCAGCCCCTACAAACAAAATTTCCACATGCGGTAGTTTACGTTGTAAACCCTGTGCAACAGCAACAGCCGGATAGATGTGTCCACCTGTTCCGCCTCCGCTTATTACCACTTTGTATTTCTTGTTTACATCAATCATAACTATGGTTTTTGTATGGTATTTAGGTTTGGTTCAACACTTAAATCTTCTTTTCCTTCCGGCTCATCTTCTTCTACATATCGGCTTACACTCATAATTACTCCAAATGCAACAGAGGTTAATAATATGGATGTACCACCTTTACTTACCAATGGTAATGTTAAACCGGTAACAGGAAATAAGTTAACTGCAACGGCCATATTTATTAATGCCTGAAGTACCAAAGAAAAACTTAAACCAACAGCAATCAATGCACCAAATGCTTTGGGACTGCGTAATACAATACGTATAGCACGATATAGAAAAAACATGTACAACATGAGCATAATTAAAGCCCCTATTAGACCATATTCTTCTGCAATAATTGCATAAATAAAATCTGAGTAGGCTTCGGGTAAAAAGTTTCTTTCTACGCTATTTCCTGGGAATTTTCCGAAAATACCACCGGTAGCAATGGCTATTTTAGCATGGTCGTTTTGGTAAGTTTTGTCTGCATCGTTTTCTTGTTTTCCAAATGATTCAACACGATTTTTCCAAGTAAGCATCCTGCCTTTTAAAGCGCTTTCAGGAACAACAAACAACAGTGTAAAAAATAAAATACCCGCTACCATAACTGCTCCGGTAATTAAAGCAAGGTGTTTTATTTTAACACGACCTATAAATAATATCAAAAAGCAAGTGGCAAAAAGTACCATTGCCGTACTTAAGTTTTCGGGAGCTATTAAAATACAAATAGCAGTGATATGACCAAGTATGGGTAAAAACGTTTGTTTAAAATCATCAATGGTATCTTGCTTACGCGCCAATTCCCTGGTAACAAACATCACTATGGCCAACTTTGCAAAATCAGAAGCCTGAAAAGTTACCCCAAACAAATTAATCCATCTACGTGCACCATTAATTTCAATGCCAAAAATTAAGGTGTATATTAATAAGGGGTAAGTAATCCAAATGGCCAGTTTTGATAAGCTGATGAAGTATTTATAATGAATAGAATGCACAATAAACATAATAAAAAAACCACCCGTTAAAAGCGCGGCTTGTTGCAATAGATAAATTTCTACTGCACCACCATTCTTTTTGTACGCAAGTGCCCCTGTACTGCTGTATATGGCCAATAATCCCCACAAGGAGAGGATAAAGATGACCATCCACATAAATAGGTCACCGCGCGGACGAATTTTTTCCCAAGTTGTCATTCTAAAACGTTGTGTTAATCAATTACAAATCGCGAACAGCTTTTTTAAATTGACGTCCTCTGTCTTCGTAATTTTTAAATAAATCAAATGATGCACAAGCAGGTGAAAGCAAAACAGCTTCGCCTTTTTTAGCCATTTGTTTGGCAACATGCACTGCTTCGGCCATGCTTGTGGTATTGATAATCATGTCTACATCAGCACCAAACGCTTCATGTAGTTTTCTGTTATCTAAACCTAAACAAACAATGATGCGAACTTTTTCTTTAACCATTTCTTTTAATAAAGAATAGTCGTTGCCTTTGTCAACACCACCGGCAATCCAAACGGTTGGTTTTTCCATACTCTCTAAAGCATACCAAGTTGAGTTCACATTGGTTGCTTTCGAGTCGTTGATGTACTCAATACCTCCGCTGGTAATTACGCTTTCTAAGCGGTGTTCTACATTTTGAAAACTGATTAAACTTTCGCGGATTGACTCCTTACGAATGTTCAGTACCTGGCCAATGATGGCAGCCGCCATTGAATTGTAGGCATTGTGGCGACCTTTAAGTGCTAGTTCATTAATATACATAGTAAATGGATTTAGATTTTCTGAAGTAATGTTTGATATCATGTTACCGTTGCTAACGTGTGCTCCAATTGCAAGATTTTTATCGTAAGCAAAAGGAATTTGTTTTGCATGGATGTTGTACTTGTTGATGTTATTCATGGTCAGTTTATCCTCTGCACAATAAATAAATACATCCTTTTCGGTTTGATTTTGTGTGATGCGAAACTTGGCATCAACATAGTTTTGTAAATTGTATTGGTAACGGTCTAAATGATCGGGAGTAATATTGCACAACACTGCGATATCAGCTTTAAAGTTGTACATGTTATCTAATTGAAAACTGCTGATTTCAAGTACCAAGTATTCGTAATCGCGCTCGGTTAATAAACGAGCCAAACTCGTACCAATGTTTCCACCAACAGCAACATCTAATCCGGCTGTTTTCAGTAAATGGTACACTAAACTGGTGGTGGTCGTTTTTCCATTGGTTCCGGTAATACCAATTATTTTGGCTTTGGTATATCTGGCAGCAAACTCTAATTCATTAATAATGGCGATACCTTTTTGTTTCGCTTCAGTTACTAAAGTATTTTCGTCAGGTATGCCTGGGCTCTTTATAATTTCATTTGCATTTAAAACCAGTTCAGTGGTGTGATTACCTTCCTCAAATGGCACACCAATAGCATTCAACTCTTGTTTAAAGTTGTCAGGAATAAGGCCTTTATCAGATACAAACACATCAAATCCTTGCTTTTTAGCAAGCATTGCTGCACCTGTTCCGCTTTCGCCACTACCTAATATTACTATTCGTTTGCTCATTTTTATCTATCTAACTTTTAAAGTAATCACAGTGATGATGGCCAATAGAATACCTATAATCCAGAAGCGTGTTACAATTTTGGCTTCGTGGTAACCACTTTTTTGGTAGTGGTGATGTAATGGAGACATTTTAAATAATCGGTGTTCACGCGCATATTCAATACCATGTTTTCTTTTTTGGTATTTGAAATAATACACTTGAAGGATTACCGATAAATTTTCGATTAAAAAGATGCCACATAAAATGGGAATCAGTAATTCTTTACGAATCATTAAACTGAATGATGCGATAATTCCACCTAAAGCTAAACTTCCGGTATCACCCATAAACACTTGCGCAGGGTAGCTGTTGTACCATAAAAATCCAACACATGCACCCACAAATGCTCCTGCAAAAATTACCATTTCGCCAAGGTGTGGTATGTACATAATGTTTAGGTATTTACTAAATACCATGTTGCCCGAAACGTAGGCCAGTATTCCTAAAGTTACACCTATTATTGCTGAAGTACCTGCGGCTAAACCATCAATACCATCGGTAATATTTGCTCCGTTTGACACAGCTGTAATGATGAAAATAACCACCAATAAATAAATCAGAAAGTTGTAGTCTTTATAACTTTCACCAACAAACTTTAACAAGTCGGCATAATCAAAATACGCAGATTTAAAAAATGGAATAGTAGTGGTTGTTGATTGAATATCTTCTGCCAACATCATTTGGTTATCCACTATGGTTGGTTGTAAATTATGTTCTTGAATAAATTCAGTGGTTACTTCGCTTGGGTGGTAGAAGTTTCTGGTTTTAACATGTTGGTTATAATAAAGTGTAGTAGCCACAATTACACCCAATCCAACTTGTCCCAATACCTTAAATCTACCTGCTAAACCTTCTTTATTCTTTTTAAATACTTTAATGTAATCATCTAAAAAGCCTACCAAACCTAACCATATCGTAGAGATAATCATCAGTATGATATATACATTAGATAAACGTGCAAACAATAATGTGGGCAATAAAATAGCACCAAGAATAATTAATCCGCCCATGGTAGGTGTACCTTGTTTTTGGCTTTCACCGGCCAACCCTAGGTTACGAACCGTTTCTGCCACCTGTAGGTTACGCAACATGTTAATTAACCTGCGACCAAAAACAGTGGTAATGATTAAGGACAAAATGATAGCCAAAGCTGCACGGAATGAAATGTATTGAAACATTCCTGCTCCCGGGAAATCAAATTGTTTATCTAAGTAGTCGAATAAGTAGTATAACATAATCTAATTTTTATCTCATTAATTCAAATAATTCAAGCACGGTTTCTTTGTCATCAAAATGATGTTTCACTCCTTTTATTTCTTGATAGTTTTCGTGCCCTTTACCGGCAACTAAAATGATGTCGCCCTTGTTAGCTGAAGCTACAGCGGCTTTTATGGCCTCTTTTCTATCACTTATACGAAGTGTTTTTTTATAATGCAAAGGCTTTACACCTTTTTGCATTTCGTTTAATATATTTTCCGGATTTTCATCACGCGGGTTATCGCTGGTAAAAATTACCTTGGTGCTATGCTCCGAGGCGATATCAGCCATAACTGGACGTTTAGCCGCATCTCTGTTACCACCGCATCCCACAACAGTTATCAATTGTTCGTTTTGTGTACGTAGTTCGTTAATAGTATCTAATATATTTTTAAGTGCATCAGGTGTATGTGCGTAATCTATAATTGCGATTACACCATCAATACTTCTTACATATTCAAATCTTCCTTTAACCGATTCGATGTTACTTAAGTGTTGAATAATTTCTAGTTTCTCTTTGCCCAATAAAAATGCAGTACCATAAACAGCCAAAATGTTGTAAGCATTAAAGTTGCCTACCAACCTAAACCATGCTTCTTGTTCATCAATGTTTAAAAGCATGCCTGTAAAATCACTTTCTATAATTTTGGCTTTAAAATCTGCTATTGCTTTTAAGCTGTATGTATAGCGTGTGGCTTTGGTATTTTGTAGCATCACCAATCCGTTTTTATCATCCTTATTGGTTAATGCAAAGGCATCATCATTTACATCATCAAATAATTTTTTCTTAGCGTTGATGTAATTGCTAAAGGTTACATGATAATCTAAATGATCGTGTGTAATATTGGTAAATACCGTACCTGCAAAGTGTAATCCTTTTATTCTGTTTTGATCTATAGCGTGCGAACTCGCTTCCATAAATGCATACTCACAACCTTGCTCAACCATATGCTCCAATAGCTCATTTATTCTGATGCTATCGGGTGTGGTATGTG
>DITN01000060.1 GCA_002422865.1 Bacteroidetes bacterium UBA6183 | reverse complement strand
GCCCGACTTGCATGCAAGTCGGGCGTTTTGCATACAAGTATTTATAAAACTGAAAGTAAATGCAAAGCATATAAACAAAAGTAATGTGTTTGGAAAAATCATACATAAAACTATTTTTACCGAATAAAGTTAACACTGTATGAAAAAAATATATTTAATCGCATTCATCGCATTTGGTTTGTTCTCTTGCGGAAAACAAACCGAAAATGTTATTGAATTAAAAGATGTAGTACTGGAAGCTGAAGGGCCTTATTTTGAAGGACCTAATACATTTCAGTCTGCAATAAAAACAGCTTTAAAAAATAACAATATTAATCCCGAACAAATTGAAAGTGTAGTATTAACATCTGCAACAATTACTTTGCCCGATAGTATTGAAGATGGCTTAATTCAAGATCTTTCTCTTCAAATGGTAAGTAGCAACTCTGATATGATGAAAGTTGCTTTTGTTAATCCGCTTCCATCAAACCAAAAAGAAATTGCTTTAACAACAGCTAAAGAACAAGATGGACTAAATAAAATATTTAGCAACGATGATTTTATCATTTTATTAGATGCAAATCTTAAAAAAGACATAGAAGCCACATTCAACTTTAAAGCAAATCTTACATTTAAAATTCTAACTAAATAATCAATACTATTATGAAATTTACCTCAAAATTATTTTCGTTACTGGCCTTAGTTATGTTATGCTTTGCTTTCACTTCAAACGATGAAGGCGATAGGTTGATTGGCGTTTGGCAACCAAGTAATGGTAAAGCTAAAGTTAAAATCGAAAAAATAGGAACCAAATACTACGGCAAAATTGTATGGTTAAAAGAACCCAATGACCCAACTACACAAAAACCAAAAGTAGATAAAAACAATCCTGATGAATCGATGAGAAATGTTCCTTTAAAAGGATACAGAATGTTAAAAGACTTTGTTTATGCCGGCAAAGACCAATGGAACGAAGGAACCATTTACGACCCTGAAAACGGAAGTACTTACAGCTGCGAGATCAACATGAAAGATAAAAACACCTTGGAAATTAGAGGTTACATTGGTGTTAAAGCATTAGGCAGAACTGATGTTTGGAAACGATTGGAAATAAAAGCAAACTAATGAAAAACTTTACCCTCCTGTTTTTTTTATTAGGCTGCATACCACTGTTTGCGCAAACAGATTCTGTTAATACTACTCAAGAAGATGAAGATTTTTCTATTTACGAAAATGCAACTTCAGCAGATGGAAAGAACATCACCTTTTGTAGTCCGAAAATTTTCGACTTAAGTCCATCGCGTTTTGTTTCTGTGGCTTGGGATCATCAAATGCCATACAACATGAAGCTTTCTTCACTAGGCAAGTATGATGATGGCACAACCATTAACAACTACAACGAAACTGCCAAAGCAAATAGCACAGGCGGTTTAAGGTTGTTCGCCAATATTCCGGTTATATCAAGCAATACATTTTTATGGCAATTGGGCGGAAATTTTTGGAAAACCAATTACAATTTTGCTGATGTAAAAAGTCCTGCGAATGATTCATCACTCATTCAAAATATTGCTAAAAACGGTTTAACAACCATGGGGCTGCACTCCACCATATTTAAACCATTAAACGAAAAGCAATTTTTATTGGCGCAATTTGCTGCAGATTTAAGCGGAAACTATACCTTAGACAATCCTCAAGGAATACGATTTTTAAGGTACTCTGCGTCTGTGTTGTGGGGCAAACGACCAAACGACAGAAAACAATGGGCCGTTGGTTTGTCGCGCACTTACCGTACAGGTGAGTTAAATTATGTGCCTATTTTATTGTTTAACTGGACAGCACCAAGCAGAAAATGGGGAACGGAAATTTTATTCCCGGCAAGGGCACATATAAGAAAAAACTTTAGTGCAAGAAGCCTTATTTTAGGTGGATATGAACTTGATGGACAGAGCTACAGGATAAGTGGCATAACAACTGCAGCAGGAAAAGAGCTTGAATTAAGAAGAGGTGAACTACGTTTTAGAATGGAGTACCAGCGACAAATTTTAGGATTTATTTGGGGCAGTATTCAAGCCGGGTACCGCTATGATTTTTCGTACCATGCAGACAATACCGAGAAAAATGGAAGAGATTTTTTCAGAGGATTTTTCGGCACACAACAATACGCCATGATTAATGAGTTAAGTGGTGCTTTATATTTTAACGTAGGCATACACTTGGTAAGTCCTTAATGTTTAATGTTGGTTTGCTTGGGAATTACCCCTTACAATACAACTTATAAATAACCATTAAAAACGCCAATCTTGTTAATCAAGGTTGGCGTTTTTTTGTAGCGCTAATTACACAACCTCATAACCAAAACAAAATGAAGAGTTTAAAAACTATCACTAAGTCTGCTCTTCCATTTTTAAAACAGTTCTATAAATAATACGTCAATTAATTAACCAACGACAAATCTTTAGATAGACTTATCCAATAGCAGAAAACATTTAAGTTGAATTTTTTAAAACAATTTATATTTTTGATATTCAAACCATTTAAATAAGTATAACATGAAAAAAATTAGTCTATTGAAGGCAATTCCTTCTTCTCTTCTCTTCTCTTCTCTTCATTAATTCGGCCTCAGCACAAGTAAAGTTACGTATGGATAATAAATTCCATATTGGATACGATACTTACACACCATTTCTTTTAGGTTCTTACCCTGCTTTAGGTGTAGATAACGGACGTTGGGGTATCGAATATTGGGATGCTGCTGGTGGTCTGAATTTTTGGATTCCTTTTCCTAATCCAAACTCACAAAATTATGTATTGTTTTTACAAGATGTAACAGCCAATGTTGGTATCGGTACTTCTACGCCAAACTACAAATTAGATGTATGGGGAGATATTGCAACATATAGTGTTTATGTAGCCTCTGATGCAAAACTTAAAACCAATATACAACCTATTGCAAACAACCAAATAAATAAGCTATACCAATTACAGGGCAAAATATATTCAAAAAAGCTAAACCAGCCCATGCTGGTAACCAATGGAATTACAGATACTGTAAAACTTAAAACCATACAAGCACAAAATGCTCGAAACTTAATTAATAATGGCAAGCAAGAATTTGGATATTTAGCACAAGAAATTCAGCAATTATACCCCGAACTAGTTAGTGGCGACACATCAAGTCATTTATCTGTTAATTATATTGGATTAATACCTATAATTATCGAAGCACTTAAAGAGCAATATCAAACGGTAAACGATTTAAAACAACAGTTAAACCTATGTTGCTCCAACAAACAAAACAACAACACTGGACAGTTGGGTAAAAAAGGAACTACAATACCCACATCTAGTAACGAAAACACAGAAAGCGCATACTTATTACAAAATGTACCAAACCCCTTTACCGAAAATACCAGCATAAGTTATAATATACCCGAAAATAGCCAAAAGGCAAGCCTACATATTTATGATATGCAAGGAAGTGAAATTAAAAACTTTGAAATAAAACAACGAGGTGAAGGTAAGGCAATTATTTACGGCAGTGAGTTAAAGGCTGGTATGTATTTATATACCTTAATTATAGACAACAAAGAGGTTGATACCAAAAGAATGATTTTAACCAAATAACACCATGAAATATTATTTAATGATTATTTGTTGCTGGCTGATGTTGACAAAAAGCCAAGCACAAAACTTTGCCCCAATTGGTGCAAAGTGGCATTACTCCATTGGTAATATTGACTTTAACGGAGTAAAATGTGCTGTGTTAACGGTGCAAGGAGACACATTAATATATGATATAACCGCATCAGTTATTGAAGTGAAGTTAGTTGATAATCCTGGTGTAGATAAGATAGTTTCTTATGAGTATCTAACAAAACAAAATGACTCGTTGATGTACTATAATCCTTATGATAAGAAGTTTCACCTTTTATATAATTTTTCTGCAAAAGCGGGTGATACCATTCATGTGCATAAGAATTTATCTAGAGTTACGCCAGGCTTTTTAGTACCAAAACTTGCAAATGATTCAATAACTTTTTCATACAGAATACTTTCAACAGATAGTGTGATGATAAATGGGAATTGGAAAAAAAGGCAGACAATTTCCGATGTGATGGATAGTTATTATTCGATGGAGACGTACAAGACAGATTCTTTTAGAGTTATTATTGATGGTTTGTATTCATTTACTTATTTATTTGGTCGTGCAGCCCTGATAACAATGGAAACAACTGAATGTATGTTAAGGTGCTACAATGATTCAACATACAACTTTAAATATGCTAAATGGGATAAACCATGCGATTATGCAAATTCATATACCGGACTATCAGAAAAAAATATTTATAACCAGATAGCTGTTTACCCTAACCCAATACAAAAGGGGAAAACTGTAACTTTATCGAACAATAAACATAAAAATATTTCATGCCAAATAATTAGCAACATGGGAGAAACAATAAACTTTTTTGAAATAAAAGACAATAAGTTCAAAATTGAAAACGTACCAAGTGGCATATACTATTTAGTGTTTTATTCAAATAACACAATTATCGAAAAAACTAAATTGCTAATCTATGAATAAGTTAAAATTTACAATACTTATGTTGCTCACTACACTTACTTGCTCAGCTGAAGTAAATTGTGACTCATGTTTATATGATCAGAATGATTTAATTGTTGTTCTCAAAATGGACTTCGACTTAAACTCAAATGCTTTTGATTATATAAGCTCAATTGTTGACGACAATATAAAATATTCAACAGTAACAAGAATGTTTCCGTATTCCAAAAACGATACGTTAAGTCGAACATTTTTAATAAAAACGGATGGTAATTCTAAGCAACTATTTGATTACTTTTCAAGAACACCTCAATCTGTATTAATGACAGAAAGAGTAAGTAAACCTTTGATTAAAGTGATGTCAGATTATGATCCAACCGACTACTTTTGGAATACAACGCAATCTAATCCCCAAGGAGATTTATGGCATTTAAAAAAAATAGAAGCAGGCAAGGCTTGGGATTTGAACGAAGGCCATAAAAACACCAAAATTGCGTTTCTAGATTTTCAGTTTGATATTAATCATCCTGATTTAAAAGATCAAGTACTATCTTTAATTGACCCCACAGACGGAAGCTCACTCAGTTGCAGTGGTGGTTCTCACGGAACAATAGGTGCGGGATTTATTGCAGCAGAGGTTGATGGCGGGGGCGACCTTGCAGGAATTGGTTTCAATTGCAAACTAATTTTAGTTAATACAAGCTGGACACGAACAATATTTCTTCAAAAAGCTCAATACGCATCTTTGGTTTTAAATGCAGACGTTATTACTTCATCTGCCGCTCCATTTAAAGATGTTACTACAAATTTCAGTACTATTGAACAAATAGCAACTAAAGAAATTTTGGATCATGGAACTGTAATTGTTTGGCCTGCAGGAAATGGATTTGATGATGGTGCCCACCCTAACGATGGCCATAGTATGACGCCATTATCAGCTTATTATGACGAAAGAGTGATTGTTGTAACAAGCACAGATGATCAAGATAAGCATTACTTTTTTAATAATAGCCCCATAAACCCTGCTTATCAGGAATGGACCCACTCGCATTTTCCAGAGGTAGATGTTGCTGCACCCGGCTATTTAACCATGGGGGCCACATGTACTACAAGTAACCCAACACATCCATATTATTGGGCATGTCATGGCACATCGTTTTCAACACCAATTGTTGCTGGCCTAGCAGGATTGATTAAATCGGTTAACCCATGCTTTACACCAGCAGATGTTCAACACATTATAAAAACCACAACTGATCCTATTGTTGATGAAGCTAATTATTCAGGCTTGGTTGGTACAGGTAGAATTAATGCATACCAAGCGGTTTTAAAGGCACTAACCTATAAAGCCATGTACGAGCAAAACAAAACATACATTCCTAATACATTATCTTACACTAGAAGAAGACACACTATTATGCTAGGTTACTCAGTTACTGGTAGTATACCTGTTGGTTGGGCAACTATTCAAAATGGAGCGAATGTAAATTATATTGCTCGCAATTATATTGAAGCAAAACCAGGGTTTGAATCGCAACAAGGTTCTGGCTTTGAATGGCGAATAAACCCAGATTTAGATGTTTGTGATGGAGAAAATGACGATGGAATTGATGACCCAATAGATCCTGGTGAAATTGAACCATAATTGTTTTTTTTTAAAACAAGGTTTTCAACGCGATAAAATATAGCGTTGGCTTAAATCAAGATAAGAGTTATGCTATTAAAAACGCCAATCCTGTAAATCAAGGTTGGCGTTTTTTTAGATGCTATTGGTTATTTAAGTTTGTAAGAAATAACACTGTAGTTACCATCTTTACACTTAATAGGCACGTACAATTTATCTTTGATAAAACCATAAGTATAATCCTGATAGCCGCAGGTTTTTGTTTTTTTAATAACATAATCATATGTTACTTCACCTTTTTCATCAACGGTTGCAGTTGCCAAATCTGCCTTAATCCAAGCATACCTATCAAAATCAGCAGGGCGAAGATTTACTTTGTTCTCACTCGCTTTGTCTTCATTATAAAACAAATGCAATTTGTTATTTATGTAATTTGTAAATATAGTGCGACCATGATCCATTGCAGGAGCATTTACACCACTTTTCCATGCTATTCGGCCAGAAGATGTTAATTGAACAATACCTATATGGTCATCTTTAGAAAAGCCTGTACCTTTTCTCATATAATTGCTAATGATGATTATTGGTTCATCTTTACTATTAAAAAGCAATGAATGCGTGTATGCAAAGCCATACGAACCTTGTATTTCTACTCCAATTTTCTTGCCTACAGGTATCTCCGCCTTCGACTCATCAAACCAAACAATATTTTCAGCTAAGCTCTCTAATTTTTCAGGCTCAAAAGAATATAAAATAAGTCCAGAAAAACTAGTCCCGTACAACTTTGGAAAATGACAACCTAATAAATATAATTTATTGTTCTGGTATGAAATCCAAATATCGCTAACGTGATAGACATTAAAGCTAACTGGCTTTTCAATTAATTTTTTAGTTTTAAAATCGTAACTCATAATAGCATGATTTTTAACTGGATTAGAGCCATGATAGTTTGCCTCAAATTTTAAATTAAAAGCACCGCCATTTATAAATAATTTATTGTTTCCATCATTTATAATTGAGCAAATTTTAAATTTTTTATAAGGATGAGGTATTTCAATCATATCATCATAAACTTTATTTAAATCACTGTCAAATACAACTGCCAAGATATCGAACGCAGTACTTTTGTTTTTTTTAAGGTTTGTTAAATGAGTTATAAAAATACGACCCGTCTTATAAGAATATTTAACTTTAAACTGATTTAGATAGTCTAATGGCACACTTAATAGAACTTTGGGTTTGGTAACATTACCTAATAGGTCAATTTTGCCTGCTTCAAACTCATTCGTTTTATTCTTTTGATTTACAGGGTAAAAATTGTAAAAAATAATTCCTGATGGTGTATTGAAAAAATTGTATTGACCTTCAATATCACGTTCCCAAATTTTTTCATTTAAGTTATTGTATCGTTCAATACGAAAACTTCTCTGGTTTTGCAGACTTTTGTACTCTAGTCTTATTGTGTAATAACTACCATCATTGTCTGATAATATATCATAAAAATTATCATGCTTACCCAGCGCCCCCTCGATGATAACTTCTTTGTCTGAAGATTGAGCCATGGTTAATATTGAAGAGCATATTAAAAGCACTATTAAACTAATTGTTTTCATATTGTTTTTTTTGAAAATATTCATGTTGATGTTAATGGTAAATCGTTAAAATAAAGGTTAACAAAAACCTTTAAAGGAGAGCCGAAATAAAAATAAAAAAAATACACAGCCAAAAGAAAGTTTGTAAAAAACAAAGTATGATTAAAATAAAACGATTTAATCTTAAAAACGCCAATCTTGTTAATCAAGGTTGGCGTTTTTTGTATCGTTATCATAGTATGTCAAACCAAACAATTACTACTATCTATAAACAATCACATCCTAATGATTCGTCCGTCTTCCATTTCTATAATCCTATCCGTGCTTTGCGCAAACTCATTATCGTGGGTAACTATTAGTAAGGTTTGTTTAAACTCGTGTGCCAATTCGTTAAAAATATCAAACACAATTTGGCTGTTCTTTTTATCTAAGTTTCCAGTAGGTTCATCACCCATAATAATTAACGGATCATTTATTAAAGCACGTGCAATAGCCACGCGTTGTTTTTGTCCGCCCGAAAGCTGATTGGCCATTTTGTGCGCTTCGTTATCTATACCCAAAATACGCAACTTCTCCATGGCACGATGTTCTACTTCCTGCTCCGAATATTTACCCAATTTTAAACCGGGCAACATCACATTGCGTAATACGCTAAACTCATTCAACAAATAATGAAACTGAAAAACAAATCCTATTTTTTCGTTTCGAACCAAAGCCAATTCGCCTTCTTTTTTATTGCGCATGGGTACACCATCAATCAGCAAATCGCCTTCGTAATCGGTATCCATGGTTGATAAAATATAAAGTAAGGTAGATTTACCACATCCTGATTTTCCAATCACCGATACAAACTCACCTTTCTTGATTTCGAAACTCACATCCTTTAAAACCTGAATGGTAATGGGGTCGTGAAAATTTTTACTAATCCCTTTTGCTTGTAGTACTACGCTCATGTTATTTCCCCCTGATAATTACTACCGGATCTATTTTACTGGCTTTACGCGCAGGAAACAACCCCGCAAAATAAGTGGTGATTAAAGAAAATATGGTTCCGATTACATAAAACTTAGGATTGTAGTTAATGGGATATGTTTTGATGGTGGGTAATGCTGCCGTATTAAAAGGTACATTATCAATTACCACCGATAAGCCAAAACCACAAACCAACCCGGCCAATCCACCAAAAAAACCAATACTTAAAGCAATAGAAACAAATATGGCGTTAACATCCTTACCCGAAAATCCGGTTGCTTTTAAAATAGCAATGGAGTCCATTTTTTCATAAATCATCATGTTTAAAATGTTATAAATACCAAAGCCGGCAACCACCAATAATGTTATTCCAACCGCATAAGAAATAATTGACCTTACAGAACTTCCTGTTTCAAATTGTGAATTGGCTGTTTGTATATCTTCCGCATCAACACTAAAAACCTTTGCGTATTCTTTGCCTACTAAAGGAGCCAATTTCATGTCTGTTAATTTAATTTGAATATCGGTTACATAATTACTGGGTTTACCCAATAACTTTTGAGCAGTACCCAATGAGGCATAACTTTGTGTTTTATCAAAATCTTGCAAACCCGATTGAAAATAACCCACCACCTTTAATTGAATCCTATCACCTTTAGGTGTAGTAACTTGTACCACATCACCAATATTGGCCAACATTTTATCTGCCAATCCTTTTCCTAAAATAATACTGTTAGGTGTATTTTTTAAATCAATATAATTTCCAGCTGTGATGTAATCTTTAAAAAAGAACAGTTTGTTTTCGGCATCTACATCAATACCATTTATTACACCCGTTACATCAATCGCACCTACATTATAAAACACTTGCGCCACCAATTTGGGTGCAACACCATATACCCGTTTATCGTTTTTTAGCGCATCAACTATGGCGCCATAATTATAAATTTCGGCTCTTGTGCCGCTTGGTTTTACCGAGTGAATAAAGTGGTGATGGTTTTTAAACTTATTGCTTATAGCAATGGGTTGATTGGGTGTTGCTTTAAGTTCGTTGTACAGTTTAATGTGTGGCGTGCGGTTTAAAATCAAACCATCCAACAAATCATTTAAACCTGTCATAAAACCCAATAAGGTAATAAACATGGTAATACTAAACGTAACACCAATGGCTGCTACCAGTGTTTGTCGCCAACGCGCAACCAGCAAAGATTTAGCAATGGTAAAAATTAGTTTGGTGTTCATTTTATGGTTCCAATAATTTCATCATCGGCCGTAATTCCCGACAATATTTCTACGCGCTCGTAATCTTTTAAACCCACTTTAACAGCTACTTTGTCACCGCTTTTTATGGTAACAAAACCATCATCGCTTACCAAACTACGTGGCAGGGTTAACACATTTTTTTTGGTTTGAATAACCACATTGGCTTCTACCGTTAAATTAGGATATAACACCGGTGGTATCTTGATAAACTTTGCTTCTACCAAAAACGATTTGGTACGTTCGTTCATCAGCGGATTTATTTTATCAATCAAAGCTTCAAACACTTCACCTTTGTAACTGTCTAAACTAATCAGTACCAACTGCCCTTTTTTTAACCTTACAATATCATACTCATCCACCTGCAACTCCACCCTAAAGCTTTGTGTCGACCCCACAACCGCCAGAGCTGTTTGCGGAGTTACCATCTCACCTTTTTCTTTTAAAATACTGTATACTTTACCATCAACCTCGCTCTTCACCACAAAATCTTGGTTTTGTTGCTCAGAAATTTGGAGGTTATTTTTTGATTGTTGAGATACAAAACTTAACTGACGTTTTAAGTCATCATACTTTAACAAAGCCGATTGATATAAAGCACGTGCGTTTTCGAATGCTAACTTACGTTGTTCTAAATCAACCTGCGAGCCTACTTGTTGGTTCCATAAACTTAACTGACGGTAGTACAAAGAAGAATCTACAAGCCATTTATTCTTAGCAAAATCTATATTTACCTTAAGTTCGTTCAGTTTGCTTTTATTGGCCCCATAATCGTTGTATGAAGCAGCCAATCGGGCATTTTCGGCATTTAGTTTTGATGTTTCATTTACCACCGAAAGTAGTGGTGTTCCTTTTTTTACCTCATCACCTTCGGTAACAAAAATATTATTGATGATGCCATTTACAGTGGCAAAAACCTGGTATTGATTTTCGGCTTTAATCACACCCGATGCGTATACCGATTCGGTAATATCAGTTACAGTCGGCTTCGTAGTTTCTACCTTACTTTTACATCCGGCCACAAATAAAGCAACCAGTAGCAATAAGCTAAATTTATTCATGTTTCAAATCTATCAATATTATACAATCAATAACCATGATTCGCGTCATAAATGGAAGTTAGTGGCTGGAAGTTAGTGGCTGGAAGTTAGAAGTTTGAGGTTAGAAAGTGTACGTTGTACGTCCCTGA
This sequence comes from Bacteroidetes bacterium UBA6183, assembly GCA_002422865.1. Taxonomy (GTDB): domain Bacteria; phylum Bacteroidota; class Bacteroidia; order UKL13-3; family UKL13-3; genus UBA6183. Next base: position 11 of record DITN01000060.1, on the reverse strand, counting down.
TATATGTTGAC
>DITN01000008.1 GCA_002422865.1 Bacteroidetes bacterium UBA6183 | reverse complement strand
AAAAACGATCTTTGATATACACTCAGCGCAATTATTACATTGATAATAATTAGTTGTGATTTGCTTTCAGATTTTTAAAAACGATCTTTGATATACACTTACAAAACAATCTATTGTTGTGTATATCAGTTGTGATTTGCTTTCAGATTTTTAAAAACGATCTTTGATATACACTGTTGGGCAAGTTAAGGATGGTAATGCTCCTGTTGTGATTTGCTTTCAGATTTTTAAAAACGATCTTTGATATACACTAAAAGCATTACAGGTACAAAACCCATTGCTGTTGTGATTTGCTTTCAGATTTTTAAAAACGATCTTTGATATACACTGAACGTCTGAAATAAAATCCTCTTGGTATAGTTGTGATTTGCTTTCAGATTTTTAAAAACGATCTTTGATATACACTCTTTCTCCGGTACGTTTAAATGTTACTTTAGTTGTGATTTGCTTTCAGATTTTTAAAAACGATCTTTGATATACACTCATTAGCACAGATAGCATTTGACACAGGAAGTTGTGATTTGCTTTCAGATTTTTAAAAACGATCTTTGATATACACTACCGGTGGCCGTTGGAGTGCGCACAACCTGGTTGTGATTTGCTTTCAGATTTTTAAAAACGATCTTTGATATACACTAGATTGGACAGCGAAAGTTGATAGATCAAAGTTGTGATTTGCTTTCAGATTTTTAAAAACGATCTTTGATATACACTGCTTTACTCTATCAACTACTGTTAACTGAAGTTGTGATTTGCTTTCAGATTTTTAAAAACGATCTTTGATATACACTAAAAAGCGGCTAAAATCAAAGTGATTAAAGGTTGTGATTTGCTTTCAGATTTTTAAAAACGATCTTTGATATACACTATACCTTAGATTAGTTTTTTAAAAATCAACAACTTATGTGCTAAATTGAATTTTTAAAAAGTGTATCAAATTTTGCCGTTGGCTTTAAGGTCAACGGCATTTTTTATTTTCTACATCGCTTAATTTAGTTACTTTTGAGTTATGGACGACAATAACAATCAGGTTAACGAACCTCCGTTTCCATACCACACCATTAGGCCGGCAACATTTAAAAGTTTGGAAGAAGAGGATATGGAATATTCGCTAAGCCTTACACCAGAGCAGCGCATGCGCTATATGCACTTGCTTACACTTAACGCTTACGGTGCACACACAGCTTTGGTAAAAGATATTGAACCTATAATATACCCTGGATAATGGATGTGTTTTTTGAGCCTCATCGTAAAATGCTTCGTATACTTTACGAGTCTAATGTAGATTTTATGTTGGTTGGTGGTTTTGCGGTTAATTACTATGGTTTTAACAGACCAACAGGTGATATGGACATTTGGCTTAAACCGGAAAATGAAAATAAAGAAAAGTTACTGAAAGCGCTTATCGCATATGGCTTTACTGCCGAGAGCATTGCTTATGTAAAGTCATTAGACTTTAACGACACGCTAGTGTTTGCTTGTGGCGAGTTGCCATTTAGAATAGACTTTTTAACGAAAATAAGTGGTGTTATATATTCAGAGGCAGAGCCTCATGCTGTAAAAACAACAATGGAAAACATTAATATTAGCATCATTCATATCCATCATTTGGTGTTATCAAAAATTGCGAACAACCGCACTAAAGATAAGTTGGATGTTGAGGAACTACAGAAAATAATTAACAGGAATAAATAAACAGGTTAAAACAACTCCAGTTGTTGCAATGGGGCTTCTTTTTCGGCTGCTTTTTTGCCATAAAAAATTTCCATCATACCAAACTGTTTATCGGTTACACATAAAATGCCCACGTGTCCTTTTTCAGGTAATTCCTTTTTTACGCGGTTAATATGCACCTCGGCATTTTCGCGGCTAGGGCAGTGGCGCATGTAAATACTAAACTGAAACATGTTAAAACCATCACGCATAATCTCTTTTCTGAATTTAGAAGCAATTTTCCTTTCAATGGCTGTTTCGGTTGGCAAATCAAAAAATACAAGTACCCACATAATTCTATATTCGTTTAATCTGGTGTTCATTGTAAAGTTGTTAAGCCATTTCCGGATATAAAATTCTTCTTCCTTTACCTTCAAAACACTCCACCAAACTGGCTGTGGTGCGCTGCAAGCCTACCATTAGCGGACTGCGTTTTCCGTCAATCATCACATCTATTGTTGGTATAGATAATAACTGTCGTTTATGCTCGGTACCTAATGTATGATAATCTTGGCCCGATTTAACCATGTTTAATACCACTTCATCAACATAAGGGCGGTAGGGTTCCATCACATCATCAGCCAAACAATAAGCATTGTATTGGTTTCTGTGAAAAATACCTAATGTGGGCAACAACCCTGATGAAACCAAACCTCTTGCAACAACGGCCCTTAAAATTGCGTAACCATAATTAAGCAAGCCATTAGGCTGCAACCCTTCGCGGTCTCTTCTAAACTCAAGAATTTCGTCTTCAAAAATTTTGCTCCAATAGTAAGCAGCAGCTCGTGCTTCATGGTATTCGCCATCGCCACTTTTAACTTCGTTTGCCCAATGTTGCATATTTTTGGTTTCAATCCCAATTTTATTAAGTACCGCAGCTTGGTTGGCAATTTTACTTTTAATGGTTTGTTGCCAAAGCTGTTTTTTTAATGGTACTGATGCATCAATTTGTGCTTTAAACCTTACTTGTTGAAGGGTATGTCCGCTAAGGTTTAGCAATAATCCGGTGGGTAGGTGTTTTTCGTCACAATTAATCAGTGCTACGTTGTTGTCGGTTAGTTTGGTAATTAAATGTTGGGTTACTGTTATTTGCTGGTGGTCTAGTACCACAATGCCAACATCTTCAATGGGAACGGTATTGCCTAATAGTTTATCATAACCTTTGGCGTTGGGTATACCAATAACCAACTGGTCGTTTTTACAACTTAAATAAGCGGGGTTTCCAAAATACAGGGTTCTTTTTATCATATGGTTTATAATAAGGTTTTGCCCATGTTACTAAAACTGTGCCAATTACAGATTTTTCTTCACAATCTACTAGTTTAGAGAGGATAGTTTGTGGTTGTTACTATTCATTTTACCACATTACTTGATATCGCATAGTAAAAGCGTATTTTTGTTTTATAAATACAAACTAAAAATATGACCACCTTTACCAGCACCTTGCCCGATGATTTATTAAAGGAACTTTCTGAAGCTGCGCAAAACCTATCGTTGCCTAAAAATAAACTCATAGAAAAAGCACTTAGGTTGTATTTAGAGCAGCTTAATAAAGCGGCATACATAAAGTCGTACAAACAAATGGCCGATGATACCGATATACTTGTTATGGCTGAAGAAGGAATGGCCGAGTATGCAAAACAATTGGCTGAACAAATATGAAGCAGGGTGAAATTTGGTACGCAAGTCTTGATCCTACAGAGGGCAGCGAACAAGCCGGTTTTAGACCTGTTTTAATTGTTAGTGGGAATTTGGCCAATGAGTTTGCTCCGGTTGTACTTTGTTGCCCTATAACCACAAAAATAAAAAATTATAAAGGTAACCCTATACTAGATCCCAGTAAACAAAATGGTTTAAAACAAAAATCGGAAGTAATGGTAATACACTTACGAAGTTTATCTAAAAACCGCCTTAAACAACAAATAGGCAGAGTTGATGTAAAAGAGATAGAACAAATAAAACAAACCATTAACCATTTGTTGAATTATTGATTAAAAGTTGTTTCATTGTTGAATGATAAATACCAGCCGGTATAAATTAAAAGAGGCCTTACCCGTTTAGGTAAAGCCTCTTGTTGTAACAACCCAATACCACTCAAGTTTTACAACATTCCTAATGCGGCACTCATTAACAGTGCTAAAATTGCCCCTGCTCTTAGCGCCAAGGTATTAAATACTAATGTTTTCGTTTTCATATCTGTTTCAATTAAATGTATGAATAATAAAGTTTGTAATTAGTGTGACAATTAAATTCACACCTACACCTACGTAAATACTGTGCCACTTAGTTTATTTATTTGGTCATAAGTTTGTCATGCGTGTGTATGGTTTTATAAATCAGTTAATTATTGTTTTTGGGTCATGTGGTGGTTAATCCCAAAAAGTAAGCCATTTCACTTAATTATAATCAACAAGGCAAACACTAGTTGCATGATATACAGGTCTTTCAAAAAATCAAGCAAGAACTCTTTAATTATATTGATTTACAGTGAGATATAAATTGCTCACAACTTTTAGTAAAGTGTGGATTATTGCGCACGTGTTTGCTGTAATTTCACAACCTTGATTTAGTGCGCATAGTTATGGCAGAAAAAGAAAAAGTAGTTTATGACGAGAGTAGTATACGCTCGCTCGATTGGCGCGAACACATCCGTCTTCGTCCG
>DITN01000044.1 GCA_002422865.1 Bacteroidetes bacterium UBA6183 | reverse complement strand
CGCCTTTCTTTTTGTCCATACCGTAGGCTAACGCCGCCGCAGTTGGCTCGTTAATAATACGTTTGACATCAAGGCCGGCAATTCGCCCAGCATCTTTGGTGGCTTGGCGTTGTGCATCGTTAAAATATGCAGGAACGGTAATAACCGCTTCTTTAACTTCAGTACCCAAATAATCTTCAGCGGTTTTCTTCATTTTNNGAATCATTGCTGAAATTTCTTGAGGAGTGTACATACGACCATCAATGTTTACGCGAGGCGTATTGTTATCTCCTTTTTCAACAGCGTATGGTACACGTGATGTTTCTTTTTTGGTTTCATCGAAATTACTACCCATGAAACGTTTGATGGAATAAATGGTGTTTTTGGGATTTGTTACTGCCTGACNNATGCCACAATAGAAGGCGTTGTTCTGCGGCCTTCGCTGTTGGCAATTACCACTGGCTCGTTACCTTCCATAACGGCTACACAAGAGTTCGTGGTTCCTAAGTCTATACCTATTACTTTACTCATATTAAAAGTTGTTTGTCACAATTAATCAATAGTAGTGCCACTTGGTATTTGGCAGTAATAAGGCAAAAAAATGTCAGTTTTTATAAGAATTGGTGAGATTTATAGCTAAAATTTGTCAGCAAATATGACTATTTATTACCTATTCAATACTTGTGCATTCAACAGCTCTATGCTCGTACTTGTTACCGATTGTTTTAGTCTTGAGGTAGTGCGAGAAGCAAAAACGCCAATACCATTCGCTATGTTGGAATAATCAGAAACTTTTGGAATAATACTACCACTTGGTTTGTTCGTTTGTATCATGTCATTGTAATCGCTATTAGCTCCTACAACAACAAACTCTATTGAATTAAACGTTCTTGTAACAGCAGCATTAACAGGAATATTATTGGTAAAATGTCCTAGTAAACCTTGTTTAGATACTCCAACTGTTGCTTTCCCATTTTGAACAGAGGTATATAATGCATCCCTTCGCACGTAATAGTCAACATATTGAAGTGATGAATCGTTTGTTGATTTATTAATCTCCCAGTAGTTAAGCCTAACAATTAAATCAAACGTAAATACATTATCACCAATTTGCTCAACCTGGTAAGAAAATGTTCCGTTAGGCGACTCAACAAAATTAATGGCCCCACCAAGACGAATATTTGCAGTGCCGGTAGCAGTTGTTGTGGCAATGTATTCTTTATCTGTTTCGTTACTTTTAATTCGTAGTGTGTAGCGAGATCCGGGTGCAAAAAATCCAGTGGTGCGTTGTCCCCAATAACTCGAATCTTTGTTACTAAAAAAACCGGCTTCTTTCCTAGGAGCCAATCTTTTAAAATCTCTGAATAGATTTTGATTATTTGCATTAACCACCTTAACGGTAATGTTTTTCATATACAACGAGTCGGCAATTTGTGCCACCTCCTCTGTTGTTTTATTTACATCGTTTTGATAAGTTTTCTGTATGCGAAAAATCTGACTGTCTTGTCCCATATCAATAATGGCATAAACAACCGGAGTTTCGAGATAAGGCGCATTAATATCAAGCGTATTGTCGCATGCTGTCAATATTAAAATGTAAGCCCAAAAAGGTAATATCCAATTTTTCATAGAGGTGCGAATATAATTTTAATTGCCGAATATCGGAGTGTTCGATGCTTAAGTAGCGTTTTTTAACAATTAGGTTGCGCGCTTCCTTTGTCTAAATCAATATTTAATACATACCTTTGGTACCTATTCACTAACTATGAGTACTTATAAAGAGATTAAAAAAGTAACCACCCATGTGTTACAAGAAATGAAACTTAGGGGTGAAAAAATATCGATGTTAACGGCTTACGATTACAGCATGGCTCGTATTTTCGATGATGCTAAAATAGATGTGCTGCTTGTTGGCGACTCGGCCAGCAATGTGATGCATGGACATGAAACAACCTTACCTATTACGTTAGATGAGATGATTTCTCACGCATCAGCTGTTATTAGAGCTGTTAACCGTAGTTTGGTTGTGGTTGACTTACCCTTTGGCTCATACCAAGGCAACTCTAAAGAGGCCTTAAATTCTGCAATCAGAATTATGAAAGAAGCTGAAGCACACGCAGTAAAACTTGAAGGAGGAGAAGATGTAGTTGATTCTATAAAACGTATTTTGACTGCAGGAATTCCGGTAATGGGTCACTTAGGCTTAACCCCCCAAAGCATTTACAAATTTGGCACATACGAGGTAAGAGCTAAAGAAGAAGAAGAAGCAAACAAACTGATTGCTGATGCTAAATTATTAGAGGAGGCCGGATGTTTTGCCATTGTGTTAGAAAAAATTCCGAGTAAATTAGCCAAGCAGGTTGCGGAAATAATAAAAATACCGATTATTGGTATAGGTGCCGGACCGCATGTTGACGGGCAAGTATTAGTTTGTCATGATATGCTAGGTATTAACAAAGATTTTTCACCTAAATTTTTACGCAGGTATTTAAACCTTTATGATGAAATTAAAGGTGCTGTAGAGCAATATGTAACTGATGTAAAAAGTGTTGACTTCCCCAACGAAAAAGAACAATATTAAACCAAATAAGTAGCGTTACCATCAACCCAAACAATGAGTTTACAAGTATTATTTGAAGACAACCACCTAATAGCGGTGGCAAAACAACCGGGACAAACGGTTCAACCAGAACCCGGTAAACCAACTAGTCTGGAAGATGAGGTTAAGGCTTACATTAAAGAAAAATACAACAAGCCCGGTGATGTTTTTTTAGGTGTAATACACAGGCTTGACATGCCGGTAAGCGGAATAGTTTTATTTGCCCGCACAAGTAAAGCTTTGGCCCGCATGAACGAACTGTTTAAAAACAGAAAGGTTGACAAAATTTACGAGGCTAAAGTAGAAGGCAAACCTCTTCATAACACGGATACACTTACTCATTTTTTGGTAAGAGAGGAAAAGAAGAATATTACCCGAGCACATATCAGACCGGTACCCAACTCAGAAAAAGCAACATTAAGTTTTGAAGTAAAATATGTAAACAACAGCAACAGTATTTTGCGCATTAAGCTACTAACCGGCCGTAAACACCAAATACGCTCACAGTTAGGCGCAATTAACTGCCCAATTGTTGGTGATGTAAAATATGGTGCAAGCAAAGCGAATGAGGACACAAGCATAGCACTTGCTGCAGTTGAGTTATCGTTTGAACATCCGGTAACTAAAGTACCTGTAAAAATAACGTATCAGGCGAAATAGAGGCTGGAGGTTGGAAGTTAGAGGTTGGAAATTCGAAACGATGTTCAATGAAGATAATATCGATTAATTAAACAAAGCTCAACTTAGCCAATGTTGAATATCAAATGTAGAATTTAAGTATCAACTTAACGAAAAGGAGAACTTCAAACCACAAACTAATCAACCAATAAACCTATCAACAAGTCAACCAATAACCAATACCCAAAAACAAAAATCCCTCAACCGAAATTCGATTGAGGGATTTTTCTTATATTTTACTTGGTTAGAATTAACCTTGTGCTTCTTGTTGAAGGTGTAATTTATAAGCTGCTCTAATTCTTTTAAAGCGATTCTTAACACATGGCTTAGTAAATTCTTTACGCTCGCGCATTTCTTTTACAACACCAGTCTTTTCAAATTTCTTTTTGAACTTCTTAAGTGCTCTATCTAATGATTCGTTTTCTTTAACGTTTACAAATATCATATACTAAATTACCTCCTTTCCTTTCAATCTCTTTTACTGCTAAAAGGACTGCAAAAGTAGTGCGTTTTATTTATTTACCAAATAATTAATTAATCTCTTAAAATATTGCGGGCTATCACTAACTTTTGAATCTCGCTGGTTCCTTCACCAATAGTACAAAGTTTAGAATCTCGGTAAAACTTCTCTACCGGAAAATCTTTAGTATAACCATAACCACCAAAAATTTGCACCGCTTCTGTTGCTGCATAAACACAAACTTCACTGGCATAATATTTAGCCATGGCGCTCTCTGTTGTCATTGGTTTATGTCTCATTTTTAAATCGGCCGCTTGGTAGGTTAACAACTCTGCGGCTTCAATTCGTGTTGCCATATCGGCCAATTTAAACGAGATGGCTTGGAAACTTGAAATAGGTTGACCAAACTGCTGGCGCTCTTTAGAATATTGCAAGGCTGCCTCGTAACTCCCTTTGGCAATACCTAAACTTAATGCGGCAATAGAAATACGTCCGCCATCAAGAACCTTCATCGCTTGTTTA
>DITN01000052.1 GCA_002422865.1 Bacteroidetes bacterium UBA6183 | reverse complement strand
GGTTGATTTATTAACCAAAAAGAAAAGCAAAATTTTGTTTCTTAAGTTTGATAAAATAACCGGATTTGCCTACTCAGAAAACGGAAGTACCCTCATCATTTCTGCAATAAGAAAAGGGCAAAGTGATTTGTATTTGTATGATATGCAAACACGCAGAGAACGACAAATAACTAACGATCCTTTCGATGATTTGATGCCCGTGTATGCGGATGGTGGTTCTAAAATATTATTTGCATCAAACAGAAACAGCGACTCGTTAGGTGCTGCTGCACCCATGACTTTATCACCTAACAATAACTTAGATATTTATGTGTACGATTTGGAACGCGTTGGACAAGTAAATGCGTTAAAACGTTTGAGCAATACACCCAACATCAACGAAATACATCCTCTTGAATACAATAACCAGTATTACAGCTACCTTACCGAGTACAATGGTATTGTTAACCGTTATGCGGTTAGGGTTGAAGAACAATATGATTTCACAGAACTTCAAGTTTTCAGGAAGGACTCCTTACGAACCATTGACACGTTATACTTTGAACAATTGGAAGATAAGGGCAGTGCATTTTTATACAACGGAAAAACCATTAGGTTAGGTAATGATGTAGAAAAAATTGATACCATTATTCATACCAAAGATGTGGTGTTTACTTACCCACTAACCAACTACAGCAGGGGTATTATTGCACACGATGTTTGCCGTCAAACCCAAAAACAATACGATTTTGTATTAAACGACAGACGTTACGTAATATTTGAAACCCCGTTAGAAAAACAGATTGTTGAAACAGGTAAAAAAACTGAAACTTACCCCAACATGTATAGGTTAAAAACCGGACATGCTACCAAACCGTTTGTTATCGGGGAAGCCATACTCAAACCACGCATGTTACCGGGCGAAAATGTAGTGGTTACAACAACACCTGCCCCTAAAAAAGCAGCAGAAGATACTGCTAATAAATTCTTTTTTGTAAGCGACTTTACACCAAGCACCTTTACCCCCGAGGAAATTAAACCATCGTTTAAACAAGTGGTAGCTCCTACAGGTAAATTTTTAAAAGTAAGTGCACCTAAGTTTTATAACGTTACTTTTTTCACTGATAAGTTGGTAACACAACTTGATAATTCTGTAATTAACTCCTACTATCAACCTATAACACCGGGTGGTGAAAACCTTTTTAATACGGGCCTAAACGGTATGTTTAAATTTGGTTTGGTTGATTTATTTGAGGATTATAAAATTGTTGGAGGTTTTAGGTTACCCTACAATTTGGTTGGTGCCGATTATTTTTTAACCTATGAGAACTTAAAACGCAGACTGGATCAAAAAATAACTTTGTTCCGCCAAAGCCGCGAAGGTTCAGCCGAAGGAACAATAACCAAAAATACGGTACATGAAATTCGTTACGAATTGAAGTACCCAATTAATCAAGTATGGAGTTTACGTGGTAACATTTTTACCCGAGTTGATAGAGATGTGTTCAAGGGAATATCTGTACCAACGCTTGCCAAACCCGATAATGAAACCATTTGGACCGGTTATAAAGGCGAAATTGTATTTGATAACACCATACCAAAAGGTTTAAACTTACTGGATGGTACACGATTTAAAGTATTTTACGAACAGTACATTAACTTTAATAATGATAAGATTAGGTTGAATGCTGCAGGGTTTGATTTCAGGCATTACGAACCCATTCATAAAAACATTATTTTTTGTACGCGTTTAACAGCAAATACTTCTTGGGGCGAACAAAAAGTTAAATATGTAATGGGTGGAGTTGATAACTGGCTATTCCCACAATACGAACAAGGAAACAATCCGCCAACACAAACCAGTTATTCGTTTCAAGCATTGGCTACTAACATGCGCGGGTTTAAACAAAACATTCGTAATGGAAGCACATTTGCCGCTGCCAGTGTAGAAATAAGAATTCCCATTGTGTCATACATCGCCAATAGGCCAATACGTTCCGATTTCTTGAATAACTTGTTACTAATGCCGTTTTTTGATGTAGGCACTGCTTGGACAGGTAGTGGACCATACAGTGATGAGAACACGTTTAACCAAAAAATAATTGAGGTGCAAAACCTAAAAGCTACTGTAATAAATGTTCGTGAACCTATTATAGCAGGGTTTGGTCCGGGCTTAAGAAGTAAATTAATGGGTTATTATGTTAGGCTTGATGTGGCTTGGGGAATACAAGATTATGAGGTGGCTAAAAAACCCGTGTATCATTTTTCTTTAAGTATGGATTTTTAATAATTGTGCTAATTTAGCTCAACCTAATACATCATATTATGAAAAAGATTTTAATCATTGTTATTGTCTTACTCGTAGCCATTCTCGGATTTTTATCATACGAAGGAATTTGGGCTACAGCCAATATAGAAAAAGCCGAAGAAGGTGGGTATGTGATGATGGGCCTTGAACACCGAGGTGCTTACTACAAAATAGGTGATACCATGAAAAAACTGCAAGACGAAGTAAAAGCCGCTGGTATTGAGAACCCCAAATTTGCAGGTATTTATTACGATAATCCTGATGAGGTTGTCGAAGATTCGCTGAGAAGTTTTGCCGCTGTAATTATTAGCAACACGGCTGATAGTGCCAAATTAATGGCCATGAAAAATTACAAGGTGGTAGAAGTAGAAAAAGGCAATGCTTTGATTTGTGATATGCGCACACCTGATATGATTTCAACTATTATAGCGGTTTATAAGGCTTATCCTGCATTTTCGGAGTATTTTAAATCGCATCCCGAAGAGGCTAAAACCATTAAGTATACTTACGAATTATACAAAGAAGGTTCAACCCGATTTGTGTTTCAATACCAATAAAACTAGTTGTTTTCTTTTGCCATACCCTCGTTAAAACAATAACGGCAACGGGCTTCGTAGGTGTCTTTTTCACCCAACATCACTTGGCTGTTGTCACTGGTTTTACGAAAAGAGTGTGTGGCCAAATCACCGCAAACCATACAAATTGCATTTACCTTGGTTACATATTCGGCAATAGACATTAAAGCAGGCATTGGCCCAAACGGTTTACCCAAATAATCCATATCCAAACCTGCCACAATTACCCTAACGCCTCTTTGTGCCAATGTTTCGCACACATACACAATCTCTGCATCAAAAAACTGTGCTTCATCAATACCAACCACATCTGCATCCTGACTCATCAATAATATATTTAATGAACTTGCAACCGGGGTTGAAGCGACCGCATTGCTGTTGTGTGAAACCACTTCAGTTTCGTGGTAACGCGTATCAATAGCCGGTTTATAAATTTCTACCTTGAGGTTTGCAATGCGCGCGCGATTAAGCCTACGAATCAATTCTTCGGTTTTTCCCGAAAACATGGAGCCGCATATTACTTCAATCCAGCCCTTCTTGTGCGATGTATTTTTTAAACGTGGTTCTAAAAACATGAATATACTGCAAGGTTATGAAAATAGTTTATTTTTTCGATTGGTTTCTTTTTCACAAATTTGTGGAGAGCATTTTAAACCATGAATTTAAAGGAAGCACAAAATAAACTGAGCTCTGATATATCTCAGCTATACGAAACGTACCAACTCATTAGTAAAAGTAAGCAACACTTTAACGACCTTGATGTGGCATTACTACAACAACAGTTGTTGTACGTTTACCACTCGCTGCTTAAGGTACAAGGCCAATTGGCTCAACTACCCGAAAACACAGATGAGATAACACCCGCTTTGGCAGCACAGGTTATAAAGCAACATGTGGTTGATGAAGTAACACCTTTAGATATTGCAATTGCAGAAGTTGAAACGGCACAAATTACTCCTGAAGAAGTGTTGGCTCCTTTAACCGAAGCTGTGGTTGAGTTGGAGACAGAACCTGAAACTATAGCATCTGTAGAAGAACATACCGAACCGGAGATTAAAATACCCGAAGTTGAAATTATTGAGGTTGAAGAAACACCAAAACCCAACACATTGGTGTTCGACTTTAATGCCAATGCCGAACCAACTTTAGATGATTTGGAAAAGTTGATGGAGGAAAAAGAATTGGCAGAAGAACAAGTACCACAAGTGCAAGCCACTTTACCTTTAGAAACACCTAAAGTAGAAACCAAACCGGCTTTAGAACCTGCACCTGAGCTATCGTTATTGGATAAACTTTCGGCAAGTATGCGTACACCTGATGTGTATGAAAAAATTGCCCGCGAGCAACAACAAAGTTTAAAACAGGCGATAAACTTAAATAAGAAAATTGCCTTTGTAAATAACCTATTTAACGAGAACACTGTTGAGTATGCGAAAGCCATTGAAAAGTTAAATGCATCAACCACGGTGCATGAGGCCTTACGTTATTTTAACGAACTAAAACACCAATACAGTTGGAGCAACGAAAATGCCTTGGTAAAAGAATTGGAAGGTTTGATTGAAAAAAGATTCGCATAAAAAATCCCCGCTTTATGAAGGCGGGGATTTTTATTTTATACTTTTTGAAATTACTCAATCACTTCTTCAACCCTTATACCGGCTGCTTTTACGTACATTAAAGTATCATCGCGCATGTTTTGTTCTAACTCAAACCTGTAAAAACCTTGTTGCGGGAATTTTACTTTTCTAAATGCAGGAAACTGATAATCGTACAAATCGCCTAAACCACTACCCAGCCATTTTCCGCTTTCGTTGGCCAACTTAATTTCTATTCTGCGTTGGTCTGTTTTTTTATCGGGGTTAAGTGTGTGTACCAACATAAAAATATTGCTGTATTTGTAATCGGCACTTACGCGCAGGTTTACATATACGTTGTACAATTTGGTGGTGTCTTTAATACGCACATCAAACGGAACCCTGTTTTTGTAATACCAAACATCGCCTTCAATGGTTTTATTGTCATCAAACACCCTTCCCGGGTCGCATGATGAAACAACAAACAACGTAATGATACCTATTATCGATAAAGTATATTTCATACTATGCCGGTGGGTTATTGTTTGGTGTGTTATTGCCTCCGTTATTGTTATTGTTGCGGTTGCGGTTATTGTTACGGTTATTACGGTTGCGATTTTGGTTATTACGCGGTTGTCCGTCACCTTCTCTTGGTTCGCGTGGTGTTTGAGGCTCTCTTGGTTCGCGTGGAGGTTGCGGTGTTTTTACCTCTGCCCCATCGCGGTTATTGTTGGGTTGATTGCCCTCACGTGGCTGACGATTACGGTTGTTGTTACCACGGTTACGATTTTCGCGGTTGCGGTTATCACCTTGTTCGCGCACTTCTTTTGGCTCGCGCGGTGACTGCGTATTTTCAGCACCCTCGTTGTTATTGGCCGGTGGATTTACATTACGCGGCTCGCGGTTACGATCGTTGTTGTTTCTGCTTCGGGTATTGTTGTTATCGCGGCCACGGCCTTTATTTCGTTTTGATGACGACTTACGCTCATCTAAACGTGTTAAGCTATCAACACCCATGTCATTTTGGAAATCGAGATCAACCTTAATTACCTCTTTTTTCTGAACAACCAACTCAGGCTTAACACCGTCTTTGTTTTGTTCCATGTAGGCTTTTACCTCGTTTACTTTAAGGCTTAACCATTCGCCACCAAATTCTTGCATTGGTGCAAACCACATAATTCTTTTTAAAATATCGGTTTTAACCTGGCGGTATGGACCATTAGCAAACTCAAGTACTAAATTATCGTTATCCGGAAACTCTTTCCAAGCCTCTAAATAAGCATCTAACTCGAAATTTAAACAGCATTTTAACTTACCACACTGGCCCGATAACTTTAATGGGTTTAATGATAAATTTTGGTAACGTGCGGCATTGGTATGTACCAATTTAAAATCGGTTAACCAGGTGCTGCAACACAACTCACGTCCGCAAGAGCCAATAGCACCTAAACGCCCGGCTTCCTGTCGGTAACCAATCTGACGCATTTCAATGCGCACTTTAAACGAATCGGCTAAACGTTTAATCAACTCACGAAAATCAACACGTTCTTCGGCTGTATAAAAGAAAGTAGCTTTACGTCTGTCGCCACGATATTCCACATCACTTAGTTTCATTTGTAAGCCCAACTCCATAGCAATACTGCGTGCTTTGTACATGGTTGGCACTTCCAATTCTACGTTTTCTTTATAACGTGCTTCGTCATTATCGTTGGCTTTGCGTAATATTTTCGGAAAAGGATGGGTATCATAATCGGTGATACCTGCCTTTTTAAGTTGAAGTTTAACCAACTCCCCTTTAAGGGCAACTTTGCCAATATCAAAACCACTTTCGCTTTCAACCACCACCAACTCGTTGTTGGTAATATCCACGTTATTTACGTTTTGATAAAACTCTTTACGTGTACCTTTAAACCTTACCTCAATAATGTCGAAAGGTTTCATATAGGCCGGTAAATCCATGTCTACCAACCAATCGAACGTATTTAATTTGTTACATCCACCGGTGCTGCAACCTCCGCTGCTACATCCTCCGGTACTGCATCCTCCTGAACCACAACCCATGTTGTTATATATATTTTAAAATACAGTTATAAAAATATGGTGGTGCGCACAAATTTGTAACCACACCCAACCATCTATTTTACTTTGTGCTGAAAATCAACACTAAGCAGTTTTCTGTTTGTCCAACAGCCTGCCAATATACAAAGAAAGATTTAAAAAGGTTATTTTCAAATCGGCATTACGCTCTAAGTGCATGGTACTTTTGTTTATTTCTTGCACAATTGGGCTAATATTAGTTTCTGTTAAAGAGGCACTAAATCGCTGAATAAAAGCTGTTTCTTGCTCGTTAAGCCTCAATAATTTAGGATCACCAAATTTGTACACCAAACACGACCTGAGCATGTGTTGGCAATAAATAAGGTAACTTTTTAAAAACTCTCGTCCTTTACCTGCAGAGCCCTCAACCCATGAGGTAAGCGACTCTATCTCTTTGCGCGAATTGTAACAAAGCCTCATCCACGTGGTAAACATTTCGAAATAATTTGCATGGCCGGCTTGTATTAAGCTTCCGGCTTGTACCAAACTTCCTTCAGAAATACGAGCAACTGCACTTGCTACTTCGGGTGCTGCTTCATATTTTTCAATTAAATATTGGGTTATTTCTTCCTCTTGCAACCTAGGAATACGCATAGTTTGCGTACGCGATAAAATGGTAGCGATAACCTTATCTGCATCCTGTGCTACCAAAATAATCAATGTTTGTTCAGGTGGTTCCTCTAACAATTTAAGTAAGATATTACCCTCTGTTCGCATGTACTCGGGCAGCCAAATAATTACCGTTTTGTACTTGGCCTCATATGGTTTCAACCCCAACTTCCTAATTATATCACGACACTCTTCCGCTGTAATATTCCCTTGTTTTTTGCCCTCAGAGTCCAGATTTAAAATCCAGTCTAGCTCGCTTAAGTTTGGGTTTGCCATAAATGCCTCACGCCATTCGGCAATAAACTCATTGCTTAGTTTTTTCTTTTCGATGGCAATGGTAGGAAAAGTAAAATGTAAATCGGGGTGAACCAGTTTGGTAAATTTAACACAAGATGGGCAAGTTCCACAACTGTCCTCGTCTGTTGCATTTGGGCAGTTTATGTACTGCGCGTATGCAACCGCTAAAGGAAGCGCACCCACTCCTTCGGCACCTAAAAATAGTTGCGTATGGCTAATACGACCATTTTTTACCGTTTGAATTAACTTATTTTTTATGTGTTGTTGACCAACAATATTTTTGAACTGCATAATTTAAGTGCGTAAAAATAGCGCAATGCCTTGTTGCATAAAAGAAAAAGTTAGTGCTTCATGCACCTTGTTGGTAAATATTTGAAAATTAACCGTTTCGTGTTTTCGTTGATTCATCTTGAAATAAGCCTCATGTTAAATAAAAGTGAATAAAAACAAGTACAACGGTTAACCATAATCGTATTAATAGTATTCAATTTGTTAAACCCAAACAATCCTAACGAATAACATGGAGCTAAAAACAATTCAAATAATACCCGAAAACCTCTTTTTGTGTGATGACGATGAAGAGATGAGTACAGAGGTGCTAAAAGCGATTTCGGATGCTATTAATGTCGGTCAAACTACTAAACAAGAGCGACCTTTGGCGGAAAAGCAGTAATTATTATTTTAACAATAAAGGCCTCGAATGAGGCCTTTATTGTTGTTTTTTTAAATTTCCTTGCGCAAACGCGCAACCGGAATATTAAGCTGCTCACGGTATTTTGCCACCGTTCTGCGGGCAATGTTGTAACCTTTCTCTTTTAATATTTCCATTAAACGCTCGTCAGGTAATGGTTTGCGTTTATCTTCCGCTTCAATGGCATCTTTTAAAATTTTCTTCACCTCTCGGCTGCTCACTTCTTCACCCTCATCATTGGTAATACCTTCACTAAAAAAGAACTTTAATGGAATTACCCCAAAATCTGTTTGCACATATTTACTGTTGGCTACACGACTAATGGTAGAAATATCAAGCCCTACTTTCTCCGCAATATCTTTTAATATCATGGGTTTCATTTTGGTTTCATCGCCCTCTAAAAAATATTCATATTGATGCTGCAAAATGGCATTCATGGTAAGTAACAAGGTATGTTGGCGTTGCCTGATGCTGTCAATAAACCAACGTGCACTATCTAGTTTTTGCTTGATAAACTGTACCGTTTGTTTTAATTCTTTACTCGGGTTAGGGTTAGCATCATATCCTTTTAAGGTTTCCATGTAATTGCGGCTAATTCTTAAATCGGGCGCATTACGGGCGGTAAGTTGTACTTCCAAATGACCATTGTTTTCTACCAACACAAAATCGGGATTTATGTACTGCGGTTTACCGGCTGATGCACTCTCGCCCGGCTTAGGATTAAGATGTGTAATAACTGTAATGGCATCCTTTAAGTCCGCATCCGTAATTTTGTACTGCTTGATTAGTTTATCGTAATGTTTTTTGATAAAATCTTCGAAGTCGTTGCGTAGAATATTTTCAGCCAACACTACTTCTTTTTTATCATGATTTTTACGTTTGAGTTGAAGCAGCAAACAATCTTGTAAAGATGTTGCAGCAATACCTGCCGGATCAAGCGATTGGATTTTATGCAAACAAACCTGCATTTCTTCCATGGTTGCTTCCACATTTTGTCCAAAAGCCAAATCATTAATTATGGCATTTAACTCCCTGCGCAAATAACCATCATCATCAATGGTACCAATAATCTGACGGCCAATCATTTCCTCACGCTCATTGGCTGCAATAGCAATAAACTGCTCTAATAAACCATCATGAAAACTGGCTGTTTCGGCAAAAGGAATATCCTTACGGTCTTCATCATCACCTTCATCACTTAAGTGAAAACCTTCCGAGTCGTAATCATCGTTTACATATTCTTTTACATCAAAAGTATCATCAGCTAAATAATCTTCAACCGACACATTGGCTTCGGCCTCGGTTCCTTCGGCAATTTCAACCTCATTTTCCACCTGTTCTTTTGGTGCCGCATCCTCATCATCGCCCTTCAGCAAAGCAGGATTTTCAATCAATTCATCGTCTATACGTTGCTGTAAATCAACGGCATTAAGCTGCAACAACTTAATAAACTGTATTTGTTGCGGAGAAAGCTTTTGTAGCTGCTTTTGTTGTAGTCCTTGCTTTAACATAGTGGTGGTATACTAAAAATTATGCCAATCTTTGTTAAAGTACGTAAACACTAGTATGTAAATATTATTATTTTCGCACTTTCTTATCAGCTAACAAAAGTAACAAATGTATATTAAAGATTTAAGCAAATACGAAGGCCAGGAAATTACACTTAAAGGTTGGGCAGCCAACAAAAGAGAAAGTAAAGGTTTAGTGTTTATTATTTTACGCGATGGAACAGGCCTTTGCCAATGTGTTGTAGATGCTAACAATGTAAACGAAACTATTTTTAATGAGGCGCGTAAAGCTACATTGGAAACCTCGTTGACCGTTACAGGTAAAATTGTTAAAGATGAAAAACAAATTGGCGGCTACGAGTTACAAGCCACCAATATTGAGTTAATACAAGTAGCCGTTGATTACCCAATTGCCAAAAAAGAACATGGGGTAGAGTTTTTAATGGATAACCGCCACCTATGGTTACGCAGCCAACGCCAATGGGCCATTATGCGCATTCGTAATACCATTATTTTTGCCATACATAAATTTTTCCAAAACGAAGGTTTCATACAAATGGATGCTCCATTATTTACGGGTAACGCTGTAGAAGGTACATCTACTTTATTTGAAACAGATTTTTACGGAGAGCCTGCTTATTTATCACAATCAGGACAATTGTATGGTGAAGCCATGGCTTTGGCACATAACAAAATTTATACATTTGGACCAACTTTCCGTGCCGAGAAAAGTAAAACACGCAGACATTTATCAGAGTTTTGGATGATTGAGCCCGAAATGGCTTTCCATGATATTTTTGATAACATGGATTTGATTGAACATTTTTTACGCGCTGTTGTAACAGATGTTTTAAATACCAACAAAGCCGAGTTAGAACTTATTGGTCGTGATACTGCCATACTTGAAAACGTGATTAAACCTTTCCCTCGTTTAACTTACGATGAAGCGGTAAAAATTATAAAAGGTGAAGTTGATGTAAACGGAGTGAATGCAATTGCCAGTTTAGAAAACGAACTGGCTACCGTAAAAAACAGCATCACCGAAACACAGAAAGAAATAGCTGAACGCGAAGAAAAAATCAAAACTCCTGGAATGAAAAAAGGAGAAATTGGTTTTAACCAAGCTAAAATTGATAAGTTAAAACAAGAGCTTGCCGACTTAGAAGAGCAAGAACGTAACATACCGCAATGGTTAAACAGTGCACGTACTTTTGAGTACGGAAATGATTTTGGTGGTAGTGATGAAACGGTGTTAACAAGATTATTCGACCGACCAATAATGGTTTATAACTGGCCACACGAGGTAAAAGCATTTTACTTAAAACGCGACCCAGAAAACAGCAAATTTGCACGTGGTGTTGACACCCTAGCACCTGAAGGTTACGGAGAAATTGTAGGTGGTGGAGAACGTGAAACCGATTTAAGTTTATTGATTGAAAAAATTAACGAACACCAGTTACCAATGGAAGCGTTTGAGTGGTATTTAGATTTACGCAGGTATGGATCAGTTCCTCACTCGGGCTTTGGGTTAGGATTGGAGCGTTTGGTTACTTGGGTATGTAAATTGCCACATGTAAGAGAGAGTATTCCTTTCCCAAGAATGTACGGACGATTAAAACCTTAATGAAAACAATTTCCCAAATCTATATCCTGTTATTTTTTTTCATCTCCCCACTAATAGCCCTTGGCGATGGTGGTGATACTACGTACATAAAAACCTTTAAACGTAAATATAACGTACAGTTCAATACTTGGTTAACAGATATAGATGTGGTGGTAAATCCTATTGGTAAGGAAAAAGATTTTAGAATAAAGTTACAACCTAATGTAAAAGGTCAAGCTGGTTGTGCCTTCGGGTTTAAATACTTCACCCTTGCATTAGGTTTTCAGTTACCGGGTACCGAAAGTGACGAAAAACGTTTTGGCAAAAGCCAATACTACGATTTTTCTTTTGGTTAATTTCAACGAAAATTCGGGGGCGAAATTTATTACCGATACTTTCAAGGTATGCAAAGGGGCCGTAATGATTTTGCCTCAGAAACCATTAGACCCGACATTTATTTATCGAATGGTGGGTTGAATTTTTTTTATGCTGCAAACCATAAAAAGTTTTCTATGCGTTCGGCATTTGCCCAACAAGAACAACAAATAAAATCGGCCGGTTCGTTTTTATTGTTGAGCAATTTTCAATTCAGAAATTTACTGGCCGATTCGTCCATCATAGCACCCATTATTGATAATGAACCTAACTTTTCGGACCTTACAGGATTAAAACAAATGCGTTTTATAACCTTAAGTTTAAGGCCCGGATATGGTTATAATTTTTTATCAAAAACAGGTAGGTGGTTTTTCTCTCCATCAGCATTTTTAGGTTTAGGTACAGGTTGGTACACCTCTCAATCAAATGCTGGATTTAAAACCGGTTTACCAATTGATGCCGCATTTCACGCAAGAGTATTCACCGGGTATAACCACCCTAGATGGTACATCAGTGCTTTTTATGCGCACGATAGTAATATCAACATTTTTAAAAGTAGTTTTGTTAACCTTAACACGCGTAGCGTTGGTTTAAACATTGGCTACCGCATTAATAGCATAGGTACAAAATGGCTTTAGGTTTTAAACAAACATTGGCGGTTGCGTTACTACTATGTTATACCTCAACATTTGCTCAACAAAAAAACTTTGTATTGCGCACACTCGACTGGGGTTATAAAATTGTACAAGGTGATTCTGCTAAACCTAAAAAGAAATATCTTTTTANNTATTGTACCTATCGTTTCTTATAAGCCAGAAACACGTTGGCAGTTGGGCGTTTCAACATCGCATTTTTTTAGGGCAAAAAACAACGACAGCATTACGCGCCCATCTGTTATTAGGTTAAACGTAAGTTATACGCAAAACAACCAACTTAGCATCAGGCCTATGTTTGAAGTGTTTACCACCGGCAACAAATACAGCCTGCGTGGCTTACTACAATACAGCAATTTTATTGAAAACTATTGGGGTATTGGTAACAATACACCGGAAAGCAACAAAGAGCTTTATAGTTTTAGCCAATACAAAGCCAACATTAAAGCAACACGCTTAATAAAAAAAGGAATATACATAGGCATACAATTGGATTACGAAAAGTTGTATAACATTAAACACGAAAGTGGAAGTTTAATGGCCTTATCCAATGTGAACGGAGTAAACGGATATCATTATTTTGGTTTAGGACCTGTTTTTACTTTTGATAACAGGAATCAAATTTATTTCCCAACCAAAGGACATATTGTTGACGTGTCAGCTGCCATAAGAAACAAAAACGCTGGCAGCAGCAGTACTTTTTCCAACCTTACCATTGATGCCAGAAAATACCTCGGGTTATGGAATGACAATGTACTGGCCTTGCAAGCCTATGGCTCGTTTAATGATGGTGAAGTGCCATATCGGGCAATGGGTACATTAGGTAACGAAAGTTATTTCAGGGGTTATTATTACGGCCGCTACCGCGATAAACACGAGCTAAGCCTACAAGCAGAATTGCGTAAACAAATATGGGGACCGGTTGGTGTGGTGGCTTTTGGAGGTATGGGTAACGTGGCTTCTAGTCCGGAAAAACTGAACCAATTTGTTAAGCCCATGTACGGTATAGGATTGAGGGTTAAGGCTATACCTCGCGAAAAAATTAACTTTAGAATAGATTACGCCCGTGGACACAACGGATTACAAGCCTTTTATGTTACTTTAAACGAGGCCTTTTAGCCGATTGTAAATTAGTTCTTAAACTTATTTCAAACCGTTGCTTTATCCATTCCTTTTTCACACCTTTGCACACCTAAAAAATTCATTCTCTGAACAATATTATAGAAATTAAACCGCTGCTAGAAGCCGCTGTTAAACCAAACATCGTTATTACAACGCATCACAAACCCGATGCTGATGCACTAGGCTCATCTTTGGGACTGTACAATTATTTATTGTTAAAGGGCCTGCAACCTGTGGTTGTATCGCCTACAGATTATGGTGATTTTTTAAAGTGGATGCCCAATGAGCGCACAGTGGTTGACTTTGAAGCAGAGCCGGATCACTCGGCAAGTTTAATTGCCCATGCTGATTTTATTTTTTGCCTCGATTTTAACGCACTAAAACGCATCAACCAAATGGGTGAATTGGTGGAAGCCAGCAAGGCAAAAAAGGTGATGATTGACCATCATTTGGAACCTGAAAATTTTGCAGCTTACCAATTGCACAATACCCAACGCAGCAGTACCTGCGAATTAATTTATGAAATGATTGATTTGTTTGGGGATGCGGATTTGGTGAACGAAGATATTGCCAATTGTTTGTATGCAGGTATTATGACCGACACTGCATCGTTTAAACACGGAAGTACATACCCGAGCACACACAGAGTTGCCGCACAACTGTTGGCAAAAGGTGCTAAACCAAATTTAATATACGAACACATATACGATAATTACTCATACGATAGGATGCGTTTTATTGGTTACTGTTTAAGCGAAAAAATGCAGTTGTTACGTGAGTTCAATACGGCATTAATTTGTGTTACAGCCGAGGAACTAAAACGCTTCAATATTATTACAGGTGATACCGAAGGTTTGGTTAATTATGGATTAGCCGTTAGAGGTATTAATTTTTCAGTTTTAATTGTTGATAGAACGGTTGCGCGTAAAATGAGTTTCAGAAGTAAAGGTAAGTTTCCGGCAAACGAGTTTGCAAAAACCTACTTTAATGGTGGTGGGCATTTTAATGCTGCAGGTGGCGAAAGTAAGGATACAATAGAAGCCGTTGAAGCCAAGTTTAAAGAAGCATTAGTTGCTTACAAACATTTATTAGTTTAAGAAAAAAAATGAAAAAGTCAATATACCTACTTGCTGCTGTAGCAGCTTTATTTACCGTGGCATGCGGTGGATACAAAACAACTGAAAACGGTGTTAAATACCGTATTATTACTGATAACACCGAAGGACGCGCAGTAGATGGCGATACCAACGCGGTGTTATACATGAACTACAAACTTGCTGTTGAATCAACAGATTCTACTTTGGTGGAAACTTTCAGCAAAAACAGCCCGGTTTATATTCCGGTAAATGAGCCTAACTTTAGAAAAGCATTTGAATTATTAAGTGTGGGTGATAGTGCCGAGTTGTTAATTAACGCTGATACTTTCTTTATGAACAGCTTTGGTCAAAGCAGACCAACCTGGATTAAAGAAGGCGATAACATTAAATTT
>DITN01000069.1 GCA_002422865.1 Bacteroidetes bacterium UBA6183 | reverse complement strand
AGCACGTGGCACCAGTCGAAGTGATACCATTGCCAATGTGGTTAAACAAGCCGAAGAAATTGTAGCAAGTGGCATCAAAGAAATTGTACTAACGGGGGTAAATACCGGAGATTTCGGGGCCAATACAAGCGAAAACTTTTTTCAATTGTTACAAGCTTTAGAAAAAGTGGAAGGATTAAAACGTTTACGCGTGTCTTCTATTGAACCCAATTTATTAACGGATGAAATTATTGAATTGGCTGCACAATCAAACGTAATTGTTCCGCATTTTCACATACCACTGCAAAGTGGTAGCGATGAAATTTTAAAAAGCATGCGCAGAAAATACCTTACTGATTTATATACCAGCAGGGTACAAAAAATAAAATCGCTAATGCCGCATTGTTGTATTGGGGTTGATGTGATTGTGGGTTACCCGGGCGAAACAGAAGAGCACTTTTTAGAAACTTACAACTACTTAAACCAACTTGATATTTCGTACTTGCACGTGTTTACTTACAGTGAACGTGTAAATACAACAGCCAATAAATTACCCGGCAAAGTATACCCGCATGTGCGTGCCGATAGAAGTAAGATGCTGCACATTTTAAGCGATAAAAAACGCAGGCATTTTTACGAGCAACACATTGGTAACACCTACCCTGTGCTTTGGGAAGCCGAGAATGATGCCAATGTAATGTATGGTTTTACCAGTAACTACATTAAGGTAAAAACCACTTACGACCCAATGTTGGTGAACGAAATTATGAATGTAGGAATTACCGGTATTGATGCCGATATGGTAGCTACTTGTAAGGTAGAGTTTGGTGTGATGGCATAAAAAGCCACCGAAAACAACGATGGCTTTTCATGAACAACTCTGTTTAAAAAGGTAATCGTACTGTTAAACTGTAGATGCTTTCTTTGAAGTCTTTTGTGTTTATAAAATCAACCGACCAACCAATTGGACCAAGTCCTTCGGTAGAAAGGCCGAACTTAATAGCATTATCTAATTTACCTCCATTGGTTGTTTTTAACACACCACATTGTATACCCAGCCAATAAGATTTTCCGCGTACCCTTGGCGATGCATTATACATCGCTCTTCCTTCGTATGTTGTTATCAAGTTTACAGCACTAATATCGCCATTTGTGCGCTCCAACATTGTTAATCCTGTAAAACCAAAACCCAATCTGTATTTGCCTATGCCATATTTGTTGGTAAATCTTAAGTCTATTTGTGTACCAACCATGGGACTAAAGGTGTTGCCCAATAAAGTTAATCCAAAGTATGGGTTTACTTCTAAAATATCTGCCCTTGCACCTAACTTATTCGATACCCTGTAATAATTGCTATCTGTGCTAATTTCTAATTTATAGTTCTTACGTATCTCTTTTTTGTCTTTAGTTGCGGTTACAATGGCTTCATTTAAACTTACCTCACCCAATTGTGGAAGCAGACTATCAGGGTGATTCACAAATACCATCATACGTACCCCATTGTTTAGGTTATAAATGGTGTAACTGTATTTGGGTAAATCCAATTTTAGGCGTAAAATTTCAAAGGCCACATCTACCCTTTTATCACTGTATTCGGCAGCTTCGGCTTTAATGCGTCTTTTGTTTTCATCTTGCACAAAGTAATGCACTTCTTTTGCCGTTGGATAAATAGATTGCTCGGTAAACGCTTTATTAATATCATTTAAAAACGATGTTTTTAAACGATCTGCAGCAGGACCAAAGTCTTTTAACATTTTAATAGAACTGCCTAAAATAAGCACCTTATTATTTTGTTTTAAGTTAACTACAATGGTATCGCTCATCACAACCTCACTGTTCATTGGGTTATTAACAGTTACTTGCGCATTGGCTTTAAAAGCTCCGAACAAAAAAGGCATAGTAAGGACACCTGCCATAAGCATTAGTTTTTTCATATTTGTAAATTAAATAGTTAGGTAATTTTAAAGACCTGTTTTAAGTTTAAAAACAGCGTTATTTTCAGATTGAATATTCACTTGGTTGTTGTTTCCAACACCCAGTTTAAATTTAAACTTCTGTGCTTTTACCAATACATCGGTTGGTACATTTGGAGCCAATATAGGTGTGGTAAAATCTACCTCGGTAAAACGTTCTGTTACTGCTGCCATCTGCTCTTTAGGTGATTGATTAATCAATGGTTGTGCTACTTCGCTAACAGGTTGTTCTACTTCATTTATGGTTGTTTTAACCTGATTTACTGCAACCACTACTGATGTTTTATTTACATCTGTATTTTTTATTTTATGGTTTGGCGTTACAACTGCTTTTTCCTCTTTTATTTGATGGATTGGTTTTGTATGAGGCACAGCAACAATACCATTGGATGTAGCTGTTTTTACAGATGATGCCGTTGGTTTGGTTGGTTTTTTAATGATTAACAAACCGCTTCCGCCAATTAACAAAAGCATGGCTGCAACTGCACTTGCACGCTGTATATAATACAACAGCGGACGTTTGTTTTGCACCGGCATTAAACCCGCTTGCAACAACTCCCATTTACTGTTTAGGTTTGGTGCGTAGCCATCGGGTAAATCGTTTACCGCATTTATTTTTTCTTGTATAATTTTATCGCTACGCATTTCCATAACCATATTGTTTTTGAGTAATCACTTGTTTTAATTTTGCTTTAGCTTTGGCCAATTGTGTTTTGCTTGTGCTCTCGGTAATACCTAAAGTTTCGGCAATTTCCTGATGGCTGTAACCTTCTACCACAAACATATTTAACACGGTGCGATAGCCTGTAGGTAACAATGTAATGGCATCGTACAAATAGTTGGCTTCAACTTGTTGCAAGGCATCATCATCAAAACTAACCTCCGTTGTGTTCTCTAATGCTACCAAACTAAAATTATTTTGTTTACGCAATGCCATCAATGCTTCATTTACCATAATGCGTTTTAACCAATACATAAAGCTATCCTCTCCTTGGTATTCAAAACGCTCCATTTGTTGAAACGCTTTTAAAAATCCTTTCATCACACAATCCTCGGCTTCATCAGTTCGCACAATGTAACGCAAACACACCCTGAACATCTTGCTAAACAAACCCTCAAACACCATTTTTTGAATGGTAGAGTCGCCTTGTTTAAGTTGTTTGATATGTTTTTCGTTTACCTGCATTTGATTGTATACTGCCATAATGTGGTTATGACATTAAAAGTTGCCTGAGCCCTAAATAATTTTATAAGCAACTGACATTCAATACAAATAAAATGATTTAACACACAACTAAAAAGCAAATGATAAAAAAATTGAGCTGATATTATACCGTCTTAAAATACAGTGGATATCCTATTTTACAGGCCATTAACAAATAAAAAAGGGATGATTTTTACATCATCCCTTGTGTCTTAAAATCCTAATACCTTCATCATTTGTTCTGCGTTTTGCTCTTGGGCAAACACCTTAACGTCCATTGTTCCGTCTTCTTTCTTATCTATAATCAAGTGTTTGGGAGCAGGTATCAAACAATGTTGTATGCCTCCATATCCACCTAGGCTTTCCTGATACGCTCCGGTATGGAAAAAGCCCATATAAAGCGGCTCATCTTTTTGCAACTTAGGCATAAACACCTGGTTGGTGTGGGTATCGCTGTTGTAAAAATCCTGACTATCGCAAGTTAAACCACCTAAGTTAATACGCTTAAACTCTTCACTCCATTGGTTAATGGCTAACAAAATAAATTTTTGGCCTATGCCCCAAGTATCGGGCAATGTGGTAATAAACGAGCTGTCTATCATGTACCACGACTCTTTGTCATTTTGTTGTTTCTCGCCAATAATGCTGTAAATGGCACCACCACTTTCGCCTACGGTAAACGAACCAAACTCAGTAATAATATGTGGTGCAGTTATGCCGCGGCTATCGCAAATGGTTTTAATGTAATACACAATTTGGTCTATCATATAAGGGTAATCATGCTCCACACCTAATGAGGTGTAAATAGGCATACCACCGCCAATATCCAAGGTATCTAAATCGGCACAAAGCTCTTTTAAATCGCAGTACACATTAACCAATCGTGTAAGTTCACTCCAGTAATACGTGGTATCTTTTATACCGCTGTTTACAAAAAAGTGAAGCATTTTAAGTTTAAACTTAGGGTTGTCTTTTATTTTTGATAAGTATAAATCGTTTACCAACTTATGGCTTGTACCCAAACGTGAAGTGTACACCAAATAACCGGGTTCTTCTTCGGTAGCAATTCTAATACCCAGGTTCATGGGTACTTCAGCATATTTATCAATCAATTCAAACTCGGCAGGATTATCCAACACACATACCAAATTTTGGAAACCATTTTTTGCAAATGCTGCCATCTTTTTGGCGTAATCATCGGTTTTATAACCATTGCAAACAATAAACTTATCTTTTGCAAATTTCCCATCTGCATGTAATTTAGTCAAAAGGTCTAAATCAAATGCCGATGATGTTTCAATATCAGCGCCATTTTTAAGCACCTCATCAATAATAAAACTAAAGTGCGAACTTTTGGTGCAGTAGCAATAATTGTATGTTCCGGGGTAATTGTACTTGGTAATGGCTTGGTTAAACAAAGATCGGGCTTTATTTATTTGCGAGCCAATTTTGGGTAAATAGGTAAATTTAAAGGGCGTACCATATTGTTTGATGAGCTCCATTAAATCAACACCATGAAAATAAAGTTGGTTATTTTTAACCTCAAAACCATGTCGTGGGAAATAGAATGTTTGGTTTATTAAGTCGATGTACTTGTTTTTAATACCTGTTGACAACCCCGTAATTATTAAATTGTTAGAAAATGAATTTGCGAATGCAATGTTATAAAAACGTTGGGGATTATTTTATGATTTTTTTGAGTGATTGGTATTAATTTATTGTAACTTAATATTAACTTGTGCTTTCGTTAAACCATCCTTATGAAGCAACTAATAACCCTACTCGTTTTTTGTGCACTATTCAACACATTATCAGCACAAGATTACTTTCCATTTTTAAGGTCTAACATCAGTTATTTTGAAGGACAAAACAGTAAAGTTTATACTTTAAAAATAAAGGACAGCCGTAACAATCAATACAACTTTGAACCCAACTTACACATCAACCCAAACTTTAATGAAGGCGGTTGTGATATAAAAACCAATGCTTCGTGGATTGGTAGAAAAGTAGTTCAAGTTTCTGATACTTCATTTTGGATTATCAACTTTGCGGGCAAACCCATCACCATATACACCAACAGTAAAGTTGGCCAAAGTTGGGAAGCATATATTGATGGCGTAACACCTGTAATGTTTAATCACTTTAAAGATTCTACCTTACAAATATTTGGGGCAACCGATTCGATTAAAATTATTCAAACCACATTACCTGCCCAATCAAATACCACACAACTTGTTGATGTATGGTTAAGCAAAAAGCACGGATTAATAAAAACAGTTAATTTTTACACCTTTCCAAAAACATTTCAATTGGGAATATTGACTTATCAATTTCCAAGTACTTTAACTTTGATAAGCGAGGCCAACACCAATTTGCCTTTACAAAATATTACTTGGAGCGACATTTATAACTTTGATGTAGGCGATGAATTTCACTACCTGGATTATAATTTCAGAATGAATTATCAACCCAACTCAATAACCACCGATACTTGCAGAAGCATTTATATTGTTTACCAAAAACAAAGCTTTAACGATAGTTTTCAGTATAAGTTTACAAGACGACAATACTGCACATATAAAGACAACAACTCTGTGTCATCCACATTAGTGACAGATAGTATTGATATTATGTATGCAAACAATACTTTGTTGGATGAAGAACCGGGGGTTACTCAAATGAATCGTACGGGAAATTTAAGTGAGGTATACACCATTGAACTTAAACGTAATACAATTGAAAAAGCAACTTATATTACCGAAATTCTTTTTGGTGAGCATGATACATGTGGATTTCTTGCAGCGGATTTAAACAACACACCACAAAATTATTACAAAGGAGCAGGAGGACCATATTACGAGGAACAAATCAATGGCTTCCCCGGCATATCAAGTTCAGCACACCAACTTGTTTATTACAAAAAATCAAACCAAACATGGGGTAATCCTTGGCCGCAAAATGTAAGTTTAAGTAAAACCCAACAACAACACTCCTTTGCTATTTACCCCAACCCTGCTAAAAACTGGTTGTTTGTTAATAATCCTAACACACTTATGTTTGGTTTTAAACTGCTAAATATTTGGGGTGAAGTTGTGTTTGAAACCATAATAAACACTAGCGAAAACAACCTAAATATAAGTGAATTAAAAAGTGGCATTTATTTCTATCACCTACGAAATGAAGAACAGCTCGAATCCGGAAAATTGGTTATTGATTGAAATAAAAAATAAGCAAATTACATTTCTGAATTCTGACTTACAATTATGCCCCCACATGTATCACTTCATCGGCAAAATCGTATTCAAAGGTTTGGTTTGATGCAATAACAACCAGTTTGTTTTTGCGGTGTTTTTGTACCATTTGCCTGTACCATTCAATGCCTTTGGCATCAAGGTTTGTGCAAGGTTCATCAAAAAATAAAATAGGCGAATCGGCATAAAAAGCTTGGGCTAATTTTACGCGTTGTTTCATACCACTGCTAAAGTGTTTTACTTTTTTATGTCGACTTTCGCTTAACCAAATTTCGTTGATGATATCATCAATGGTATACCCACTTTCAAGTGTTTTAAAGTTAAAATGAAAGTGGAGTTGTTCTTCTAAAGTAAGCTCTTCCGGTAAATCTAAATAAGGTGCAACGTACGAGGTTTGTTGGTGTATGGCTTGCACCGGAATGGTTACTTCTGTTTGTGTATTGGTTAACACTATATTGCCTTTTGAGGCCGTTTGGTATCCGTAAATAATTTGCAACAAGGTTGATTTACCACTACCGTTATTACCCGTTAGTGCGTATGTGTTGCCTTGTTTTAATAAAGCAGAAACGTTTTGAAAAAGCCACTGCCTCCCAAAACGTTTCCCTATTTGTTGCAATGTTATTTGCAGCATATTTACGATTTACGCAATTGAAATCCTTTCATCACACCTCGTTCTGAATCGCCAATAAAGCTCAAAATTTCGTCACGCTCTGTGGTAACCGACATTTGTGTTTCAACCACTTTTACGGCTTTACTGATGTTGGTATTGTGTACAAAAAGCACACGGTAAATATCTTGTATTTCGTTTATTTTTTCGTTGGTAAAACCGCTTCTGCGCAATCCTACCGAGTTAATCCCTTCGTAAGATAATGGATAACGACCTGCTTTAACAAAAGGAGGAACATCTTTGGTAATCATACTGCCACCTTCAATCATCACATGACGGCCAATATTAACAAATTGGTGTATGGCACACAAGCCTCCAATACGTGCGTTATCATCAATGGTAACATGCCCGGCAACTTGCACTCCATTGGCAATAATTACATTATCGCCCACCATACAGTCGTGAGCCAAATGAACATAAGCCATAAGCAAGCAATTGTTACCTACCTGTGTTTTCATTTTATCAACTGTACCGCGGTTAATGGTTACAGCTTCGCGTATGGTGGTGTTATCACCAATAATTACCTCGGTTTCTTCGCCATTAAATTTTAAATCTTGTGGTACTGCACCCAATACAGCACCCGGAAAAACTTTACAGTTTTTCCCGATTTTGGTATTGGGAAATATGGTAACATTAGAACCAATCCAAGACCCTTCGCCAATGGTTACGTTTTTGTGTATTACCGTAAATGGTTCAACCACCACATTGGCCGCTATGTTGGCCTGAGGATCAATGTATGCTAAAGTTTGAATCATTAGTTGTTATAATTTGTACTAATTGCTAAACTGTTTTGTTAATTTATTTTTTTGCTACTTGAGCCATTAGTTCTGCTTCACAAACCAACTTTTCGCCCACATAAGCATATGCCTTCATCACACAAACGCCTCTACGTATTGGCGCAATCATATCCAATTTTAAAATTAAGGTATCGCCCGGTAACACCTTTTCTTTAAACTTGGCATTATCTATTTTCATAAAATAGGTGTTGTAGTTTTCAGGGTCTTCTACCTGCGATAAAATCATTACCCCACCCGCTTGAGCCATGGCCTCAATAATTAGCACACCCGGCATAACTGGGTTGTTAGGAAAATGGCCAGGGAAAAACGGTTCGTTAATGGTTACATTTTTAACGGCCACAATGTGGCTTTTGCCCATTTCAATTATCTTATCAACCAACAAAAACGGGTATTTATGCGGCAAAAACTTGCTGATATCGTTAATGTTAAATATAGGTTCTTTGTTGGGATTGTACTTGGGAATATTATTGGTTGAGCGTGTTTTTTTGATTAACGCTTTGATGCGTTTACCAAACTCTACATTAGCCGCGTGGCCCGGACGTGCAGCCATAATTTGAGCTTTTATTGGTGTGCCGATTAAGGCTAAATCGCCAATTAAATCTAATAACTTATGACGAGCAGGTTCGTTGTGGAAACGTAACTCCACATTATTTAAAATACCTTCTTTACGCACTTCAACTTTTGGCTTATTAAATAATTTAGCCAAATGATCCATCTCTTCGTCTTCAATTACACGGTCAACAATTACAATGGCGTTGTTTAAATCACCACCCTGAATTAAACCGTGTTTTAACAACATTTCAAGTTCGTGTAAAAAACAAAAAGTACGGCAACTTGCAATATCTGTTTCAAACTCTTTAAGGCTGGTAACAGAAGCATGCTGGCTTCCCAAAACCGGAGAGTTATAATCAACCATAACCGTTAAACGATAATCGTCTAAAGGCATGGCAATCATTTCTATATTTTTCTCCCCTTCGTTGTAATATACGTTGTGCGGAACTGCAAAATACTCGCGTTCTACTTCTAACTCTTGTATACCGGCATCTTTAAGTGCTTTGATAAAATAACGAGAACTACCATCCATGATTGGCGTTTCTGTAGCATCAATCTGCAACAAACAATTGTCTATTTCCAATCCGGCTAACGAAGCCATCACATGCTCAACAGTAGCCACACGAGCTCCATTTTGTTCGATGGTGGTGCCACGCGAAGTGTCAACAACATTATCTACGTCTGCATCAACAATTGGCTGTCCGGGCAAATCAACACGTTGAAATTTAATACCATGATTTTCGATTGCCGGAAGAAAAGTTAATGTTACATTTTGTCCGGTGTGTAAACCTACACCACTAATACTTACGGCTTTTTTTATCGTAGTCTGTTTCACTATATAATTCCTTTTATTTTTTCTCTTTTAATAATTTCTCTAACGCCAATACCCTTTTTTCTAATTCGGGTAAATTGCGGTAAACCACACCTGCTTTAAGTGCCTGACGTAGTTCAATGGCCGGGCTACCAAACCACCTTCCGTTGGTTTGTGTGATGTTTCCTCCTACTCCGCTTTGTGCACCAAACTGACTTCCATCTGCAATGGTGATGTGTCCTGCAAATCCAACTTGTCCGCCAATTACACAATACTTACCAATTTTTGTACTACCTGCAATACCGCTTTGCGAGGCAATTACCGTGTGTTCGCCAATTTCTACATTATGCGCCACTTGAACCAAATTATCCAGTTTTGCGCCTTTGCGAATTATGGTACTTCCCATGGTTGCCCTGTCTATGGTGCAATTGGCTCCTATCTCCACATCAGCTTCTACAATTACGTTACCTGTTTGGGGTATCTTTTTGTAGCTTCTGTCAGGTAATGGCGCAAAACCAAAACCATCACTGCCAATAACAGTACCTGCATGTATAATGCAATTATCACCAATGGTGCATAAATGGTAAATTTTTACACCAGGAAACAAGGTTACATTGTTACCAATTTTAACCCCTGCACCAATATAAACTTGTGGATGAATCTGACATTTTTCGCCAACCTCCGCTTCCTGACCAATGTAAGTTAATGCGCCCACAAATGTACTCGAATCAACCTTTGCGCTTGCTTCTATAACCGCTGATTTATCAACGCCTGCTGCTCCTTTGCCCACATTAGCAAACTGCTCTAATAAAAAAGTGAAAGCTTGGTAGGCATCATCAACCTTAATTAATGTGGTGGTAATGGGCGATTCGGGATTAAACGTGCGATTAACCAACACAGCTGTACTTTGTGTGGTATAAATGTGTGGTTCGTATTTAGGATTAGCTAAAAAAGATAATGCTCCGGGGTATCCTTCTTCAATTTTGGCAACGGTGTTTAATAGTGCATTTTCATCACCAACAACCTCGCCCTGAAGCAATTTGCTAAGTTCCTTTACTGATATTTGCATTAATTTACGGTAACTAAATCACGTGTTAGCCCGGCAATTTATATATTTTTCGGGTAACATAAAAAGTATTTGGTAACCGACTTCGCCAAGGCCGATATATTGTACTGATCGGATGCGGCTGTAATATCGGCCGTAGTGCCGTTTTTGTACAATACTTTTA
Source organism: Bacteroidetes bacterium UBA6183 (assembly GCA_002422865.1). Lineage (GTDB taxonomy): Bacteria > Bacteroidota > Bacteroidia > UKL13-3 > UKL13-3 > UBA6183. The sequence goes on along the minus strand of DITN01000069.1, from coordinate 2,971 downwards.
TGTTAAACCCCTCAGGACTGTAAGCCTTGTTGCTTACACTATCCGTAAACACATAATATTCGGCATCTGCCAAACTAATTCCTTTTTGTGCAGCCACTTGCTGCTTAAGGGCTTCAACCCTACTGGGGTCAAAAGGCTCTTCGTTTTTTAACTCAATTTTAGGTAAATGCCTGTCACGTATTTGGGTACACAAATCACTCAACACCTTATCGTTGTGTTCACTCCAAACTTTTATGGATAAAAAGATGTCACTATCATCCAACTTGCTGTAACGCATCAATACCTCAGGGTTATGCAACAATTGCTCAGCTCCGGGTTTTTCGTACAAAAAGAATTTAAAATCGGGCGAAGCAAACAAATCAACCCCTTTATTGGCCAAATAACTGGCACGTTGCAATGCTTTAACCAAAAGGGTTTCGGCAGCAATTACCGTTTTATGCAAATAAACCTGCCAATACATGAGCCTGCGTGCAATCAAAAATTTCTCGATGCTGTACACTCCTTTTTCATCAATTACCAATTCGTCATCGTATACATTAAGCATGTTAATGATGCGATCATGGCCAATTACGCCTTCTTGCACACCGGTATAAAAGCTATCCCTGCGCAAGTAATCCAGCCTATCCATATCTAACTGACTGCTTACCAACTGATGCAGGAATTTTTTATGGTATTGATTGGTGAATATTTGAATACACTTACCCAACTTGCCATTAAACTCCTCGTTCAACATCATCATAAATGCCAACGAAAGTTGTTCGTGGTGCACATCTTTAATCAGTACTTCTTCTAATGTATGACTAAATGGCCCATGTCCTATGTCGTGCAACAATACCGCGGCACAAACAGCATCTTTTTCTTCATCGGTAATTTCTACCCCTTTGGTTCTCAGTACATCAACCGCCTGAGCCGTTAAACTCATGGCACCAATTACATGTTGAAAGCGTGTATGTAGTGCACCGGGGTAAACTAAATTTGATAAACCCAATTGTTTTATTCTGCGTAAACGCTGAAAAACAGGATGTTCTATTAAATCAAAAATTAACTCAGAGGTTATATTTACAAACCCATAAACAGGGTCGTTAATTATTTTCTTTTTGTTTGGGAAGCTTTGCACAATATTTGTCTACTAATTCGTTTCTTGATATACACAACTCAGCAAAAATAAACTTAATATGAACAATACCCACATCCTTTGGGCCGATGATGAAATAGAATTACTCAAACCACACATTATTTTTTTAACCAACAAAGGTTATACCGTTGATAAAGTTACCAGCGGGGTTGATGCCATTGAAGCTTGTAAAAACAAACATTACGATATTGTATTTTTAGACGAGAACATGCCGGGTATTAGTGGCTTAGAAGCCCTTACTCCCATTAAAGCATTATTGCCTGATGTGCCTGTGGTAATGATTACCAAAAGCGAAGAAGAGCATATTATGGAAGATGCCATTGGCAGTAAAATTGCCGATTATTTAATTAAACCGGTTAACTCAAATCAAATATTACTTTCTATTAAAAAACTGTTGGACAACAAAAGGCTTGTAAGCGAAAAAACGGCACAAACCTACCAACAAGAATTTAGGCATATAGGTATGGAGCTTAACGATGTAAGCGACTTTACCTCGTGGGTTAACTTGTATAAAAAGCTAGTGTATTGGGAGCTTGAATTGGCATCGAGTAATGATACCGGAATGGACGAAATTTTATTGATGCAAAAAACAGAAGCCAACCGCGAATGGACTAAGTTTATTAAAAAGAATTTTACCGGATTTTTGCGCAAACCCGATGAAAACACTCCGGTGATGAGCCATACCGCCATAAAACGTAAGGTATTACCCGAACTAAAAAGTGATGTTCCGGTGTTTTTAATTATGCTTGATAACTTTAGGTACGACCAATGGAAAGTCATTCAAAGTCAGTTAAACGAACATTTTAGACTAACCAGCGATGAAAACTACTTAACCATTTTACCCACTACCACCCATTATGCACGTAATGCCTTTTTTAGCGGCATGTTACCCAGCGAAATAGCCAAGTTATATCCAAATCTTTGGGTTGATGAGGAAGAAGATGAAGGTAAAAACATGCATGAAGAAGAATTGTTGGGCTCACAGCTAAACCGCTTGGGTTATAAAGAAAAATTCAGCTACACCAAAATTACCAACTTAGATAACGGCAAACGTTTGGTTGATGATGTACCCAATATGTTTAACAATAAGTTTAACGTAATAGTATACAACTTTGTAGATATGCTAAGCCATGCGCGTACCGAAATGAATGTAATGAAAGAATTGGCCGAAGACGAAGCTGCATACCGCAGCATTACTGCAAGTTGGTTTGAACACTCGCCTTTGTTTGATGCATTAAAACGTATTGCAGGTAAAAAAGCCAAAATTATTATTACCACCGACCACGGCAGCATAAGGGTAAAAAATGCCGTAAAAATTATTGGCGATAGAAGTACCAGTACCAATTTAAGGTACAAACAAGGCAAAAACTTAAATTATAACGACAACGAATTGTTTACCGTAAAAGATCCGGCTGAGGCTTTTTTACCTAAACCAAACGTAAGCAGTCGTTATGTATTTGCCACCGGCAACGATTTTATGGCCTACCCAAACAACTACAATTACCATGTAAACATGTACACCAACTCTTTTCAGCATGGTGGTATAAGTTTAGAAGAAATGATTGTTCCCTTTGTGGTATTAGAAACCAAAGAGTAACCATAAGGTAAACAGCTTGAAAAAACAGCGTGTTTAACACTAACTTAACAAAAATAAGTGCCTCATAAAAAGGGGGCAAGCAAAAAAAGTTGAAAATATTTAGCTTCACATTTGTTCAATTGAAAAGGCTTCCTATCTTTGCACCCGCTTAACCGTTATACACGGGGCAGTAAAAAAACAGAAACATTCCTAGTTTCTTAAATCAAAAGGAATTGATTTCGTAGCTCAGCTGGTAGAGC
>DITN01000009.1 GCA_002422865.1 Bacteroidetes bacterium UBA6183 | reverse complement strand
TCATCGGTTAACCCCAGATTGGTACGTCCATATGTTTTAGGGATGCAGTTTGATTATATGTGGTTTTCCAGCACCTCTTCTCACTCGGAAACTACCATTAGCAATAGAAACTTTGACGTTGAATACAAACTAAACACCGGAGCTTTTAGTTTTGGTTACCAAGGTAAGGTTGAGTTTTTCGACACCAAAATTTATCCCTTTATTGCTTACCAAGCAGGCTTTAGGTATTTTGAAGGCGTGCAAAAAATAAAATACACCGCTGAGTATGATACCGACCAACAATACGCTCCGGCAGATGTGCGCGATAATATTAGTGGGTCGTTTACCTCTTATTTTGGTTACGGTGGAGGCATTGGATTTGGCCGAGAAACATTACGTTTTGAGTTGAAAGTAATGAGGCAAATTGGTAGTGAAGCCAAATACGTAGACCCCAAAAGTGTGGTGGCCAACCCTGATAATACCTTTACCTACTCGAGCAAAAAATCAACCACAGACATGATTGTACCGCAGTTAACATTGTCGTTGCATTTTTAAAACAAGGTTATAAATAAGTTGTTACTTTTTTTCCCAACTGATGATATTTACAAAGTTGGGGTAAATGGTTCTTGGTAATTGACCGGGTAAAGGGTCGCCCCAACCATCCATACATTTATATTGTTCGGGATGCACCTTAAACTTTCCTTTATAATACGTATTGAGACTAAAAGAAATTCCTAGAGGTAAATCAATCGCTTTAAAATAGGTTAAAGTACTTTTTGCACTATCAAGTGTGGCAACAATAACTGGTCCACAAAAACCAACCTGACTGCCTAAGTCTTTCAATTGAAACTCGAAAACATCTGTTAGGTATGCTTCTGCTTTTGGCGCTTTGCTGCAATCATCATCTTTGTCTTTTTTACAAGAGAAGTTAAAGACCAGCAATAACAAGAAATATGCTATCTTTTTCATTGTTTTCATTTATTTATAAACGCTCTCCAATAAATTCGTAGGTAACCCTACCGGATGGTGGAGCGAATTCAAACTTCTTTCTTAAAACTTTTCCGTTATTTTCAAAAATGTAATCATGACCTATCAAATAATTGGATAAAGTATTATTGTCACAGGCTTCAGGGTTTAAAACCTTAATTATATAGTGTCTATAACTTCTGCATATCTCTATTTCACAATTTATAGGAAACATAAGAGTATCTATGAAAGGTGCGCCAATCATTAGCGCAAATTGTCCTTTAAACCCTCTATAACTACCATTTTTCATATCAGTGAACTCTAAGATAACCTCCTTATCCTTTTCGTGTATAAAATAACCTTTAAATCTTGCCGAGGTGTCTTGGTTTTGATATAACCCTTGGTATCGCTCAGTAAAAAACAATGCTCTACTTGTCACCACAAGTGTATCCTTCTGGTTTTCCAAACAACTGTTTAATGGTGTGCGTATGGTTAGGGTAACTGTTACATAACTTTCCCATTTCCCGTTGTTTAAATAATCACTAAAGTCTACTTCAATGCTTTTTCCTCTGCGGGGTTCGGCCTCTGTGCCTATCTGCCATTCGTAGGTGCTATTGGTTGGGTTGCCGTCCGGGGCATCAAAGCGCACACTGCTGGCGTTAAAGGTATCGCAGGGTGTTAAATTGCACCATTCTTTTGGTGGCGGAAAACCCCTATCTCCTGGTCTTACTTTAAAATAAGTATTGATGGTTCTCTTCCCATAACATGGGTCGTAATTCTCGCAATCCGGATTGGTAGGATCGTTACATGGCGGACAATCCTCTTTGCACGAAGACAAATGGAGCAACATAAACATCACGCCAAGCCCAAATAGAAATTTTAAATAACTCATGGCTTTATTGTTTAAGTTGTTCTAATTCCAATTTCATTGCATCCATTTGTTTCTTTAGTTGAATGATGTACAAAGTCAACTCTTCTATTTTACGCTGTTGCATAGTTATTCAGGGCTTCAATAAAACTAACTTAGTATTTACTTATTAAATTTCAAAATATTAATAGCCCCGAAATCGAATAATCTTCTCAACGCAGGTAAACACCAAACTTTGCGATTTACTATTATTGTAAACCAATGAAATAATTTGTAACAAAATGAACGGCTAAAAACAAAACAGCCCACGGCATTTGCCGCAGGCTGCTAATTATCGTTTTGAGTAAGTACTATTTTGTTTCTATGGTTCTTGATTTTTTAATGGTAACCGGGCCTATTTTTTTGATGGTGGTAGTAACCTTGGTCTTTTTATCTTTAGATGTGCTATCGGTTACACTTTCTTCTATTTCAATTTTGGCATCGGCAGTCCAATGGCTTTTATCGCAGGTTAAACACTCCACACCATCCGCGGTAACTTTTAAATACACATAAGGTATTTCTTCTACATCGTCCACTTCATTTTCAAGGTGTTTATCTTTTATCATCTCCAACACATCATATTGTACTTTTAAAATGGTGCCCGCAGGTATCCATAAACCCAGAGTTAATTCTTGGTTTTTAAATGGCTGATTACCTAATCCAACGCCATTGTCTAAAATCACCATGCTGCTATCAACCATCAAATTTAAAGAGGCTTTACGTGCTAAGTCTTCGGCTTCTTCTTGTGTTTTACCCCACGATTCACGCTTTAATTTTACCTGCATCATATTGTTTGGTGATGCATTAATAGTGATGCGTGGTTCTTTAAACAACAACATATCATTTTGCATTTTCCACGATACTTCTCCATCCTTTAAATGAAAATCAAACTCATCTACATCCTCATCTAAAAATGCAGGATTTAGTTTAATCAATAACGTGTCATTAATAGGTATTTCTTGCTCGTTGGTAATTAATACTACCTCATGTTTAACTTCACTTCTATACATCACCAATGCAACAATACTTGATGCTATACCGCCAAAGAAAAGTATAGTAGTAATTACCGAAACATACTTTACTTTTTTATGTGTAATCAATTGAAAAGCCAAGGCTGCAAATCCTAACACTACCGAAAAAACAATAGCATTAATACCCCATTTGGCCAGCATTAAAATGGTATCGTTAATGGTAATTGTGCGCACAAAATCTGAAAAATCGCCATTGCCATCCATACCAAAAGTTAATACCAAAAACAAAATACTGCCCGGTAATACAATCATAAACAACACCATTAAACCTACAATAATGGTAACAGCTTTTATCAGGTTTTTAAGTGCCGGACTTGCGGTGGCTTTACTGCTAATGTTTGAAGCCGTATTGCGAATTTCACGTTCAATATTGTTGATGTCGATGTTGCTGCCGCGCATTTGTAATTTTTCGGTTGCGGTTTTGGCTTCAGGAATAATAATCCAAAGAATAATGTAAGCTAATAAACCTGTACCAAAAGCAAAAAACGAAATTAAAAACACCACACGCATCACCACTTCACTCACACCTAAATAAGCGCCAATACCCGAACAAACACCACCAATCATTTTATCATCGGTATTGCGAAATAATTTGCGTGAACTTGTTCCTGAAAATTGAGGTAACTCATCCGGTGTGGCTTCAGGCATAATTACCCAAAGTATGAGGTATAACAATAATCCCGAACCAAAAACAAAAAATGAAATTAAAAATCCGGCACGTGCAATAATGGGATCTATATTTAAGAAATTACCCAAGCCACCGCACACACCACTAATTACTTTATTGTGTGGATCGCGTTTAAGTTTTTTAGGTCCTGCACTGTTTTGCGTATTGTTTTGGTTTGATGATTGACTAGAAGAATGGTTGGAAGATTGTTGTTCCTCCTCGCCTTCCATTTGCCAAGGGTTACCCATAACCGCAATTACATCAGCCACATCTTTAGGTAAAATTACCGTGTTATTATCGGTAAGTTTTAGCTGCAACAACTCGGCTATGCGTGTTTCAATATCCGAAATAATTTCGGCCGAACCTTCGGTACCCGAAAAATGTTTGTGTAAAGCATCTATGTATTGTTTCAGTTGCTCGTATGCAACCTCATCAATACTTATAATGATGCCGTTTAAGTTAATGTTTACTACCTTATTCATAAGATTATGCTAGTTATGGGTTTTAGTTTTTTGAATAATTTGGTTTACCGAGTCGGTTAATTCGTTCCAGGTTAATTCCAACTCGTTTAAAAAGGTGTTACCCTCGGGCGTTAGTTGAAAATACTTACGTGGCGGCCCCGACTTCGATTCAACCCATTGGTAACTTAATAAACCTTCGTTTTTAAGTCGGGTTAACAAAGGATACAAAGTACCCTCCACTACAATTAATTGGGCTTGTTTTAGCTCATCCAAAATATCGGATGCATAAACCTCTCCCCGTTTAATAATGGCCAAAATGCAGTATTCTAAAATACCTTTTTTCATTTGTGCCTTCGAGTTTTCTACGTTCATGTTATGTTTTATTTAGGCTTTCCTTGTTTTCAAATTTTATGTGGCTCTCACACTTCGATGCTTTAGCTGGAACAGAAGTGAATCAACTTGTCAACTTAACTCCTATTCTCGATACTCGCGCCTGCACAAATCCATCCCAAGGCGCACTCGAACAGGCTTTACCTATCAACTTGTCAACCTGTCAACTAAT
>DITN01000101.1 GCA_002422865.1 Bacteroidetes bacterium UBA6183 | reverse complement strand
TGTTGTCCATAGCACAAAGGTAGTCAATTTGTTTATTTAAGCAACTACTTAAATACAAAATGTCAAAAAGAACCCGATTTTGTCGGTCGGGTTGTGTTGTTGTCTTAGCCTTGCCACTAACTAGTATATAGACGAAGGTTTTATTCGTCTATCACACCAAATTGGGTGTATAGACGAAGTGGAGCTGCTTTTTACAATGTTAGTTTTCATAAGGCTAATGATTAAATTTTTGGTTCAACTAATTAAATAAAATAAAAGTGTATTGCCAACTTAGATTTTTTAAATGGAATTTAAACACCATTTGAAAGTTAAACCCGCGTTAGGTGGTGAAGCGGCACCGTAGTATAGCGTAACAACCGACCGCGTAATGCAATGAAGCGGTAACGCCCGAAATTTATTTACGTTCCCACACCTCGAAGGTATAACTGTAGGCGTGTTTTTCATCAGCCGTGTGTGTTTCGGAAGCGGTCAATGTAAACCCAGCTTGCTCTACCTCAGGGAAAAATGTATCGGCATTAAAGGTGTGATGTATGCGTGTGAGGTAAACCTTATCGCACCAATTTACAGCATCGGCATAAATGGTTCCTCCTCCTGTTATCATTAGTTCTGTTTCGTTATGTTGTTTTGCATAATCTACGGCATCTTGCAATGAGGTAACCACCACACAACCCGGTATGGCCAAATCTTGATTACGGGTGACCACAATATTGGTGCGGTTTGGTAACGGCCGGCCTATGCTCTCAAAAGTTTTACGTCCCATTACAATGCAATGACCGCTGGTTACTTGTTTAAAGTATTTTAAATCGGCTGGCAAATGGCATAACAAATTGTTGTTTATGCCAATACCATTTTGTTCATCGGCTGCAACTATAATGGATATTATCATGACTTGCTTGTAGTTGTTTGGTTGTATTTTTTATGGCACAATCATACATAAATAAGTTGTACCAATTGTATTTATTTAGGTATTTTGTTCGAATCAATTTTAAATCAACAAAATGGTTAAAGCAATTGAATATCAAACAATGTAAATTTATATTGCAATGACATGATTTAAAAGGGTTGCCACAGATTGCTCAGATTAAACATGCCATAGGCATGGGCCAATTTTAGGCGATAATTTGTGTAATCTGTGGCTAAAAAAACAACGACATTAAATATAACGATAAGTAAAAGATGAGCACAAAAACCGGCATTTTGTTCACAGTAATTGTACTTGTTACCCTAAGCGGTTGTCAACGTTTGTATTGGCAACGCAATAAAGTGCGTACCGGTAAAAAACCTACCCAAAGTATGGAGGTGTATATAGAAAATAGTGTGCCTTATATTTTTAATCCTGATTTTGATGCCCGGTTAAAAAACACCTGCAAAACTGAATTTGAAAAAATGGGGTACACCTTTACCTACAAAGACACCCCTGATTTTGTTACTGTAGTTAAAATTAATATGGATTCGTTTGCCACTTCGGGTGTTTACACGTTTGGAAGCGGTGGACCAACCAGTTTTTGGAAAACCTACAAACGCAATAACGTGAGGGCCATTTTATTTGATTACAAAATAACCCATACCAAATATAAAACCGTTAAGTGGGCCAACCAAAACGACATCTATTATTTTTATGATGCCTTTAGAAACAGCCAACGCAGCAACAACATGGTAAAATTTACCATACGTTATGGTAAATAATTACAATGGTTATAACGATGCTACATGAAAATAGTTCAATGAGGCCATAGCCGAGATTGGACTATATTAAATGTTCTTTCGGTATAATTAATCGCCCCTATACACCCCACGGTTGTAAGCATCTACTCCCCTACGCATATTTTTGTTACGCCATATATTAAATGGTACACTAACCAGAATTAATCCTCCGCCAATCATTAATAAATCGGTGTTTAATTTTTGTCCGGATAAGGATAGTCCTAATGGATAACCAACGATAAAACCTCCCGGAAAGGCAAATACAGTGGCTACAATATTGTTAAAACGTGCTTTTTTAAAGTACCTTTTTGCTTCGGGTATGTCTGCACTTGATTTAATAAGGTACCGAAAATTAAGTGATTTACCTTCGCGATTGGTGATTAAACCTGCACCTAAATTGCTTTTAAAAATTAGGGTGTCTTGCGCCAATAGTTGGGTTGATAAAAACAAAGTAGCGGCAAAAAATAAAGGCATTAATATTCTCATAGGGTGAAATAAATTGTATTAAACAAACATATTTTATTTGATGTATTTCTCAAAAAAGACAGGCGAAATTCTTTTCGTTTGTATTCATTCCTTTTTAAGTTGATGAATCAAATGTTATGCGTGTGGTTAAGATGAATACTGCGTAAAGTACATAATTTAATGTATACCCGTTAGTTTACCGGCATGTTCTAATCATTGCCGATCAATCTGGTATTTATTAGTATTTTAAGCAAAGCGTTTAGATTTTGATAATAATGAGTGTGTTCCATTTTAAAGTCCTTTTAGAATAAAAATTACTCTCCTTTTGGGTTGGCACCCTTCCGAAGTTTCGGAACGCCTTCACTTTTAACCTATTGTTGTTTGTTATTTTTTGCCTCGTTGAATTTGCATTAAACCCAAATAAAAAGTGACAAAAAACTGTAGATTTTCTTTCTTGGGGTTGCCACCCCAAACCGGCAATACTTTTTAACTCGTTGTTGTTTATTGTTTTTTGCCTCGTTGATTGCTGCGCAGTTGTCTTGACACAAATGTTTACATTCAGCGATGCCGATGAAAATATAGATTGATAGAGCTAAAAAGTATTCAAAAAAGTCAAGGCTCATGATGCTTTTACTACAATCTACAGTGCCTGTTTTTGCAGCACAATCCTAGCCATTTCGCTACGCTTCATTTCAGGATTGCTTACTAAGCCTTACCCGCAAACAGTCACCTTGATTGTTACGTAAAATCATCATAGGCCATATAGAGTCCTTCAGGTATTGTCTAATATAAAGGCGTTTCACATTTAATATCTGTCCATTTTTATAGCAAACTGGTAATTTTGCGGATATACATTTAAGTTACGTTTTTAAAAAAGTGTGATAGATGTAACTCATTTGATTAAATATGTAATACTTAAGAATCATTTGGGGTTAATCTTTACCACGTGAAATTTATCACGACCAATCATCAACAATTAATACTATAAAAATGAAATCTTTTAAAAAAATAACATACACGTTTGTAACCCTAATGATGTTATCTGTTACACCTACTTTATTAAAAGCTGAAGATGCACCTAAACCTCCGGTTACCGCAATTCAAGCGGAACAAGCCCATATTATGCAATTAAGATTGGACGAGATTAATGCCATGGACAAATCGGGTTTAACTGCTGCTGAAAAGAAGGCATTGAGAAAAGAAGTAAAAGCGATTAAAAAAGTAGCTGATGGCGGAGTATATATTTCTGTAGGTGCAATCATCATCATTCTGTTGCTGCTTATTATTTTGTTATAAGTACCGGTTAAGCATTGCTATATCTTCAATCAGAAAGATATCGTTTTGCTTAAAACAAAAGCACCACTTGAAGTAAACTTCAAGTGGTGCTTTATATAAAATTGATTGGTATTAACCCAGGTTCTTGATCTCGCTTACCAATTGTGTTAATGCCTTTTTAGCATCACCAAACAACATACTGGTTTTAGGTTTATAGAAAAGTTCATTTTCAATACCTGCATAACCGGCTTTCATGCTTCGTTTGTTTACAATTACATTGGTAGCATTCTCCACATCTAAAATTGGCATGCCATAAATTGGCGAGTTAGGGTCTGTTTTGGCAGCCGGATTTACCACATCGTTGGCACCAACCACCAATACCACATCAGTAGTGGTAAACTCAGGATTGATCTCCTCCATTTCTACCAACTTATCATAACTTACATTACTCTCGGCCAACAACACATTCATATGCCCGGGCATACGTCCGGCAACAGGATGAATCGCGTACTTAACCTCCACCCCTTCTTTTTCCAATAATTCTTCTAACTCGTGCACCACATGTTGGGCTTGTGCAACCGCTAATCCATAACCCGGTACGATGATTACTTTTTTGGCGTATTTCATCAATATAGCAGCATCGCTTGCTGTAACCTCTTTGATGGTTCCTTCAAAACTTGCTGATGTAGCTGCCGCCCCTGTTGCTCCACCACCAAAATTTCCAATTAATACATTTAACAAAGAACGGTTCATGGCCTTACACATAA
>DITN01000004.1 GCA_002422865.1 Bacteroidetes bacterium UBA6183 | reverse complement strand
ATAGTATCATTTGATACTATCAAAAAGTGAAGCCACCATACGAAATAACACCTTTAATACTGCATTTAATTAGCGATGTTTCTTATAAAATAGGGGCTTTGCAAGGAAATGTATTGGTGCGCGAAAGCCCTAAACTGCGAAAACAAAATCAAATAAAAACCATTCATGCTTCGTTAAAAATTGAAGGAAATACCTTAAGCGAAGAACAAGTAACGGCTGTGTTAGAAAACAAGCGTGTGCTTGGTCCGGAGAAAGATATTAAAGAGGTGGTTAATGCATTGGCTGTTTATCAGCAGCTAAAAAATTACAGCTACAAATCAGAAAAAGATTTTTTAAAAGCACACCAACTGCTTATGCAAGGTTTGGTTGAAAGCCCCGGAAAATACAGAACAAAAGGGGTTGGTATAGTTAAAGGAAAACAAGTGGCGCACATGGCTCCGCCTTATCAGCAAGTAAAGCCGCTAATGGGAAGTTTATTCCGATACCTGAATGATAAAAAAGAATTGGCACTGATTAAAAGTTGTGTTTTTCATTACGAAATGGAGTTTATACATCCGTTTATGGATGGCAACGGACGTATGGGCCGATTGTGGCAGACCATGATATTGATGCACCATTATCCATTGTTTGAGTTTTTACCTTTTGAAACATTAATTGCCAAAAATCAACGCAAGTATTACCAAGCCTTGGCAGCTTCTGATAAAGCAGGAAAATCAACCTCGTTTATTGAGTTTATGTTGGGCATCATTAACCAATCGTTGGCTGATTTATTGCAACACCAAACCCAACGATTAAATGATACAGAACGCTTGGTGCTTTATTTAGAACAACAACCAGAAGCTTTTACCCGGAAAGATTACATGAGTTTTTACAAAGAGCTATCAACAGCAACAGCTAGCCGCGATTTAAAAAATGGCACCATTTCGGGATTGCTTAAAAAGCACGGAGAAAAGAAGAATACGTATTATGAAAGGGAATAGATTTACTATTGAGATATTTTTTTTAACAGGTCCGCTGTAATCAATCATTGTCAGCCCAAACAAAAAACCCGCCCCGAAACTAGGTTCGGAACGGGTTTTATTTTTATGGTTAGAGCAAATTACTTGCTTAAGTAAATGCTCTTTTCTTTAATCCATTGGCGGAAAATGGGGTTAATTTTCAATATCTATATCTTTAATTTCTTGCTCTAGTTGCGCATCAATAGATACTTTGTAATAGGTAATATGAAGGTTTATAATTTTATCATAAGCCAACACGAAAAACTCTCCGGGTAACTCGTAATATTTGTTTGTCGAGTTATCTTCAGCTTGTTCGGTTTGATTATTCAAAAACCTACGTCTTACATCTTTCAAATAAATTCGATCTAAACCGCCATCTTTCGAAAGCACATAATCAGCCAACAAACCCATGTATATTATTGTTCCTTCGTCTGTTTTAACCAATGCATCTATATAAGTAATATCAACCTCTTCCGACTTTCCGGGTACTTTAGGAAAATCAAGAATCTCTCCTGTAAAAACGTAATGCCATTCATTCTGAAACCTCAGTAACTTGTACTTTCTATCTAACTTAAGTTTCCTAATTAATTTCCTTACTAAATATCCACTTGCTGCTGAAATAATACCAAGTGAAACAAGATAAAATACAATTTTAAACACATCATCTTACAGTGAATCAAAAGCTCTATTGATCAAATTCGCATCATTAGTTCCACTTAATAATGTGCCAAGTACTTTTACATCAATACTATTTCCGGAGCAACTAATAATTAAATAATAGCCAAGAATATGAATAACTGCAGATGGAAGCAGGCTCGAAAAAAACAAGTCGAGATAAGATTGTTTGAAATATTCTTTAGAAAATTCTTCTGTATAATAAAAACGCCTGAACAAAAATCCAGGCGTTAATAATATGAATACGGCAATGGTGGCTAGGGCAATGTTCATTGCGAATTATCTTTTTTGAGTACCTACCCGAGTAACTGTAACCCTACCATCACCTGAAGTTCCGGTATTGTCTCTTCTACTCGCTCTTTCTTTGTCAATTGCGACTAAAATATCCGGTGATTTACCGATTTTAGACAGTTTAACAACCTTGGTACTAATTGTTAGATTACTCATAACTAATTAATTTAATAGTTTAAAGTTAGAACCAATTTTTTACAAAAGCAAATTACTTACTTAAGTACATGCTCTTTTCTTTAATCCATTGGCGGAAAATAGGGTCGTGTAAATCTTTAATAAAGCGAATGGCTTCACCTGTTGATTTCATCTCAGGACCTAACTCTTTATTTACACCTTCAAACTTGTTAAACGAGAACACGGGTTCTTTAATCGCATATCCTTCTAACTTACGCTCGAAGGTAAAGTCTTTTAATTTTTTAGCACCCAACATTACTTTGGTGGCAATGTTTACGTAAGGTATTTGATATGCTTTTGCTATAAACGGTACCGTACGCGAAGCACGTGGGTTGGCTTCAATTACATATACCTTTTCGTTTTTAATGGCAAACTGTATGTTTAACAAACCAACAATTTTCATGCTTTTGGCCAATTGTATGGCGTATACTTCCATTTGCTTTTTAACCGTTTCGCTTAAGCTAAATGGTGGCAACACGGCATTCGAATCGCCCGAGTGAATACCTGCAGGTTCAATGTGCTCCATCATACCAATAATGTGTACATCTTCACCATCGCAAATTACATCCACTTCGGCTTCTTCTGCCCTATCCAAGAAATGGTCAATCAGTACACGGTTGCCGGGCAAATCGCCCAACAAACTGATTACTGCATTTTCCAAATCTTCATCGTTAATTACAATCTTCATGCCTTGTCCACCCAACACATAACTAGGGCGCACCAATACCGGGTAACCAACATGTTTAGCCACAGCAATGGCTTCATCTGCATCTTCGGCTACACCATATTGCGGATAAGGAATATCCAATTCTTTCAATAAATCAGAGAACGAACCACGGTCTTCTGATAAGTCCATGCTTTCGTAATCGGTTCCTATAATTTTAATTCCTTTTTCTTTAAGCTTTTTAGCCAGTTTAAGCGCTGTTTGTCCGCCAAGCTGCACAATCACACCTTCAGGCTTTTCGTGCTCAATAATGTCTAACAAATGCTCCCAGAACACCGGCTCAAAGTATAACTTATCGGCCATATCAAAATCGGTAGATACCGTTTCGGGGTTACAGTTAAGCATGATGGCTTCGTAACCGCACTCTTTAGCCGCTAATAAACCATGCACACAACTGTAATCAAACTCAATACCTTGGCCAATACGGTTAGGTCCCGAACCCAATACAATGATTTTTTTTCTGTCGCTTACTTTACTTTCATTCTCTCCATCATAGGTTGAATAGAAGTAGTTGGTAGGTGAAGGGAACTCTGCAGCACATGTATCAACCGTTTTGTAAGTACGAATAATACCCATTTCTTTTCTCAAGGCACGTACTTCATCTTCTGTAGTATCAGCACCTAAAAGCCAGGCAATTTGTACATCACTATACCCTTTTTGTTTTAACTCCAACATCAACTCACGCGGCATGTTTTTTAAGTTAAACCTGCGTGTATCGCTTTCAACCCTAACCAAATCGTTTATTTGGGTTAAGAACCAACGATCTATTTTGGTGATTTTCTCCACCGATGAAATCGGCACACCTAAACTCAAGGCATCCTTAACAGCAAATAACCTGTCCCAACTTGGGTATTTTAACTTCTCTACAATATCTTCTAAGTTGCGGTTTTGATAACCATCAGCACCTAAACCATTGCGTTTAATTTCTAGCGATTGACAAGCTTTTTGTAAGGCCTCAATAAACGTACGACCAATACCCATTACTTCACCCACCGATTTCATTTGTAGGCCCAATGTGGTATCGGCACCTTTAAATTTATCGAAGTTAAAACGAGGTATTTTTACAATTACGTAGTCTAATGCCGGTTCAAAATAAGCAGAAGTGGTTTTGGTAACCGGATTTTTTAATTCATCTAAGGTATAGCCGATAGCTAGTTTTGATGCAATTTTAGCAATTGGGTAACCGGTAGCTTTTGATGCCAATGCCGATGAACGTGATA
>DITN01000027.1 GCA_002422865.1 Bacteroidetes bacterium UBA6183 | reverse complement strand
AGATTGGGAACATAACTTTGGTTTATCAAATCAATCAAACAGCAACATTGTAGGAAAAATGTTTGGTGTGTTGGTGGTTCAAAATGCACAAAATGAAGTAGGATATTTATCTGCGTTTTCCGGCAAACTTGCAGGCGGAAATCATCACCCTAAATTTGTACCTCCTGTTTTCGATTTGCTTACACAAGGCAGTTTTTTAAACACAGGTATGCAAGCACTAACCGAGTTGATTGACGAGATAAAATTACTGGAGGATAATGAACCTGAAAACATTGCAGCCATTAACCAACTTAAAAAAAATCGCAAGCAACATTCCATCAATTTGCAACACGAAATTTTTAACCGCTATTCATTCATCAACCAAAATGGTGACCATAAAAATATCAACGATATTTTTAAACAAGCATCATACAAAAACCCTCCAGCCGGAGCAGGCGAATGTGCAGCACCCAAACTATTGCAATACGCGTTTTTACACCAATTAAAACCCCTTGCCTTAGCCGAGTTTTGGTGGGGACAATCGCCTAAATCTGTTAATTGGAAACATGGAACATTTTACCCTTGCTGCAAAGAAAAGTGTGAACCAATTTTAGCACACATGTTAAACCCAACTTATGCAGTAGAAGGCGAAGAATGAGCCGAGCTATCTGCATTAGTTGAGTAAACCCCGATTTAGAAAATCAACTTTTGGGTGAAGTATAGCTGATGCCCAAAAGTTTGATTTTCTTACATCGATTATTCTGTTTGTATTTCAAACGAATAATTTGGGCTTAATGATTTAGCCAAATAACAATTGTTAATACAAGCATCAAGGTACTATACTCCAATATCATACATAATCTTTACAAATTAAGGGATTGTTTAATCGTTTGTTGCGTTATACTCGCGCCAAATTTACTCTATGCAAAAGTTTACAAATTTATTGGGTGTTGCATGTTTAACGGCCTACAGCATCAATGCATCGGCCCAAACAGACACCTTAGTATTAAAAGATGTAACCATTAACAGTAACCGAATTCAAACCAGACTAAGTCCATCGGCTGTTATTACACGCAAACAAATTAGTTTATTACCCGGTACCACACCGGCCAATTGGTTGGCTATGGTTAGCGGGGTTGATATCAGACAACGCGGCCCCGAAGGAGTACAAGCTGATATTGGAATACGTGGTGGTTCGTTTGATCAAACATTAATGTTGCTTAATGGCATGAAACTAAGCGATCCACAAACTGGTCACCATATGTTTAATTTGCCCCTAACCAACGAGGCCATCGAACAAATTGAAGTGATAAAAACAGGCGCATCACGTATTTATGGTATTAACGCATTAAGCGGTGCGGTTAATATGGTTACCAAAGTACCCGAAAAAAATATGTTGTATGTTGGCGCATTTGGTGGCGACTTCAGTCTATACGGACTTAAAGCAGGTGCTGTAATGCATTACAAAAATGTGGGTCAGCATGTTTCTTTTAGTAAATCATCATCAAGCGGGTACTTACCTAATACCGACTTTAATGTGAGTCAGTTGTTTTACCAAGCCACTGCAAAATTTAACAAATCGAGCTTAAATTTAACGGGCGGCCATACCGATAGAAGTTTTGGTGCACGCGGTTTTTACGTTGCCAACCCAACCGAATACGAAACCATTCAAACCAGCTTTGCAGGCATACAACACGAGGTTAAACACAACCGATTTAAATTAAAAACACAAGGTTATTACCGTTACAATCAAGATCACTACATCTTCATCAGAAGTAATCCGGCTGTTTTCCAAAACAGGCATTTTTCGCATGTAGTTGGTGCAGAAATCCATGCCACTTACCAATCAAAAATTGGTGAAACAGGTATTGGTTTCGACAGCCGATTTGAACGGTTAAAAAGCAGTAACTTGGGCAAACGCGAAAGAGATATTTTTGGTGTGTTTATCGAACACCGTTTCTCGTTACTCAACAAAAAACTAATACTTACTCCTGGTGTTTACCTTAATCAATATGCCACAGATAAGTCAGCATTTTTCCCGGGGGTTGATGCGTATTACAACATCAAACCCAAATGGGTAATTTTTGCTTCGGTTGATAAAGGCATGCGTTTACCAACGTTTACTGATTTGTATTACAACGGACCATCAAATATTGGTAATGCCTTACTCGCTCCAGAACAAGCCTTATCGAGCGAATTTGGTGCTAAGTATACCGCTAAAAGTATTTTCATTTCTGCATCGCTTTTCCAACGCACATCAAACAACTTAATTGATTGGGCCCGCACAGATGCTACACAAAAATGGCAACCATTAAACTTAAATAAAGTAACCTTATCAGGCTTTGAAACAAACATCAACAAAGTATTTAACGGACCTATTAACCAAATTCAGGCCGGCTATACCTTTATTGATGCCGATGCGAGTGCAAGCGAAAATTATCAAAGTCGTTATACCTTATCAAACATTAAACACCAAGCCGTGGCAACGGTGGGCATAAAATGGCACAAATTGGTTCATCAAACCGTAACCGTTAGGCACGTAAACAGGCTTGCCATGACCGATTATACCTTATTTGATAGTAAAGTATTATTCCGCTACAAACAGCTAAATGTGTTTGCAGAGGCATCAAACATCTTTAATACCAAATACTTAGAAGCAGGATTTGTGCAAATGCCCGGTCGCTGGTTTAAAGTTGGGTTTGATATAAAATTGAATTACAGAGATTTTTAAGTTTGAGTAGCTTAAATGAATAGTATTGTTATTTTTGCTTGATTTTTGAATTAACAAAATAAGATAAACACATTATAGATATGGCAGAAGTAATACGCATGCCCAAAATGAGTGATACCATGACCGAGGGAGTTATCGTATCATGGTTAAAGCAAGTGGGCGATGATATTAAACCGGGTGATATTTTGGCTGAGGTGGAAACCGACAAGGCCACTATGGAGTTAGAAAATTACGTTAAAGGTACCCTTTTACACATTGGTATTCCTGCAGGCGGCAGTGTTCCTGTTGATGCATTAATAGCTATTGTTGGACAAAAAGGTGATGATATTTCAGCTTTATTAAATGGTGCATCTGCTCCGGCTGCTCCTGCAAAAACAGAAGAAGTTAAGGTAGAAACAGTTGCAACCCCGGTTACATCAACTCCTGTTGCAAATACATCAACCGACTCTAGAATTAAAGCATCGCCTTTAGCCAAAAAGATAGCAGACGAAAAAGGGATTGATATTAACAGCATTAGTGGCAGTGGTGATGGTGGCCGTATTGTTAAACGTGATGTTGAAACATTTACTCCGGCTGCAAAAGGTGCAAGCAAAACCAATATTACATTACCTGCGGTAGTTGGTCAAGAAAGTTTTGAAGAAGTACCTGTATCGCAAATGCGTAAAGTAATTGCACGCAGGTTAAGCGAAAGTAAACATACCGCTCCTCACTTCTACCTAACCATGAGCATTAACATGGATAAGGCCATTGAAGCCAGAAAAACAATGTTAGAGTTTAGTCCTGTTAAAATATCTGTTAACGATATTATTATTAAGGCTGTTGCAGGTGCATTGCGCAAAAATCCTGCGGCAAACTCAAGTTGGTTGGGCGATAAAATACGTTACAACCACCACATTAACATTGGTGTGGCAGTAGCTATTGAAGATGGTTTAATTGTGCCGGTAGTAAAATTTGCCGATAGCAAAAGTTTATCACACATTAGTGCTGAGGTTAAAGAACTGGCCGAAAAAGCTAAAAACAAAAAATTACAACCAAACGAATTTGAAGGCAACACCTTTACCATATCTAATTTAGGTATGTTTGGTATTGATGAGTTTACAGCCATCATCAATCCACCTGATGCTTGTATTTTGGCAGTAGGTGCAGCTAAAGAAACCGTGATAGTAGAAAACGGACAAATGAAAGTAGCCAATGTAATGAAGGTTACCTTAAGCTGCGACCACCGCGTAGTGGATGGTGCAGTAGGTTCTTCTTTCTTAAAAACGTTAAAAGAACTTTTAGAAAATCCGGTTAAACTATTGGTATAACATCAACCATAAATAACTAAAAAGCCATGTTGTAAAAACAGCATGGCTTTTTTATTTGTACAATAAGTACGTCTATTTGATTAAGTCTGCTTTAATCTAGCAGGCTAAAAATCAAGCCACAAGAAAAATATTTTGCTTATTCAATTTTATTTTTACCTTGCAGTCGGAAATTCTTCCATTGCTCTAACACATTCCATAAAAAGCTTTTAGTTATAATTAAAGGAAACAGTGCAAGGCAAAGCAATCAAACAAGATCTTATTAATTTAATTTTTTTTGATGTACAGTAAAACTACGTTATCCGATATGATAATTTCGGAACTACACGAGGTGGCGCTTTCGCTAAACATATCAGGTGTTGATGCGATGAGCAAAGAAGAACTTATTAATGCAATTACAGCTCAACAGCAATTGCTTGAACAAATAAAAATGAACGAAAATACAAATACCCCCGGTGCTGATGATGCACCAAAAAAACGCAGAGGCCGTCCTAAAAAAGGAGATGATAAAATAGTAAGTGAAGAAAGAATGATGGATACTTCATCGGAAAGCTTACTGGATGATATTGATTTTACACCAGCTCCTGTTGCAGAAACCAAACAAGAAGAGGAACAACAACAACCTCAACCGGTTTTGGAAACGCAACAAGCTCCGCAAAATAGTGTTGAAGAAACACCGGTGAGTAACGAAAGTGAAAACAACAACGGCTCAAACAACCCACAAAACAATCCGAACAACGGAAATAATAATTGGAAAGAAAAACGCAACAACGAGCGTAACGAACGCAACGAGCGCATTCAACAACAACAAGCTTTATTGCAAGAGCTGGAAGGTATTGTAAGCAGCGAAGGTGTTTTAGAAACCATGCTTGATGGTTACGGTTTTTTACGTTCGAGCGATTACAACTATCAGCCATCTCCGGATGATGTTTATGTATCGCCATCGCAAATAAAATTGTTGGGTTTAAAAACAGGTGATACTGTTCGTGGTACCATTCGCCCTCCTAAAGAAGGTGAAAANNAAGTAGAATCGGTGAACGGGCGCAGTGCCGCAGAAATTAGAGACCGCGTAGCATTTGAACACTTAACACCGCTTTTCCCCGATGAAAAATTAAACTTATCAAAAAATGCGGTTTCTTATTCAACCCGTATTATAGATTTAATTGCACCTATAGGTAAAGGTCAACGTGGTTTAATTGTGGCCCAACCTAAAACGGGTAAAACCATTTTATTAAAAGACATTGCCAATGCCATTGCCAAAAACCACCCTGAAGTCTATTTAATTATTTTATTGATTGATGAACGTCCGGAAGAGGTTACCGACATGCAACGAAGTGTGCGTGCAGAGGTGGTTGCAAGTACATTTGATGAACCTGCAGAAAAACATGTTAAACTTGCCAATATCGTTTTAGAAAAAGCGAAACGCATGACCGAGTGCGGACATGATGTGGTAATTTTGCTAGACTCTATTACACGTATGGCACGTGCATTTAATACGGTTCAACCTGCATCAGGTAAAATATTATCGGGTGGTGTTGATGCCAATGCATTACACAAACCAAAACGCTTTTTTGGTGCCGCACGTAAAATTGAAAATGGTGGTTCGTTAACCATTATTGCTACTGCTTTAACCGAAACAGGAAGTAAAATGGATGAGGTAATTTTTGAAGAGTTTAAAGGTACCGGTAACATGGAACTTCAACTGGACAGAAGATTGGCCAATAAACGTATTTACCCTGCCATTGATATTGTAGCAAGTAGTACCAGACGCGAAGACTTGTTGATGGACAAAGCGACCTTACAACGCGTGTGGGTATTACGTAACCACATTGCCGATATGAACGCTGAAGAGGCTATGGATGTATTGTTAAAAAACATGAAAAACACCAATAGCAACGAAGAATTTTTGGCATCGATGAATGGATAACTTTTAGTTATTGATTATTAAACAAAAAATGAGTTTTTGATAATGGGGCAAGGGTTAACTTTGCACCATTACATTAAAATAACAAATTAAATAATATGACAATGTTAGTAGGAAAAAAAGCACCTTCGTTTAAAGCTTCTGCCGTAGTTAATGGTGGTGAGTTTGTTGAAGATTTTTCGTTAGAGCAATTTATTGGTAAAAAACATGTGGTATTTTTCTTTTACCCGTTAGATTTTACTTTTGTTTGCCCAACAGAAATTATCGCTTTCCAACGCAGAATGGAAGAGTTTGAAGCACGCAACGTAGCTGTTGTTGGTTGCTCAATTGATTCTAAATTTAGCCACTGGGCTTGGTTAAATACCCCACAAAACGATGGTGGTATTCAAGGTGTAAAATACCCATTGGTTGCTGATGTAAACAAAACCATCGCATTAAACTATGGTGTATTGGCCGGTCATTACAACTACGATGACAATGGTGAAATGATTTGGATTGGTAACCAAGGCGAAGACAGCGTAGCTTACCGCGGTTTATTTTTAATTGATAAAAACGGTGTTGTTCGTCACCAAGTGGTTAACGATTTACCATTAGGCCGTAGCGTTGATGAGACTTTACGTATGGTTGATGCCTTACAATACTTTGAAGAAAACGGTGAGGTTTGTCCTGCTGATTGGAACAAAGGAAAAGATGGCTTAAAAGATACCGCAGAAGGTATTGCCAGTTACTTAGCTACACACTAATTTTTTAGTAATATAATTTCAAAAGCCTCCAAGAATATTGGGGGCTTTTTTGTGGGGTGATGTTAGAATGAGTCAAGAACCAGGCTTATTAAACTTTTACTTTATTGGGCTAGTTTCGACTATTTCTGATATATGTTTCATACTGACCAGAATTCCAGTAAATTGTTAATGTGTCAGTTGCAAATGAAGTTATTAAATTTTGAGACCTATCGATTCCTAAAATTAATTTATTACCTTCAATTGATAGCTTGTAGTGCCAAATATTGGTATCCGTTATGTTATGAAAGCCATTAGAGTCAATAATAAATGACTTAAAATGAGCATTATTATTGGCCTCTTTTAATGACCATTTTCCAATTATATCAACAATAGGAATAGAGTCTGAAAAAAGAAAGTGATTATTTTTATTATGTAGATTCAACTTATCAATTTTGGTATCATTACAAGATGTAATTATAAAAACAATAACTGCAATAAAGCTCCAGATAAACTTGTAATTATTAATTTTTAACAAAATGTAATTAATTGTAGATACCATATTTAATCTTAAAGACAAACTACCTGTTATCAAAAAATAAAAATTATAACATGTGCAGTTTTAATTGCTCAGTTCCTGAATTCTCCATATTCCTTTTGCATGTTTGGCCAGTTCTCTTTGTCTCGCTGCTATTTTATCCTCTGACCATGATTGGTAATGTTCTGCAATAGCCCTTGTAAGTTCGCTGTTTGACATTTCGAAAAATTTAATTTTTTCAGCATATTGCTTCTGATCTGCCTCCCGATTAAGTTTTCTTTCAAGCAATGTAAGATTACCAATCCGGTATATAGATCGACCAATTTCATCAAAAGAGAATTGGCCCCAATTATTATCTGCATTCTCAGGTAGAATGTGCTCAACGGAGTACAAATCACTCTCATATTCAATATCAGTATTAAACTGATACCTTTCAATCTGCGTCAAGATATATTTGACAATTTTATGATTCCTTGATGTATTCTTAAACTCTTTTGTCGAAAAGTCATTTTCAAAATTAATATCACTGACATAAATACCATGAAAATCACTTGTAGAGAAGCTTTTTGTTGAAGCAATTTTTAGAGCAACTGTGTTGTAAACTTCCTCTTGTGCGTTTGGATTTAATCCACCAATTATGTTATATCTAAATGAGATTACAGAGCAAATTTTAACAAGCTTTTTAAATTGTTCTAGGTCTAGGTTTGTTAATGCTGCAAGAAAAAGTGAATTCGTTTGTCTTATCTGAAACAACTTTAGCTCCTTTAGAGACTTTCGAATTTCAGGCTTTTCTCTCCATAGCTCATCTTCAGGATTTTGAATAGCTAGATATTTATCAGCTGTATCATTTAGATTTCGTATCAGTTCAAATACTTCCTCCTTAGACTTGATACTTCCCTTAATTGCTTTAAACAGGTTTTTTTTACCAACGGACTTATTAACGCTATTCCAATAATAACGCAGATAATCTTCAAATTTCTGCTCTCCCAACTTACCAACAATTTTACTCCAAATATTTTCTAACTCCTCTATTTCTGAATAATGTGGTTTGGTTTCATCCACAACAGAAAATAGATAGTTCTTTAATAAGTCAGATGATGATAATTGAACTCCTCTTGCATTCAATGTTTCAAAAACCTTAAAAGCATTTAGTTGATCAGTTACCTCGATAACTGTAAAAAAGAGTTTATCTACAATATTATCTATAAAAGCAGCAAGAGCCTCTCCAGTCTTGAAGTCTCTTTTTATTTTATCGAAATACCAATTAAAACATTCGCGCATGTGTTTCTCAGAGGTGTTGGTATTTCGGAGTGGCAACTCTTTCAGTAAAACCAAATGTTGCTTATAATAATCATTACTATTGCGATTAAGCTTGAGTTTATTGTTTGAAATGAGTGTAACGGGATCTACATACCCGATATAGCTATTTAGTAAACTTTCCTTTCTTTTTGAATTATTTTCAGGATCAATTCCTGAATCAATAAGTTCTTTCAAACACTTAAGAGTAGCCAATATCAAAAGACTCATTGTCGTCAACCTTTGTTGTCCATCGATTATCTGAAACTCTTTATTATTAGATGTTTGTAGCACTAAATAACCCATATAGTGCTCGTTATCCTCATTTGTAATTAATGCCTTAATATCCTGCCATAAATCATCCCAATTTTCAGCATCCCAAGTATAATCACGCTGAAATTTAGGAATCTCATAACGTAAGCCGTTACCCATTAACTGACGATATGTTTTACTTGATGTATCTTGTATTCCCTTCATGGATAATGTTTTTAAATTTTGTCATTGGACCATTTTAATACCAACAAAGTGCTTCAATGAAAAATATGCTTATTAATGAAGCACTCAAAGTTGAGTAATTTTTCTGACAAATTTATCCTCTTTCGCGTAACTCGGCCAACCTGTCTTCCAACTGCATGATATCGCTTACCAATACTTCGCGGGCTTTGCTGCCTTTAAACGGACCAACAATGCCTGCACGTTCTAGCTGATCGATTAATCGGCCGGCACGGTTGTAACCTAAATTAAGTTTACGTTGCAACAACGAGGTTGATCCTTGCTGATGTTGAACAATAATTTGTGCCGCTTCTTCAAACAAACTATCACGCTCACGTGGGTCAAATTCTGCAGGACCGTTTTCGCCATCTTCATCGCTCTTCACTTCAGGTAAAATATAAGGCTCTTTGCCTTGTTGGTCGCCAATAAAGTTGGCTATTCTATCCACTTCTGGTGTATCAACAAAAGCACATTGCAAACGCACCAAATCGTTACCTACGGTGTAAAGCATATCTCCTTTACCAATTAATTGGTCGGCTCCGTTTGCATCTAAAATGGTACGCGAATCTGTTTTTTGTGATACGCGGAAAGCCACGCGTGCCGGGAAGTTTGCTTTAATCATACCGGTAATTACATTTACCGATGGACGTTGTGTAGCTAAAATTAAATGTATACCAATGGCACGTGCCAACTGCGCCAAACGTGCAATAGGCATTTCTACTTCTTTGCCGGCTGTCATCATTAAATCGGCTACCTCATCAATAACCACCACAATGTATGGCAAGAAACGATGTGGCATTTTATCGGTTGGTACCAACCTGCGGCTTATAAATTTAGCGTTGTATTCTTTAAGGTTACGTACTTGAGCATCTTTTAACAAATCGTAACGCGTATCCATTTCTACACATAACGAGTTAAGTGTATTTACCACTAACTTGGTGTCGGTAATAATAGCATCAGCATCGCCCGGAATTTTAGCCAAAAAGTGGCGCTCGATGGTTTTATAAATACTTAACTCTACTTTTTTAGGATCTACCAACACAAACTTAATTTGCGATGGGTGTTTTTTGTACAACAACGAAACCAAAATGGCATTTAATCCAACCGATTTACCTTGTCCGGTTG
>DITN01000064.1 GCA_002422865.1 Bacteroidetes bacterium UBA6183 | reverse complement strand
TTCGGTCTGCACCAATGGTCTGCGTTAAACTTTTTATAGACTATTAAGATGATTTATAAAATTGGATTTATTCATTATGCTACGAATATCAAAACTTCGACATTCAGCATTCATTATTCGATATTTTTAAAACCTTACTTCCTCATTTCGAAACGCAGTTCCGCGTGGCTAATTTTACCTGACATTCACCAACTCCACATCAAACAACAAGGTAGCATGAGGTGGAATATCACTTCCGGCACCGTGTGCTCCGTAGCCTAAATCTGCAGGAATAATTAAACGGTATTTGTCGCCCACGTTCATCAATGCAATACCTTCATCCCAACCTCTTATAACGCTTCCAGTTCCTAATTGAAAACTAATGGGGTTACGTCTTTCAATAGATGAATCAAACACTTTTCCATCGGTTAAAAAACCGGTGTAATGCACATCTACCATCATGCCTTTTTCTGCTTTTGTGGGGTTGTTACTTTTTTCAACCACCAAATATTTTAAACCGCTGGCAGTGGAAATGGTATCAGTTGTTTTGATGTCCCAAGGTTTGGTGCTTATTACTTTGGGTTGATTACAACTTTGAGCAATAAGGGCGATAAACAATAAAGCAATTAAAGTGAATGATGTATTTTTCATGATTCAAATATATGAATTGGAAGGTTTGAACCATGGGTAAAGAATTGACCACAGCGACCGCAACGTACTGAAGGCTCAGGAACACAGCGATAACAGCGTCTGTTCTCTGTGAAATTCCGTGATTTCTGTTAGATATTTTAACCACAATGTTCCAATCATTTTAAGAAAACACACCTCGTTGCTATCGCTGTGAAAAACGCTGTTATCGCTGTGGTTAATTCTTCTGGGCAATTCCGTGGTTTCTGTGAGCGCTTATTCGTAAAAAAATCGGCCATCCAACTTTTGCTGAACGGCCGATTGTTGTATAAAATTTCATACTTCTAAACCTAGTTTAGCGAAGCTAATTTCCCATTTCGAATTTCGATTTTCGTGCTTTAAATTTTACTTCACATTTACCAACTCCACATCAAACAATAACGTAGCATTTGGAGGAATAACCCCACCAGCACCGTTTGGTCCATAACCTAAGTTTGATGGAATAATTAAACGCAATTTATCACCAACATGCATCAATGCAATGCCTTCTTCCCAGCCTTTAATTACGCGTCCTTGACCCAACTCAAAACTAATTGGTTCTCCTCTTTCAATAGACGAATCAAATACTTTTCCATTGGTTAAAAATCCGGTATAATGTACATCAACAGTTTTTCCGTTTTCGGCTTTAACCGCATCAGAATTGCTCGATTTTTCAACTATAATGTATTGTAATCCACTTGCAGTGGTAATGGTATCGGTGCTTTTTACATCCCAAGGTTTAATGGGTTCTTTAACATCAATCAACTCCACTTCAAAAACTAAAGTAGCGTTTGGTGGTATAACACCTCCGGCACCATTAGCACCATAACCTAATGTTGGCGGAATGGTAAAAATGGCTTTATCACCCACTTGTAATAAAGCAACACCTTCATCCCAGCCTTTAATAACTTGTCCCTGACCTAAGGTAAACGTAAAGGGTTGGTTGCGGTCTCTGCTGCTGTCAAATTTTTTACCATCGATTAACGTACCCGTGTAATGAACCGAAACTTTTGCTCCCGCCTTGGCTTTTGTTCCATTTCCTTTTTGGGTTAGTTTGTATTTTAACCCCGATGCTGTAGTGTACTCTTTATTCAATTCCATTTTTTGTGCTTGTTTTGGTTTTGAAGGTGTTTGTTGTTTGTTTTTGTTGGTGGTTGTTTTTGGTTTTGTTGCTTGTTTAGGTTTAGGTTGTTGTGCAAACAAACTTGAACCTAATGTTACCAATAACAATGATGCAATAATCTTTCTCATGTTTTGTATTAATACGTTAGTAATAAAAATTAAATATAAAAGTTATTCAACACTAATCAAATCTATATCAAAAACAATGGTGGTAAAAGGCGGAATAATATCGGCTCCGCTACCACCGTAGGCCAAGTGTGGCGGAATAATAAATTTAAAACGCCCACCTTCACGCATTAGTTTTACGCCCTCGTTCCAACCTGCTATTACCTCTTTGCTGCCAACGGTAAAAGTAAATCCTTGCATGTTGCTTTCAAACACTTTACCACTGGTTAAGTATCCACGGTATTTTACGGTTACTTTGCTTCCGGTAACGGGTTGTTTGCCTGTACCCGGTGTACTTACCACATAATGTAAGCCGGTATGTGTTTTTTTTATACGTTGGAATTGTGAAATAAATCGACTTGCCACAACAGAATCCTCACGTGTTTGTGCCAATTCTTTGGCATACTCCTTTGCTGCAAACTCAGGCTCATTCATGATATCATGCACCTTGATGTAAAAACGTAAACTGTCGCCTTTTTTTATGTATTCGGGCAAAGGAGCGTTAATGGTGTATTTATAAAAGGAGTCGGCAGAGATCGTAATGTTAACCCTGTCGCCTTTTTTCATTTCCTTAAAAATCCCCCCAAAACTTGGGTGTGTAGCAGGTACTGTTACAGGTTGATTTTTGGTAAACGTTTCTGCTAAAACAGAATCGTTGGATGCAATAGCCATGTGGTAATCAATATCCAACAAATCATCAGTTTTAGTCTTACGTTTATTCAGGCTATCGTTAACCGGAATAATATCATAAAACAAAACACCTGCC